>JBDQHW010000012.1:0-71694 GCA_040264655.1 Dehalococcoidia bacterium | reverse complement strand
GGCGAAAGCTGAGGCTAAATCTGAAGCCAAGGCGGACGAGAAGCCTGCTGCGAAGGCTAAAGCCAAAGCAGAAGCAAAACCTGCCAAGGCAAAGGCCGATCCTAAGAAGGCTGCCGCAAAACCTGCTGCAAAGACCGAAACGAAAAAAGCTGACGCCCCTGCGAAGGCAAAAGCCGAAAAATCCGACTCTAGCGACTCAAAGTAGTTAGCTAGGTCAACGCAAGTAAATAGAAATTAGTAAGGCGACCGTAGGCAATAGCTCTGCGGTCGCTGATCGAGGATAAAGACGTGCCAGTATCAGCTGCACAAGTAAAAGAGCTACGAGACAAGACCGGCGCCGGCATCATGGATTCCAAGCGGGCGCTTGAAGAAGCCGATGGTGACCTCGCCAAAGCAGAAGCACTCCTGAACGAAAAAGGACTCGCCTCTGCAGCGAAGAAGGCTGGTCGAGAGACCTCAGAAGGTCTCGTCGTTTCTTACATTCACACTGGTGGCCGAGTTGGTTCGCTTGTCGAACTCAACTGCGAGACCGACTTCGTTGCTCGAACTGAAGAGTTTGAAGCACTTGGTCGAAACCTCGCAATGCAGGTCGCTGCTATGAGTCCACTCCATGTCGACCGAGAGTCGATGCCAGAGGGTTCAGACGACGTGAAGGACGAGCAGCTCCTTCTCGAACAGGAATACATCCGAGATTCAAGCATGAAGATCGCAGACCTCGTAAAAGAGGCGATCGGCAAGCTTGGCGAGAATATTCGTATTAGACGCTTCTCTCGTTTCGAACTTGGTGGATGATTGATCAGCTGAATGCCCGGCCAATTGGCCGGGCATTTTTGTAACTGCTGTAATTGAAGGGGAGAGATAGATGGCGAAACCGACATATTCACGTGTGATTCTGAAAATGTCTGGTGAATCCTTTAAAGGGGATGGCGAGTTCGGCTTAGATGCCGACACGCTGCAGTACGTCTCTCAACAGCTCAAGGACATCGTCGATATGGGCACCGAAGTTGGTGTCGTCGTCGGTGGTGGTAACTTCTGGCGTGGTGCGGACTACGAGCAGACCGGCATGGACCGTTCTACCGCCGATTTCGCTGGAATGCTCGCAACCATCATGAATGCGCTTGCATTGCAAGACGCTCTCGAACGTGCAGGTGTAACCGTTCGCACGCAGTCGGCTATCTCAATGCCATCGGTCGCCGAACCGTACATCCGACGTCGAGCGGTCCGACATCTTGAAAAAGGACGAGTCGTGATCTTCGCTGGAGGAACAGGCAACCCCTACATGACCACCGACACCGCTGCTGCTCTCCGAGCGCTTGAGATCGGTGCCACGGCATTGATCATGGCAAAGAACGGAATCGATGGTGTTTACGATTCCGACCCGAAGAAGAACCCGTCTGCGAAGAAGTACGAGAAAATCACGCATTACGAGGCGCTTTCACAACGACTGGAAGCGCTCGATAGCACAGCGCTATCGCTATGTATGGACAACGCTTTACCGATCGTGGTGTTCGATATCTTCAAATCAGGCAACTTAGCTTCGATACTTTCGGGTGAGCATGTTGGAACGTTAATCGGCGCCGAAGCTGAATAAATATCACGCTATTCGTGATGGCTTGAAGGTGGCAATAAAACGCTGCCAGTTGTAACTTTTGTGGAGCAGATGGAAGTCTTAGACCATCTGCACAGTCAGGTTCCGGGGGAACTACGATGCTGGATGAAACTCTCTCCGACGCTAAAAAGCGTATGACGGACACGGTCGACGCCTTAAAAAGGGAAATGGCCGGCATAAGGACAGGTCGAGCCGCCACCGGACTTGTCGACAATCTGAAAGTCGAGTATTTCGGAAGTGAAATGCCGCTCAACCAGCTCGCCCAGATCAATGTTGGTGATGCGCGGTTGCTGGTGATCCAGCCCTGGGATAAGAATGCAATCGACCCGATCGCAAAAGCGATTCAGAACTCTGATCTAAGTATCTCTCCTAACATCGATGGTGCGATCATTCGTCTGAACCTCCCACCTTTGACCGAAGAGCGACGTCGTGACTTGGTCAAAAACGTCAAAGCACGTGGTGAAGAAGGCAAAGTCTCTATCCGTAGCGTTCGACGAGATGCTCAAGACACCATCCGGATGATTGAAAAAGATGGTGATGCTTCTCAGGATGACTGTCAGCGGGCTCAGAAAGATCTGCAAAAACTGACCGACGATTCAGTTGCCGTAATCGACGCTGAATCTGCAGCAAAAGCTGAAGAGGTGATGCAGGTTTAATCCTGCATCCAGACCTGCCGAAGTTGGCTAACCGCAGCCAAGCTGAAATAGCATTCAAATGACCGCAAACCCCGAAGCATCCAAGCGCAGCAAGAACCCTGGCACAGGCGTTCCGCATCATGTCGCAATAATCATGGATGGCAACGGGCGTTGGGCCGAAAACCGTAGACTCGACGTTTCAGAAGGGCATCACGCCGGGTTTGAAAATATACAAAGAGTTGTAGCTGATTTTGCCAGACGTGGCGTTGGCTTTCTGACCATGTATGCCTTCTCAACTGAAAACTGGGATCGACCAGAGTCAGAGGTGAATGGCATTCTCGAACTTGCAATCGCCGTAATAGCCCACGAAGCCCAACAGCTTCACGAAAATGGCGTCCGCATAAAGCATCTTGGCCGTGTGGATAGACTTTCAGATGAGTTGCGTGATGAGCTCGGGCAAGCTGTTCAGATGACTGAAAACAACACAGGACTGACTCTCGGAATCGCCTTCGATTATGGTGGACGGGCTGAAATAGCAGACGCCGCCAAAAAGATGATCGAGGACGGTATTTCGGCTAGCGAGATCGACGAGAAAAAGTTCTCCGAGTATTTGTACACGTCTGACATGCCCGACGTTGACTTGTTGATCCGCACGGGTGGCGATTTTCGAATCAGTAACTTCTTGCTATGGCAGACCGCCTATTCAGAGTTCTACTCATCTGAAATATTGTGGCCAGACTTCTATGGCGAGCACATCGATGCGGCGTTCGAGTCGTTTGGCGTGCGTCAGAGAAGATTTGGCAAGCGAATTTAGCTTTCCACAGCCAGTTACCTGCAATGTCTCAACCGGCGTTGTGAATCTCAACAGGAACCTCAATTGCGGATTCGTATAGCCAGCGCAAGTGTCGGAATACCCGTCGTGCTGATCGCAATTTGGCTCGACTTGCCAGGAATTGCAGTTCTGGCGATAGCGGCCGGTGCGATCGGAGGCTCTGAGCTTGATCGCATGATGCGACCAACTGGAAGTCGTTCTGGCGGTGTACGCATAATCTCTCTGGTTATGGGACCTGCGGTACTCGTATCGATAGCCACGTGGATGCTCTCGGACGGGCGTATAAGTGGCGACATATTCCCGATAACTCTTGGCATCATTTTTAGTCTCGCGCTACTGCTGAGAGGAACTGCAACACTTAGTCGATCATCCTCGAAACGTAAGGCCAGTGATTGGCACTACTGGCTGTTTGCGGCGTATGTAGGACTAGCGCTGGCTCATGCGCCTGCCTTGGTCGAAATCAATCAAGGACGTGAGCTTATTTTGCTGGCAATTCTCACGACGTTCGCCGTCGACTCTGTGGCACTGTTCGTTGGGGTTTCCTTCGGGCGACACCGACTTGCTCCAAAAATAAGTCCCAAGAAATCTTGGGAAGGTGCCGTCGGTGGAGTGATCGGCGGAGTTATCGCAGCGATTGTTATTGATGCTGCCTTCGATATCCCATTCGCCACGCTTACGGCAGGCATCCTCGGCGCCGTTCTAGGCGTAACAGGTGTATTCGGTGATCTATATGAGTCATGGATAAAACGAATAGCCGGTGTGAAAGACAGCGGCGTTTTAATCCCCGGACACGGCGGGATTCTGGACCGTTTAGATAGCGTGATTCCGAACCTCGCGGTCGTATACTGGGCGGCAGTATGGAGCCAACTATAAAAAAGCTAGTAATTCTTGGTTCGACCGGTTCGGTCGGAACTCAGACGCTCGAGATCGTTCGAGCATTCCCTGACCGCTTCGAAGTTGTTGGACTCTGCAACGGTTACAACACCGAGTTGTTCAAAAAGCAGCTCGACGAATTCAAGCCGAAATACTTCAACACTTTGGGTGATGTCGAATCTGGCTACGCTGGCTCGAAATTCGCACCTGCCGAAGAAATTGTCTCCCTCCCAGAGGTCGATCTTGTGATGGCCGCCATGGTTGGCTGTGCCGGAATGCCGCCAACAATGGCAGCGATACAAGCCGGTAAAGATCTAGCCCTCGCCAACAAAGAAGTCATTGTCATGGCAGGAGAACTGCTGATGAAGGCGGTTCGAGAGAGTGGTTCGGCTTTTTTACCCGCAGACAGTGAACCGAGCGCTATTTGGCAGTGCCTTGAGGGTGAAGCGAGCGATCCTTCTCGATTAATCATCACTGCCTCCGGTGGGGCCTTTAGAGACCGTACGTGGGAGTCACTGGGCGATGTGACACCAGAACAGGCACTGAAACACCCGACCTGGAATATGGGACCCAAAATCACCGTCGATTCGGCCACGTTGATGAATAAAGCGTTCGAAGTGATCGAGTCGAGGTGGATGTTCGATCTACCGTTCGATCAGATCGATGTGACGATTCATCGACAAAGCATTGTTCATTCGTTAGTCGAATTTGTCGATGGCGCATTGAAGGCGCAGCTCGGGCCGACAAGCATGCTGCAAGTAATCCAACACGCCTTGTTCCACCCTGAGCGCCAAGCGAATAGTGATCTTCCTCGGCTCGATGCTGTCACTATGGGGTCACTTACTTTCGAAGAAATGGATCAATCTCTATACCCATGCTTCGAATTGGCTCTCGATTACGGCAAGAGGGGCGGAACCTACCCGGCGGCGTTGGCGGGGGCCGATGAAGCTGCAGTGCAACTGTTCCAATCTAAGAAAATCAGATTCACCCAAATCCCCGACATAGTCGCAGAAACACTCGTAAGCCACCAATCAATTCCACAGCCTTCAGTTGCAGATACGATTGAAGCTGCGCAGTGGGCAACCGAAATCACACTAGCCCGCCACAATCACTCCACGATTCTCAGCTAGCATTAAAGAATATGCCAGAAACAGTATTTTTCGGCGTCGTCACGTTCTTACTCGTGCTCGGCCCCCTCGTAATCCTCCACGAACTCGGTCATCTCTATACCGCCCGACGGTTCGGCGTCAAGACGCTCGAATTCGGATTCGGATATCCGCCCCGAGCTGGTGGGATCTGGAGCGGTAAAACTCCAGTGATCATCGACGATGAAACTGGATACGAGATCGACAAAGACTCACTTGTCGGCAAAACCGTAACTATTCGGACTATGCGTGATGATCAGGGTAAAACAGTTGCCGTGAGCGTCCGTCCACGAGCCAAAGGCGATGACGCCGAGGCTTCTGAAGGCGGCCAGATCGTTACAGGTAAGGTCAAATCTGTCGATGGCAACCAGATAGTTGTAGCCGACATGCTGTGGTCGTTCAACTGGCTTCCACTCGGTGGATTTGTACGGATGGTCGGTGAGGAAAGCAGCAACGCTGTTGGATCGCTCGGAAGTAAGCCTCGCTGGCAGCGCATCGTCGTCATGGGCGCAGGTGCGTTCGTGAACGCCGTTATTCCGTTCGTCCTTCTGCCTCTTGTATTGATGATCCCAGCTGAAAAACCAGTTGGCGACGTCACGATCATGACTGTGTTCCCCGGCTCTCCGGCCGACATTGCCGGCATCAAACCTGGCGATAAGATCGTCAAAGTCGATGGTCGGACAATCGAAAATATTTCCGAACTACAACAGGCCGTAACAGTGAAGCTCGGTGCAGAAAGCACATGGGAACTCGAATCGGGTGTCCCAAACATCTTCGCTCGACCCGCAGAACCTCAATATCAGTACACCGGCGACATCGTGAAAGCGACTCTGATACCGCGCTGGAAGCCACCTGGACGCAATGTCGTCGCTGTGGTTTCCGATCCGACAACAGAAATGGCGCTTTCTCGAGCACGAGTCTTTGACGTTTCAGTAGGACTCAACACGTCCCTGACAGTTGTAGACGAACCATCCGACACTCTCTACGAAATATCCATTGAAGACGCAGCGAGGCTCGACCCTCCAGCTTCCTTAGGAGATGTTCTTCGCGTAGTCGCTGTGGCAGAAGACACCGGAAAGCATATTGCTCTGGCCGATGCTCGATTGCACGATAGCTCTCTTGGAATCCGCACAACGGTGCAAGAGGGTGCTACCGGAGTTCAGATATCAACAGAGAACAGCCGAGTCGTGAACGAAGGACTCAGCCTGTTCGAAGCATTCCCTATGGGCTGGCAGCACGCTATCGATACTGTAGTGCTGACTCGAAACGCCCTGACCACGACCATCATCGGAAGCTCGAACCCGCAGTTCGACGGCCCTTCGACAGTTGGGCCAATCGGTATCGGGCAGCTCACCGGTGAAATTGCAGTGGCGGACGCTGGTCTTGGAGCCAAGATCATCACGTTTGCGACGTTGGCGGCAACTCTGAGTTTGTCATTAGCGATCCTGAACATTCTTCCGATCCCAGCACTGGACGGTGGACGAATCTTCTTCGTGTTCGTTGAGATCGCCCGACGTGGCAAGCGGATCTCTCCCGAACGAGAGGGGCTTGTTCACTTAGTCGGTTTCGCACTGCTAATCGGATTAATCGCTGTGATATCGGTTCAAGACGTGACCCGAATCGTCAAAGGCGAATCGTTCTTCTAACCGGTTCACTCCTAGTTGCTCGCAATCTGAGGTTTAGTAAGAATTGACTCTGTCGCAGGCACGTCGAAATCAGCTAATAATTGCCGCTATTTCGTCTGTGTTGTTGGCGACTCTGTGGGTTGTCGGCGATCTTCCACGTTCGACGTACTTCGTACTCCCGATCGTGATCATTGCGCTTTGGATACCCGCACTTTTCGCACACAAGCAACGAGACGGTGGGATTCTCTGGAATTCAGCATTCGGCTTGCTGGGTGTCGGTGTGGTGATAGTTGTTGTCCGCGCCGTGTGGCTTATCGGGCGAGGCTGAACAGCAGATTCGCACATTTGCTGCGGATACTTATCCCATTCCACCGGTAAAATCGTTTTGCGTGATTTTATTCTTCGATACGAGATGGAGCGATTGAACTGGCGGCAAGAGACAACACTCACCCAGTGAACGTTGGCGGTGTGATGATTGGTGGCGGCAACACTGTAGTAGTGCAGTCGATGACCGATACCGACACAGCCGATATTGCAGCCACAGTTGCCCAAGTAAAACTTCTGGCTGATGCTGGAAGCGAACTGGTCCGGGTAACAGTCAACAACGCTGCAGCTGCGCAAGCCGTGCCAGAAGTAAGTAGACAACTTGCTGATTTAGGTTGCAACGTACCGCTCGTCGGCGATTTTCACTTCATCGGACACCGCCTGCTAAAGGACTATCCCGAAATGGCGAACACACTCGCCAAATTCAGGATTAACCCTGGAAACGTTGGGCGAGGCGTTCGCCACGATGAGAACTTCACTCAATTCATCGAGATTGCCAAGGAACTTGGTAAACCTGTGCGTATCGGAGTCAACGCTGGGAGCCTAGATCCAGACGTGATGGCGGCCAAGATGGACGAAAACTCCCGCAGTGCCGATCCGTTGAATTCAGAGCAGGTCGAGAATGTGGCACTAGTGGAAAGTGCCCTGACCAGCGCAGAAGCCGCTTTAGATATCGGACTGGCTGCGAATCAGATCATCATTTCCTGCAAGGTTTCGCGACTTCCTCAGATGGTCGCCGTCTACCGTGAGCTTTCCGAAAAGTCAGATTTCGCACTTCATCTCGGACTTACCGAAGCCGGTATGGGACAAAAGGGAGTCGTGACAACAACCGCCGCCCTAAGCACTCTGCTCGAGCAGGGCATCGGTGACACGATTCGAGCTTCGCTAACTCCTGAAGTTGGAGGGGATCGCTCCAAAGAAGTTAGGCTCTGTCAAGATATTTTGCAAGCCATCGGACTTCGCCGATTCCGGCCCTCAGTGACCGCATGCCCGGGGTGTGGGCGAACAACTTCAACTCTGTTCCGAGAGTTAGCTCAGGACATCCAAGTTCATATCGATGCCAAGCTACCGGAATGGCGCACTCGCCACGCCGGTTCCGAGTCACTCCAGGTCGCCGTGATGGGCTGCGTTGTAAACGGTCCGGGTGAATCTCGAGCAGCCAACATCGGAATCTCTCTGCCCGGCGCAGGCGAAGACCCACGTGCGCCTGTATTCGTTGATGGACAGCGCGTGAAGTTTTTGTCGGGGCCGAATATTGCGACCGACTTTATCGACATGGTCGAGGACTACGTCGAAACCACTTACAACGTCTAGCCAGCGCTAGCTAAGTTTGACTGCGGTACCGTAAGCGAGAATCTCGGAAGCACCTGAAGCGATCATCGAGGTTGTGTAGCGAACTCCAACGACAGCGTCTGCGCCAACAGACTCAGCGAATTCAGTCATCCGCCGGGTTGCCATCTCGCGGGTTTCGGCTTGGAGTTTTGCGTATTCGGCAATCTCACCACCAACAAGGTTTCGAAGCCCTGCCATAATGTCGCGACCTGCGTGGCGAGCACGAACAGAGTTACCACGAGCCAATCCTAGTACTTCGGTGATTTCTCGTCCAGGAATATCTTGAGTTGTAGAAACGATCATTGCTCACCTCGCGTGGTATTGCGTCTACGCTTACGCAACGAATTTGCACCGCTTTGATACCTCTAAGGATACCAAACGTAGTCTTTGTACCTGGCGATTGCGCATGGTGAGACAGTAAGGAAAATTCGCCCACTGACCGAATGATTACCCGTAACATACGGCTCGCATCCGCCATGAAGGACTTTCTGGCGCGGTGGAGGGGTAACCCAAATACAAAAATGGTGATCAATTTGGATATGAACTGGCACGATATCGATCGTTTTCTAATGGGCGAAGCATGGTCCGGCTCATTGATCAAACAGCACCTGACAGAACTGGCGGATGTGATTGGTCCACGCTGGGGTGGATCAGCAGAGGAACGTCGGGCTGCTGCCTACATCAGAGATCAGATGGAAGCTGCCGGAGTCGACAGTGCCAACGTCGAACCGTTCACACTCGACTCATGGAATCACGGTGACGTCACAATTTCGCTACCCGACGACGACAATCGTCCGATAGCCGCACTGCCGTTCCTGCGCTGCAAGTCAATCAACATCACGACACCCCTCGTCGACGCCGGGCACGCGTCTCTTCACGAAGTAGACGGTCTTGATGGGCGGATCAAAGACTCGATAGTCCTTGCATCAATATCCCCAGAGCCGTTCACGTCAGCAGAACCGTTCTCAGCCCGCATCGTTCGGTTAGCCAAAGCTGGTGCCGCTTGCGTAATAGCAATCGAGCCGAAAACTGGCGGACGCATGGAGTACGCAAACTCAGACGAATGGTTGAATATCGGACCTCAAAAAGATGCGATAGCTGTAGTCAAGACCAGCTCGGAAGACGGCGCTTATCTACGACGAATAGCTTCGGGTTCTCCTCGAATCAAAGTGTCGGTCGAATCCGAATACTTCGATTCCGAAGCACACAACACGGTTGCCGAAATCAAAGGGGCAACGTATCCCGATCGTCACCTGATCTTGGCGGGACACCACGATACTGTACTCGGAACCTCAGGAGGCAACGACAATACCTCGGGAACCATCGGAGTAATGGAAACAGCGCGAGTGCTGGCTGCATTGGTAAAAGAACAGGGCGTTCGACCAGGAATGTCGATCAGATTCGCCACATGGAGCGGAGAGGAACAACACCTTCAAGGTGCCAGGGCTTACGTAGCTAGTCACTACTCCGAGGGTGTGGCGAACAAAGAAGCAAAGCCGCTACTCAATATAAATTTGGACGAACTTTCGACTGGTCACATGAAGGGAATCGTCTTAGCGTTCCCGCACCTGCGTAAATTCATGCAGTCGCAGCTCGATACGATGGACGACGGTCTAAAATGTCACGTTCTATCGCACATGGATGCTCACTCCGATCACTTCCCGTTTGTCGAGGAAGCGATCGATGCTTCTATCACTTGGCGTTGGCGGTTCTGGGGACGACATGAAGATGCCAATTTCCACCACGAAGCAGGCGACGCCGCCAATAAACTCAACGTCCGAGAACTAAAGGAATATGCGGGACAACTCGCTCGGCTTCTGCTGAGGCTTTCACACGTTTCGCCTGATGATTGGCCAACGAACCCACTGACGGTAGCCGATGTAAATCAGATGATCGAACGCGACGCCGGAGGGCATCACCCAGCGTTCCACTAGGGTCATTCGTATTTAGAAATCTTCCAATAGAATCCTCAACATGAAAGAACGCCATCATCGATCCGATGCGCAGCATCCGAAAACATGCACCTGCACAACTTGTCAGGCACGGCGGGTTGAAGCTGCAAAACCTAAAGTAAAGAAGAAGCGAAAACCTAAATCGCAGCGCGGCAAGGGATCTAAGAAGCAAGCAACTGATTCGGCGTTGAACGATGTGATGGATATGCTTGGGTTTAGTGGGAAAGACGAGAGCTAGATATTTGTCAGATTCAAGAAAATTCAAGATCGGACTCATCGGTGCGGGTTGGTGGGCGACAGCAAATCACCTTCCAGTATTGATCGAACGTGACGATATCGAACTGGCGAGCGTGTGCCGCCTCGGAGCTGATGAACTCCAGCAGGTAAAAGACCGATTTGGTTTTACCCATGCGACCGAAGAGTACCTAGAGCTTCTCGATACGCCGGGACTTAAAGGTGTCGTAGTCGCTTCACCGCACACCTTGCACTACGAACACGCACTAGCAGCGTTAAAACGAGGTCTGCACGTGTTGTGTGAGAAACCACTTACCACTAAAGCCAGCGAAGCTCGGGAGCTTGTTGAAGAGGCTGAACGTCAGGGTGTCGAACTAATGGTCCCCTACGGTTGGCACTACGGAGAGTTCATCCAAGAAGCTAAAAAACGTATGGACGAAGGTGCGGTTGGAGAGATCGAATTCGTTATGTGTCACATGGCGTCACCAGTTAGATCGCTCCTAGAAGGTAAGCAATTTCTATCCACCGGAGGAGGCGCGGGTGAAAACATGTTCGCACCAGCTGCTGATACTTGGGCAGATCCGGTTATCGCTGGCGGAGGATATGCGCTGGCTCAAATGTCGCACTCGGCAGGACTAGCCTATTGGCTCACCGGGCTGAAAGCAGAATCCGTTTCTGCTCTGACATCTTCTCCTACAAGCAAGGTAGAGCTGTACGACTCGTTCTCTGTTCGATTCGCTGGTGGGGCGATTGGCTCATTTAGTGGGGCGGGAGCGTTGCCGGACAACCAACAGTTTCAGCTGGATGTCCGAATTTTCGGGTCTGAAGGTGTGATGAGTATCGACGTAGACAGAGCACGACTTGAAGTGCTTCGCCATGATGGCAACAACTTCGATATGGATTTGAAGTCAGACGCTGGTGAGTATTTCGGTGGTGGCCCAACTGCCAACTTCGCCGACATTGTTAGCGGTAAGAGTTCGACCAACTGGGCACCTGGGTGGGCTGGAATGCGAGCAGTCGAAATGATCGATGCTGCGTATCGATCGGTCGAATCCGGACAGAGCGCCAACGTGTAATAGGCGGTCCAATCGTGTGCGTGTAACCACCCATACGCTAACCGCAATGAGCCTGTGGGATCACGACTGAGCCAATGAGCCAGACGTTTTACCTAGAGAATCCGACTGGTCATAGCCGCAACACTCATGTGGGCTGAATACTGAGCTTATGCCAGTGCAGCAGCATTGGCGTTTTCTCGGTAGAAGTACGGATTCGACCAGCCCCAATGGCATTAGCCAATTCGACATACCCCTCTGACCAAGATCAACCCGGGCGGCTGAAAAGCTGGCTGACAAAGGTTGTGACTCTTGGATCAGGTCGAGACGGTCAAGCCGAATTACTACTAGAAGCAGGACAGATACTCGGAGATAACTTCGAGTCCCCAAATCACGGGGAGCGATTTGCAAAGCAGATGGCGAAGATGATCGATTTCGATTACTTCAGTCTGGCGCAAGTGGATCACTCCGAGTGGACCGTCGACAACCTACTCCAATGCGGAGTAAGGATCAGCGGAATGTCCGACACATGGTCGGTTAGCCTCGATGCTGTGCCCCAGCAAGAGGTCTTTTCGACCAAAACAGCAGCCATGTGCGAGGTTGATCAGGCGGCCCATAACGGGAAGTCTCCAGCCTGGTGGATGTACAGAGCAGGCCTCCGCTCGATGATCACTGCCCCGATCATCGCTGATGGAACTGTGATCGGTGTGTTGACGGTGGCAAGTAAATTGCCAAAATCGTTCGACGTTGCCAATGTTCACACCGCACAAAAGCTGGCTGATGCAGTTGCCGGTTCGTTCGCGAACCTACGTTTGCACAAGCGACTGCGACGTGAGCTAGTGGAACGCGAGACAATATCAGCGCTCGCCAAGACAATTAGCTCATCGCTGGATATTGAAAGTTCAATGCCCGATTTCGCGCATGATCTTTTCAAAATCGTTCCAGCAAATGGTGTTTCAATTTCGTTGGCAACAGGAGTCAATGACGACACTGAGGACCAGTGGTCCTACGGTGTGACTCCTGTTGCCGGCGATACACCTAACCAACGCAAACTCACTTCAACGATGAAAGTTGGGGGAGCCACCGTCGGAACAATCACAGTTGTCGGTGCGCCACGGCAGCGATACGCTCGTCATCATTTATCTTTACTCAACACTGTTGCATCCAGTATTGCCGGAGCCATCGCAACGGCAGAAATGCATGCAAAATCTATGCAGCTGGCGGAAACCCGACTCGAATGGGAACAGGCCGAGGCTGAACGTCGAGAACTTCAGCGTGTAGCGTCAGCTAAATCCGATTTCCTAACTACAGTTTCACATGAGCTTCGAACCCCGCTCACCAGCATCTTGGCGTTCGCCGATGTTCTTACTCGAAATCGACATGGCAACCTAGTCGATCAGCAAACGCACCAGCTGAACATCATTCAGCGCAGCGGTCGACGTTTAGCTGTGCTCATCGACGACTTGCTGGACGCTACCCTCATCGAGCAGCGGAAGTTTGAACTAAAACCTGTTCGATTCGATGTTGGTGAGATGATCGCTGAACTAACTGATTCGTTCACCCCAATTCTTCGCGACAAGAATCAGAAATTCGTAATCAAAACTCCAGAAACACCGGTAGAAATGTTTGCCGATCAGATTCGACTCACACAAGTCTTGTCGAACCTAGTGACGAACGCTTCGAAGTATTCACCCAGCGGCAGAGATGTCTCAATCGATATCCGTACCGAAAACTCCGAAGTCGTAATCTCGGTCGAAGATCAGGGTATTGGCATTGAGCGTGAAGATCTTTCTCACGTGTTCGGTGCATTCTTCCGTGCCGATAACGAAGGCACTCGAGCCCAAACTGGAACGGGCATCGGGCTCTATTTCTGCCGGATGATCATTGAATACCACAACGGTGAGATTATCGCCCAAAGCGAACCAGGTCACGTAACGATAATGACCATCCGAATGCCGCTCGAGTACACGGCTGAATTGGAAATCGAAGAAGCGCTGGCAGCGTAGATTCCATTAGCGCAGCGCGTGTGGCTCTTCTGATTTTCGGTGTGATGAACGTATACTCCATTTCGAAACGCATCTATATCGATGATTGTTCGCTTTGGAGATCGCACGTTTGTCAGCCACTTCGTCCTCAGATCGAAAATTCAAAGTTCTCGTTGTTGAAGACGATCGAACTCTCCGAGAAGCACTGCGCTACAACTTAGTGGCAGACGGTTACGACGTGGTAGTTGCGGACGACGGAAGCGAAGGACTCGTAAGCGCTCGGCAAAATGATCCCGATGTGATTATTTTGGATCTTATGCTGCCTACTCTGAACGGAATCGAAGTATGTAAGGCTCTTCGCCGCGACGGCTCGATTGTTCCTGTGATCATGCTCACTGCTCGCGACGCAGAAATGGATCGAATCGGTGGTCTGGAATCGGGAGCCGACGACTATGTCACTAAACCGTTCAGCATGCGTGAACTGCTGGCGAGAGTCGGTGCGCAGATTCGCCGAATGGACATGCTGAAGTCAGTTTCTTTGACCTCAGGTGACCAGATAATCGATCTTGGCGATCTTGTAATCAACCGTGGTTCACGTGCTGTGACACTCGGCGGCAAACAGCTCGATTTGCGCCCTCGTGAATTCGACCTTCTTGCCCATCTCGCTGCAAACCCAGGCCGTGTCTACACTCGTGATCAGCTACTTCAAGATGTTTGGGGCTTCGAGTACTCAGGTGATACCCGTACGGTAGACGTGCACGTCAGGTGGCTTCGCTTGAAGATAGAGAAAGACCCTTCAAAACCAACGTTGCTCGGAACGGTGCGTGGTGTCGGATATCGAATAAGTGTGTGAGCAAACTCGACTGGCAAAGCTCTCGGCGAGCTGAAGAAAGTAGGCGTGGTAGTTGAGTAACATTTCGCTTAGATGGCGCATGCTGATCGAGACTGCAGGGCTCGTGGCTCTAGTTGCCGCCGGCACGCTTATGTTTGGCGTGATCGGTACAGTCCTCGCCGGTGTGATTGCAATTGTCGCAGTGGTATTTCTTTCGCTTCGGCTTACTGCCCAGTTTTCTGAATTAACTGAGGACGTAATTCGAACCACTTCTATTGATCGAACTCACCGTCTAGATCCGACAGGACCCGCTGAGCTGACGCGTCTGGCAAGAGCAGTCAACCGGCTTGTAGACAGGGTCGATAGCGATATTTCCGAAGACTCGGCCGAACGCATCCGACTCGCCTCGATCCTAAATTCGATGCGAGAAGGAGTTGTGGTTGTCGATGACCAAGGCGTTATTGAATCAGCAAACCCGGCATCGGTTGAATTGCTTTCATCACTCGGTGAAGTCGAGCCCGGTATGCAGCTGACTTCGTTGACGAATCACCCCGACGTAATCGATGTTGTAAATCGGTCGATCGAAAGTGAAAAACCTGTTTCAGCTGAAATTGAACTTTTCGATAATCAGAGAATGCTGATGGCTGTATCGACTCCGTTTCCACGGCCTGATTCCGATGCAGTTCGAGCTTTACTGTTACTCACAGATTTAACCGACTTACGTCGTCTGGACACCACTCGGCGCGAGTTCGTTTCAAACGCTTCTCATGAATTGCGCACGCCACTTGCAGGTATCCGAGCGTCAGCAGAAACGCTCCAGCGCGGTGCAATCGACGATCCTGAAGGTCTTGCCCAATTCTTGACGATGATTCGTGAAGACGTCGACCGCATGGATCAGTTAATTGCTGAAATGCTCGAACTATCTCGGCTCGAGTCTGGTGAATCACCGATGGAGTTCAAAGGTGTCGAACCAAGGAACCTTGTCGATTTCGCAATCAAACAGTTCTCGGCAGTCGCAGTAGATTCCGATATTGAACTGAACATTAATGTCCCTGCAGAACTCCCACCAGTTTCAGTCGATGCCAACAAAATCGATCACGTATTTACCAACCTGATTAGCAACGCGATTAAGTGGACTGCTTCTGGAGGCGCTGTCACCGTGAAAAGTTGGATCGACGATGAAACAGTGTGGTTTAGCATCGCCGATACCGGACTAGGAATCGAACCCGAGCACATGCCCCACATATTCGAGCGGTTTTTCAAAACCGATGCGGCACGCTCTCAACCAGGAACTGGCCTAGGGCTTTCGATCGCTCGTCATATCGTTGAAGCGCACGGTGGCGTCATGTCTGCCACCAGTACCGTCGGTGAAGGTAGTGAGTTTGCGTTTACGATTCCGACAGAGCGTGACTAACTCAGTTCGCTCTGTGACTCGCGCTCATTTAACTCGACGTTAACCGTCGTTCGTCCGCAGTTAACCTCGGCTTAATGGTGACCGATCAATCTGTAGTCACCAGCAAGATCTTTCTTGTTGCTACTACATCGAGAACTAAAACGTTACGCATCAAGAGCCAAGGAGCTCTGAACAACGTGATCAAGACAGAACTCAGGAAATATTCAAAAACTGCTCTCATTATTACCTCGCTATTTGTATTAGGAATTGTCGCCGCGTGTGGTGGTTCTGAAAATGACGCTGACTCGTCCGAAATACTTATCGACGGTTCTTCAACCGTATTCCCAATCTCTCAAGCGGTTGCTGAAGAATTCCGCCGTGACCGACCTGAAGTGCAAATTCCAGTTGGAATTTCAGGTACCGGTGGCGGATTCAAACGGTTTGTAACTGGTGAGACTGACATCTCGGATGCATCCCGACCTATCAAAGAATCTGAAATGGAAGAGGCTGCTGCGAACGGTATCGAATACACAGAATTCACCGTTGCTTACGATGGACTGTCAGTGGCGATCAACTCCGCTAATGACTTTGTCACATGCCTTACAACTGCAGAACTGAAACAGATTTGGGAACCTGGATCTAAGGTTGATAACTGGAACCAAGTACGCAGCCAGTTCCCAAGCAAGCCTTTGCGACTCTACGGTCCTGACACCGACTCAGGAACGTTCGACTACTTCACTGCCGAGATCAACGAAGAAGAGGATGCAAGTCGTTCCGACTACACAGCTTCTTCGGACGACAACGTTTTGGTGCAGGGAGTTTCAGGTGACCAAGGCGCCATGGGGTATTTCGGATTCGCCTACTACACCGAGAACTCTGGAATCCTGAACGTTGTTGCAGTTGACGGTGGAGCAGGTTGTGTTGAGCCAAGTATCGCCACTATCAATGACGGAACATACTCACCGCTCTCACGACCCATGTTCATCTATGTGAACAATGCCTCGCTTGAACGCCCAGAAGTTCAAGACTTCATCGAGTTCTACATGAACAACGCCGGAGAGCTTGCGGAAGAAGTTGGGTACGTGGGGCTTTCGGAAGCAGATTACCAGGCTCAACTCACAGATCTGAATTAGCTTCTGGAACTGCCCGATAGTCACGATAAACAGGACTATCAATAACGCAGGGTTAACAATTAACCGGCAATCTGGAGTCACGGTGAGCTTCATACTCACCGTGACTCTTTTTTTGCTCGAATGTTCTGATTCCGCTGTGAAGATATTCTCGTTCATGCGGCCCACTCAAACTACATCCGGCTAAATGGCTACAAACACCGAAATCGAATCAAACTACGCGCTCCTTGAACAGGTAGCGCGCCGTCGCCGTCGACAGCATATGGAACAGTCCATTGTCACGTGGCTGCTCCGCGCTGCAGCGCTGATTTCGATTCTCACAACCGTCGGTATCGTGATCATCCTCGTAGCCCAGAGCGCGGGATTCTTCGCCGAAGTATCCGTTTGGGAATTCCTGTTCACAACTGAATGGGCACCGCTCTTTTCGCCTCAGAAATTTGGCGTTCTGTCTCTGGTCGGCGGCACGCTTCTAATCGCGTTGATCGCTGGAATAGTCTCACTCACTCTCGGTCTTGGTGCGGCGATTTTCCTATCTGAATATGCTCCCGAGAAACTCCGCAGAGTTCTTAAGCCGATCCTAGAAGTCTTAGCCGGAATACCAACCGTCGTCTACGGTTACTTCGCCCTGACTTTCGTAACGCCAATATTGCAGAACATTTTTGGACATGATCAGGTAATCGTGTTCAACGCATTATCGGCAGGGCTAGTCATGGGACTGATGATCATGCCAATGGTCTCGACCTTGAGTGAAGACGCTATGGTCGCCGTTCCACGATCCCTTCGAGATGCTGCGTATGCACTCGGGGCCACTCGATTCGAAGTGTCGACAAAAGTCGTAATTCCGGCAGCACTTTCAGGAATAGTTGCATCGTTCATTCTTGCGGTTTCACGTGCCATCGGTGAAACGATGATCGTGAAGATTGCCGCTGGAGCAACTCCGAACCTCACGCTCAATCCGCTTGAGAGTGTTCAAGCTATGACCGCTTACATCGTTCAGGTCAGCCTCGGTGAAACTCCACAAGGTTCGCTTGAGTACAAGACGATCTTCGCGGTCGGACTGCTCCTGTTTGTAATGACCCTTGGAATGAACATCGTTGGTCGCTGGGTGATCTCTCGATTCAGGCAGCAGTATGAATAAGACGGAAACCACCTCCAACAACCGCCAGCGACTGCACGCCATACGCGTTCTCCGTGATCGAATATTCGTGGTCGGTTTCGTACTCGCCGTTGTCATAGGAATTCTCGGGCTCGCGGCACTGCTATTCGATGTCTTAATCGATGGTCTACCGTTCCTGAACTGGAACTTCCTAACTAGTTATGCATCTCGTAAGCCTGAAGCGTCCGGAATTCTTGCACCGCTAGCAGGAACGGTTTGGATCGTCGGTCTCACTGCACTGCTGACAGTTCCGATCGGAGTAGGCACAGCGATCTATCTCGAAGAATTTGCTGCGAAGAATCGATTCAGCCGAATAATCGAACTGAACATCGCTAATCTCGCTGGCGTCCCAAGTGTCATCTACGGTCTTCTCGGACTAGCCGTATTCGTGCAATTTTTGTTCAATGGTTCACGAAACGTCACCGCCGGTGCGCTGACAATGACTCTTCTGATTCTGCCAATTGTCGTAATCGCCTCACAAGAAGCTATTAAAGCTGTTCCATCTAGTTACAGAGACGCAGCATATGCAATGGGTGCGAATCGCTGGCAAGTTGTAAAGGCCGTTGTGCTTCCGCAAGCACTACCTGGGATGATGAGTGGAATAATCCTTGCTCTGTCTCGTGCCATCGGAGAATCTGCTCCAATCCTAATTATTTCGTCGCTGGTGTGGGTCACATTCATTCCTACTTCTCCCGATTCGAAATTCACAGTATTACCGTTGCAGATATTCACTTGGATTAGCCAGCCTCAGCATGAATTCCGAGGCATCGCAGCAGCCGGAATCATAGTTCTTCTCGTTGTGCTTCTCAGCATGAACGGTATAGCGATCTGGATTCGCAGCAAGTACCAGTCTCGTCCCGAGCAATAGCCAAATTGCTCAGGCACGGCGGTATCATCTCGTCATGCCTAATACGTCGAGCAGAGCAACATACTTAGATCGCCTGTCAAAAACAGTTGTGGCTGCCGTCGGCGATCAACGAATCGGTATTCCACGTTTCGTTCGATTGCTAGATCGTCTTGATTCGGAAACCACAGTTGATGATTCACTGAATTCTGCACTTGAACTGTGCAATCAAATATTCGGTGGTGAGCCAGTACGGCAGCAGCGAAGCGGCGACTCCGACACACACGGAACTCTTCACGTCGCATGGCCAAACGGCGCCAGCGCATTGATTTCAGCTGGTCCGTTGGGCACTAATACTGGCTTCGGTAGCGCACCTGAAATCATGATCCTTGGGTCAGCGGGATCGATCTATTTCGACGGAACCAACGGTGGTAGCTCGACGGTAGATCAGGTGAGGCAACGATGAAGTCTCTCGGAGTTTTGTGCATCGGTGGAATGCAGACGCATCAAGAAAATCATGCCGCCGGGTTCAACGCTGATAGGCGATCCCACATCATAGCGATTGCCGACGAATCAGGCATCGATGAACGGCGTCGCACGTTGAATATACGTATGGCTGAGCAGTACGGTGTGCCTTACATCGAAGGCATAGAAGAAGCCCTCGCAATTCCGGAGGTCGACATTGTCAGCATGTGTGCAGACGTCGAGCGTCGCCATCGAGTTGCGGTTGCGTGTGCCAAAGCTGGAAAAATTCTATATCTCGACAAACCACTCGCATCAAACGGAGCACTCGCAACAACCATCGTTGACACCATTGCGGAAAGCGGAGTCGTGTCGCAAATGTATTCGTTCGTTCACACACCGTGGGCAAAGGCTGCCAAGGCCTGCGTTGAGTCTGGTCGACTTGGAAAACTGCTTGCAGTGCACACCGATATCCTGTTTGCGAAAGGTCCGGGTGGAACGGAAGCTAGTACCGGCCTGCGCAAAGAAACCTCAGTGCCAGCCGAATTTACTTTTGTGGAATCGAAGCGAGAATTCTTCGATCTAGGCGTCTATCCAATCGGACTTTGTCTTTGGTTGGTGGATTCTGAACCGACAGGAGTGACTGCGGTCACAGGCAACTATTTCTTCGAGCAGCACAAACTAAATGACACTGAGGATTTTGGCTCTGTAGCCATGACGTTTGAGGGCGGTATGGTCGCTACTGCTACCGGTGGACGCATCGGTTGGAATAGTCATCCCGCTGGTGGCCCGCATCGAATAACGCTAGTTGGTGAGAAAGGAACAGAACGGTTCGACGCTTGGGAGCCGCGTCTCGAAATCTATGCGACAGGTGAACCGCCCACGCTACCTCTACCGCATCCTGAGGATCCAATGGGAATGTGGCGATCTACTCAACAGGCAGCTGGAATCCCGAAGAAGACCACCTACGCTCCAGTGGCGGATGAAACACGTTGGTATCCGGACGATATCGAAGCATTCCTAGACTGCCTTGAGCAGGGGAGTGCTCCCATCATGTCGGCACAACGAGCACTTGGACCATCAATGGTGATATCGGCTGCATATCGATCTGCTGCAAGCGGCAAATCTGAACCGATCTGACCTACTCTCCTGCCAATCCTTCGACGATTTGAGAGTTCGGGACGGAATGAAATATTTCCGGTGAGATTTTGATCTTTATCGATCTGCTCCCACCCCCCAAGATGATGTAGTCGAGGTTCATCAGACCATGATCGACATAGATTGGAACCTCTGCGGGCAATGCCAGCGCAGTTACACCGCCGATCATCATCCCCGTCAACTCAGCAGTTTCTTCGGCTCTAGCGAACGAAACTTTACCAACGTTCATCATCGGCTTAACCACGTGATTCACGTCGATACGGTGAGTCGCCCTTACAACTGAAGCTGTAAAAGTTTTCGGCTTCTTCTTGGAGGCGACGACGATGGTGTTTGCCGAGTTCTCAAGGGGGAAATCATACTTCTCGCAGAACTCAGCGGTGTCAGCAAATGTTGGGTCGATCTCAACAACTTCATATGGCACACCGGTTGAGTCGAGAAAGGTGGTAACGCTGAGTTCGATATTGCTTGTTGCGGAAGAATCGGTCATGAAATTACTTACTTATAAAATTTGATCGGACTGCAGTTTATCGAATGCTTCACACTTAGGACGCCACATGAAATATCATTGTGCCCACTAGCGAAGCCGCCATAAATCGGAAGTGATCGCGCAATGGGCAAAACCTACTGGATGCTTGTGACGACTCAGGAAAACCTGGACATCACTCGCGCTCGTGGTTTTTCCATGCAAGGTGTCGACACGAAAAACCGCAAGAAAGCGGTTCGGATGGGACCTGAAGACAGGGTCCTCTATTACGTGTCCGATAGAAAAGGCTTTGCAGCAACAGCTACCGTCACGTCCGATAGTTTTGAAGACGACGAGCGTATCTGGAAGCACCATAGTGAGAAAGAAACATTCCCGCACCGTGTAGAGCTTGATGCCGACGTAGTGCTCGATCAATCAGCCTACGTCGATGGTTATCAAGTAGGGCCAACCCTTGAATACGTGAAAAAGTGGCCACCACACCTTTGGCCGCACGCATTCTTCGGGATGCTTCATATTATTCCGCAGAGAGATTTCAACTACGTTGAGGGTGAACTGCGACGCGCACGTGGTGAAAGCCCACCGCCGCGGCCTGTCGAACTGGTAAGTCCTGTTGTGACCGAAGTGGGCGCGGAGGCAACAACTGTAGATTTGGACGATAGTACGGCCCGTACTTGGACGTTCTCGCCCAAGTCTAAATTCCCGGTCGCTCGAAAGAGCCGCAAGAGTTCACACCGCCGCCGTTCGCAAAAACGACGTTAGGAAGCTATTCACCAGGGACCATCAACTTGCGGTCTACAGGCTGTCCGTTGTGATCGATCCAGCCGGTGCCTGAAGTGCTGGATTTCTGTGGATCAGGATCACCAACGCCAAAGTTGTCTGCGTAAAGCGGAGCTAACTGATCGATCTCATCCTGAGGAATATCGTCGATATCGCAGGCTGCCGCATACTCATCGATCTCTTCGACAGATGTCATCGTCGGCAGGCACGAAGCCATAATCTCTGGTATCAACGTGAACTTGATTGCGATCTGACCAACAGTCGCTGGTTTGTTGGCAATCATGTAGTCGATCTTCTTTAACTTTTGGATCGAATTCTTCAACCAGTGCATTCGTCTGTAAGCGCGGTGATCCGATGGATCGAATGGGCTTTCATCAAGGACCGTGTCCTTGGTGTACTTGCCATCGAGCATTCCTGAAGCGTGAGGCACCCTTGAGTACAGGCCAACTCCCTGTTTCTCGGCGGCCACGATCATTACGTCAGCCGGATCCTGTTCGAGGATCGAGTAGATCACCTCAGCTGGAACCTTCATGTCATTGATCGTGTACATACCCTCTTCGAGCCAGCCGATGTCAGGACCGACTGCCACAGCGTAGTGACGAATCTTTCCTTCAGCTTTCAGATCTTCGAGCGCAGCGAGGGTATCGTCGCGCTGCAACGCCTCAAGGCGAGGATTGTGGTACTGGTAGATGTCGATGTAGTCGGTCTGCAATCGGCGGAGACTGTTCTCACATGCACGCTTTACAAAGTCTGCATCCCAAACCTGTGGACGCTCCTTATGACCTTCTCGTGGTGTCTCGATGTCGTAGCCGAACTTGGTTCCAATAACCAAGTCTTTGCGACGATCAGCCAACGCCTTCGGAATGATCTCTTCACCATAGCCAGCACCATAGGTGTCTGCGGTGTCAAAGAACGTGATTCCATTGTCAGCAGCTTTCTGAAGAAGATTTATTCCATCTTCTTCCTTGACCTCACCCCACCAGTTCATGCTTACGCTCCACACGCCGAAACCAATTTCGGAAACGGTGAGGTCGGTCGACTGTATCTGGCGGTATTTCAACGTGCTGATCCTGAGCTGTTACTGGTTGAGTAGAAGTGTTTACTAAGCGTTAATTGGTTCTGCGGCGAGAGCTGCGTGAATGGCTGATACCTGAGTGTTGAACTCGGTACTAGAGAGTGCAGGTGTGATGTCTGTCAGATCGATTTCGTTTGTGAGATCGACCCACGACTTGCAACCTGCATACGTGGAATCAACCGGCAGAGTCACTGGACTGTTCAGTCGATAGGCCCGAACGATCATCAGTTTGAGCGGATGACGAGGTTTCCAGTTGAAACGTTTTACAGGGAACTCTTCCGACCAAATATGGAATGCATCTAGAGATCGAACCTGCTGCTCTTCAGAAATCTCGATAGTTTCCGCAAGTTTGCAGAACACCGAGAGAGTTATCTCATTGCTGAAGTCGGCATCGGTCGTTTCGATGAGGAGTTTTTGCTTGTCCTTCTTCAGGAGAAGCTCTCCTTCGTGGAACAACCCTGGGTAGAGGAAAAACTGTTCATGTTCGATTTTGAAGTGGCGACCGTCTTCACGGATACCACCTTTTCTGAGCATGAAAATCTGTTCGCCACGACCTAACGCATTGGACGTTACCGCCCATTCCTTCAGGCCTATGTTTGATGAATTCGGAAGCATAAAACGTATCTTGGCTGCTTTATTAGATTTGCTCACACGAGGAAAGCTTTCCTGCGAGAAACAACGCGTCGTCAGGAAATTTTATAGCGAAATTACTTGGGTGAGTTCACCAGTTTCGATAATTTTCAAGAACCGGAGCTACTAGATCTGATCTTGAACCAAGCATTGTCAGGGCATTTTGCGTGCTGGTCTCACGGATTTCGTCGACCGAAGCTCTGCGCAGTACAGCTAGTTTTTCAGCCACAATCGGAATGTCTTGAGGCTCTGTCCATTTTGCCCGATTCTTCTTGAACGTCTGTGGATATGCATCAGTTTCAACAAGAATGCGATCGGATGGAGTACGCAGCGCTGTTTCTTCCAAATCGACGATTCGAGTCAGTGTTTTTGCGAACGAAATGTTGAACCCCAAATCTAACAACTCTTTGGCGAATCCCCAACGACCCTGAAAGTAGTGTGCCGTTCCACCAAGCTCGCCAGCGTTGGTTTCTTTCAGTATCGACAACGCGGCGTCACGGGCCGAGTGGGCATCGTAGTCGTCGGCTTGCTCACGAATGTGAAAAACGATCGGTAGCGAGTGCTCACGAGCAATTTTGATCTGCCCATAGAACGCTTCTGCCTGCCATTCATGATCAGGCGATTTGTCTTGGTGATCCACACCAATTTCGCTCATCACCACCACGTGATCAGAGTCCGCCAACTCGCTGAGCCGAGCGAAATCATCATCAGTTAGGCGATTATCTATATCGGTAGGGTGTACTCCCACTCCGGCAAAAACGGATGAGTAATTCTTCGCCATTTCGATCGCCAACTGCGAGTCTGCAATCGTTGTACCAGCCGTGATGATCGCTCCAACGTTTGCGGCCGTGGCGCGCTCAACGATGTCGTCCGACTCATCTGACGAGTGTTGGTGAATATGAGCGTGAGTATCTATAAACATTGGTGGTATCGAGACTACTCCGCACCGAACTCAGTAGATAACGTCTTCGCCCAGGATTGAATTGCGATCCAGTCCCTGTGGTCACCTTGTGGGGTGGGCGCAAACCGGTCGATTATCCGTAGATACCACGGCAGATTTGCTCGCTCAAAGTAGCCGTTAAACAGCGCATCGCTCACCACGTTTAATTTTGGAGCCACTTCTTTCAGGTTTCGAACGTACTCAGCATGCTCGGCGTTTCCGCCTTCTTCGTTGCTGACTCCGAGTGTCCCGATTGAAAAAAGAGCGACGGGTTTGCCGTCGATACGCTCAGACGTGATTGCGGCAAACATACCCGCCTGACTCAACCATGTACCTCCGTATAGCGGTGAGCCAATGACAAACGCGTCGTATTCATCCGGTTTAAGTGCGCCCGTCGCTTCAGCAGCATGAGCATCCAGTCCGGCTGAATTGAGCTCGTGGACTATCGCTGCTGCGATCTCACGCGTAGAGCCGAAGCGGGTGGCATACGCGACCAGAACTCTTGTCAATTGACTCTCCACGACGGAAGGGCGGACTAAATGGCTTCGACCAATCAAGGCGGTCGATTAGAAAAGTATCGCGTATCCGGCTCACGGGGTGCTGCACAAAAATCGAAAGAGAGAGGCGTTGGTGACGAATTCTTGAGACTGGCAAGTTGACCCCTAGCGATCATCTTCAATGACTCAGTCGAAGTTGGCTGAGGTCAGAACATTGCTCATCGCTTGTCTCAGACTATTGCTCCGGTGGATGGTATCGTGAGTTTAGTTAGTGGGCTTATCGATTGGGTTCTGGCAGAAAAAAAGGCGACCGGTCAAGCACTGAACATGGCTAACCGGTCGCCTCCAATAAATGCAAATCGAGGTACTAATCGAGTGAGAACGGAGGGTATTTATCGGTGGTAAGCAAAAACGCGTATGCCTGAACTCTGAGCGACCAGCGGCTCACACCAACGAGGTAGTTGTGAATACCTCTGGGGAGCTTGCCAGTGAACAAAATCACGAGCCAGCCGACTATCACCAAAATCGACGCAATCATTAGCAATACCGCTAACACGATGTAATGCGGGATCGCCAGGATCCACTTGAAAAGCGGCATCCAGCGATTGAGTTGACCTACATCCGGATAATCCAGTGTGAGGTGAGTCGATTGTTCCTCATCTGTCGAAGGGTATGAGTCTGAAAGCAGCATCCAATATGCGCTTACACGGGTCGAGAACTTGGTCATCTCGAGATTGAAATCGAACCACCATTGAGGGTATTTCTGTCGGAACAAAATCATCAACAGAACTGGCCAAGTCAGGGTCTGGAACCCACTGATGACCAACAGGATCGGAAGAACCGTAATCATCCTGAAAAACACAGTGAGTCGATTTCTTCCAGTGTCGTCATAGTCGATATTCAGACTTACCGGGTAATCCGATGTTGACAGATTCTGTGAATCGCTTGTCATGTGATGATGTCCCTCTTCAGCCCCTGTTAAAAGATGTGACCTGCGGGCAGACTATGACACTTCGTACCGATGCTGCAAGCCGTCGAAATAACTACCGCTCACGCTGAGCGAGGTGTAAGTTGGCGAACAGCCGATTGCGAAACGATACGTTCGCAGTAATTAATGATCAGGAAAGACATAAAACATGCGCGCAGGACTCGGACAAATTCAGCAGGCATCACCCGAATATCTGCTGTACGCACAGCAGTACGGAATGAACGACATCGTGTACAACACGCCACCGCTACCAGCTGAAGGTGGTTCGTGGGCGCTACACGATCTTGTGAACCTAAGAAGGAGAACTGAAAGCTACGGCCTCACTCTCTCTGCTCTCGAAAATGTGCCGACGACTTTCTACGATCACATCATGCTGAACGGTCCGAAGCGCGACGAGCAGATCGACAACATGATCACTACAGTTCGAAACATTGCACGAGCTGGAATTCCCATCTTCGGATACCACTGGATGCCTTCCCACGTATGGCGAACCCCGGAAGAACTGATTCGGGGTGGTGCAAGGGCAACCGCATTCGACTATAAAAAAGCCGGCGAAATGCCGCTAACCCACGGTCGTGAATACACCGAAGAGGAAATGTGGGCGAACCTCGAATACTGGATCAAGATCATCACTCCGATCGCTGAAGAAGAAGGGATTCGACTTGGAATCCACCCATGCGATCCTCCAGTAAAAGAACTCGGCGGAATTCCGATGTTATTCAATTCGTACGACAACTACCGTCGATATCTGGACATATATCCATCCGACAACTGTGCAATTGAGTTCTGCCAGGGCACAGTCTCCGAGATGTTCGATTCTGAAGGCGATGCCCTGTACGACTTCATTGCTGAAATGACCGCGAAGAAGAAGATTCTTTACGTTCACTTCCGTAACGTTTCAGCCCCCAACCCTGAAGACTTCCGAGAAGAATTCATCAACACCGGGCACGTCGATATGTACCGAGCGATGAAGGCATACAACGACAACGGTTACGACAGCTTCTTTATCGATGATCACGTACCTCACACTCACCAGGACACCGCATTCGGTCACCGTGGACGTGCCTTCGCAAACGGCTATATCCAAGCAATGATCGAAGCTGTCACGAAACAGGGGTAGGCAGTTAGATTGACCGACGAACTTGATTCGGCGCGGTTAGGTCGTGCCGAATTCGTGGCATCCCGTATCGGGTTCGGTGGAGCACCTGCGGGTCTCACCAACTACCTTGACCCGTTTTCTCCGGTGGATGCATCTCAGCGGGAAGGCGTAACCGCGGCTATAGCCAGAGCTGTCGAGGTCGGAATTAACTACTTCGATACGGCTGCCGCTTATGGCACAGGTGAAAGCGAAAAGATTTTCGGCGAAGGACTTACAGCTGCTGGTATCGCGGATAATCGCAACGATCTTTACATTGCCACTAAAGTCAGCCACAACGAAACAAAGCCGCGTGAGTCAATTGAAAACTCACTAAAAAACCTCAGACTCGATACGCTCGATCTTGTGCAGGTACACGGCACCACCTACACACCTGAAGCTAGAAATAAAACGATGGGCAAGGGCGGCACACTCGAAGTGCTTGAGAAAGCTCGAGATGAAGGTCTAATTAGACATATTGGTTTTACGACCGAAGACCAAAATCCTCCCGTCTACGAGTTCATTACTTCGGGACGTTTCGATGTAATGCAGACCTGTTACAACATCGTGTTTCAGCACACCTATGAGCCAACCCGACCGTTCGGTTCAATCTACGAAGCCGATAAAGCCGGTATGGGCGTTGTGACGATGCGTTCACTAACAGCGAGCGTTTTCCAGAGATGGATTGGGCAAGTCAGACCAGATGACGACTTTGATTATTCACCAGCTTTGCTCCAGTTCGTACTCTCAAACGAACTAGTCGACGTAGCGCTGGTAGGTATGCGCACGCCCGAGGAAGTCGACAAAAACATCGCAGTCTTAAACGACACCTCCGGCAGAATCGACCTACACGATCTCCACGAAAAGTTTGTTTAGGAATCGTAACGAGGGTTGTCGAAACAGGCGGGGCGCCATCAAATCGGACCCGCTTTTTGACGACAAGCTACACTTCGTCTCTGGAGCACCCAATGAACAATTTCAGAGATTCAATCAAAAGCGGTATGACCGAGTACCTCGACGAGCTGAAGCAGAAGCTTGAAGGTCTGACGGAAGCTGAGCTGCGTTGGCAAGCGAGCCTCGACTCAAACACCATAGTCTGGCTCGTTTGGCACATGGCGCGGGTGGAAGATAACTGGATTAACGGCGTTGTTGCGAGCGGTGAAACCGTCTGGGATTCAGGCAGTTGGGCAAAGAAGACCGGCATAGCTACTGAAGGCAACGGATACAGCAACACTCCAGACGAAGTGCGAGCGCTCCCTGAAGTAAACATCTTCGATCTTGTTGACTACTACGACGCAGTACGCACTGCAGCCTTCAGCGTGATTGACGGTCTATCCGACGACGATATGTCGACCAATGCAAGTTCTCGGCGAGGCCGCCCTACAACCTTCGGGTGGATACTCGGACACGTAGTTGTAGAAGAATCGCAACATCTCGGTCAGATTGCATTTATCCGTGGAATTATTCGCGGACTCAACGGGTAAAACACATGGCTACATTCAGGGACCCTCTTAAAAGCGGTTTGAACGAGTACTACGGGAAGCTAAAGCAGACTGTTGAAGGGCTCTCACCCGCTGAATTGCTCTGGCAGCCAGGTCCAGAATCAAATCACATTCTCTGGACTGTCTGGCACATGGCGAGGGTTTCAGATCGTTGGGCGAATGCCACTGTGCTCGGCGGCGAAGAGCTTTGGACCCGAGATGGTTGGGCGAAGAAGCTCGGTATGCCTGAAGACCGATACGGTCGCGGTGAAACACCTGACCAAGTTCGCCGTTTTCCAGCAGTCGATATTGCTCTTGTCTTAGATTATTTCGATGCGAGCCACGCTTCAGTTCTAGCGATGATTGACGCACTCGAACGTGCTGATCTCGATCGTGAAGTGCACTCCGAATCACGTGGGGAATCCTTGAACATAGGGTGGATTCTTGGGCACATTCTTGCCGAAGAATCTCAACATCTTGGCCAGATCGCCTACATTAGAGGCTTGCAACGAGGCTTCGACGGTTAATGCCAATCAAATGCGTGTTCTTCGATTTCGATCAAGTGGTGCGAATGTGGGAACACGAGTTCGATGATCTGTATGAATGCACAGGGATTCCGCTCGATTCGTTCGTTGATGTGGCTTTCGTGCCGTCTGGATACGAAGCGGCGATTCGAGGCGAGGAGACCTCGGAATCGTGGCGAGAGGGAATTGGGCGTGTGCTTGCCGAGCAATTCCCAATCGAGAATGTCGAGTCTGCTTTACGATTCTGGAAGAGCAAGAATGGTGCACTGAACACTGAAGTTCTTGAACTCGTCCGAACATGCAGAGACAGTGTTCGCGTAGCGCTTTTCACGAACGCAACTTCGAGTTTGAATCGAGAAATCGAATCGCTGGGTTTGATCGACACGTTTGACCACATCGTAAACACGTCCGACTTCGGATCGATCAAACCTGAAGCGGAAATTTATACCGTAGCTTTGAGCGCCGTCGGCATCGATCCTCACGAAGCGTTCTTCACTGACGATAGGGTCGAAAACGTTGAGGCTGCAACGAAACTTGGGTGGCACGGGCATGTTTTCAAAGATCCGTCGGGACTTCGCACAGCGCTGGTAGACGTAGGCGTTCTATAGTTCGCCAGACATGTCATTGACGGCGCAGTAGGACGACTGTAATTTGTCCGACCGATCAATTTCAGATGGGTGGAATCAGACAGGACAGGACAGGCCATGATTAAATGCGTGTTCTTCGACTTCGATGACGTGATACGCACGTGGGAGTATCAGTTAGATGGACTCGAAGAAGAGTTCGGGGTCCCGCTAAGCGCGTTTCGCAGAGTCGCGTTCGCATCGGAAATACTCGAACCCGCGATCACAGGTCAAGTGAGCGACGAGATGTGGCGTGAGCGGGTACGGCAAATCCTGGTTACTCAGTTTCCGGATTCAGACGCTGATGGAGCGTGGCAAGCCTGGGTGAGTCGCCATGGTGTTTTGATTCCAGAAGCACTGGACGTTGTGAAAGAAACGAAATCCCAAGTGAACATCGGGATGATCTCGAACGCTACTTCGCGTCTCAATTCCGATTTACGTCACCACGGAATATTCGATCTGTTCGACTACGTAATCAACACTTCAGAAATCAGGGTAGCGAAGCCAGCGGCGCAGGTGTATTTGCACGCGTTGAAAGCTGCTGATCTACGTCCGGAAGAGGCATTGTTCACCGACGACAAAGCAGTCAACGTTGAGGCGGCGACGAATCTCGGCATCGTGGGACACGTGTTTACTAGCGCTGACGGGTTACGTACGGCGTTGGTTGAAGCTGGAGTTTTACGAGATTGATGATCGATACTCTGGTTCTAGTTCAAATTGACGTGTGTTGGAAAATGCATTGGACAGATAGATGAAAATAACTGGTTACCGAACACTTTCATGGCAGTTCCACCGGGGTCATCCCACTGGCGATGCCAACGGTGTGACTCCGGATGATGTCTCACGCGCTACCTACCTATTTTTAGAAACCGACGCCGGTATTACCGGAATCGCTCCCGCATCTTCACCTGATGTTGAAAAGCTGTTCCCGGTACTCGAAGGCAAAGACCCGCGAGGCGTGATTGGACTCTGGAAAGAGATGTCCGATGTCGGTTTCAAAGGTGGAATCGAGGGTTCGATGTACCTCGCAATGTGTGCACTCGATGCCGCGATGTGGGACATCAAAGCCAAAGATGCCGGCGAACCGCTCTGGCGATTCCTAGGTGCCCATGAGCCTCGTGTTAAGGCGTACGCATCTGGTCTCGATATGGGTATGACCGACGATGAATTAGCCGCGTTCTACCAAACCTATGCCGACCTCGGAATCGATGGCGGGAAGCTCAAAGTTGGACTCGATTTTGATTCGGACATGCGCCGACTGGAAATCATGCGGGACGTGCTCAAGCAAAACGCCAAAGAGCCGTTGTTGATGATCGACTCCAACGAATACTGGTCGGCAAAGCAAGCCATTCGTTACATTTCGAGAATCGAAGAAAAGTTCGATCTAACGTGGGCGGAAGAACCGGGTCGCAGGTGGGACTACAGAGGGCTTCGTCAAATTTCTCGTGGCGTCAAAACCGCTGTTGCAACTGGCGAAAACATTAATGGCGTGGACGAGTTTTACCCACTGGTTCACAACGAAGCCGTTGACGTTGTCCAGTTCGGAACCCTCGGAGTAACAAGCTTCTTCCAGATCGCCCATCTTGCAGAAGCGTACGAACTGCCTGTGTCGATCATCGGTTCACCTGGAAGCTGCATGGCGCATGCCGCTGCCGCTGCCAACAATCATCTCGCTCAAGAGATGAAAGACCTTGTACCAGCCACGGGTGTGAGCATCGACAACAGGGTCGTGGATGGCTTCATCGAAATGGGAGAGTCCCCAGGCTGGGGCTTCACAATCGACGAGAAGGCAATCGCCGAAATGCAAGCGAACCCGCCAGCCACAAACAACGGAAACATGCCCGGTTCTAGACGGAAAGGCGCTGGTCTCTACATCATCTCGCCAGAACCTGGCGAGACTGGCCTCTACTAACCCTTGATCGCTAGCCCAGGAACGATCTGTTCCAACAACGCTGCACACTGACTAAGCGTTGTTGCCCTGGTGTAGTTGCCGTGATTCAAGATCCTCAAGGTGCGGTGTTTTCGGTAATTCAGCCGAACCCTGACTTCAACCAGTTCGGATAGCCGGCCACGTGATCTCGAGCCGTAAACCGGGCGACGATTGTCGTCCGGTTTTTTATTTCTCGAATACTCACAACAACACGCCGAATCGAGGCTATGTTTCGATCCCACCGTGCTACATTCCACATCTCTGACACTGCAATGAGTTTCGAACGTTCCGGTCAGGTACACATTCGCTGAAAGTACTCTCGGAACGCAAAGGAAATATCTAAATGGAACCGATGGTCGCCCTACACGGCAACCCAACCGATGAAGTGCTCCAAATCGCTGCGCAATTTGGGATAGAAAATATCCTTGTGTACGGCGGTCCCGGTAGCCGGCACATGAAGTATCACGAGTACGTGGCACTTCGTATGAAGATTGAATCGTATGGCTTGAAGCTTGCTGCGATCGAGGGCGGATTCTCACCTCAAATTGAATACCACGATGTGATATTCGGTGGTCCACGCCAAGACGAGCTCATCGAAGATCTGCTCGTGCAAGTCCGAGACATGGGGCGCGCCGGAATTCCAATCTACGGATACAACTGGATGCCCAATAGTTGGGGCAGGGCGCAATCGACTATCGTTCGTGGCGGTGCGCTCGGAACTGGCTATCAGTACGACTGGGAGAACGATCGTCGGCCAGCGACGTTCCCAGATGAGCAGATCACCGAAGATCAAATGTGGGACGCCCTCGAATACTGGATCAAGGCTGTAACTCCGGTTGCAGAAGAGGTCGGAATGCGATGCGGAATTCACCCTGAAGACCCGCCAGTACCTCAGCGTGGTGGAGTTCCCGGACTCTTCCGTAGTTTCGACGCATTTAAGAGGTTGGTCGAGATCACAGATTCTGACTACAACGCTATCGAGTTCTGTCAGGGGACTTTCAGCGAAATGCCCGGTGAAGATATCTACGAAATGATCGAATACTTCGGAACTCGTAACAAGATCATGTACGTTCACTTCCGTAACGTCAGCGGTCAAGCTCCATCCTTCAACGAAGAATTCATTAACACCGGCTACGTCAACATGAAGAAAGCCATGCGCACCTATCGTGACGCAGGATTCACAGGAAACTTCATCGACGATCATTGCCCGCTGATGACCGACGACGAAGATTTCCCCGGAAACCTCGGTGGCTACCGATCACGACTGTTCGCACAGGGATACATCGCTGGTGTGATCGAATCGGTGAAGAAGGAAGTTGAATATGGTGGCCCGGTCGATATGAGCAAAGTCGTGAAAGGAGCCAACTAATGAGAATCGGAATGGGACTCAACAGCTCCACCAATCGAGAAGCATTGCGCTTCATGGCTCAACTCGGAGTTCAAGACGTCGTTCTGAACACTCCACCAGTACCGATTCGAAACGGAATCTGGGAACTGCCCGACCTCGTCGGCTTGAAGAACGGCATTGACGAGTGGGGACTCAAGCTCACTGCTATCGAGAACACTCAGATCGACATGCGACACCATATGATTGCTGGTGGACCTCGATTTGATGAGCAGCTCTCAAATATGCTCGAAACCATCAAGAACATCGGAAATGCCGGTATTCCGATGTATACGATGAGCTGGCGCTACCCTCGGTTCTACCGAACCGGTCACGTCGACATCGGTTGGGGTGCTCTGGGCACAGCCTACGATGCTGATGTGGAAAACTGGCCGAACGTTATCGATTGGGATCTCTCAGTCGATCGTGCTTGGGAATGTCTCGAAACTTGGGTCAAGGAAGCCACGCCAGTTGCTGAAAAGTACGGCGTGAAGCTAGGTCTGCATCCGGTCGACCCGCCAATGCCCGAAGTTGGAGGCGTCCCGCAGCTTCTGCACAACTTCGAGGGATACAAGCGACTAATCGACATTGTCGACAGTCCGTACAACTCGATTCTGCTTTGTCAGGGATCATTCTCGCAGATGGCAGGCGCCGATCAAGACAACGGCGAAAGCATCTACGACATGATCGAATACTTCGTGAAACGTGAACGTGTCCTTTACGTCCACTTCCGCAACGTATCCGGCACCGTTCCGAAGTTCCACGAGACCTTCGTAAACAAGGGCCATGTCGATATGTACAAGGCAATGCGCATTTACGCAGAAAACGGTTTCGATGGCTTCTTCATGGACGATCACGTTCCTATGACGAAGGGTGATACGGCTTGGGGACACCGTGCCAAGGCGTACGCAAACGGCTACATTCAGTCACTAATCGAAACAGTAACCGACTCCAGCCTGTACGGATTGCATTAGCAAGAATTCAATAAAGCCCTCTCCGATTCGGAGGGGGCTTTTTGTAATCTTCTGAAAGACAAAAATGAAAATCGAGAAAATTGAGACCTGGTTAGTTTCGAAGTGGCTGACCGTTCGAGTCACATGTGACGATGGTACGTACGGCGTTGGTGAAGGGAACTTCTGGAGTTATGCCGACGCTACGGAAGTGATAACTCACAGAATCGAAGACGATATAAAAGGTCTCGATCCAAGAGATGTCGACCGGATATGGAACGTCGCTTACCGTAAATACTCGTTCCGAAGCCCGGCTATAACTGCGGTCCTGAGTGCTATCGATATGGCGTTGTGGGACATCAAAGGGAAGCGCTTCGACGCACCGGTATGGGATCTTCTCGGCGGAAAAGTTCGCGACAAAGTACGAGCGATTCCTTTACTAGGTTCATACGGCTACTCGGGCCCACTTTCATCACCAGAGAGCTTTGCACAAGCTGCTCGAATGACCAAAGCCGACGGCTACACAGCGTTGAAAATGACGCCGTTCCCTGCAAACTGGGGTGAGTTGGCGCACGGCGATCTCATTCGACAGAACACCGCAATCGTCGAAGCTGTCAGGGAGGAAGTCGGGTGGGACTTCGATATAGGAATCGAAATACACCGCAACATGTTCCCCGGCTCGTCTGTCGTATTTGCCCAGCAGATCGAGAAGTTCTTGCCTTACTTTTACGAAGACCCGATCGCTCCTGACTCAGTGATGTCTATGGGTGGTGTCGGTGACAAGGTCAACATTCCATTGGCTGTTGGTGAACGAAATAACACCCTCTGGGAGTTCCGGGAGTATTGCCAACAACCAGGCGTAAGTTTCCTCAAACCCGATATCGGTTTGGCAGGTGGATTTACCCACGTCCGGAAGATTGCTGCGGTCGCTGAGAGCTTCCACATCAAGATGGCTCCACATCACTTCCTCGGTCCCATAGCCAATATGGCGAACACTCACATAGCAACGGCAACTCCGAACTGGGATGTGAACGAATTTGCCCCGGAAGCCGGAACATTCAAAGAAGATATCGTTACCAACGTATCGAAGGTTGTAGACGGCTACTTCATACCGTCAGAAGAGCCTGGTCTTGGCATCGACATCAACGTCGAGGAAATGGCAAAGCACCCGTACGACGCTGGAACAGGTGAAAGTTCTCGCCAAGCCGACGGTGGATTGGTGCTGGGATAAGCAACATGGCAGTAACTGAACCAAATGGACGTCTCAAAGGCAAAGTCGCAATCATCACTGGCGGCGGCGGCGGAATGGGTGGGGCGCAAGCACGTCTATTCGCTGCCGAAGGTTCGGCGGTGTGTGTTGCCGACAATCGCCTCGAAGCCGCGGAATCGGTTGCGAACGAGATAAACGAAGCAGGTGGCAAGGCAATTGCGGTCGAACTCGACGTACGAAGTGCCAACGCATGGGCAGAAGCGGTCTCTAAAACCGAAGCCGAACTCGGGCCTGTCAGCCTTCTGTGCAACAACGCCGGAGCAAACTTCCGTGTTGGGTTCGAAGAGCAAACGGATGAACAGTTCCAGCTAATAATGGAAGTCGGTCTCAACGGGGCTTTCATCGGTACTAAAGCAGTCGTTCCTTCGATGCGAAAAGCTGGCATTGGAGTGATCTTGAATATGGGGTCATTAGCATCGATTCGACCTGGCGGAGGCAGTCCCGCTTACGCCGCTCAGAAAATGGCGATGGTCGGACTCACTCGATCTGCCGCTCACTCGTTCGCAAAGGACAACATCCGATGCGTGATCATCTCACCCGGACACGTCGATACACCGTTCATTCGTGGCAATAACGAGCACAGTCCAAATAGCTGGGAGACCAGCATCGACAATCCCGAGAACTTCGAGCGTCGGTTAAACAACACACCGCTGGGTCGATTGCAGCAACCGGAAGACATCGCGAATGCCTTCATGTTTGCCGCAACTGACGACGCAGCAATGATTACGGGGTCGATGATCACCGTCGATGGTGGAGCGGGCATGTAATGGCTAATTCAATGGGGCCACACGAAATTCTAGTTGAGCGAGAAATCGAAGTCCCAATGCGTGACGGAACGATTCTTCGCGCCGATATTTGGCGACCTGTTACGGAAGAGCAATACCCGGTCCTAATTGAGCGAACTCCTTACAATAAGGCGACCTCTTCAGAGTCGAATCTCGAGGCCGGCGAATACTACGCATCACACGGCTACGTGACCGTTATTCAAGACGTTCGGGGTCGCTTCGCTTCAGACGGTGAGTTCTATCCATTTAGAGACGATGGTGATGGCGAAAATCAAGACGGCTATGACACCGTCGAATGGGCTGCCGAACAGCCATGGTCGAACGGGAAAATAGGAACAATAGGTGGTTCATATTCGGGTGCAACCCAATACAGAATGCTGTCGACTCAGCCACCTCATCTAGTAGCTCAGTTTTCCCGTCAATCGTCCGCTGATTACTACGACGAGTGGGTCTACCGGAGTGGTGCGTTTGAGCACGGATTTAACGTCATGTGGACTCTCAAACACACGTCGACGAACGCCCGTAAATTGGCAACTGCTGGAGCCGAGGATGAGACCGATAGACGTGTAAATCAAGCGTCAGATGAATACCCGGAATGGCTAGAACGCTCCCCAATTTCTCCACTACATCCGGTCGCCGATCTACACGACTGGTTCACCGATTGGATGAACCACCCAAATCACGACGACTACTGGGAAGAGTTCAGCAACTCTCGCTCGCATCACAGAGTCAACGTACCTGTGCACCATTTCGGAAGTTGGTACGACTGTTTCCTAGCTGGAACCATTCGAAACTACTCTGGGATGCAAGCCAAAGCTAAAACTGCTGCGGCTAGATCTTCACAGCGAATGACAATTGGCCCGTGGGTTCACAATCCGTCTCCTGCAGACATGCGTGAGGCAGGCGATGTCGACTTTGGCGCGCAGGCAAAACTCGGCTGGTTCACGACCCGACTCAGGTGGTTCGACCACTGGATGAAGGGGATTGACAACGGTGTCGATACCGACAAGCCAGTCAAGTTGTTTGCAATGGGTATAAACAAGTGGCGTGAGTTCGACGAATGGCCGCCGGCCGCGGCAACAAACACTCCTTTCTATCTCTCCGCAGGAGCCTCGGGTTCAGCCAAGTCGTTGAACGATGGGGTTCTTTCAACTGACAAGCCAGATTTGTTCGGCGAAGTATTTGATGAATACGAGTCTGACCCCGAAAACCCAATCCGTTCGTTTGGTGGTGGGCACCTCGGAGACAACAACGGACCGCGTGATCAGCGTGGCTACGAAGACAATGTGCTGACCTACACAACCGAAATTCTTGAAGATGACCTCGACGTGACTGGTCCCGTGAAAGCTGTGCTCCACGCTTCGACATCAGCAATCGACACCGATTGGATCGTGAGAATCACTGATGTTCATCCCGATGGGACATCGATGCTTGTTTGCGACGGAATCTTACGAGGGCGGTTCAAAGACTCTTTCGAAAAACCAGTAGCGCTGGTTCCGCACATGCCGACCGAATTTGAAGTCGATTTGTGGGCAACGAGCCACGTATTTCAAAAAGGTCACCGTCTACGTGTTGCAGTGGCAAGCAGCAGCTTCCCTCGATGGGATCGCAACTGGCAAACGGGCCGGAATAACGCCCTCGAAACCAGCGGAATGGTCGCCCAAAACCGGATCTTCCGAGACGAAGTTAGACCGTCTCACGTGATACTTCCGCTTCTGAATCTGGACAACTAAACGCTGAATTGCTCCGTGAGATCAAATTCTTGGTTTGGCAGGTTACGCCTCATGCGTATGTGCGTTTGCGCACAGAGAGGCTGTGAGTCGATCACACATGCCGATTTTGCCAGTCGTGACTAATCTCAGAGTATGGGAATAGTTCTGGCGCACATTAGTGATCGCCAACGATTAACCAGACGATCCAAAATTCTTCTATTCGCGGTGATGCTCGCAGTAGTTGTATTTGCCGCGCCTGGAGGTGATGCCAACACGGTGTTCGCCTCGCAGATCGGGACGTTAACAGCAACACCGGCACACACCGATCTCGATTCAGAAGTGACTATCTCGGTATTCGATCCTGATCTGAACGTCACGGTGCTTCGTGAGTTTGAAGCCACCGACTCCACCGAAAATCTTTACGAACTGCCTATCGGCTCGGCCGGTGACACAACGATATTCAAGCTGAGCAACTCCTCAGTTGGTGATTTCAACGGTGACGGAGTCGTTTCTGAAACTGACATACAACTCAGCACGTCGAAAGCTGCGGTCCAGTGGGTGAACAAAGATTCTGGGACGTTCCAAATCGTTCACACCCAGGATCTGGCTGTCGCTGAGAACTTCACCGTCACTTACCGAAGCGAACACAACGACACGACAGTTGTCACACTTCGATCACCGTCTGACCCTGTCGGTTTCACTCTGACACTTCTCGAAACTTCGACCATTTCTCACACATTCGAGGCAACGTTCAACACAGGTGAAGCTACTGTCACGACAGGATCGGACGACCCAACGTTGGAGACCCGACCTGTCATCAAGGTAATTGATGGCGATATTGTCACTCTGGAATACGCCGATGCTAGCCCAACGAAATTGATCAGTGAAGCCGTGGTTGTTGACGCTACAAAACCTTCAGTTTCGATCACGTCACCTACCCACGAAAGCTCATCAAGCAACACGACCGTCTGGGCGAGAGTTGTTGTCACAGATGCAGCATCCGGTGTTGATCTTAGCCAGATCAAATTCCACGTTGATGTCGACCGAGACGATATCTTCAATGAACCCGGTGAAACAGTTATTGCGTCGGTGTCGGAATCTGTTGCCATCAACCAGGGCTGGAATGCTGCGGCATTATTGCCAGCGATATCTACGAACGGGCCAGTGAACTGGTATGTCACAGCGACAGATCGTTCATCCAACGTTAGCCATTCTGATTCACAGGCACTCGAAGGCGACCAGAATCACAAGCTGACCATCGACACCGCACCGCCTTCGTTGGTCGAAGTTGTGCTTGGTGAAGCCTACGACGCAACCGAAGAAGTCACGGTCGGAAACGTCCTCAACGCTGTAAAAGTTAAGTGGGCGGAGGCGATCAAAGAATCATCGATCGATCCTTCCCGATTCATCATTGAAGGTCAGTCCGCTAAAACCGCCACGATGTTCGAAGACGTGACGGATACGGTGTGGCTCAAATTTGAAGACATTCCAACATCCCCTGAGCGCATCACGATCATGCCCGGAGCTGTCACGGATCTGACCGATTTCCCTTCCGAACTCAACGAACTCAACCCGATCGACAAACTTGGTCCACGTCTAGATGTGTCAACCGATACCGCAATCACGAATGGATTGCTAAAGATTAAAGTCACTACAGTCGAAACATTAACTACGGATCCAACCGTAACAATCAACGGTGTGACGTTCGGTTCGGCACAACCAGTTGATGTAAACGAATGGGCGATTACAGTCGACGGCAATACTTTCACCAGTTCGGCAGCCGGGGACGGCGTTAAGAACGTGGAAGCCGCCGGATTCGACGCCGCTCTCAATATTGCAAGAGGTGGAGTAGCGGTAGAAACAGTCGGATACCCAACTGGAGCCGTTCAGTTCCATCTCGACACATCGATCAAACTGCCGTTCGTGGTTCCCGGTGATCGAGAGACTTCCCTAGTTTCGCGACCGCTAATTACGGTGAGCTACGCTACTGAGATTGGTGAGTACTCTGGCGACTCTCACGCGAGCGTCACGATCATTAGTGCGAAGCTAGACGGAGTCGATGTAACAGCTGGGTTTACCGCTGAATCCGCTTCAACTTGGTCGTATCGCCCAGACGTTCTATCCAATAGCGAACACATTTTGGAAATTATTGGTCGTGACGACGCCGGAAACATTCACGGCGCTGTTGTGCGCGTATTTAGCGTCAACGCACCAGACCCAACTCCAACACCCGTTCCGACAGAAACACCTATTCCAACTGCAACAGTCGTACTTGGTACTCCTGCTGCCGTTGCTCCAACTGAAGTTCCATCTGACGCGGATGAAGCTGCCTCCGCTACTCCTGAGCCTGCGACGACGCCTGATCCGACCGACCCTGTAACGACCACCGCTGCTCCAGAAGATTTAGTTGTTCCTGAACCTGCTGCAACTGCAATACCTGAAGCAGCGGAGCCGACTGCAGTGCCGGAGGACTCAACACCCGTTGATCCTGAATCTGTACCGACCCCTGAAGACTCAGAAGCTGCGACCACCGAAGATGAGGTGGTTGAACCTATCGACGAAGACCGTGAACCTGATGTGACTGAGGATGATATTGCGGCAACCGTCGCTGCCATGCGTGCAGTCGACGAAGAGTTGCAAGATGACACTGGAGTAGACACCGGTTCTCTTGCACCGGAACCAGCCCTGACCGTGTTCGGCTGCAACGTACCAACCGGTGGTGACGAGGCTGTCGGAGCGGTGACTGCTGGTGCAGACTACGTACTCGCTGTCGCTGGACTCTTCGGGCTAATCGTCGCCCGAGTTCGTCCTAAACGTCGTAAGACGGAAGACCAAGTCCAACACTCGCCGCTAAGTAAATCAGGGGTGCATCCTCCGAGTGCTTAGAGGTACGGCCCGCCCGGTCCCCAATCATCTAAGCCAGTCAGACGCTTTCGTATATCGCGAAGTTGTTGTGGCATCTTTGCGTTTGATTCCCAAGTTTGATCTACGCCTTCGGCTTGCGGCTCTGGTGTGACGACGATCTCAATCAGGATAGGTCCCCGGCTTGAGAGAATATCGGGTAGGGCGGAGTCGAACGATTCGATGTCGTCGAATTTATATGCCGCCGCGTACCCACATGCTTCAGCAGCTTTGGCGTATTCCACCCCCGGAGCAGGTACAGGTTGTCCACCCGTAACTGAGTAAATTCCGTTGTTGAAAACAACGTGATACAGGTTTGCGGGAGCCATTCCGGCGATAGTCGCCAACGACCCGAAATTCATCAGCAATGATCCATCAGAATCCAGACACAACACTGGGCGTTCTGGGTCACCTAATGCGATCCCTAACGCTACCGATGATGCTTTCGACATTGCGTTGGCGATACCGATGTCCAAATCTGGTTCTTGTGAAACTTGATACCAGTAGTTGGTTTGCGTCATGGTCGTGACACAGACGGCTTCGTTTCGAGATTCGTTCAGCACTCGACAGGCGTCAGAATAAGAAATCATTGCTCAACACCTTCCTTGGCATACTCAGTTCCGATCGCCACGGCGATTGGCTGATTTGATTTTTTAGCTCGTTCAAACGCCAAAGGTACGCGGTCGAGATCATCATCCGATTCGACGACAAAGTAGTCCACACGCCACATGTGGAGGAACGGCTCCAAAAACGTAGCCGCCGAATCTGGAGTATCGCCTTTTCGGTTGTGACCGCGGTACCCGATAAACATCACCAACGGCAATCCGATTCCGAGAGCTAGTCCACGTAACGCATCTCCGGCTTCATATAGCCCGGCATTCTGGATTGAAACGACCGGGTTCTGACCTGCAACGTAGAGACCAGCCGCTACCGGGATGGCTTCTCCCTCGCGAGCAACCGGAACCATTGTGATCGACGGTTCAGCCAACAGAGCCGCGTACATGTGCGCAGTCTCTGAATCGGGGAGAGTGACGTAGTGAGACACGCCTTGTTCGACAAGTTGTGCAACTACGTTTTTTGGATGTAAAACGCCGTTAATCAAGCTTTCAACCGCAATCTTGAATTAGTAGTCAGTGAAATCGATCCTGTATGCAGCGAGATTAGCCTTGAAGTCTCCGACTCGCAACACGTGTCGTTACTTTTAGGCTTGCGTCTTGGTCTTCCTAGGGCGTCGAGTGAACGCCAGTAAACCGATCGCTATAACTGCGGCAGCAGTGAATGTTGGGAAGGTTCCTTCGTATGAACCTGTGTAGTCAAATATTAGTCCCGCTCCGATAGCCCCGATTGCCTGACCACCACTTACAAATGGTTCAGTTGCTCCTCTAATCGCACCGAGAGAGCTACGCCCAAAGTAGTGAGCCACAGCGACTGGTGGCACGACCAGAAGTCCACCAAGCCCGATCCCAAATATCGTAGCGGCGGTGAATGCCATTGCAGGCGAGTTCACTAGCAAAAACAGCAGTGCCGTAGCTCCAAGCCAACCTGCAGTTGCCGAATACACAGCCTTCACTGGGAATCTGTCGAGCAGGTTGCCCCACATGATGCTCCCGACGGCAGTTCCACCTGCCATTACTGTCAGTGCAGACGCGGCTATAGATGGGCTAATTCCGTGATCGCGCAAGAACGCCGCCTGGTGAATATTTACTCCAGTATGAATGAAAAATACCAATCCACCTACCAGCGCCAGTGTCCACATGGCGGGCGTTCGCATTGCCTCTTTTAAAGTCCATTGCTCTTCTTGTTCAGCAGCCGTTTTCTCGACAGCTCCTTCGTTTGCCTTTGAGTCGACGACATCACCGTCAGGCACTAAACCAACGTCCTCAGGCTTGTTTACAAAGACAAACAATGTCAAAGGAAGTGCAATGACCCAAACCGAAATCCCCATCCAGAACCACGCCATTCGCCAATCACCTTCATTGGCATTCATGAACAGCTGGGCGAACAACGGAAACAGACCCATACCCAACGAGTGAGAAACACCGAGCATTGACGATGATCGACCTCGCATTCGGACGAACCACTGGGCAACCGCGGTCGATGCACCGATCTGAAGCGGCGCCTGAAACATTAATCGACCCGCACCAAACAGCACATAAAAACTAATCGGGTTCGTGGTCCAACGGAGCGATAGGATGACAGCCCCGAGAATGAACACCGATGACGCCATCAATACTCTGGCCCCGTACCGTTGCAGTATCCAACCTGCCAGTGGTGATACGAACATCGACACCACGCCAGCGGCAGCAGCGGCACCCACGATCAGCGTACGGCTCCAGCCAAGATCCTCGCTCATAGGGAAGACGAATACTGCGATCGTTAGAGTCGCGGCAGCATTCCTAACGAACATCGTTGAACCGGCAGCAAGCACCACTGCCCAGCCGTAAAAGAACGGAGTCCGTTGGGCGAGTACGGAGCGTGGGTCGGTCGGTGTCGGAGGGGATTGGTTCATTAGAAAATCAGTGTTGTTGCGGAAGGCTGGATGCTAGCAGTCAGCCGAGTCCGAATGTTACTTAGAAATGGCCACTACCGCTGATAAAGTAGTTATCCGAATTCGTCGCACCGACTCTCGAGCACCGCCAGAGAGTGGTAAATTTTTGAACTGCGAATTCGATACATAGTAGCCACGGCAAGAGCAGCAATCGAAATATGTCACCTGAATCAACTTCATTCGACGCCAAGCGATCATTCGAAACAGCAAAAGGCACTGTCAATTTCTACGACCTTTCTGTACTAGAAGACGCTGGTCTGATCGAAATTTCCAAGACCCCATATTCCATCCGGGTGCTGCTCGAAAATGCTTTGCGTAAAGCGGATGGTGGTCCTGCGACAGATGATCACGTGAAGTTAGTTGCGTCATGGCGACCCGATGCCAAGCCAGTGAGCGAATTCCCATACATGCCAGGTCGAGTGGTGCTGCAGGACTTCACGGGAGTTCCAGTAGTTGTCGACATTGCGGCAATGCGTGACGCGGTCACAAACGCTGGTGGCGATTCTTCGATCATCAACCCAATCGTCCGTTCCGACATGGTCATTGACCACTCGGTGCAGGTCGACTACTTCTCTAACGCTGGCGCACTTGCGATGAATATTGAGCGCGAGTTCGAACGAAACACGGAACGGTACCAACTGCTCAAATGGGCACAGGGTGCGTTCAACAATCTCAAAATCATTCCACCCGGTGCAGGAATCGTGCACCAGGTAAACCTTGAATACCTCGCGGAAGCAGTGCTCTCAGAAGAGAACTCCGACGGAAGCCGGGTTGCATTCCCTGACACCTGTGTCGGAACCGACTCGCATACGACGATGGTCAATGGTCTTGGAGTCCTCGGTTGGGGTGTTGGTGGTATTGAAGCCGAGGCCGTCATGCTCGGTCAGCCGTACTACATGGTCGTCCCTGAAGTAGTCGGAGTCCGACTCACAGGTGCTCTTCCAGAAGGTGCGACAGCCACGGACCTCGTTCTCGGTATTGTTCAGATGCTGCGAGAAGAAGGCGTGGTCGAGAAGTTTGTAGAGTTCTATGGACCGGGTCTCGATAGTCTACCGCTCGCCGACCGAGCGACTATTGCAAACATGGCACCTGAGTACGGTGCAACATGTGGTTTCTTCCCGATCGATGACCAGACGTTGAAGTACATGCGTGACACTGGACGTGACGACTCAACTGTCGAACTCGCCGAGAAGTACGCCAAAGCGAACTCATTCTTCTACGATCCCGCAAACGAACCTGAGTACTCGGTATCTCTGAACTTCGATCTCGCATCCACTGTTCCAGCGTTGGCAGGACCAAAGCGACCCCAAGATCGACTCGCTCTATCTGAGGTTGGAACCAACTTCAATTCGTCATTTGCCGATGCTTCGACAGACAAGCACGACGTTGACGTCGATGGCGCTGCCGGTGCCGTTGGCGATGGATCAGTGGTAATCGCCGCTATTACTAGCTGCACAAACACATCGAATCCGTCGGTTATGGTCGGTGCTGGGCTACTCGCTCGCAACGCCCGAAAGCGTGGGCTCAACCGTAAACCTTGGGTGAAAACCAGTCTTGCTCCTGGCTCGACAGTCGTTACTCGATACCTTGAAACAGCGGGTCTCAACGAAGACCTCGATGCTCTCGGATTCAACACTGTTGGCTATGGTTGCACGACCTGTATCGGTAACTCGGGACCTCTACCTCAAGCAGTTTCCGACGCCGTCAATGACCACGAGCTAACAGCCGCTGCCGTTGTAAGCGGAAACCGAAACTTTGAAGGCCGAGTCCACCCACAAGTGAAAGCGAACTACCTCGCGTCGCCAGTGCTGGTGGTTGCGTACTCACTGGTGGGTAAGGTCGACACCGATCTCGTCCATGAGCCGCTGGGGCAGGATGATCAAGGTGCTGATGTTTACTTGAAGGACATCTGGCCTTCACAGAAGGATATTGCTGAAACTATCGCTAGTTCGCTGACCGCCGACATGTTCAAGGAACAGTACGGCGAAGTATTCGATGGATCGGACGAATGGCAGGAGCTACCTGCTCCGACGGGTCTCAACTTCGATTGGGATCGTCAGTCGACGTACATTCAAGAACCTCCGTACTTCGAAGACTTTGGTGATGAACCGACCGTGCGATCAGAAGTGATGAACGCACGAGTCCTCGTTGGATTCGGCGACTCTGTTACCACCGACCACATTTCGCCTGCAGGAGCAATCCCACCAAGCGCACCCGGCGGTCAGTTCCTTGTTGGAAACGATGTACCCCGTCGAGAGTTCAACTCTTACGGATCACGTCGCGGAAACCACGATGTGATGGTTCGTGGAACTTTTGGAAACATCAGGCTCCGCAACAAACTGACTCCCGACATGGAGGGTGACTGGACTATTCACCAGCCCGACGGCGAGCAGATGCGTATTTACGAAGCTTCAGAAAAGTACATCGCAGAAGGTGTCCCACTGATCGTTTTGGCGGGTAAGGAGTACGGAACTGGTAGTTCGAGAGACTGGGCTGCCAAAGGCCCAATGCTTTTGGGCGTCCGTGTTGTCATCGCTGAAAGCTTGGAACGAATTCATCGCTCGAACCTGATCGGTATGGGTGTGCTCCCGCTTGTCTATACAAACGGCGATACCGCTGAATCGTTGGGACTTGACGGCACAGAAAGCTTCGATATTCCTGGCGTTGCTAACTCGGTTGAGCCTGGCTCCACCGTGACGGTCACAGCTACTTCGACGAGCGGGAAAGTAACTAAGTTCGACACTCTCGCCCGAATCGATACCGCTATTGAAAACGAGTACTACCGAAACGGTGGACTTCTACCGTACGTGCTACGTCAGATGATGGCTGAGGCATCGGCTAAATAACTTGGACTGATCGGTAATCGAATACAGAAACAAAGAAGCGGGGAGTGCAATTACCTTCCCGCTTATCGCGTTTGGCAACATCATCAAATGGTCGAGATGTCGTCCCACCTCAGTGCTAGCTGGTTAGGAACTATTGCCCCAGCGATCGGATCGGGAAGTAATTAGTTCCTGATGTAGCGAATCAGCTAATTCGGTGTACTGCCACTTAAAACCTGCGGCTCGTAACTTCTCAGGAAACGCACGCTGGCTGGCAAGCATCGTTTCTGAACCCATCTCACCGAAGATCATTTTGATTATTGGTGAAGGGATGTGGAACCACGCTGGGCGAGATAACGTTTTCGACATCGCATTGGTGAATTCTTCATTGCGCACTGGAGTTGGTGCAGTGAAATTAACCGGACCATCAATGCCAGGATTGTCGATTGAGAATTTCAGCCCGCGAACAACGTCTTGCAACGCTATCCATGGCCACCACTGTCTGCCGTTACCAAGCTTGCCACCAACAGCGGTCTGAAAAGGAGTTCGAACCTTGGCCAGCAAGCCGCCGTGACGTGAAATGATTAGTCCGAACCGGGCGTGAACAACCCTAATACCCGCTTCTCGTGCCGTGTCTGCAGCAGCTTCCCACCGAACCGCAGTATCTGCCAAGAATCCTTCACCGGCTGACGAATCATCGGTGAGCGGCTCCTCACCACGATCTCCGTAGTACCCGACTGCCGAAGCAACGATGAACACTTTGGGAGGGGAGGGTAGAGTTGCCAGTGCTTGCGACAACAAACGCGTCGAGCGAACACGGCTTTCGCGAATTAACAGCTTTCGTTCGGCACTCCAGCGTCCACCTGCTATTGAAACACCACCCAGATGAATCGCCGCATCGATATTTCCAAGTAACTGGGAGTCGAAGGCTCCGTGCTCAGGATCCCAACTGAACTCCGCGTACGGCGCGTTTGGGTTAGGTTCTCGTCGAACCAACTGGACAATCTGGTGCTCGTCGTAGGCGAGCGTCGCGATGAGCGCATTGCCGACCATTCCAGAGCCGCCCGACACGAGGATTCTCATTCAGTTCCCCAATGCTAAACATCGATTTGAAGAGTGCGATTAGCGTACCTGCACATTTTAGTCGTCCCAGGAGTCGAACGAGCGCCTTGGTGTGCGCGGTGTTGAATCAATACCAGCGTTCGCATTGCCTAAATGCTCAGTTTCGCGATACGAACTCACATATTGTCGCAATCTACGATTGGATCCAAGATTGCCACGAATTGTTGAATTCCAGATTGAATTGTGGATCTGGATATGGGATTTCTGCAACGCCAATTATCCGAATTCGCAATCTCGTTCGCGGAACCGAACGATTCGAGGGGGGCTAACAACCGGCACTCTTATATGAGTAAGTCGAATCTTTGGAGGGGAAATGTCAAAGGTCCTTCGATTCCCAAATAGCGGAAGACGACGTGTGGTACGTCGAGTCGTGCGACGGGCGCCATCAGCAAGAACAATCGCACCTCGAGCGACAGCTCGAAAAACACCAGTCCACGTTATTCAGCAACCAATTGCGAGACGTCGAGTTGAACGCCCAGAACTTGACACCCCTGGCAAGATCGCTATCTACGCTGATTTCGAGTTCGATCACGAAATTCATGAGTGTCTCGATCCAATGGACAGCGTGATGATTGCTGGCACAGTAGCCAACTCCCAATCGATGGTCGCCATGACTGCAATGTCGAAGGCTGACCTCGCAATCATCGAACTTGACTGCAACGGAGAGCTTCAAGGACTCAACGTGGCTCGAGCCATCTCAGCCAACTCACCCGCAACGGGAATCATGATTTACACACCAGCCCTGAATCCACGTGGGTTCAAAGCACTCTGGGTTTACGGCTCCGAAAAGTGGTCAATCATCACTAGGGCATCTCTCGCCAATCCTGCCCATGTTCGAGCGACAGTGAAGTCTGCGGTACGCGGGCTCACTTGGACAGAACCCGGTGTACAACGCCAATGGACGGAGTTTGGAGAGCGTGCTCGATCGATCGAAGACCGCCGATCTGTGATGCGAATCGCTGCATAGTTATCTCAACTGTTCTGCCGTTTGAAAAGTAAAAGCCCTCGAAATGTTTCGAGGGCTTTTATTGCTGATGTGTTCGACTAGCTTCGGGAAGCTGTGACCTTTTCAAGCATTGCTGGTGGCAGCGGGAAAATCCAACCACGATTTTGGATGATCGCTTTGGAAAGTTCTGGTGGAATAGCGACAATAATTTCTGGCTCAATCGAGAATCGACCGGTAAATCCACCGATGGCGCTTCGAGCGTGAACACCACCGTAGTTTTGGTCTTCACCATCTACAGCGTACTCACCTTTACCGCCACCGAATACCGACTGCCACTGTTCGGAGAAGCCGTTCATCACGGCAGGTCCACCGTTGAACGCAACGTCGGTAGAGACGACCATGCCGAGCGCCTTCACGGTGTAAATAACATCGTTCAAGTCTCCGCCTTCACCACCGCAGGTTAGACCCCAGTGAAGACGTTTTATCATTGAGCTCGCAACCCACAGAGCTGCGTCCTGCCCCTCTTTGATGCGATCTGGATCGTCATACATTTGACCGGGACCATATCCGTGACCCGAGAGGTAAACCAATCCAGACTCATGAAACACGATTCCGCTGATTCCAGCCCCTTTTAGACTGGTGACATCCGTCTCGAACGATCCCAAATCAATCTTTAGGTCGTTGATCCGGTCGTAAACATCAAAGTTACGCTTTAGATGATCCGGGACAATTGAGTTGTCGTAGAACGTGCCCATTCGTATTTCCTTTTGTTGAAACTAATCCTGTTTGCCTACAAACCAAACTTGGCTACGTTGGTGATTATTTTTGTTCGAATAATTCGGTCAAATATCCAACTGCGGCGGGCAAAGCCTCTGTCGAAAGAACACCGGCCCGTGGCTCGTAGACGATTGATATCGGACCTTCAAAATCTACATTTTTCAGGGTGCGAACTATACGTGGATAATCGAGCCAACGCTCGTCGCCCGGCTCCGCAAAATAGAACTTTGCCCGCACCATCGCTGCTTTTGGAGCACACATCTCGATTGACTCGTACAGTGCCGGCTGTGCACCGTTCGAAGGGGCACCATCCCCCGAAGAACCTGGTGAGCCTTGGAATTGACCGGTATCTAGCACGTACGAAAGAGCCGGACTGTCCAGCTGATCTAGTATTTTCAGTACTTGTGCACCCGTCGATGGAGTTGAGCCATGATTGTGATTGTGTAAGAAAACCGTCACACCAGCATCATTGGCGTAATCACAAATTTCTTGAAATTTAGCTCGCACAGCGTCGAACGTATTTTCTATTGATTGTCCATTAACGACACCGTTTCCGGGGACACGAATCCGGTCGATTCCAAGATGAGGAACCGCGTCAATCAACGTCTTCGCCCGAACAATTTCATCAGGAATAGATGTAATCGGATCCTGAAACGAAATGATCAAGCCACAGTATCCGAACCGAACACCTCGACTCTCGACCGAGTGAGCAAGTGATTCGAGATAATCTGGTTTGTAATTCGTTAGCAACCGATCTTCGATGTCGATTCCAGAGATACCGAGTTCCGCCGCCATATCGGCAGCAGCATGAATGCAATCATCAGTGTTGCCGTAGACGTCGTGCAGCGAAAGAGCCTGAAGAAAGATCGGGTTCAAGTCGTCTACATCTCGTGCTTGGCGAGCATTGAGCGCAGGTATGAGTTTGCCAGAGGTACAGCAGCAGGTTCATCCAGCTCATCTTGGCCCTCGAACACGATCGACATCCAGCCGTTGTACCCAACGTTTTTGATGATTGGCATGATTCGTTCGTAATCCAACCACGCTTCTTTTCCGCTGGCGATTCGGTAGATCTTGGCACGAACATGGACTGCACGAGGAGCTGAGGTCTCGATAGAACCGTAGAAGTTCCACTGAGGATCTTCCTGTCCACGTTCGCCAAACGACGCACCTGGAGAGCCTCGGTATTGGCCCGTGTCGAGAATGTGGGTGTAGTAGAGATTATCAACGTCATCGAGAAGTCGAATCACCTGATCACCAGTCGCTGGGATACAACCGTGGTTGTGGTTGTGCAGCCCAACGTAAACGCCCCTCGACTGTCCATACTCGGCAACCTCTTTGGTCGAAGCAACAAGTCGAGGCCAAGCCTCTTCCTCTGTTTCACCTTCTGGCAGCCAAGAGCCAAACGCTCGAATCATTGGAATACCCATCTTGGCAGCAACATCGATCCACTTCTTCATCAGGTCAATCTGGTCACGAAGTTCGTCACCTGTTTTACCGAAATTATTCGATACACCGATGTAGCACATGTGTAGGCCACGTTTGAGACATGCCTGCTTCACTTCTTCGAGATAATCGTCGTCAGTAGACGCAAAATGCGTGAAGTGAAGATCCACACCGTCCATCTGGTATTCAGCGGCTTTGTCGATAATCCCGAGCAGATTGATCTTGCCTGCGTTGAATGTGTCTCGGTAGGAGAGTGACTGAAGGCTTAGCTTGATCATGAAATCTCGATTCTTGATTTGGTGACGATTGTTCTAGTGCTGAGTTCGAATCCGACAGTTCGTCTGTCCGTTCGGTCGATGTTGCATCGTGGAGTTGGCACGGAATGTACCACTGGCAGAACATGAATCAAGCCATCGCGAACGCCAATCGTTACTAGATGTACATGATTAACGAGGTTTTAACCGATCACCCGGGGATCACGTAAGCTTCTGCACCTAACGGTGAACTAGCGATTAGTCTCCGATCCGGCAGTTTCATCTGCGAGCGTTTGATATGAAAAAAAACGACTCACATCTCCATGTATGGGCACACGATCCTGATACCTATCCGTATCGAGTGGGGCAGGACGAACCAACAGCGCGAGGTGATGCCGAGTTCCTTCTCGACTTGATGGATCGCGCCAATGTCGATGGTGCGCTGATCGTTCAGCCGATAGTTCACGGATTCGATCATTCATACGTTGACGACACGATCGCGCAGTGGCCGGATCGATTCGTCGGCATGTGCCTCGTTGACCCTCAAGCACCTGACCCCGTTGGAATGCTTGATGAGCTTGTTGGTCGGGGCTATCGAGGCGTCCGCTTCAACCCGGCGCTATGGCGAGAAGGCGAGTTAATGAACGGCGATGTCGGAATGGCGCTCTACAAAAGAGCTGGTGAACTAGGCATCCCTGTTGGATTTTTGGTCAGTCCACACAACTACCAGGAAATTGAAAACTTAGCTTCTCTATATCCAGAAACCGACGCAATAATCGATCACTTCGGTCACTGCGTACCTTCACTAGACGGCTCAACTGTCCCAGCATTTGAAAAACTGCTGTCGATGGCTCGGTACCCGCGACTCAACGTCAAATTGTCGGAGTTCCCGCGGGCATCGAACGAAGAATTCCCTTACACCGATTTGTTCAACTGGGTACATCGGTTAATCGAGGAATATTCCTCTGACCGACTCATGTGGGGAACTGACTTCCCGTTCATTGTCGAACAGGCCGGGTACTCCAGAGGTTGGGAGATCGCCGGTCGCATCGAGCCAGCGATTGGACCTGGTCTTTCCGATCAGATACTAGGTGGCACGTGCGAACGCCTGTTTGGCACTTGGGGCGACTAGGAAATTACTAGTCCACTCATCCTGTTCTCAGCCCCGCAGGCTCGCGGTTGGGAATATAGTGTGCACTCCCAGATTTTCTTCCAAAAGGAACACCTATGACATCGTCGCCAATCCCATCTTCCGCTCCCGACGCCGTAAAGCGTATGACCGCAGCCGCGAACGATTTCTTGAATTCGCTGGATGAGTCTCAGCGGCAGACAGCGATGTTCGGATTTGCAGGCGATGAACGTTACGAATGGGCGTACACGCCAATCAATCGCGAAGGCTTGCGTCTTCGCGAGATGAACGATGCACAACGAAAAGCTGCGTTCACGATGATGGAAACCGGGTACAGCGCACGCGGAGCTGCCACGGCTCATCGAATTATCGAACTGGAAACTATTCTCGGTGAATGGGAGAAGATCAGCGAGAATATTTCGCAGTGGGAACGAAATCCAAACCGGTATTGGTTTAGCGTTTTCGGTACTCCAGGAACAGTTGATGAACCCTGGGGCTTCCGGGTTGGGGGGCACCACATCGGGTTAACCGCTAACGTAATCGGTGGCGAGCAGGTCGCCATCCTTCCGCTGTTCTTCGGAGCCAATCCTGCGGTAATTCGTCACGGCGAACGCAAGGGCGAGCGCAGCCTAGTCGAAGAACAAGACTGGGCACGAGCGTTGTTGACATCGATGAATCCTGATCAAACTCAGATCGCTGTCGTAGATCCCGTAGCTCCTGCTGATATTTTGACTACCAATGTGCGTTCAGCCGACCCAAACATTGCTCCCAAAGGCATTGGCTTCGCCGAGCTCGGTGATTCTCAACGTGAGCAGCTTGTCGCGCTGGTGAAACACTATGTAACCCGAGCCTCAGACGATCTCTCGTCAAACTACTGGCGCGAAGTTGAAGCCACCGGATTTGATGACGTGACATTCGCTTGGGCCGGTCCGGCTGAAATTGGTGCACCGCACTACTACGCAATCCGGCACCCGCGGTTCTTAATCGAGTACGACAACACTCAGAACGAAGCTAACCACATTCATTCAGTGCTGCGAGATTACGCACATGATTTTGGTGAGGATTTACTCGCCGCTCACTATCGAGCATCTCACTAGATATTAGTTTTGGGTTTGGACTTACAAGATATGGTTGATTCAACTCATCTCGAAAACGACAAGTTCGGGTACTCGTGTTACACGATCGTTGCACCCGCGCCCGACAGGCTCACAGATCCGCTTTTAGCGATTGAGCATGCGGCTGGGCAAGAGCGCGCAAAGATTCCAGGTCACGTCACCGTGAAAGGAACTTTCTACGGAATCGAGAGCCTGGAATCGTTACTCGAATCGATTCGAGAAGTTGTGAAACGGCATGAACCATTCAATCTAGCAACAGCGGGCTTTGATGTCTGGGAATCAGAACACAGCCTGATTCTAGGATTCAAGGTGAACACTCTGATTCAAGCGTTACACGATGATCTCATGGCAGACATCGGCCCGTTAGGAAATTCGGCCTACCCAGATGACCCTTACCGATCTCACATGAGCATCGTGAACGAGGTGACACCTGAAGGTGTTGAAATTGCAAAGGCAGAGTTGGCGAAAGTCGATCTTGGTGATCAACTACGATTCGACTCCGTCGATCTTATGGCGCGGGGTGGAGTCGCCTACGGTGGAGTCTGGAAACGAGTTGAGCGATTCCAACTGGGTAACGACTAGTTCGTCTTAGCCACAGCGCAGAGCGGTCTTCAGCGCATCGCCGTTCAATTTCATGATGTCGATGTAGGTGAGCCCGCGGGAAGCCTCATCACTGGTTCGAACCTCAAGTGGGTGAAGCGTCAGCAGGGTAGCGCCTGTTTCGGCTGAAACAGTTTCGGCAAGTCGGTCGCTCACGATCGGCTCTTGCAAGATGTGGCTAATACCCAGCTCTCCAATTTTTTCGATAACTTTCGCCAACTGGGCTGGACCTGACTCAAACTCCGGTGAAAGTCCAGCAAGCCCTATCTGCTCGAAATCGTATCGCTCTGCCATGTGGCCGAACGCCAAATGCGAAACCACAATGCTGTCGAGCTCACAGTTCGTCAGCTTTTCCGATGTCAATGCGTCCAATGCTCGAAGTTCAATTTCTAGAGCATCTGCGTTTCGTGTGTAGATTGCCGAACCGTCAGGGTCGACCTCGATAAGTGCCGAAAGGATTCGATCAGCCTGTTCCTGAGCGTCCTCTGGATTCAACCAGACATGAGCATCAAAATCGTGATCGTGATCATCCTGTCCGCCGTGATCCTCGCCAGCTTCCTCAAGATCGATAGTCTGAACAGTCACGATAGAATTTGAGTCCCCCGATGTTGAAGCGGTTGCGGCGTTTAGCGCCCAAGTTTCAAAAGCAGGGTGGGTGAAGATGAACACCTCAGATTCAGATATTGCCCGTACGTCCGAAGGCGCCGGCTCGAAATCGTGTGCCTCAACACCTGGCTTCAGCAGCTGAGTCACCGTAACTCGATCCCCACCAATTCGTTCAGTCAGAAATGTGAGTGGGTAGATCGTCGTCGTAATCGATACCGCTTCGCCCGACTGTTCATTTAGATCGCTTTCACACCCTGTGGTTACAAGGATCAGCAGCGTTGCAGTTACGGCAGTCGTGAGTATTTTTAGCATTGGTTTTCAGTGATAACGGTGCAGGGTTAAGTCACTATTTTCAAGTGACTGGTGCAACAGTTTAGTCGACTGTTTAAGATACTGGGTCTCATGAAGTTGCGGAGTTTAAATTAACATTCGACCTTGCGTTTCCGCCCTCAAAACATCCAGTTACGAGTCAAAATCGAAATGTCAGTTTTAGCTTCGAGTCGAAAATGAGATCTCGAAAGGAATTCATGACTCAATTTTGGTGATACTTAGTGTCATAACTATCGCTGGTGAGATTATTCGGAGTCTTGCGGTTCCGAGTTACTACAGGAGCGGGGCTAAACGATCTTCCAGCGAGGAACAGTGCCGCCCTCAGGACCCCGAGTCGACTGGTAGATCACTCGATCGTTCTCGTTCGATGCAGCCGGTGTCTGCTCTACCGAATCTCCGCCCGACCAATGACCCCAGCCTGCACCGCAATTAGTGCATGTGTCGGATTCGTAGACATTCCCAGTGGTGTGGCAGTTGGCGCAGAACGTTGTCAATCCTGCATCAATTGCAACTTGGTTCGGAGCCGTATCAGCGCCGCACGCAGGGCAGTTTGGTGCTGCGGAGGGCAGGAATTTAGGTGTAAGAACCTTGGCGCAAACTTTGCAGGTGAATGTTGGTCGTGCTTCGGAAGTCATTCTTATTCTTAGTCTGGTTAGCAGGTTTTGGCTAAGTGCTTAGGATGCCGGTAATTTCGCCATCGTCGCTCAGATCAATATCCCATGCATTCGGCTTGGAAGGAAGACCCGGAAGCGTGATGATATCGCCTGCAAGCGTCACTATCTGCCGTGCTCCCGCAAGAATACGTAGTTCCCTGATGGGTAGAGTGTGTCCGCTAGGAGCACCTTTCAGCTTCGGGTCAGCCGAAATGGAAAGATGAGTTTTCGCGATACAAACGGGGAAGTTCCAACCGTTGGCTGCGAACCGTCGGGCTGTGGTCTTGGTCAGAGGACCCCACTTCACATCACCAGCAAGATAAAGCGACTTCGCCATGTTCTCGACCTTGTCGAAGTAGTCGTCATCGTCTTCGTAAAGCAGTTTGACGTCCGATGGCTGGTCGGCGGCTTCAACAACCGCTGCTGCCAGCTCCGTCATACCGTCACCACCTTCAGCGAATCCCTTCGCCTCCTCGACGCCAATCGCACCCGCAGCCATCGCAATTTCTTTCACCACTGCAATTTCTTCGGCTGAATCAGTAGGGAAGCGGTTGATCGCAACGACGGCTGGTAACCCGTATAGACCAACGATTCGAAGCGCGTTCTTCAGATTCTCTGCACCGCGTCGAACAGCGTCCGCATCTGCGGTAGCCATATCTTTCAGCGCAACACCACCGTGCCACTTGAGTCCCCGGATCGTCGCCACAACGACCGCCGCCGAAGGTTCTGGTCCGCCTTGACGAACTTTGATATCCATGAATTTTTCGAAGCCAAGATCAGCTCCAAAACCGGCCTCAGTAATCACATACTCGCCACAGTTGACTGCCAGCTTGTCAGCAATGATCGACGAACAGCCATGAGCAATGTTTCCGAACGGGCCCATGTGGACTATGGTCGGCTGCCCTTCGGCGGTTTGTGCCAGATTTGGCTTGATGGCATCTCGAAGAAGCGCCATGATCGAGCCAATACCTTTGATCTCACGCGCCGTAACAGGCGTCGTGCCATCTTTCTTCCAGCCAACAACTATGTCGCCGATGCGCTCTCTCAGATCCTCGTAGGAACTCGCCAAAGCACAGATCGCCATAATCTCTGACGCAGCGTTTATATCGAATCCAGCTTCACGAACCGGACCGTTAAGCTTTCCGCCTGCGCCGGTCATGATCGTCCGTAACGCACGATCTTCAGCGTCGGTCACCCGTCGCCATGTAATGCCGGTTGCATCAAAATCGTCGATTGCGTTTCGATACACGGCGTTATCGACCATCGCCGCCAACAGGTTATGTGCCGATTCAATGGCGTGGAAATCGCCAGTGAAATGAAGATTAATATCAACCGCTGGCTGGACAGTGGATTTACCGCCGCCTGTCCCGCCACCTTTGTGACCAAATACTGGACCCAACGCTGGTTGGCGAATTGTCAGCACCGGTTTCTTGCCGATCTTTGCCAGACCCTGAGTCAATCCAACAGCAGTCGTCGATTTGCCTTCACCTGCCGGTGTAGGAGTGATCGCGGTGACGACGATCAACTTCGCCTTATCGGCAACGTCAGGAAATGCGTCGAGCGGAATTTTCGCCTTATCGTGCCCGTACGGCTCCAGAACAGCAGGATCGAGTCCCATGTCAGCCGCTAATTCAGAAATTGGTCGCATTAATAAATCTTTGGAATTCTGTGGATGTCCAGATGGTAAGCCAGCCCCTGAGTACGAAATTACTCAAACCAGTTAAGTTTACAAGCAAAAGCCAGTATCGGTTTACTTGGTTGGGAGCGGCCAATCTGGAGGATCGTTGCTTAGTAGCCATCTCGCACGCGGCGCCCCGCTGATGAACATGATCCCTGCAATAATCGCGACTATCACTGCACCTATAACAGTCCACACGAGAAGTGCGGATGCGACAGCTACAACCGTCAGTAATACCTCGATTAGAAATCGAACTCTTCCGGGAACAGCAACTACGACGTGACGTTTGTCGCCAACTGTCGAGAACACTCCAGGGAGTGCAACAAGGATCGCCAATGCGGGAATCGTCATGAACCACGATCCTGTGAGATCAGCCGCTGCCCACGGCCCGGCGATCCAAGCGACTATCTCTATTGCGAATCGTGAAGCAGCAGAGAAGTTTGAATCTAGCGGATTGTCGAATTTGGAGCTTGAATCGTCATTGTTCATAAACACGAATCTAGCAGGTGAGCCCGTTTTAGTTCAACAATCGGGGCACCAGCGGCTCGCTAGATTGAATTGTATTTACGACCGATGGTAAGAAATACGAATCCGACGCTACCGAGAATCGTCACGATGTCCCAGTGAATAACTCGCCCAATCGCCAAATTTGCGATCACTGCCACAGTGAACACTACAGCAACAGCTATAGCAGCAAAGCTAATGGCTCCTATCCAGCTACGTGGCTTGTCCTTCGACGCCGAATCTTGAGAATTCGCTTTTGCGTCAGTCATCGTCCACTCCAAACACTTATCACCAGTAACTGATAGTCGATTGATCTATCGGTAGGTGTTGCTGGGTCAAAGGAGAGACGGCTCGCGGATCCCCAGCAACACCTTGTGTCATTTGATGCCAATAGTGATTTGGAAGATGCGAGTGGAGCTACCGCTTCTGTTTAGTCGGAGGAGTCGGCTTCGTTGCGAACAGAATCGTTACTGCAGCGATAACGCAGAATGCGGCCAGTGTTTGTAACGAAGTTACGTAAGTGCCGGTGGTGTCATAAACCCGCCCAACAATTACAGGTGCTGCCATCATCCCCAGTCCCATTGGGAACGCCGACATGCCAAGGATTACTCCGAAGTGCTTGCGTCCAAAGTAGTCTCCTCGCATGGCATGGAGCATAGGAGTTCGAGCGCCGAAACCTACGCCCCACAGAAGGGCAAACAACACAGCAGTTGTGTAATTTCCGGCGTTGGCCAAAACCACTAAAGCCGATCCCTGGCACAGGATTAGGACTGGCAGAATTGATCGCTTATTGATTCGGTCGCCGACGAATCCACCGACCATCTGGAAGCCAAAAGATGCAAACGCCATAATCGGAAGAATTGTGGCAGCGCTGGCATCGGAGAGATTCACTGCATTTTCGTCAGTGAGTGGGAAGTAAATGTGAGCCGAAATCGCTCCAACTGAAAGGTTGGTCAGAGTATGGCTAATTGAAATCGCCCAAAACGCTCGCGTCCTGAGAGCTTCTTTGCCAGTGAAGTCGTACTGAGTTAATGGCTGTGCATCGTCGCTTTTGGTCTCCGTAACTTGCGCCATGAGCTCGCCATACTCGGGTGCTCGTTTACCCGAAATGTAGGCGATTGGCGGACCGGCCGCCAAGGTAATCAACCCGATGACAAAAGTTGTCTCGCGCCATCCATACGTTGTGATGCCCCAAACGATCGCCGGGACGAACACACCGCCTAAACTCGAACCACCGATCACTATTGCCATCGCAGTAGCCCGTTTGTGAGGCATCCATGCGTTCACGGCGGCCATTGAAGGCACGAACCCGCCAATGGAGAAACCCATCGAAAGAGTGAAATACGCCACGTAATACTGAACAGGCCCTTGAAGTTGCGAATAGCCGATCAGTCCGAGACCGCCAATGGTGAATCCAATGAGAACCATCTTCCCGGTGCCGAATCGATCGGTTAACCAGCCTTCAAGGGGGCCGAGTAACGCGCCACCGAACCGACCAAACGACGCCACACCGGTAACAACGGCTCGTGACCAACCAAATTCGTCTTCAATCGCCCTGAATAGCGTGCTTGCAGCCTGAAACGTCGGCCCTGAACTCACGATCATGTTCATAGCACCGGCGAGAGATACCCACCAACCGTAGAACACACGACCGGTTTTAGATTTCGGGCTATGTGATTCGGAGCTGGTCATTGGGGGGGCAGTAGGCGCGTTTATGTTCAGGAGACGAGTAGACCGTTGAGCCTACGACCATTCTCACGATACCGCACCCCTAAATCTGTTCAGTCATCGAGCAAATCATGAAGCTCAGATATACCCATGACTAACCAATGGGCGTAATGTGTCGGTCTGATCTAGATACGACCAACTGAAAATCGACGACGGAACCCGAATGAAAATCACAGAGATCAAAACCACGATGCTCCACGACCCCAACGGGTATGTGATTCAAGACGCGACGATCCCGCCGATTGCCCCTGATGCAAAGGGCAAGAGCCAGCTCTTCGTCCAAATCCACACCGATGAAGGAACGATTGGTCTTGGTTACGCACCGGGTAATCGATCAACTCAGGCAGTGATTGAAGACAATCTGAGTGGTGTGCTGATCGGCCAAGACCCGTTCATGATCGAAAAGCTTTGGCAAGACATGTACTGGCGAGTTCGAGGCTACGGTCGCAAAGGCATCGCATTTCACGCAATTGCAGCAGTTGATATCGCACTTTGGGATCTGAAGGGAAAGGTCCTAGATCAACCCATTTATCGATTGCTTGGACCCGCACACGAAAGCGTTCCAATCTACGGGTCTGGTGGCTGGACGAACTACACCGAAAACGAACTCGTTTCCGAAATCGTAGGTTACGTCGAGCGAGGTATCCCTCGAGTAAAAATGAAGGTCGGTAAGGATTTTGGACAGTCAGAAAGAGAAGATATCGAGCGATTGTCCGCCGTACGAGAAGCTGTAGGTGACGAGGTCGAAATATACGTCGATGCAAATAACGGCTACTACGCCAAACAAGCGATCAAAATGTCGCAAATATTTGAACAGTTTGATGTCGCTTGGTTTGAAGAACCCGTTCTCGCTGACGATATTCCAGGACTAGCTCAAGTGTCGCAGGCGACAACTATCCCTGTTGCCACTGGTGAACACGAATACACCAAGTATGGATTCCGGGATTTGCTCCTCGCAGGTGGCGCCGACATCGTTCAGCCAGATGTTCACCGAGTGACCGGAATCACTGAGTGGATGAAGGTCGCGGCTATGGCCGATGCGTTCAACCTGCCGGTGGCTCCGCATGCTGTGTCGCTCGTCCACCTCCACTGCGCAATGGCGACTCCGAACCTGAAGGTCGTGGAAGTTCTCGGTGCTGATGAAAACAGCGAATCCGTCTGGTGGAAAGAAACCCCACCATACGGCGACCACGGCACTTGGAAACCATTTACAGATCGCCCAGGACTCGGACTTGAAATCAACCCAGATTCTCTGAAGAACAACGTGGTCGGCTAGTAACCAGCATAAAAAATAGCTGGATTAGTAAAGGAAGTAACCAAATGTCGTCCGGAAAACGTCTCGAAGGAAAAACTGCAATTGTCACCGGTGGTGCATCTGGAATCGGCGAAGCGACGTCCCGACTGTTCGTTCAGGAAGGTGCCAGGGTTGTTATTGCTGACATCGATGACGCAAAAGGGAACGCACTCGAAGACGATTTAAACCGAAACGGTGAAGTAGCCATCTACCGCCAATTCAACGTGACCGATGAAAGTCGGTGGATAGAAGTTGCCGATGAAATGATGGCGAAATGGGGGCGTCTCGATATCGTCGTAAACAACGCCGGAATGTCAGGCGTAAAGGGTAGAGCGACGGTCGAAGACACGACCGTCGAAAACTGGGACACCGTATTCTCCGTCAACTCAACCGCGATCATGCTGGGTACGAAGACTGCAATACCAGCGATGAGGAAGAACGGTGGCGGCTCCGTTGTGAACGTGTCGTCCATCTTCGGCATTGTTGGCTCACCCGCCGGGGCTGCATATCACGCTTCCAAAGGTGCAGCGCGTACGTTCAGCAAAGCTGCAGCAGTGCAGTACGCACGCGACAACATTCGCGTGAACTCCGTTCATCCCGGATTTACGGATACTCCTATGACTCTCGATATTCATTCTCAACAAGAGATACGAGACGCACGCCTTGCAATGACTCCGTTGGGACGACTCGGATTGCCAATCGACATCGCATACGGAATTCTCTACCTAGCGTCCGATGAGGCCGGATGGGTAACTGGAACCGAGCTCATTATCGATGGTGGGGAAATCGCTTGGTAGGCTCGTAAAAACGGCAAAAAGAAAGCCTCCTGATCACTTCAGGAGGCTTTCTTGCGTCTGAGAGGTCGCTGTTTAGGACGTCTTGGACAGGGGAGATGATTAGCCCATCATTCCGATAGCGCCGATCATAGATTCGTCGCCTTCGCCGGCTTTTGATCCCTCTTTGAGTCTTCCAGTGTCTGAAAGGTAAGCAAGCACTGCCTGAACACGAGCGTGCGCCTTTGGCTGTGGCTGCAAGCGCATCTTCGAGAAGATAGAACCAATATGACGTTCAACCGTACGTGGCTGAATGAACAGTTCTTCGGCAATTGCTGCGTTAGAAAGTCCGCGAGCCATACAGTCGAGAACTTCACGTTCACGTTCTGTCAGCTCTGAAAGGAACTGGCTCTCTCGGCTGTTCTGCGTACCGGCTAGTTTTGCAACGATCTCGCTCGCAAGGTAAGTCTTACCTTCCGCGACGTCCTTCACAGCCTGAACGAGGTCAGACAGGCTCTGGAGCGACTGCTTCAGAAGATATGCCTTGCCGCGTACATTGCCTTTGAGGAACTCTCGGACGAACTCGTCGTCATCGAAAGCTGATAGAAGAACGATAGCCATATCGGGGTGCTTGTCTCGAATAATTCGAGCAGCGTCAACTCCATTCAGGCGGGGCATCCTTCCGTCCATGATCACAACGTTAGGGCCAAGAGTGTCGGTTAGCACAAGTGCTTCTTGACCATCTCCTGCAAACCCAACAATTTCAATATCAGGGTCGGTGTTTAGCAACATACCGTATGCCTGTCGCATGATCTCGTGATCATCGACCATCAACACCTTGATGTTCTTCGCTCCAGAATCCGTAGTCACAGCGGCCTCCTCAGGCACTAAATTTGCGATCAATCGCTATCGGTCAGTTATCTACCTAAAAATCAGTTGGAACTTGCCGGTGGCAGAGTCGCAATAACTCTCCATCCAGTAAGTTCACCATCGGTGTCACCGGCAGGGGCAACCACCGGTGTCGGAACGGCATCGGTAATTGAGCCGCCCATATCTTTGAATGATTCCCGAACGTACTCGGGGATGCACCACTCCGTTGTGGCTGCGTCGTTCCACGGTTCTGCCAGTAAATCGATCTCTACCGAACCGTCGTCATCAACAGAAACGTTCCAAATGACCAAACCGCCACCTGGAATCGATTCCGGCGATGAAAGAACTAGCTCCACTAAAATCTGCTGGCAAAGAGCTGAATCTGTGTGACAAATCGCTTCGCTTATCGCGGCGGCGTCTTCTCGTCGTGTCACATCGATCTGCGCAACTTTCACCGCCGGAGCAGTCAGGTGTTGAACAGTTTCGAGCACCTCGACCATGTTGATATTTTCAGTGGTTCCAGGTTCGGCCTTGGCAAAATCCCAGATTCCACGAGAGAGAGTTCTAGCCCGCAAGCTAGCTGACTCGATCATTTCGAGGTAGCCCCGAACCTTGCTCGTGTCGGCCTGTGATAGTTCGGGAGTTCCCGAGTCGTCGATCGCCTCCTTGGCAAGCTCTGAAAAGCCCATTGCAATGCCAATTGGACCGTTGAGCTCGTGGGCCAATCCAGAAGAAATTCTGCCGATAAGTTCAAACTTATGAGCTGCTGCCGGCGAAAGCACTGCCTGTCTGTTTTCTGGACTCATAGTTCTCTGCCTAGACCTTTGCCTGTGTCTGAACGCCGAGAACGTCGAGGACTTGTCGTACTTGTTTGACCCGAACTGGCTTGCGAATCAGAGTAACCGGGCCATGATCCATAGCCTCGTCTATCAAATCTGAATCACCCGCACCCGTAACCAGTACGACCGGAGTTTTGATTTCCAACTGTCCAACTGCTTTCAGCAGCTCAACGCCGGATCCTCCGGGCATGATCAAGTCGAGAAAAATAGCTTGGAACGATGCAGATTCTAGTTTCGAAATACCTTCAGCAGCAGTGTTTGCGCTGGTAACCGATATATCTTCACCTTCGAGTATTGCCGTGAGTAGATCGACCACCTGTGGGTCGTCGTCAACAAGCAATACCTGTGGGTTGTCGCTTCCCGGTCCGGGAGCTTGGGCGAATGTACCGAGTCCATGTTCAGAGCGAACTAGACCACGCTGTTCTAGCAAGACAACTGCGGATCGGAGGGTAGTAAGAGAAACACCGTACTGCTTAGCCATCTCGTGCTGGCTAGGAAGTCGTTGCCCATCGCTAACTTCGCCCGATTCGATCTGTTGCTGCAAACTGTCTGCAATAGATACGTATCGGAGTCCGGGGCTATTCGTTTCAGTTCTTGAAACCATTCGGTGTGCGTCTCGAGCCGGTCGGGTGTCGGTCAAGTCTCAGTACTTACTGAACTTTTTACCGTGCCCCTTGTGTAGGTCTTTCGGAAGACCGATACACCGGAAGTTACCATGCCCGGACACCTAGTCAAGTGGGGGCTAGCACGTATCTTGTGAGTCCACACCCAATTGATACCGTTGTTTCTACGGGACAGAACCCCCGAATCGTCACCCTATGGCAACTAATGGTCTGCCCATGAAACGGTCGGACTGAGCCGACGTGTCACCATCCGTGCTGAGGTCTTCTGCTCCCAAAAACTCCAGAACTGTCGGAGCAATATCGAACAACCTTGCCTGAAACACTGGAATCACTACTGTCGATTCAGCACCGTCTGGTCGAACAATTGTCGTCAGTACATCGTTGACTGAGTGAGCCGAAGTATCGTCTTCGATGTTCCCGTGGTCTGATGTGATCACGATGTATCGATTCGCTGCCTGTGCAGCCTGCGTCATTTCTACAAGTGCATCGGCAGCTGCTCTGTACGCAGCCTTTGCCTCTTCATACCGAACTGGCAATAAGTGACCCACCATGTCGGGAGCTGCAATATTGCAGCAGATCAAACGTGACGTGTCGGCTTTGATCGCATTGATCACGTCTGCTGTCACTTCCGCGGCGCGCATGGCAGGATGCAGGTAGAAATCAGTGTCCGACTTCACGCCGTCTTCTTCGCCGTGTGAAGGAGTAATGAATCGTGCCTCGGTTGCGTCATCAACCGGATCTTCACGACGGCCTCTGAAGAAGTAACCCATGTGCGAGGATTTCACGCTCTCAGCAACCAACGTGTATTCATCTGAACCAATTGAGTGCGGCCACTGAGCCAGGAAATTCTCGGCGTGTGGCACTGTGTGGAACGCAACGCTCACCCCGTGTTCGGCTTCGAAAATAGGGTGGTATTCAGCAATTGCACATATGTCGAGATCGAGATTGTGATCAATCCAAGAACCTTCCCAATCGCGACCACGAGATCGTCCCTCAGATTCGAGGAACGCGCGTGCGCCAGCGAGCGATGCGATCTTTGAACGCTGGCGATCTGACCTGAAATTGAGATCGACAAATGCATCCCCGACTTCAATGGCGGGAACCGATCCGTCTGCTCTCAGCACTGCAATGGAAGGCACGTCCTGATCTGTTTTTCCAGACTCGTGGGTGGCTGCGACAATCGATCGCACATCATCGTAAGTAGTAGCTTGCTCGCCAGCACCACCTGTGATCAGATCAAAGTCTGCTTTCGCGGCTGCTTCTCGGTAGTCACGGTCCATAGCGATAGATCGACCGACGACCCAGGCAAGCGACGATTCAGCTCCATACTTGCCAAGTGATATTTGTAGCTGACCTATGAAGTCTCCAACTCCGTCCTTAGAAACAATCGAACCGTTCACTGCCGAGTCACGACCATCAAGAATTGCCTGCATCCGAACTTTTTCGGGTGCAATGTTGTGTCGGTCAAATACCAACTCTAAGAAGGCTTCAAGATGATTCCAAGCACTATGGACCCGACCATCCGCGCCACCAACTCCTGAAAGTAAGAAGCAGAAATTAATGTTTGTCCCACGCTCTTTCGCACCCAAAATTGTGGCATTCAAGGCCGGATTATCAAAAAACTCGCCAGTGTTGATCGAGTTGGTGATTTCGAGAGGAAGTTGAGGCGCCAACTGCGTGTTGCCGATCTGTTGATGACCAGTTTCTGAGTTGCCTTGCACGGCAGGATCGAGATCCTCAAAGCCAGCCCAAATTCCCGACGCACTAGTAGGGATCGAAAAATGTTCGTTTCGAAGAGCCCAGAGATTTCGCGATCCAGAAGCCCACGGAACGTATCGGTGCTCATCAGCGACACGCTCGACAAGCGAAGCAATAAGCTCAATTACATCAGTAGCCAAGAATCCACGACACGTCTGGAGATCGCTGATCCAAGTCAGTGCTTCACGAGTCGGCGTGTCCGCTGCCAAAGATTCGACTTGAACTGGATACATCAGATTCTTAGCCCAAACAGAATCACGCCCGATTCGATCTGCCGTCGACTCAAGCAACTCTTGATCTGCAACTGAAAGTTGTGACCAAGCGTCGTCGATTACTCCCTCAGACCGTCCGCGACTGAATCCGAGACCATCCGTCACCGCTAGAACTGCTTTTTGTTTACTGTTTGCCAAATCTCATGCTTTCTCGTGCGGTACAAAACTGGTTTACACGGGTCCTCAAGAACGCACTAATTATCAGAGGAAACTTCCGACCAATATACATTTGTGCTTGCGGTTATCGGGTTTGAAATTCCATTGGATTCCAGCCATCCTGCAGGAAGTTCAAGTACGTAGCGCCAGCCAGACTCCGGTGTGTATTCGGCGGCTTCGGTCGCACACTTAACCTGCCAATCACCGTCACTTAATCCGTCCCGTAAGCACGGAGTCATACTGAGCACATCAACGACCCTGCCAGATGAATCTATGTGCAATATATCGATGGGAACGTACGTGTTCTGCATCCAAAACCCGTTCGACCGATCAGTTTCGTAAGTGAATAACATCCCGGTGTCTGGTGCGATTGACTCGCGACACATGAGTCCCTGTGCTCGTTCGCTCTGTTCGTCAGCGATTTCGACCTGTATTGCTATGTCGAAATCCTCACTCGAAAGAGTAAGGTCAGTCACGGGCAACATCCCGTGCTCAAGATCATTGCAGTCTGGCGAGTTGATGAATGCGGGTTCAGGATATTCTCTTTCGATCGACGAACATCCAACGACGATGAAAGTTGCCAAAATGATGACAAAGCCTAGATCAGTTCTGAGTTTGCCCAAGCGGGGCGAAGGAAATTTCACAATTCGATGGTAGCTGACGGATCAGGCAGTTCAAGCGAACAAAAGCCAGATAGTTGCGCCCCCACTAACGCCGCACGGCGATCGACAAAACCGACGATTGACCCCAACACCAAAGTGACTCCGTTTGCAGCGTTTAGGATCCGAAGCTTCCGATTTCAGTGGTCTGCGGACGCAATGACTACTTGGGGATCAGAGATGGAAACTCTGATTCTTGGTTGGTACATCCTCGTCGCAACCGATTCCCCGTTTCTCGTCGGACTTTTGGGTGCACTGCGATTCTCCGGCACGCTTACGGCTCCAATAGTCGGAGTCATCGCTGACCGAATGAGTCGTCGACTTATGCTCATCGTTCTGCGAACCGGAGCAGGATTGTCGGCGCTAACCCTCTTGATCCTCGCCGCAACCGATCTGATTCAACCGTGGCACGTGTTTGTAATCGCCACTATCAGCGGAATGCTGCGACCCGCCGACAATGTCCTCCGGCAATCGCTAATCGCAGACACCGTGCCGCGCAACTTGTTGATGAACGCATCTGGATTGGCGAGAACCACTCAGGACACCGCCCGAATCATTGGAGCTCTACTCGGTGCCACGTTGTTGTCCCAACTGGGACTAGGATGGGCGTACGTTGGTGTCACGATGTTTTACACGTTCAGTGTTTTCTTGGGGCTTGGTATCGCGACAGTTCGATCCAATACACCTGTGAAACATGTAAACCCGTTCACCGAGATGAAACAGGGCCTGAGATACATGGTCGATTCTTCAGTGATCAAGCCCATCATGTTTCTCGCTTTCCTCGTTAACGCCACTTCGTTCCCTCTGACCAACGGACTACTTCCTGTCGTGGCGAGAGATGTCTACGGGCACGACGAGAACGGGCTTGCTCTGATGGTCGCAGTATTCGCAGTTGGAGCGTTGATTGGCTCGATGGTGATGGCATCCATGGTCAACTCCAGACGTCCTGAACGATTCATGATGCTCACGATGGTTGTCTGGTACGTGCTGATCCTGATATTCGCTCAGGTTGATTCAAACGCAATCGGGCTCCCGATACTCGCACTCATCGGAGCGTCTATCAGCTTCTGCATGGTCTCAATGTCCGTAGTACTGATGACCTTCACAAAATTCGAAATGCGAGGAAGGGTAATGGGCATTCGTATGCTCGCTGTCTACGGACTTCCGATGGGACTAGTAATCGGAGGTTGGCTGATCGAACTTTACGGAGTACCAAACACAATCACTGCCTATGCTGCTATCGGCCTGTTAGCAGTGATTCTCTCAGCGCTGAAGTGGCCGAAACTAGTCACCGGCTTCTCGGCTGAAGAACGTGGGTGAATAAAGTGCGGACAGGCATATAGATCGCAGCTCGATCTACTGCATGTGACCCCACACATCGGATAATTCCGATGGGCGATCGCTGCTTCGTCCTCGCATCTTTTCGAGGTTGTAGTCGAGACCGAGACCGGGGCCATCGGGAACCCGAATGAATCCATCTTCGACTTCATACGGTGTGTCGAGAATTGATTCGTTGTCTCGAATACCGACTTCTTCGATGTTGTATTCCTGTGCGTAAGGGAAGTTGTTGCTTGGAGCTAAAAGGTGAGCATGGGCAGCAGTTGATCCGTAAGGTTGAGTGTTGTGGATCGTCATCGTCGCAGCGTGAGCCGTTAGCACTGCCTCAATACGAAGGAACTCAGTAATGCCACCAACCTTCACGACGTCTGGTTGAACAATGTCAGGTCTACCTTCGCGGATTAGAGTCAGATGCTCCCACCTAGTGAATGAGTTTTCGCCTGAAGCGACGGGAATATCAAGAGCGTCGGCGACCTGTGCCATTCCTTCGTAGTTTCGGGTGTGAACTGGCTCTTCGAAGTGAAATACGCCAAGATCCTGAAGTTGACGACCGATTTCAATAGCGTGATGAACCGAGTAAGCGCTATTCACATCGACAAGCACGTCCATCCCATAACCAACCTCTTCCCGAATTGCTTTGACAGTTTCGATCGTCAAATCACCAGGATCATCGATTTTTCCGGGAATAGCGGAGTGCATCTTGTACGCCGAGAATCCTTGATCTCGAAAGTGAGCAACGCGCTTCGCCTCGTCCTTTGGAGCAAGATCACGAGCGAGAGAACTCGCATAAACCTTGATCTTGTCGCGCCGCTTCCCACCTATGAGATTGTAGATCGGAGTGTTGAGGGCTTTTCCTTTTAGATCCCACAGCGCAAGATCCACACCGGCCGCTGCCGTGAGCAAGGCACCGAGAGGTCCTGCCACGGCTCCAGCCTTGAACATGTTGTCCCAGATTTCCTCCGAGTCAAAGGCTGACCTGCCCACTACAAGTGGAGCAAACACCGTCTCGATAGCAACCTTGGAAACGTAAGGTGCGCGACGAAAACATTCACCGAAACCTGTGATTCCTTCATCGGTGTGAAGAACAACATATGGATACTCTTCATCGAGCACCAGGCATTCAAGGCTAGTTATCTTCATCAGAAATTAGCTCTTCTTTACCGCTGCTGCGGGTGCCATCGCCGACGAGCGATCGAAGGCTCCTTGGTATTGCAAATGTAGTGCTTTCTTCACCAGGACCAACCCTGAACACGTTCTCAGGTGCGATGGCGTCAATGACTGCCTTCACCTGTTTCTCAGGAGTCGAGGCTCCTGACGTAATACCGATCTTCTCGACACCCGCGAGCCATTTCCTGTCGAGCTCTTCGGGCCCATTGATCAGATATGCTGGGACACCTTTCTTGATCGCCACGTCCTTTAACCGGTTGCAGTTCGAACTGTTCTGGGCGCCGATTACGAGAACTAGCTCGGTCATATCAGCTAGCTCAGTCGCTGCTGCTTGTCGGTTCGTTGTTGCGTAGCAAATATCGTCTCGGACTACAGCGTTCGGGTGGTTCTTTTTGATTTTCTCAATCGCCAATGCTGTGTCGTTGACAGAAAGCGTGGTCTGGGTCAGAACGGCAACTTCGGTGTCGTCATCCCAATGAGGTAGCTCCCAGTCCTGTCGTTCGTCTACAAGCGCCATATCGGCCTGGCCAGTGGTACCGATAACTTCTTGGTGACCCACGTGCCCTACAAGAACAATCTTCTTGCCCTCTCGGGTGTACTTCTTTGCTTCGTTGTGAACACGCGTCACAAGCGGGCAGGTGGCATCCAAAACAGTGAGGTCACGAGCTTTCGCGTTCGCATAATCGGATGGGGGAGAACCGTGCGCTGAGAAAACGACGACGGCACCTTCGGGAACTTCTTCGACGTCCTCGACTGTGATCGCTCCCTTGGCTTCCACATCCGCCACAACTTTGGGGTTGTGAACAATCTGATGCTTCACGTAAACAGGCGTTCCGTACTGCTGAATCGCCAAATCAACAATATCGACTGCTAAATCAACACCGGCACAAAAGCCCCGTGGGCTGGCGAGAAATACATCCATATAAAAGGAACGTCCGTTTCGAAGAATGAGAATCGTGAGCACCGTTGCACACGAAATGAGAACGAAAACTGAGACAGCATTATATCGGTGTAACACCGCCGGTTTACGCCGAGATGTGACTACTCTGTTGCTCGACCAAATGCAGGTCACACGAGGGCCGAATTCACAACGCTAGTAAAATAATGCTGTTAAAGTTCTGCCGGTACCGGAAGAGCACACCGCTTAAATATTGGAGAACACTCAGTGTCAAAAGAATTGCAGTTTTACTGCTGGTCGCGTTGAAGTACATGCACGAAAGCCCGTCGGGCTCTCAACGAATCGAGCAGCGAGTACGAATTCCGGGACTTCTTCAAAGAAAAACTTTCTTCCGATGAAATTCGCACTCTGAGCAAACTCACTTCCATCGATGAGATGTTCGCCTGGAAAAGCCCTAGTTCGAAGCCTTATAGAGAAATGCGTGGCAAAGCCAGCGATGACGAGCTCATTGAATTGATGCTGGAAGAACCACGCCTAATTCGCCGTCCGATTCTTACCGACGGTGAAACCATTGTGTTTGGTTTCAAACAGGGTTCCTACGACGAACTGATCTAGAGCAACTCTTGGGTAATTTGCATCGAGGCTTAGGGCAAGGAACGAACGGCTCGAAGATTTGAGTGCTAGCACGCAGAAACTGTGGTGGCGGAGACGATCTGAACTGGAGCAACTGCGAGATAGTCTGTTCGCACTTCTAAATCGATCCTGAACTACAGGAGAGAGGACCGAGATGCTGTACTTAAAGTCTTGCCCGCGTTGCACAGGCGACATTAACGCCGATACCGACACTCACGGAACATTCCTAAAGTGTCTTCAGTGCGGGTTCTCGAAAGACCTATCACCCGAAATGGCTGCTCGACTATTCCAGCGCCGAATGACGCCTGCATCACCGATTCTGGAACCTGGTCAACAGGCAGCGTAAGCACTCGACGCCGTCTGTGTGATGCCTAGCTGTGCTCTGTTGAGTGCATAACGACAAATTCGCGCCGCTCTTTCAAGTCATTGCACGTAACTCTCGAAACGATTCGAGACGTGCGATTTTTCGTGCATTTTCTTCCCTTAGCCGGTGCTAGAATCTCGGCATATTTTTAGCGACTTTTCCGAACTAAATCGGCCGGGACACAAATGAACTCGAGCGTGCTCCTCGACGTGAACAGCGAATCAGGTTTCGCCACAATCACGCTTAATCGTCCAGATCGGCTCAATTCACTGAGCAATGATCTCCTCGAGTCACTATCTGCAACCCTCGAAACCGTAGCCATGGATGACGCCATTCGCGCCGTAATTCTCACTGGTGCAGGTCGAGCTTTTTGCTCAGGTGCAGACACCGACGAGATGACCGGAGGATCTGGCAAAGGTCCCCACAAGCAAGGGCCCGGTGGACCAGAAGCCCTGCGACGAGGGTTCACTCTTGCTCGTAAGATCATCCTCGGAATCTACGAAATGGAAAAGCCGGTCATTGCCGCAATCAACGGCTCGGCTGTCGGGGCTGGATTCGATCTTGCTTGTGCCTGCGACATTCGAATTGCGACCGGTTCGGCTCGGTTCATGGCTGCCTATATTCATGTTGGTCTATTCCCGGGATACGGCGGAACGTGGCTGTACCCTCGATTATTTGGGCCAGCCAAAGCCGCAGAGCTGATGTACACAGGCAACTTCATGGAAGTCGAGGAAGCGAGTTCGTTGGGCTTCATAAACTCGGTTGTGGAAGAGGATGAGTTACCTGGTGCTGCTGAAAAAATGGCGCGCCGCATAGCTGCCGGCCCACCCATAGCCATTCGGTTAGCTAAGACAATGATGCGGCGCGGAATGTCGATGGACCTAGAAACTTCCCTCGAAATGTCTGCCGCAGCCGAGGCAATAACGTTATCCTCGGATGATCATGTTGAGGGTATGGGCGCGCTGCGCCAAAAACGACGTCCAGAGTTCAAGGGGATATAATGTACGGGGTTAACGGAAATCCAGTAATTTTTTCTGGGAACTCACACCCGGAACTGGTGGAAAAGATTTGTGACTATCTCCAACAGGATGTCGGTCAAACCGAAGTATTCAAGTTCACAAACGACAATACCTTCG
>JBDQHW010000011.1:0-73569 GCA_040264655.1 Dehalococcoidia bacterium | reverse complement strand
TATCTCCAGGTCCGAGGCCGTTAATCTGTGTTTGATAGTGAAGGTGAGGTCGACAGAGGCGGGGTCCACTACTAGGTTCGTTGGCGATGCCCCTGGGGCGTTGAGGGTTTATCCGTGCTGAAGACCGAAGCATTTTACTTGCAAGACCAGAGCAAGGAGATGCCGAAGGTGGATCAAGAGCTGTTCTTTTTTATCGAGGAAAAGCAAAACAGCATTGAATTGACTGCCCTGAGTTTGCGACAGTCGATGACTGGGCAGCGATTTTCCGTTGTAATGCAGACGTTCTTCACGATGGCACCAGCGATTATCTGGATGCTTGGTGGATCGTTCATCATCGGCGACCGCGAATCGATCTCTTTGGGAGACATTGTCGCTTTCACCGCAATCCAAGCTCGACTATTGTTCCCGATGGCTGGGCTGTTCATGCGTGGGGTACAAATCTCAAGCTCGATCGCGTTGTTTGATCGAATATTTGAGTATCTCGATATCGATCCCAAAATCAAAGACCCTGAGAATCCTGTTGTTGTTGACCCTGTTAGCTCCAAGGGTGAAATCGTCTACAGCGGTGTAGGTTTCCGATATTCAGAGGTTGGCTCGAACGCTCTAGCGAGTGAAGGGGAATCGAAGAAGGCTGAGAAACAGAAGGAATCGGACGAACCATCGTTCATGCTCAACGATATTAGTTTCTCAGTGCCGAGCGGCGGATTAACGGCGTTGGTAGGACCGAGCGGAGCCGGCAAGACTTCCGTCGGCTATCTACTTGCACGGCTGTACGACGCAGACAGCGGCTCGGTATCGATTGACGGTGTCGATGTGAAGGACATGGCGCAGGCCGATCTCTCCAAGCTGATTGGAGTAGTTTCGCAAGACTCCTTTATGTTCCATGCGTCTATTCGAGAAAACCTCTTGTTCGGCAAATCCGATGCGACTATCGAGGAGATGACCAACGCGACTAAGGCAGCTCAGATATTCGATTTGATCGATGGCCTACCCGATGGATTCGATACGGTAGTTGGCGAACGGGGCTACCGGCTATCCGGAGGAGAACGGCAGCGCTTGGCAATCGCTCGTGTGATCCTTGCGAATCCAAGGATTCTGCTTCTCGACGAAGCCACCAGTTCACTCGACACGCTTTCGGAACGAATGATTCAGCAGGCACTGACTCGACTTCGAGAAGGCCGCACAACTGTCGCAATAGCGCACCGACTTTCCACGGTCATCGCCGCGAATCAGATTCTCGTCATGGACGGTGGAAAAATCACCGACCGGGGGACGAACGAGGAGCTGCTAGAACGTTCGTCGCTGTACCGTCGACTTTACGAAGAGCAGTTCACGGCAATTCCTTCGCTCTCTTAGCGAAACAGGTGTACATTTCCGGCGTACAACCAGTTCAATTTGGAGCGCCCGAAGAATGACCTCACAATCTGGCAAGCAATCGTTACGCCCTGTCATGGCTCTACGGCCTCCCAACGACATCATGTTCGAAGAGTCGTTTTGGGATGAACTATCAGCCGCAGGTGTGAACGAAATTGCGTTGCAATGGTTGTGCTTGTTGGACGATCAGGCTCCGGTCAACGAAGGCAATATTTACCCTCAGCCCGAGGACGGACATCCACGTGGTCTTGCCGCTGTCGGTGGTGAACGAGTCAATCGAGTCCCTACCGCAGCTTTCGACCCTACGGCTGAATTCTATGAAGGACTTTCTTGGCAGCCACCTACGATGCCACCTCACCTTGCAGACCAGTCAGCAAAGCTCAAAGCAGCTCTCGAGATGGGTCGTTCTAAAGGTTTTACGATCTACGCCGTGGATGACAAAGGCTATTTCTTGCACGGCGGATTCGGCTCAGGAAAGCTGGATCTGACCAAGCGAGCGCCTAGTTTCACTGATCCTGATATGCCTGCCATGACGGTGGCGCGTGCTCGCGACACCGCGAGGAATTTTCCGCAGGTGACAGGATTGCTCTTAGATGGCCCTGATTTCAAATGGGAGATTCAGCCAGGCCACCGCGATGATTTATGGGTCGAGCAGATCGACACACCGGAGAACCGTGCGTTCGCTTCTAACAACGGAATGGATTTCCAGAGGATCTTGGACGGCCGGGAGCATTTCGAAGAATTCCTGCACGGGTTTAATCCCGACTATGCCCGAAAGTTTATGGCTGATGCGCACGGGGCTTTAGCGAATCACGAGTGGTGGCGAGATCACCCAAAATTTACTGATTGGTACTCGTTCAAACAGGCAGCGGTCGAATGGAGCGTTAGTAGTTCATATCGTGGAGTGAAAGAGCATCTTCCAGATATTCAGGTTGGGAACTCATCTCGGCTTCCTTTCCTAGAGCCGCTGACAGGCCACAACACGACCAGAAAACAGAAGTACATCGACTTCCAACAACCAAAGCAATACTGGTGGTCTGGTGGTGTTGCAGGATTCAGAGGAACAATCGTCAACTGGGTCGATACGTTGGTTGATTGGAACGACGGCCTCGACGCCGATTTAGCGTCGAGTTTGTTCGGATCGATGTTCGACTACCCGATGCCATCTGACTACCCAGTCAGCGCTTACAACGGGGAAGCGACTGACGAATGGTTCAGCACCTCTATTCGAGATCAGACTGCCAAGATGATCGAAAATAGCGGTGGTCAAGAACGCTACATGCCCTGGGTTGGTCTCGAACATTTCGGTTCGAATTGGCTGACGGCGTCGGAGCTGGATCGACTACTCGCAGAGATGCAGTCGCAAGGCGCAACGCACTACTGTTACTTCATCTACAACTCGATGAAACCTGAGATATGGGACGTGATTAAGAAATACAGTGCGGTCTAGCTGACGGGCTCGACTTTTGGGTTAGAGATTTGCATGACGCCAGTTTTAATGTCATTATGACGTCATGGAGCTTTCACCACTAATAAATTCACTCAAACAAAACCTGAAATCAACGACCGCTCCCGCTGGCGAAGACATTGCAGAAGCAGTTGGACTGCTAACACGCTCTATCGAGCCGGCGGCTCGGCTCTGCTTCCTTGAGGCGATGTCAGAAGCAGCCGATGAGATAACACTGGCGCTCGACGACACGACAGTAGAAGCTCGGCTTCGTGGTCAGGATGTGGAGTTCGTAGTAAGCGATTCGACTCCAGTCGAAATCGAACCATCGCCGACTTCAGCGGCTGAAACTCCTGCCAGCGAGGACGTAGCGAGAATCACACTCCGACTACCGGAATCGATTAAGGACTCCGTCGAGCAGGCGGCAAAATCTGAAAACTTATCGGTGAACGGTTGGTTGGTGAGTGCAATTGCCACGGCTGTGGACACTGGTTCTTCCACAAGTCACAAACCTCATCACGGCAGGCGCAACCGCAGCTATCGAGGATTCGCTCGTTCTTAAATCTCTAACTCCCTCATTTCGTTTTTCAGCCAGACCTAAGGACTCTCAAATGCCTGAATTTTCACGTACCAAACCTGTAGCACTAACAATTTCACTTCCCTCTGGATCAGTAGATGTACTGGCAGAGGAACGTGAATCAATCGATGTATCTGTAACCCCTTATGGAACCAGCCGACAAGACCGCGAAGCAGCGGAAGCGACCCAGGTGACCCTTACCGGTGACGAGTTGACGATCGCACCTCCAAAGGGCAGTAGTTACCTACGGAGTAGCGTCCGACTAAAGATCGAGGTGAAAACCCCGATTGATAGCGACATAAACGTCAGCGTCGCCTCGGCAACAATCGACTGCAAAGGACGATATAGGCACGCTGTAGTCAAAACTGCGTCTGGTGATGCCGCACTGGGAGATGCAACCGGGAACGTACGAGTTCAATCGGCGAGCGGTGGGGTTCGACTAAGTGACATTGGAGGTAAATTCACCGCCAAAGTTGCTTCCGGAAACCTGTCAGTCGGGAAAGTTTCAGGCCCCGCCATTCTGAGAACAGCGAGCGGCGACCTCAAAATTGCTGAAATCCACTCCGATGTCCGCTCGAAAGCTGCTTCTGGTGATCTTGAAATTGGCGTTGCACACCACGGTGTAATCTCGGCAAATAGTGCGTCAGGCGACGTATCTGTCGGAGTAGTTTCTGACACCGGAATTTGGCTCGATCTTGATTCTCAGTCTGGCAACATTTCGACTGACCTCGATACCTCAGAGAGTCAACCAGATTCTGTCGATCTAAAAATCGAAGCTCGTACAATCAGTGGCGGGATCAACATAGGTCGTGCATAGAAATCACGTCGGTAGGGCGCAGCACGATTCAGACCACTACTTGAGAGCATTCTTTATTAGTTCGAACGGTGCGGGATCACCGCAACCAACAAGTTCGTCCCAGACTTTGCCATTGCCATCGATGTAGATCAGCGCATCTTCGTTTTGCAACGTCCAATAAGGGGCCGCCGGGCACCGACGCCCGCTGTCACACGGTGGTTCAGCGGTCCAATCCTTTATCCATATATCGTCTGAAAGACGAATGTCGTTACCGGCGATAGTTATCGTTGATCCCGCAGTTTGCAATCCCAATTCAGGTGCCACCAACGGTTCTGATGCAGATGGCTGATCAGAATCCACCACGGTTGTTGCAGTGGTTGGCGGTTCGGTTGTCGCCGGAGGTTCAGCGGTCGGTTCCGGTGTCGGCGGAAGTTCGGTTGGGTCCACGATCGGAGCCGAAGTCGAGACAATCGGTGAAGGAACGACCGTTTCCGGGGCGGTGTCAGATTCACCTCCGCAAGCAGAGAGTAGCGAAACGACCACCAAGACACTCAGGACAGGGGCTAGCCGGGTCAGATGGCTCACACGCATGTTTAGGCACTCCAACGGAGCTCGCCAGCCCAATGCGACAGTTTCTCACTACCGCATAAACAAGCCATTGTGACAATTTGCGGTACCTGAACCAGATTCCGCCATGCCCGTAATTTTAACTCACGGGAGGCCTTTTATCTGCCCAAGGACGGGCTTCCTCAAAGGCTGCAGAGGCAGCTAACACGGAAACCTCATCCTGCATGTCACCCACTATCTGCAAACCAATGGGTAATCCTTCAGACGAGAAACCTGCCGGAGCCGACGCCCCCGGATTTCCAGTGAGGTTGAACAGGTAGGTGAACGGTGTGAATCCCCAGAGTCGGTGCGGGACTTGCTTTCCACCAATCACATCGGGCTCATCACCGATATCAAAGGCAGGGACAGCCAAACTTGGCGAGAGCAGCAAATCGTACTTCCCAAAGTATTCATTCACGTATTTTCGATACGCACCGATATTGCTGAAAATGTTCCACATTCGTTCGGCTGAAAGCGTGTCTGCACGATCCATATACTCACCGAAGTATTCCGTCATATCTTCTCTGTGATTGTCGAAATCTTCGCGTGAAGCATCCAGTCCTTTTACTGTGAAGTAGTCGAAGAACGTCCAAAACACATCTTCATAATCCGATGGGTTGAAATCGACTGTTTCAACGGTCGCACCAAGTTCCTCAAAAACTTTTGCGGCATTCTCCGTTACTTGGACAACTTCAGGATCGACCGGATTCCCGGCCATATCTGGCGACCATCCAATCTTCATTCCATTTACGCCCTTGGTCAGCGCTCCAACGTAATCAGGAACAGCGTCGGAGATATTGTCGTACTCGGCGCGCGGATCATGACCAGAGAAAATAGCCAATGTTTCCGCAGCGTCACGAACCGTTCGAGTGAGCGGTCCAGAGGTAGCGTTGTTCATTATGTTGTGACCCGCATTGCGAGTCGGACTCGCCGCACGCGCCACCCTACCCTGAGTCGCTTTAATCCCGTACACACCTGAGAACGCCGCAGGTATTCGGATCGAACCACCACCGTCACCACCAGGGGCGAAACTGGTTAACCCTGATGCCACGGCTGCGGAAGCTCCACCGGAAGACCCACCGGGTGTTTTGTCAGGATTCCAAGGATTGCGAGCGGGTGGTCCGAGCCGGTTTTCAGTTGTACCTGCGAAGCCGTTTTCGGGCGTGTTGGTCTTTCCGGTGATAATCCCACCGGCGGCCTTGATTCTTGAAACAGGAATCGAATCGACATCAGCTACGTTGTCTTTGTAGGTCAATGAGCCGTGAGTCCAGATCACGCCTTTCATGGGTTCGGTGTCTTTGTAAGGGACCGGAACTCCATGCAATGGGCCTAGCTCATCGCCACGCATCACTGCAGCTTCGGCGTTGCGGGCGGCATCCATCGCCATATCGGATATCCGAGTGATGAATATTCCGAGCTTTGGATCTAACTCGTCTGCGCGTCTTAGGTGGGAATCGGTCAGTTCAGTCGGTGAAATCTCTTTCGACTCGATCATTTCGCGAAGCCTATAAGTAGGCGTAAAACCGAGCTCTCGATCTGTGTTCGCTGAAGTCATTGTCCCTACCCTCAAAATCTTGTTCCACGCAAAGTGGGTAGCGAGATTCTAAGGGCATCGACAGCCGAACGGTTAGCTCGATGCGGAGCTTTCACCCTTCATTGCATCGATGAACAGTTCGGTTGGCTCAGCGGGAAGCGTTTCGGTTTCGATGGTTCCACGTGCCCCAAGATCGACCGCCAGGCGGCTCATGTGAGCGTTATCGGGGGCTTCGATGAGAGTTGCGAAGTCGTAGCGACCAAGCAGGGCGTATTGCGAAACCACGCTGCAGCCCTGTTCCTCGATTTCGAGATTGACCTGAGTGATCCGATCAGGATCGTGCTTGATCCGATCACGTCCGCGCTCTGTCAGTTTTGAAAGCATCAGGTAGTACGGCACTTTGTTTTCCTTCCAGATGACACCTATTTGAAATTCACACGTTCCAACGAAGTGAATTTCTGCTTACTCCATTTTCGACCCGACGAAACGAGATAGTGCTCGAGCTGTGGGATCGGTACGAACGTTGACGATTGCAGGAACTCCAGCATCGAAAGCTCTCTCGAGAGCTGGCTGTAAATCTTTAGGATCTTCGACAAGCTCACCGTGACCACCGAGGGCTTCGGCGACTTTATCGAAGCGGGTAAATCCAAGCTCACGCCCAGGTTTCCGTATGCCCTCAACTCGCGCTGTCCAACCCTCGTTATTCGATACAACGATAACGATTGGCAGGTTGTGGCGAACGGCGGTATCGAAATCCTGAATGTTCATGCCAAGCGAGCCATCGCCATGGAGAGCGACCACTTGCTTGTCTGGCTTGGCGATCTTGGCTCCTAGTGCGTAAGGCAAACCAACACCCATGCACCCAGATGGACCCGAGTTGAGGCGGTGACCTGGAACATAGGTCGGCATCGACTGTCTTCCAAAGTGAAGAATTTCGTTCCCGTCGACTGCCAAGATCGAGTCTCGATCCATAACCTCTCGAAGCTCTTTGCAGAGTCGGAGCGGGTGAATTGGTTGCTGATCTGAGTTCTCCAAAGGCGCAACCCGTTCTCGGCGCGCCAGATCAGCCTCCCGAAGAGTTTCGATCCATTTTGAACTAGCTTTGGACTCGAATCCGGTGCGGTCAGCTTCGTCGATCATCTGTTGCAAAACCGTTTTGGCGTCACCCTCGATCCCGATATCAACTGATCGATTGTGTCCGAGTTCAGCACCGTGAATATCAATTTGGATAACTTTGGACTCCGCAGCAATGCGTTTTCCGAACGTCATCATCCAGTTCATTCGGGTTCCGACAACCAATACGACGTCGGCTTGTCTAAATGCACCTGAGCGTGCGGCTGGAAATGACATCTCGTGATCATCAGGCAGTAGACCTCTTGACATTGGAGATGTGTAGAACGGGATACCCATTCGTTCGACTAGCTGCCGGAGTTCGTCATATGCCTGTGACCACCAGACTCCGCCACCGGCGAAGACCATTGGACTACTCGCCTCAGACAGCATTTCCACTGCTTGCCTGATCATGTCGGGGTCACCAGCCGGACGAGGTTTACTCGCTGGGCGAGTCGGTGCAACTGCTGCAGATTCCTCGACCTTGCCGTAAAGAACATCTTCGTTGCAATCTACGTAGACAGGACCAGGTCGCCCAGTTGTAGCAAGTCGAAACGCTGTCGAGATATGTTCCGGGTACCGAGCTGGGTCAGTAGGACGCATCACAGCTTTGGAGATCGGTTCAAAGATGCCGACTTGATCGACTTCCTGAAACCCGTCCCTGCCAAAATCCTCGATGGGACCGGCGCCACCTAAGGTGATCATCGGGGCGCCATCCACCCATGCGGTGTACTGCCCAGTGAGCAAATTGAGAGTTCCAGGACCCGATGCGGCAGTAGTCACACCAGGTTTACCTGTGACCCGGGCATAGCCATGAGCAGCCATCGATGCGGCTTGCTCGTGACGAAAGTCGATCGCCTTTATTCCAAGATCTTCAGAGTTGTTGATGATCTCGTAGTTAGGGCCACCCATCAAATAGAAGAGGTGTTCGACCCCTTCTTCTTTGAGCGTGCGTGCCAGAAGGTAACTGCCATCTACTTCCATGTTTACTCTCAATAACTCTCTTGATTGATTCGGAACGAAAGTTTGAATTATTCGCCGAAATAGAATACCCCCTACACGCCAGTTAATTGGGTTCTAAGAGCGGTCACCTCGAAGCGCCTTCAATCTGTCAGCCTCTTCGGTGGGTGAGTTTGTCAATCTCCCAAGTACGCCAGCCGGGCTTGTACCTGCAAGTTTCGCAGCTTCGGCGATCAAGATCGTCCCACCTACGAAATCATCTTTGGAAATGAATTCTGGTTCGACCCCAGACTCACCTCGGTTGTGCCAAGCACCGAGGGGAAATGCCGTGCCGGTGACTTCGTATCCGAACGCTTTGAATGCTGATGCCTCACATCCTCCGGCATTCATAAGCTGTCTCTGGACTTTAAAGTCAGGGTTTGCAGATTTAATCTTCTGGGCAGCTTCACCCAGATACGCCTCTGCTTCGTAGTCGAAGGTCGCCGCACGATCACCGGTGCGAATCACAACGCCTTCACCTATCTCGGCTCCTGGCAAAACTGAACTTGTTTCAACCGAGACGATTATCGTGTTTTTCGGGAGCAGTTCGTTCTCCGCCGCCATACGAGCACCGACTAGGCCTACCTCTTCGGATCGAGTAAACAGCCCATAAACATCACCTTGTGTTTCAGTAGAAATAAGGGATTCGAGTGCAGTCAGGATTGCGGCGCACCCTGCGAGATCGTCGGCAGCGCGCATGTGGATCATTCCATCTTCGAGTTCGAAGTCTGGCAAGTTTGGCACCGCAGGCAACGGAAGCTCACCAAGTGATATTTCGCTTTCCAATTCAGCGAAAACAGTATCAGTTCCAAGCCAGCCATCAGTTTCTCGCGACTTCGCGAACTTACTTGTCGCTGCTTCGGCTCCCGTTATTGTTGCCGCAAGTCGTTCACCGTCCGAGCCGATCACCCAGATCTGCGCACCGTTTCTTCCAGCGGCTATCCCAACTCCCCCAAGCGTTTTCAGAGTTAATTGGCGTTCGTCCTGGGAGACAACTTCATAGCCCGGGTGGTCGGTGTGTGCGACGAACGCTATTCCTGGAGCATCTGGCTCGGTTCCGGATTTCAAAACGAGTACGTTGCCCCACTCGTCGATCGAAACACCAAGACCAGCTTTGGCGGCGTGACTAGCAATGTAGTCTGCTGGTCCGTCTTCCCAAAATGATGTGGCATTGAACTTTCCTAACTCGGAAAGTATTTCAATCGCAGCGATTTCGAGAGAGCCAAGATCGGTGCCAGGGTTCATGTGTCGTTACCGGAAAAGCTAAGTATTTAACAATCCAACGTTGGGATCGAATCTGAAGCATACGTGCTAACAATCGAAATCGCTCCGCCCTAGCATCGTTTGAAGTTCTACAATGCCCGAGTTCGCCTAGATACATCCCGTAGTTCGCTCTAAATGAGAAATAATTAACATGCCTGAAGTGCTCGTATTTTCCGGTCCCGCCCTGCCCTTGTTAGACATGGCGAACGAAATGAAACCCGACGACTGGAACCTTCACATTCGAACGAGTGAATCGTCGGAAGCCGAGGTCGCTGAAGCTGCAGAACTTGCCGATTTCATCTTGGTTTTTGGACACGGTGTATCTGACGATGTGCTTCGTCTTGCTGAAAAAACCAAACTAGTCCAGCTTTGCTCGGCGGGGTTTGATGGTGTAAATCTTGGACTTGCTGGCGAGATGGGCATTCCGGTTTCTAACAACGGTGGAGCAAACGCAATACCCGTTGCCGAGTTCGCCATCACGCTCGCACTCTCAACACTCCGTCATCTTTCTGTCTCCAACATGGACACAAAGGCTGGCGATTGGATGCGCCCTGAAGTGGACGGGCGTGACTCACACGAATTATTCGGTGCCACTGTAGGAATCGTTGGGGCAGGCAAGATCGGTAGCAACGTCGCCATGATGCTGCGTGGGTTCGATACAACGACTTTGTACACAGACAAGGTACGAAGCGAAAAGGCAGAGAGCTATGGGGCAACGAGAGTAGAACTAGACGAACTTCTTGAACGTTCCGATATCGTCACGTTGCACACACCGCTCGATCACAGCACCCATGCCTTGATCGGCGAACGCGAACTGCGACTCATGAAAAAGACTGCAACACTGATCAATACCTGTCGTGGTCCAGTGGTCGATGAAGTCGCACTTGAACAAGCTCTTGAAGATGGCGAAATATGGGGAGCAGGACTCGACGTATTTGAGCAAGAACCGGTCGACCCGAACAACCCGTTGCTCAAACGAGATAACGTCGTAGTTGCACCGCACATCGCCGGTAAGAGTTACGAAAGCTATCCAAGAAGAGTACGATTTGCCTTCGAAAACATGAAGAAGGTTTGGGAAGGCGGCACGCCCGATAGCATCGTCAAACCTGAATAGTAAAACTGTCCCAATTTCATCCATCTAAAGAGAACCAAAGAGACTTATGAGCGCAGACGCAAAAGACATTCGAGTTTTATTTCTAGGCCCTAAGAACCTACGAAACGGTACCGCAGCAGATTTCCCGCACCAGAGCAAAGCGGTGACCGACATGGGTGCCGAATTCGTTGTTTACGATGGTGACAGTGACGGGGAGCTAATCGAAGCTCTCAAAGATGCCGATGTAGCGATGGCAGCCGGTCACGGCATTTCACCTGAACTATTTGTTCACATGGGGAACAATGGTCGCTGCAAAGGGCTCGTTTCGTTCGGGCACGGCTACGACGGTATGGACCTCGGAGCAGCTGTTGAAAACGGTGTCATCCTCGCAAACACAGCGTCATTTGGTACCGAAGAAGTCAGCAACCAAACGATGATGCACTTCCTGGTCTGCTCACGGAAATTTGTTCTCCACGACAAGCTCGTCAAGGGCGGAACGTGGACCCGCGAGCATCTGGCACCGATGGGTCACATTTCTGGCCAGACGTTCGGAATAATCGGACTTGGTGACATCGGACGAACTGTAGCTCGTAAAGCACAGGCATTCGGCATGAAGGTAATCGGTTACGATCCGTTCGTTTCTTCGTGGGATGCGAAGGAATACGGTGTCGAGATGGTCGGTACTCCTCAGGAAATTGCGAGACGGTCTGACTACGTATCGCCTCACACCTACCTAACTCCAAAGACCAAGCACATGGTTGGAGCCGAGTTCTTCGATCTAATGAAGCCAACCGCTTATCTGATCAACTGTTCACGGGGTCCTGTCGTAGACGAGAAAGCATTGATCGAAGCTCTTCAGCAGGGCAAAATCGCCGGTGCAGGACTCGACGTGTTTGAGCAAGAGCCGGTCGACCCGAACAACCCGTTACTCAAGATGGACAACGTATCTGTAACCAACCACTACGCGTCATATAGCGAAGTTGCGTGGAATCGGGCCAATACTCAGCTTGGTGAAGAGGCAATGCGGGTAGCTCTAGACTACTGGCCAATGTCGCTAATCAACCCAGACGTTCGCAGCACTGTCGAGCCCCGCAACTGGGCAGTTAGCTGGGAAGTAATGCTCGCTGAACAAGGCAAATAGTTCGAAAAGTCTTAATGAGGCTGATGTCGAGTGACTCAGCTTCAATTCTCTATTTATTTCATTTGGAGTAACGAAAAATGGCAAAGCAACGAGTCGTAGTACTCGGACCAACAACCGACGATCCACTGCATCACGAACGAGCCGAAATGGCCGGTCTCGATGTGGAGTTCGTTCAGGAAGCACCTCAGTCAGAGGGTGAAGCGATCGAAGCAGTTCGAGGCGCTGACGCAATCATGATGCGAGGTGGCTGGGGCACGGAGCAGGTAATTCGTGCTGCCGACGCTGCGAAAGTTCTCGCGGTCTACTCGCACGGGTTCAACCATATTGATGTTGATACAGCGACAGACATGGGCATCATCGTCACCAACGGTGCAGGTATGTGTGCTGAAGAAGTTTCGAACCAAGCTGTCACCATGACGCTCGCACTCAACCGCCACACGGTACAGTCCACCCTCCAATTGCGAGAAGGACGTTGGAGTTCGGCTGAACTGGGTCCTATCGACCCAATCGACGAACAAACGCTAGGAATCATTGGATTCGGCAACATTGGTCGGCAAGTTGCCCGCAAGCTCGGTCTGGGATGGCGAATGGACACCCTTGTCTACGATCCATATATCGAGCCGTGGATCATCACCGAGTACGGGGTTGAGCAGGTATTTGAGCTCAATGACATATTCGAACGATCCGACTACGTCGTAGTAGTGGTTCCGCTCAACGCCGAAACATTCCACATGATCGGCAAAGAGCAGTTCGATCTCATGAAGGAATCTGCTTACTACATCAACGTTTGTCGCGGTTCTGTGAACGACGAACCAGCGTTGATTGAAGCACTAGAACAAGGCCGAATTCGTGGAGCTGGCCTAGACGTATTCGAGCAAGAGCCGGTCGATCCAAGCAACCCGCTATTGCAAATGAACAACGTAATCACTGCGCCTCACCTAGCCGGTGCATCGACTCGGTCAGCATGGTTGGCGCGTCAGCGCGCATCTCAACAGGTGGCAGCTGTACTTCGTGGCGAATGGCCGAGTGCAGGACAGAACCCTGAAGTTGCTGCGAAGCTTGATGAAAAGAGTCGAATGCCGGGGTCAGCTGGCCAAGTCACCGGTCATGGTGATTAAGGCTCAACTCTAGAAATTTGGAAACGGCTGGGTCAATTGTTGGCTCAGCCGTTTTTGTTTCTGGTTGCCCTCTGATCACGGCGCGCCCATAATCCGCCCACATCACTAGCACACCTCAGGAATCGAATGACCAAAAGACTTCGCATTGCAACGCTCGGAATTCACCACGAGACCAACACGTTCGCCAGCAACAAAACTACGATGGCGGAGTTCCAACGATCCGGTCTCCAAACATACGCCGTTCAACGTGGGCAGCAGTATTACGACATGCACGAACTCTCCCAAACGTCGATGGCGGGATTCATTCAGGCGTCGAAGCGACTCGATTTCGAACTGGTGCCGTTGATATTTGCTGCGACTGATCCAGCCGGGACAATCAGTAAAGAGGTTTTCGATACGATCGGTGGAGAGGCGTTGGATATGCTCCGTGATCAGGGACCATTTGATGGCGTATTGATGAATCAAATGGGAGCCGCTGTCTCTGAAGAATATCCAGATATGGACGGCGAGCTTGCCAGACGAGTTCGAGAGATAGTCGGTCCTGACGTTCCGGTTGCGATGACCCTGGACCTCCACGCCAACGTCTCGCAGCAGATGGCCGACGAAACTGATGCCCTAGTTATATACAAGACCAATCCTCACACCGACGCCGTGCCGCGTGCTCACGATGCATGTGACCTTGTCGTTCGGATGGCAACTGAAAACTGGCGTCCAGCCAAATGGCTCGAACAGCCGCCGATGGTCGTCGGGATCTTTCAGCACGACACCAGAGACATGCCGATGAAGGCGGTACTGGACGATCTCGAGACAGTGTTGGCTCAGTCCAATATCGTCGGCGGGTCGATTGGAGAAGGCTATCCGTGGTCTGACGTCTACGAAAACGGACTAGCTTGCTACGTTCTTCACGATTACTCAGTGGATGAAGCAAAGAAAGCTGCACGCTGGATTGCGGATAGGGCTTGGTCAAATCGTAAGGAGTTGTACGAGCCTGTCGGCCCATCACCCTCAGAAGCTGTTGAGTATGCGATGAAACGGTCGGCACAGAAATCTGATGACTCCGGGCCTATTGTGCTGCTGGATGTCGGCGACAACATCGGTGCAGGAAGTGCGGGTGACAGCACATTCTTACTCGCTGAAGCCGTGAAACAGGGGGCATCGTCATGGCTTCAAACCGTTCGGGATACCGAGGCGATTGAAGTCTGCATGGATGCTGGGATTGGTTCGACTGTAACCGTAGCCGTGGGCGGAAAAACAGACTCACTTCACGGCGAGCCAGTGAAACTAACCGGAAGAGTTACGCGAATGTCCGACGGTCGATTCGAAGATACTGGCACTGTCCACGCAGGCTGGCGGTTCTTTGACGCAGGTCCAACAGTGGTGATCGAATCGAATGAGGGACCGACGGTTGCATTGGTGACGAGTCGGGTCGGCAATATGAGTCGAGAGCAGTTCTATTCGTTGGGCTACAGACCTGACGAATTCGACATTGTCGTGGCGAAAGGTGTTGTGTCTCCACGTCCCGCATATCAGCCAATTGCAAGCGAGATGGTCACGGTGAATACACCTGGTGCAACTTCAGCAGATATGTCGACCTTCGAATACAAACGAGTGCGAGACTCTCTTTACCCGCTCGATCTCGACGCGAAATACGTCCACGACTAACCGTTCGGGGCTACTAACTACCTGACTTCGAGAATCTCGGCGACTGGTTCCCATCCGTTTATCCAAGATTCGTCGTTGGCGTACTCGAATAGGGTTCGAATTTCATCGCCTGACATCTCGGTACGCCAGTTGACCTTGCGAGACGACTTTTCATCGATGGTCAGGCGGATTTCGTCGTCGAGTTCAATACGGTACTCAACGCCTTTGTACAGGTGCTCGCCACGTTCTTTGTCGACTCCGACGTCTCGAACGGAATAGGTGTGCTTCTCTTCATAGTCCCAAGCTAAGCGAACGCGCTTGAGATCCATCTTTTCGTTGCTGGCCTTGTACCACGTTTCCATATCTGCTCTGCCAAATATGTAAGGAAGTCGCAGGTCAGGATCCGGGATCAACCAATCACCCCGGCTCAAACTTATCTTCAGACCAGTAACAGCGTCACCGCTGTGGCGAATACTGAGTTGCTTCACGACACCATTTTCAAAATGAGTGACGTCGATCGAATTCTCGCCGAGTCCCCAGTCTTGCTCGCGCCACATGCTGGATGCGACGCCATCTTTCAGAACAATTTTGTGATTCAGATTCCGAAATTCGTCATCTTCCTCGACGTGTCGAATGTCATATGAACCGCGCTGTTTGCGGTCAAACCTAGTGTTACGAATTGGGATGGTCGCCCGTTCGTAGTAGTGATCAAATAGATTTTCGACTGACATGTTTACGTTGTGTATTCGTACTTGTGAGGGTTGAACGTCGTGGAAGTAATTCCGACCCGAGCGAGTTTACCCGCTGGTTCGGTTAGCTGGTTGTACGTACCTAACTATCAAGTCAGATTGCGGTACCAATCCTGCCCTTGCTTGAACAGATCAACCACTTCTTTACGCTGTGCATCGTTGTAAAAGCGACCTTTAGTCTTCACCCAGTTGATGCCTTCACCGATTTGATTCGTATAAAACTTGGCAGATTCGATGCTTGCTTCGGACGGTTCGCCAGTTCCTCGAACGTACACAGGACTCGTGTGAGCCCATATCGGCTGGTTGAACGAGTCACGAGAACCTGAGCCGAGCCGAGCACCGATCCAACCGTCAGCCTCGATTACGACCTCTGTTTCGATGTGCCCGGTAGTAACGCCTTCAGGGAAGTCACGTCGTGCGATGACCTTACCGTTCTGCACGATTTCTACTCGTTCTACGGTGTGATGCGAACTCCAATTTGCGTGAACTGGAACACGGGTGCCCTTTTCAACTTGGAGGGTTTCACCAGGTTCTTCTCCTGCGACAGAGAGGAATAGTGCGGGACCATTCGTTATGAACGTCTTGCCTGTTCTAATCCCCTCCAGCCAAGAGTCATATTCGAATCCGCCGTTCGTCTGTGAATAGACACGATTAGCGGAGCTTACGAACCAGTCTGACCCAGTCGATACCGGCATTTTTATTCCGGTATTTAGCATGTGATACCAGTAGAGATATTCGATATCGGTCCAGAAGGGGTCGAACAGGTTCATGGCATGAACCTTGCCGAGCGCCGCTGCCACCGGTGCCTCCATACCCTGACCGTTGTGACACCAGATAACGAGACCATCTTGGTCGTTTGCCTGATCACAGGCGTAGCTCAGTGGCGGGTAGTCGGGGTCGAACTGGTCAATTATTAGACCACGGCTGATCGGGTCAACCTGGTTACGAATATTGAGCAGCATCACGTGCCCGTACCCGATCTTGAATGGATCGGAAGGGTCGTGGTTGTGCCGAGTTTCCTCACCACTTTGAACGTGGTGATGAGTATCGGTGTATTCGGTCAATACTCCAGGTGGGTATTTGTTCGTGGCGTAATCGAGGTCCCAGCGTTTGAGGATTGAAACTGCTGTCATTCGGAGATCTTCGACACGTGAGTCGTATCCGAGTCTTCGATCCGGATCAGTCTCCTTTTCGTCGTAGTGAATATGCGTGTTGCCGGGATGCCATCCACGGTCAGGCAAGTCTGACCAGCGTTCGAGTTGAATATCGACCGTCGAATCGGATGAGCTATCGACCTCGATAGTGCCCTGCCACGGGGTGAATTCGGTCCCACGTTCGACCAATACCCGGTGATACCCGCGTGTGGTTTCGAGCGAGAATTGCCCGTTGCTGTAGAAAAACGGTTCGCCAGAACCAACTTTCCACATTGCATCGGCGGGGGCAACATTGGCTCCCGTCGGAGCAAGCACTTGCACCCTTGCCTGAACTACTTCACCTGTAGCGGCGTCTCGAATCTCGCCGATTATCTTAGGCATGGCGTTCCTCTCGTCATCCGCTGTGGCGGACATGGGTGCTGATCTGCTGTCGTGATCGTGCTACGTTAGCCGCATCACGAAAATTCAGCAACCAGTTCATAAGTTGAGACTTGGCTTCTGAACTGGTTTTTAGGAGTTATGTACATGGGTACGGATTATGAAGGTGTCGTGGCCGCTATCAACGATGTTGTGGAAGGGCCGATCCCTCCTAGAGTTGATGCGACTTTTGGACCCGGGATGATGCACATCGAAATTGATGAGATCGTCAAAGAGATGGGACCTCCACCTTGGTCAAAACTATTGATTGAGGACGAACGAAATCGTGGCACATTAATTGCCGCCGATCCTGGTCAGGGTAACCACGCACACTGGCACAGCAATTTCGATGAGTGGTGGTTCGTAATGGCAGGGAAGCTCAGATGGGAGCTAACAGGCGGAAAAATCATCAATGCCCAAAAAGGCGATATCGTCTGGATTCCTCGGGGCACTGTTCATCACATAGTCACTGTTGGTGATGAAATGAGTTTGCGATTCGCAGTCGCTATGCCTCCAGCCGTACATATCTGGCAGGAGGAATGTGAAAATTGCGAGGTGACTTGGGGTGCCCGAACGCCTAGCGATTAAGTGAATGGGATCGTCGGGGCTTCCTACGCCCCGGCGGCTCGTGCGATCACAACCGCAATTCCGACAACACCGCAGTAGATGATGAACGGCTTGAACGAGCCGTTACGGAGAAGTCTCATTAATCCCGCAATTACGAAGTAGGCGGTAACTGCTGAGATTATTGCTCCAAGAACTGCCGCACCAAGATCGACGTTTTCGGTCGAATCTAGTGCGTCCATCGCAACCAGTACACCAGCTCCCGCGATTGCCGGTGTTGCAAGCAACATTGAAAATCGAGCGGCCGATTCCCGGGTGAGTCCGAGTGCCATTCCGGCAATCATCGTGACACCCGAACGGGATATCCCAGGGAACACGGCGAGAGTTTGAATTAGACCGACAGTGAAACCCTGGGGTGTTTTCATGGCGGTGATGCCGTACACCTTTTTGTGCATTCGTCTGCTGAAAAACTCGCCTGCGGTCAGTGCGAGGGCTGTACCAATAAGGAGCCAGCCGACAGCTGTTGGATCTCGAAAGTCGCTTTCGAGCGCATCTTTAATGAACGGTCCGAAGACAATCAACGGAACTGTTCCAGCGATTAGCAATATGGCGAGCATTCTCGATCGAATCGCTCCACCGGAATCGTCCACTTCGACAAGTTGATTGGATGAAATACCAGTTAGAAGCTGAATCCACTCGCGGCGGAAATAAACGAGAACAGCAACGAGCGTCCCCACGTGCACAGCCGCGTCAAAGAACAATCCTTGATCAGGCCAGTTAAACAACCACGAGCCAAGGATTAGATGACCACTGCTACTGATCGGCAGGAATTCGGTTATGCCCTGCACAAAGGCGAGGACTATTACTTGTGCGAACGACATGAAGTACTGAATTTTGAACTATTCAAAAAAATCACGCTAGGTAATCACACAACGGCTATCGAGCTTGTTAACCTTCCACGCGTAAAAGCGTTGTTCGAAACGCATCACGTTCCGAGACGAACAAACAGTCTTCTAGCAATACGAGAATCATGATGGCAACCTCTGCGGTTATCAACCGAATCGAAACTCTACGAAATCCTGAATATCCGATGATCGTTTGGGCAAAGGTCTATAGCTCAGACGGCTACGTCGGTCTCGGAGAAACATCGTTTTCTCCCGACGCGATCGAAGCCTATATTCACAACGACATTGCGAATTACCTATTGGGACGAGATCCAGACCAGCTCGATATGCACTGGGACGAGCTTGGTCGCCGTATGAAGGTTAACCGTGGACGAAGCGTTGATGCTTCATCGCTTTCAGCGATCGATATGGCGCTTTGGGATCTTTACGCCCGACGCAACAACCAACCGCTGTATCAAGTTCTTGGAGGACTCGCCCGAGAAAAAATCCGGGTGTACAACACTTGCGCAGGTTACTCATACGGAGTGAAAACGCCTCAGGGCTGGATACCAGGCCAGATCGACTATCGTCCTGAGCAACCGTATGAGGACTACCACGCATTCATGACAGATGCCGGAGAACTCGCCGACAGTCTTATGTCGGAAGGCTTCACCGCCATGAAAATCTGGCCGTTCGACAAATATTCAATTGAATCTAACGGTCAGTTCATCCATGCCACTGATCTCGAGGAAGGAACTGAACCTTTCAGGAAGATTCGAGAAAAAGTCGGCAACAAGATGGACGTTATGGTCGAGATGCACAGTCTGTGGAACCTCTCCGCAGCTAAGCGAATCGCTAAGTCAGTCGAGCCACACAGCCCGTTCTGGTTCGAAGACCCAATACCAATGGACAACATCGACACGCTCGCCGAATTCAGGCGGTCAACCGACGTTGCAACCACAGCAAGTGAGACAGTCGCAACACGTTGGGCGTTCAGAGAGATGTTCGAAAAGCAGGCGATGACGATCTGCATGCTCGACATTTCATGGGTCGGTGGAATATCTGAGGCAAAACGTATCGCCTCAATGGCTCACGCGTTCCATATGCCTGTCGCTCCGCACGATTGCGTCGGACCCGTCACCCTTATGTTCAGTGTTCACCTTTCACTGAACGCTCCGAATGCAATCATTCAAGAGACAGTCCGGGCGTACAACAACACTTGGTACAAGGACATCGTCGACCAGCTTCCCAAGATCGAAAACGGCTATGCGTTCCCGCCGGAAGGTGTTGGTTCAGGCACAAACTTGCTAGACAAGTTCCTAGATGACCCGCAGACCGTGACTATTAATAGCGAGCTGTAAACGATCCTCTCGTTGGATCTTAGGAAAGCGTGGCGATCAAATTGGTCGCCACGCTTTTTTGATTAGAAATGGTCAGTGGCTGAATCGGCGTGGCATATATGATCTCCACACACACACGGATCAGGGTTGGAGCAGCAAAATGCCTGTCGACAAATATCGCGCAGCGAATCGTGACAATTGGGACGACCGAGTTCCAATCCATTTGGATTCCGATGAATACACGGTCCAGAAATTTATCGATGACCCCAAGCACATCAGCGAAGTGGTCCAGTTCGATCTCGACAACGATGAACTTGGAGACGTAACGGGCAAATCACTTCTACACCTTCAATGTCACATCGGCCACGACACAATTAGTTGGGCGCGGTTGGGAGCAGATGTAACTGGTCTCGACTTCTCAGAACCAGCAATCGAAGCTTGCAAAAGGCTTGTCGAGAATTCCGGAACACCTGGTGAATTCGTCGTAGCTGAAGTGTTCGATGCCCCGGCGGCTCTCGACAATCGGCAGTTTGACATCGTCTACACGGGCGTCGGAGCCATATGTTGGCTTCCTGATATCAACGGATGGGCGCAGATTGTTGCACAGCTTCTAAAGCCCGGTGGGACCTTCTACATCCTCGAAGGACACCCAGTGATGTGGTCAGTTTCTGAAACAGACCATGGCGACAAAATCGTACTCGACTGGCCTTATTTCGAATCGGCGGGGCCGCAAGGCTATGAGGAAAGCACGTCGTACGCTGGCACGGGCGAAATGGAACACACCCAGCAATACAACTACCCTCACGGGCTCGGTGAAACCGTTACTGCCCTCGCATCAGCAGGTTTACAGATTGAGTTCGTCCACGAACATAAAGTTGTCCACTGGCAAGCGTTCCCGATGATGGTCAAAGTCGAAGGCGACAAAGGTCTTTGGAAGATGCCAGACGGCAAAGAAGATTTTCTTCCGCTCATGCACTCGATCAAAGCGCACAAACCTGAATAGATTCACCTAATCACCCCACCTAACGCTTCCTCGCGTTACACTACCGCCGCGAGACCAATACGCCACGAGTAAACGAGAGACCTCATGCCGCACAAAGTTGCTGATACGATCTTCCAGTTCAACGCCCCAGGTCCGAAGCCAAACGGACTACAGGCTGCTGACGATGGCCTCTGGATCATCGATCAAGGTGACGACCACGTTTACAAAGTCGATTGGGCAACCGGTGATGTTCTCGTAGACCTGCCGACCGACACCGAAAAGTCGAGCGGAATCACTATTGGTGGAGGATACATCTGGGTAGCTTCGACGTATAGCTGCGAGATTTATCAGCTCGACATGGACACGGGCAAGACTGTCGAGGTCTACCCATCTCCCGGAGCAGGCATTAATGCCACTCGCGAGCATCTGGACGCAGAGGCCGGGCGAAAATCAGAGCCGACCGGTGACCACGGGCTTGAGTGGAAAGATGGCAATTTATATGTTGCTTCTCCCCCATCACAGTTCGTGCACGTGATCGACACCTCAAACTTCCAGGAAATCCACCGCATGAAGGCTCCCGGATTCCGTGTGCATGGACTTGCTTGGGCAGAAGAAGAGGGTCACGTTTGGATCGCTGATACTGCGTTCGGAGTCGTGAGCCGACACCGTCTTGAAGACGGACGTTGCTACGACGCATTCAGGGTGCTTGATCCGATTCAAGTTCACGGTATGACTATCAAAGACAATCGACTTTGGTACGCGGACGACCGAGGACCGATTGGTTTCCTTGACGTCGGCATGGAACCAACTTTCTAGTCCTCGCTATTGGGTGCACGACCCGCACCAGCTATGCTTAGCGCATAAATCTTGATCAACTAGCGCCCGTATTTGAAAACACCAAATGCGGGCGTTGTTTTGACCCCACTTCAACATTCATCGCAGAAAGTCGCACTCACCAATGACAACCGTTTTCGTTACAGGAGCTTCGGGCCGTGCCGGACAGTTCATCGTCAAAGACCTTCTAGAAAACGGTTACGACGTGGTTGGAGTCGATCAGCACTCACTGAACGACTCTCGTCAGGTTCGTGTGCCAGGATTCACGTTCAAGTTTGTAGACGTAACCGATTTCGGGCAGGTGCTTTCAGCAATGAAAAACTGCGACGCAGTAATTCACATGGCTGCGATTACCAACCCGATCATCGCTCCCGAACACGAAGTTTTCAGGGTCAACATGACTGGCAACTGGAACGTCCTAGAAGCGGCTGAAATTCATGGAATCAGCAAAATCGTTCTCGCGTCCTCAGTAAACGCAGTTGGAGCGGTCTTTTCAAAAGGGATTACTCCTCGACCGTACTTCCCGATGGACGAAGAGCATCCGACATTCGCTGAAGATGCCTACTCGCAAGGCAAGTGGATCGGTGAAGGCATGGGAGATGCATTTGTACGTCGTCGTCCCGGCGAGGTCCAAATCGCTTCAATGCGATTTCACGGCCTGATGGATCGGGAACGACAGGCCGCATTGAACTCGGCCGAAGAACGCCAAGGGGCATTCGGAAACAACGCCAAACATTTCTGGGGTTGGACTGATTTTTCCGAAGCAGCACGTGCGTGCGTTCTCGCTATCGAGGTTGAGTTCGGTGGGCATGAAGCATTCTTCATCAATGGAGAAGATACTTCTGCCGACGAACCAACCGAAGAGCTGATCAAAAAGGTTTACCCAGAAGCCGAAATTCGCTCTCCGATGCCGGGCAACGCCACCGCTATTTCTGTCGAAAAGGCAAAGCGCGTACTTGGTTGGGAGCCAAAAGTAACTTGGCGTGACGCTTAATAGAGTTCGTTCAGTTCCATTACTGCGTTAGACTTTTTGTCGATTCGAATTTCATACCGTTCTACGCGATCTACGATATAGACGGTTTCAATAAAACCAACAGGGTTTAGTTAGTTGACCTCACCTTCCCATCCAGTTCCTAAGCACCGAGCAGCCAGAAAAGTTCTGACAGTTCTGGGACCGATCGAGCCAGCCAAAGTCGGCGTCACAACAACACACGAACACTTGCTCATCGATTTCGGTGTTGTGTTCACCGAACCACAGGCAGCATCGGATCGTCGACTTATGGACGAAGAGGTATCGCTAGATAACCTCGGCTGGGTTCGATACAACTGGACCAGCAACCGCGACAACCTGCAGATTCTCGACGAAGATATTTCGACGTGGGAAGCTCAGCAGTACTTCAATGCTGGTGGAAGTACGATCGTCGATGTGACATCCGTTGGACTCGCCAGAGATCCACGGGCACTTGTTCGTATCTCGCGTGCAACCGGGCTGAACGTAGTAATGGGCGCAGGCAACTACGTTCACATGACTCATGCTCCCGAGCTGGAAGATTTAACCGTCGAACAAATCGCCGGACAGATCATCCATGATGTTGATCAGGGTGTCGGTGACACCGGAATCCGCTCAGGGATCATTGGTGAAATCGGATGTTCATCGCCATGGCATGAAGGTGAAAAGAAAGTACTTGAAGCAGCCGTTATCGCTCAGCGCGAAACTGGCGCTCCCCTACTGATTCATCCCGGTCGCAGCGAACGAGCTCCGCTTGAGCTACTCGAAGCCGTCGACAAATGGGGCGGGAATCTCAGTCGTACAGTGATGGGACATATCGAACGCACCGTATATGACCGCGGAATCCTCAATGAGCTGATCGCCACTGGTGCTTACCTCAACTTCGATCTGTTCGGTCACGAATCGTCGTTCTACCCGCTGGCCCCTGAATCGCACATGCCTGCTGACCACGAACGAATCGAGATGATCGAGCACATGGTCAACGAAGGCAAACGTGGAAACATTCTGCTTGCGCACGACATATGTTCGAAGCACCGGCTAAAAACATACGGCGGCCATGGTTTCGACCACATTCTGACTCGAATTGTTCCTCGCATGCGTGCCCGGGGCATGAGCGAAGAGGTTGTACGACTGATTCTGGTCGACAACCCGACTCGTATGCTCACGTTCGACTAAGCAATCCGCTAATTCGTTCATCTTTTCTCGTTTATTCCTATATCTGGGTATTCTTCCCGCGCCATATTGGCGTTCGGTGCATCTGATATTTAATGCACGGATATGAATAGTGTCCGCACGGTGGGGTTGGGTATCGAATAAATGGATCAGTTCAATAGGACCAGCGCTAAGGCTCTACGTCCTAAGACCAGATGGACTCAGAGGGCAAGCCTTATCGGGTTAGGTGCGTTGGCAGCCTTAGTAATTGCCTGCGGCGGAACAGATCATGATTCCTCGACTGCGGTTCAGAACGAGGTGAGTAGTCCGGTAGTAGTAGCTGCCGATTCAACCGTCACACCATCGACAGCCACACCAGTTCCGGCAACTTCCACACCGGACTTACAGCCGACCGTCACGCCGATCAGCGGAACCGATTCAACCCCTGAATCGAGTTCAGGATCGGAATTCGATTCAATTCTCGATGGGGATGCAGAGCGCTCGCGAGCTGAGCGGTTGCGCACGATCTGGGGTTGGGAGACGAATCTGGAGGAGAAAACAGTTCCGCTCACCGAGCTAGAAACTGTTCTTCCACGAGACCGCATTATTCCCGTAGACACTCCGACGTTTGTTGCCGTTTCGGAAGCACCTGACTACATGGAGGCAAGAGAGCCAGTCGTTGCTCTGATAGTAGATGGGCACGCACGTGCCTACCCGCTAGCGATTTTGATGTGGCACGAGATCGTCAACGATACGATCGGTGGAACTCCGGTAACTGTCACATTCTGCCCTCTTTGTAATACCGGAATCACTTTCTCAAGAATCGTAGACGGTGAGGAGTTGACGTTTGGTACTTCGGGAATGCTTCGAAATTCCGACCTAGTGATGTGGGATCGTCAGACGCAAAGCTTTTGGCAGCAGATCACGGGCGAAGCGCTGGCGGGAGACTTTGCCGCAAACCGAACTGTGCTCGACCAGTTGCCATCTTCAATCATCGCCTGGGAGACCTTTGTCGACGCTTATCCAGACGGAGAGCTATTGGAGCGCGTCACGAACGAGTTTGGCTCACCCGTCCGGCCATACGACAGCCCTCCGTACGCAGGATACGACAATGTCGACCAGCAGCCGTTCCTATTCCGTGGTGCTATCGATGATCGGTTAGTTGCAACGTCGCGAGTTCTCACTATCGATGGGCCAACACCGGTTGCTTACCCATTCTCATTCCTAGAAGAGACACCTGTCGTCAACGATTCGGTCAACGATTCAGACATAGTCGCGTTCTTCGACGACGGGACCTTCTCGGCGTTCAACAGTTTCTCCGACGAGCATCAAACGTCCGGCTCTGTGGCGGTTTTCTCACGTCAGGTCGATGGTCGATCGCTCACGTTTGAGCAATCTGACAATGGTGTGCTCGACGTTGAAACAGGATCAACGTGGAATCTGGCGGGAATAGCGACCGATGGCGAACTAACCGGGACTCAGCTCGAACCTGTTGTTCATGCCAATCACTTCTGGTTTGCTTGGGCAGTATTCAAACCTGCGACAGAAATCCGAAGTTCGTCAGAAGACCTAGCAAACTAGCTTAAACGGTTAATCCGTAATTATTGGACTGCTGCTGCGCTCGCATCGAGTTCAGCAAGCAGATCCTCTGCTCGCTGAATAATTGTCGGCAGCTTCGGGTCCTGCGACAGCGATATCGCTTCTTCGAGATCGAGTCGTGTGAGATCTGGCTCAACCCCTGCTTGAATATAAAGTTGTGCCCGATCGAGATACAAGGCAGCTTGCGCAGGTGCCAACTCAATAGCAGCGTTAAAGTCTGCCAAAGCGGCATTTCCTATACCTAGGACGTCACGGTAGAACCGACCTCGCCACCACCAAGTTGAAGCATCCTCGGGGTCGGTATCAACCGCTAGGTCGAACCAATCTAGAGCAGCATCGTGATCGCCATTTCGTGCGTAGACGCGGCCTAGAACCAAATGGGCCGCAACAGATTCTTCATCGAGTTCATAGGCTCGACGAGCATCGCGCTCGGCACCGTTGGCATCATCTATAGCAATGCGGGTGAGACTCCGATTTGCGTAGGCGACCGAGAGATTTGGCTTTAGTTCGATAGCCCTATCAAAATCCAGTAATGCGTCGTCGTATTTACCTTGAAGCATCAGAGCCTGACCACGGCCGTCCCATCCACGGGCGAAGCCGGGTTCAAGTTCGATGACCGTTGTGAACGTTCGCTCCGCATCGATGTATTCGCCTCTACCAAGCGAGTTGAACGCTTGAAGGTAGAAGCTAACGCTTTCCGATTCTGGAAAAGACGTACCTTCCGGTTCAGGTGTTGGCGTCACGGTCGCACGAGGACGCGGCGTCGGAGTTGGCTCAGCAGTCGGCTCGATCGTTTCTTCGGTAGCTACAGCTTGTGCCGACGAATCGACTGTTGGCTCGGTATCAGAGTCGGCGCTCGTGCAAGCAACAGCGAGCAGCATGAGTAGGCCGAGAAGTGCAAAAAATATTTGGCGCCGATTGATCATGCGGTAATTATCCGTGGTTTTCGTTTGAGATGCTTTGGCATCTTAGGCACAGATACGTCCAAACCACGCTGACAGGATTCCCAATCAGGCAGCTGATAGCTCACCAACGAGTATTTCAACAGCAAGACGTTCGTCGATGTCACCCTGCTTGATCGCGAGATCAGCTGCGAGCAGTCGGCGATGAATATTTGCCAAGTGTTCGGTGCCGAAGCTTGTTGATTGGCGCATCGTCTTATCGAGTGCGTATCGATTCGTCAGACCGATTCTCTTACCAAGTTCCTCTGAGTCAACTCCCTGTTGCTTCAGCTCTATCGTGAGAATCAGCAATCGAACTTGGCGAGCCAGCATCGAGAGCACACTCTGGACGCTCGAACCACCGGACAACAGTGAATACAGGAGCTTCATCGCTACAGCTGGTCGCCGTTCAAGTACGGCGTCAACCGCAGCAAAAATGCTGGCTTCTCGCGCATCGGGAACCATCAACTCGACGTCTTCCTGAGTCACGCTGCGGTCGCCGGCGTAAAGGGTTAGCTTCTTTATCTCTTGATCGAGCAGTCGTGTATCCGCACCAGCCAACCATACGATTCTTGAAACTGCATCACGTGAAGCGTCTGCGCCGTAGTGAGCGAATCTGTCCCGCACCCAGATTTCGAGTTCCGGTCGGCGCATTGTCCGATACTGCTGAATCCGCGCACTGGGCCCAACCGACTTAAGCGCTAGTCCGTTGTCCCGCAAGCTCACTTCTTCGACGAATACCAGATCAGTCGAAGCAGGAATATCGGCCAGCCGGGTCGTTAGCTCTCGCCACTCGTTCCCGAGTGATTTGTCACGCTTTTGCATTCGCCCCAGTACACCGTGGACGATGACCACTCGACGATCAGCCATGAACGGAACTACCTGCGCAGCGCCGATCAAGTCATTCAACTTGAAGCCACGCCCTTCGAATACGGTCGTATTGGGATCACGAACTTCCTCGGGTCCGGCCGACTCGCGAATCTTCGCAAGAGCTTCCGATCTTGCGTATTCGTCTTCACCGTGCAGAACTCTAATCATGAAGTTTCTTTTGTGGGCAGTGCAAATTGATTAAGTGAACAGGTTGATCTCTAGATACACTTTCTAACATGTTCAGACTCTTGCCGATACGTTCACTTGTCATTCCATTCCTAAAATTGGTGTGGAGATTAATGCTCGACAAGCGGGTACCACCGTTCACGAAGATTATCCCGCTACTCGCGATCGCCTACATCATCTCGCCTTACGACATCATTGCTGATCGTATTCCGGTTCTTGGTCAGTTCGACGATCTCATCGTCACAACGATCCTGTTTCTGGTATTCATCGCCGCATCGCCAAACCATGTGATTGCCGACCAGACAATCGGCAGGAAACTACGTGATTTGCAGAAACAGCAGGGATTTGGGCAGCAGCCAGACGCCGGTTCCGATGGCGGAAAAACTGTCGACGCAAGTTTCAAATATGTCGACGATGACGAAGACACAGACGACGCTGAAAAATAGTCGAGTATTTACCCTTATCTGGCGTTACGATTAACAGTCGGTGCGTACGAGATACCCACCACACCAACCTCGAGAAAAACAGCGAACAGTACTAAACACTCATGAAGATCGGCATCATCGGTCTGCCTTCCAGCGGCAAGACCACGATATTTAACTCACTCACTCGCGGCAAAGCTGACGTTGGCGGCTTTGGAGCTTCTCGTTCAGCGAACGTCGGTGTTGCGCACGTTCCCGATGAGCGCGTCGACATCCTCACGAAAATGTTCAAGTCGAAGAAGACCATCTACGCCGAAGTGATGTACGTCGACCTTCCTGGTAGCAGTTCTGGGGAACTATTTGAGGGTGAAGCTTTGGCTCAACTCCAACAGGTTGATGCGATATTGCATGTGGCTCGGGCGTTTGAAGACGGTTCTGTTCCTCACCTCGAAGGTTCTGTCGACTACAAGCGAGATATCGAGAAAGTATCGTTCGACATTTTGTTCGCCGATATCGCCCTTCTCGAACGTCGAATTGAGCGAATCACCGACAGTCTAAAAACGATGAAGGTTGCCGAACGTGAAGACGCTCAGAAAAACATCGATACACTGAAGCGAATTCAGGCAGATCTTGAAAATGGAATCGCCATTCGAGATCGCGATCTCGAGGCATCGGAAGTCAAAGCAATTTCCGACACGTTCCTATTGAGCAGCCTTCCGTTGCTGGTCGCGTTGAACATAGGTGAAGATGACATCGCCAACACCGCCGATCTTGAAAAAGAGATGGCAGCGTTACTGGACGGCCGATCTACCGGTGGAGCAGCGATCTGTGGTTCGCTCGAAGCTGAATTAGTCGGGATGCCAGAAGAGGAAGAAGCCGAGATGCGAGCTGGTCTCGACGCTGGCGAACCCGGCCTGTCTCGAATGATCAAGCTCTCTTATAACGTACTCGGGTTGAATTCGTTCCTGACCGTTGGTGAAGATGAAACTCGAGCTTGGACAATTCCGATCGGTGCACTTGCACCCAAAGCAGCGGGCGTTATTCACTCTGATATCGAACGCGGCTTCATCCGAGCTGAAACGGTTGGATACGATGATTTCATTGATTGCGGAACTATGGCTGAAGCCCGCAATCGGGGTCAGTTCCGACAAGAAGGTCGGGAGTATGTCATCAAAGATGGCGATATCGTAAATTTCTTATTCTCAGTGTAGATTCACACTCACAAGCTTTACTTGCTAACGAACTAAAAGGAAAAACATGGCAGAAGAACTGGGCAACCTCGGTAAAGTCCCTTCAGGCGACATCATGACAAGCCGTAAGGTCTACATGGTCACATTGGTCCAGCCATCTCCGGGTGCACCAAGCGGATTTGAAGACATCTACAATCGCTACTGGGACGCCGTAGAAGAACAGGTCTCCCAGCTCGAGGCCAAGGCCGGCACAGTTATGCGCATCTTCGCTGAAGGTGTAATTGGCAGAGGCGATGACGCCATGTTGATGGTTCAGCAATCAAACCCTGGCGCACACCGATTTGTTCGACAGCGTGTGTCGGCTGGAGCGGTTTTCGAAGAGTTTGAAGACACCGATCTTTTTGGTCAGGTAATCGACTGGGGACGCTGTCTTCAGAGCGGACTTATCAACCGCACAGTAGCCGACACGATTCAGGCTCACTACACAGAAGCAGCCGACAAACGCGTGAGCCACTTGGCAACTCGCCTATCTGAAGGCATTCTCGAATCTGAAGCAGCGGTACTACTCGGTGGTGACCCGAACATCGCACTGCCAGAAGGCGTCGAGAAGTTTGTAGTTTCGCCGCCAGAGCTAGACGAACTGGAACGTTGGGTCGCTCAGGCAAACGAAGCCATTCGACAGCAGATGGCCGAAGAGCAAGCCCGGGCAGAAGCTGGCGAAGCTCCAACGCCTCCGCAACAACAATCTGACCAAGGTGGTTCAGGCGGATCAGGTCTCTGGACTCCATAGTCACTGACGCCTAGAGTCACGGAGCATTAATGCCAAATCTGGCACCCTCTGATCACAATCCGCCGACGTACCGCGACGGCATCGGGTTGTATCTTCACGTGCCGTTTTGCCAAACAAAGTGCCCGTACTGCGACTTCAACACATATGCCGGAATTGAAGATCAAATCTCCGGCTATGTGAGTTCGCTGAAGAAAGAACTATCGGGCTGGGGCGAGTTGTTGAACCACCCGCCCGTGCTAACGATATTTCTCGGTGGTGGTACGCCGTCGTACTTACCTGAGAGTGATCTGGCAGATATCCAACAGACGATACGAAATTCGTTCGCTGTAGCTGATGACGCCGAAATTACGATGGAGTGCAACCCGGGCGATGTAACTGTTGAAAAAGCCACTAGCTGGCGCGCTTCCGGAGTGAACCGAATTTCCATGGGAGTACAGAGCTTCGACGATGAGCTGCTCTCATTATTGGGCCGAAGGCATACGGCGGTAGAAGCCAAGCTGGCATTCGCGTCTTTACGTGAAGCAGGATTTCAAAATCAATCTATCGACCTAATTTACGGCCTGCCATACCAAACTGCAGAGCAGTGGTCCAGCACGCTCGATGAGGCGATAGCTCTCGACCCAGAGCACATATCTCTGTATTCACTGCAGATCGAAAAAGGCACTCCGCTTGATGTGGATGTTGCAGCCGGGAAGTATCCGGTTCCTGACGACGACCTAGCTGCTGACATGTACGAAGAAGCACAAAGTCGACTCGGTTCAAACGGTTTTGGCCAGTATGAAATATCGAACTGGTCGAAGCCCAACTTGGAGTCTCGCCACAATCTGATCTACTGGCTAAACCAGCCGTATCTAGGTGTCGGACCTGGTGCCCATTCATGGCTAGCCGGTCAACGATTCGCCAATCTGAAATCACCGCGTCGCTACGTGATGATGGTCGGTGAGAGCTACGGTGAATCGGTCGTCGATCCAGTAGCGAAAATGCGAACGCCTGCTGGTCCGGTGGAGCAAATCGATGTCACAACTCCTGCGATAGACGTAGCGGAAACGATGATGATGGGGATGCGTCTGAACCAAGGTGTATCGCATGAGCGTTTCACCACGCGGTTCGGTTCTAAAGTCGATGAAGTATTTCCAGACGAGGTTGAACGCCTTTTAAAACTCGGACTAATCGAAATCACCGACGCAGCCTTGTTGCTCAGTGAACGTGGCAGATTGCTTGGGAACGAGGTTTTCGCCGAGTTCATCGGCGACGGCGAGGACTAATTTGAGACGCGAGAGGTCCGCACGGAGCAACCGTTTCGTCTTGTTCGCATCTAAAATCTGGAAACCAACTGGAGAATCGCTGCCCAGCGACGAAACACATCCCAAGCTAGTTAATTCGAAGGTACCCCGTAATTGTTTGTTGTAGGCACAGCCGGCCACGTTGATCACGGTAAATCAACGCTAATCCATGCGTTGACCGGGATTGATCCAGATCGACTGAGCGAAGAGAAATCTCGCGGTATGACCATAGAGCTAGGATTCGCGTGGCTGGAACTGCCGTCTGGTGCAGAGATAAGCATTGTTGACGTGCCCGGACACGAGCGCTTCATCAAAAACATGCTGATGGGCACTGGAGGAGTCGACGTGGCTCTCCTGATCGTTGCAGCCGACGAAGGCGTTATGCCTCAGACTCGTGAGCACGTTGCGATTCTCGATCTGCTCGGAATCGAGATCGGTATCGTGGTTATGACAAAGAAAGACCTCGTCGACCAGGATTGGCTTGACCTCGTCACCCTCGATGTCCAAGAATCACTAGAAGGCACAACTCTCGAGCATGCAGAAGTAGTTTCTGTCTCGGCCGAGAACGGTGATGGACTCGACGAACTCAGAGCCACTCTCGACAAGCTTATTGCCGATCTTCCCGCGCACCAGAGCACTGGAAACCCAAGACTGTCTGTAGATCGATCTTTCACGATCTCAGGATTCGGTGCAGTCGTCACGGGAACATTGGCTGACGGATCGCTTACGGTTGGGCAAGAAGTCGAGATTCTGCCATCGGGTTTGAAAGCTCGCATCCGCAGCCTTCAGGTTCACGAAGAGTCAGTTGATGAAGTTGGTCCTGGAACTCGATTGGCGGTCAACCTGAACGGGATTGACCACGCAGATATTCAGCGTGGTGATTTAGTTACGAGCATGAATTGGCTTGAGACCTCTACGGCTTTCGACGCCACGTTCAGAGTTATTCCAGATGCCCCGAGACCAGTTCGGCACAATCACAGGGTGACGCTATTCGCAGGTACTAGAGAAGTGCCTGCGACCTTGAGGGTCCTTGAAGGCGACCAAATCATGCCCGGAGCATCGGGATGGATTCAGGTGCGAACACAAGAGAAGATCCCAGTGGTCCGCGGTGACTCTTTCGTCGTTCGAGACACCGAAAATACTTTGGGCGGCGGGAAAATACTCGCACCAAACGCTCCTCGCAGAAAGCGCAACGACTCCGAAACCATTTCACAGTTGGAGACCATTGCGAGCGGAACATCTGAGGATATGACGTTCAACAGTCTGGTTGGTCTCGAGCCGGCAACTTGTGCACAAGTTGCCGGAGCCACCGGGTCGAGTCAAGAAGATGTTAACGAAGCGCTTATCGTTCTCGAATCTGAAGGCAGAGTGAAACGGCTTGGCAATGATTCGGGCCATATAATTTCAGTCGGTGGGTGGTCGGAAATTATCAAGACTGCGACTGAAACACTATCTAAATTCCACGCCACGTACCCACTCCGACAGGGAATGCCGCTTCAAGATTTCAGAGGGCAACTTAAACTCAAAACAGCACCTTTCGCTGCTGTTTCTGTCTCACTTGATTCTGAGGGCATAATTGCAACGCAAGACGCGACTGTGCGTACCCCGAATCACTCGCCAATACTTTCAGATTCGCAACATTCTGAAGCGGAAAATTACCTCTGTTTGATTGCGCTCGATCGTTATAGTCCATCTACTGAGCGCCCGATCGATATCGAAATCTTGCAATATCTAGCAGAACGTGGGGATGTTGTTCGAATCGCAGGCGACATCGTCTACCCTGCTGACGCCTACGAAGAGATGGAAAGCAAAATCGTTTCGTCAGGCGCCGATGGGCAAGAGGTGACGATTCCAAGCGTGCGTAAAATGTTTGGTACGAGCCGGAAATACACTCTGGCAGTGCTTGAACACATGGACTCAAAAGGCATCACCCGTCGAGTTGGTGATACGCGATTCGTTCGGTAGGCTTCTCGGAGTTAGCTGATAACGAGCAGCAGCGTGAAGATGAACTTACTGCCCTCGCCAACGACGCTTTCAGCCCAGATTCTTCCGCCTTGTGCTTCAACAAATCCCTTGGCAATCGAAAGCCCAAGACCCGAACCGGAAGTTTTCGATACCCTCGCACTCTTACTGCGATAGAAGCTTTCAAAAACTGCCTCGAGATCAGAGGCTTCTATGCCAGGTCCCCTGTCTGAAACTTCAACCTTGACCTCGTGCCCGTCGATGCTCACACTGGCCACGATCTCGGTCTCCTCATCGGCATACTTCGCTGAGTTGTTAAGAAGGTTTATGAGAACCTGAAGCATCCGCTCTCGGTCGGCATCTACGATTGCCGGTGAGCTGGCCTGAACCGTGCGGACTGTCATGCTGCGTTCATCGAGATTCGGTTCGGCAACTTCAACGGCCGCCAGTAGTAGGTCGTCCATATCAAAGTGGTCGGATTGCAAGCTAAATCGTCCAGCTTCCAACATTGAAACCACGTTCAGATCGTCAACCATTCTCGAGAGTCTATCGACGGTCGATTTCATATTGTTGACCAGGCGCTGTTGTTGATCGTTCAGCTCGCCAGCGTCTCCTTCGCCCAGCATGTCGGTGTACATCTTCATGCTTGTAAGCGGAGTACGCAGTTCGTGCGAGACTGTCGATACGAACTCACGACGTTCGACTTGGACGGCTTCACGTTCACGTAGGTCACGCATGAACACATTTACAGCAGTCATCTCGTTGTCGGTGTTGCGAACAGGGACCAGCTGCATTTCGACAGGAATCAATATTTCGGAGTCACGGGGAGTTATGGAAATTTCGGCCTGCCACCCTCCCATAACATCTGCTTGCCGTACACCTGAAGTCCGAATCACTTCGACGATTTCGTCAGAAATGAATTCCTTCAAATCGACGCCTACGGTTGAGGCACCTTCTCCCAGGTTGAGCATGTCAATCCCGGCCGGATTGATGTATGACGCAATACCCTCAAGATTTGATATCGCCACAAGGTCTAAAGTCGTCTCGACAGTTGCCGCCAATGAACGGACCTGATCGAGCAGATACAGCGATTCGACTACCGGCGAAATTTGGTCAGCAACTCGTTCCAATAACGACAAGTCACCTGAATCGTATGCTTCATCACCCGCACTGCTAACAGAAATTATTCCGATTACGGCATCTAGAGCCCGAAGTGGGGTTCTAATGTTCGATGGAAGACCAGCGGTGACCAGGACGCCGGCAGTCGGATCGCTGGGTTTCTTTTGATCAATATTCGCAGATGTATTTAGCGATGCCTGAGAAAGGACTGCGTCAGAGAACTCATCGAGAGCCAGCACCGTTCCCTGTTGCAGTTCTGTAATTTCTTGACCGTCGACGCTGTCGATTACCAGGCTCTTTCCATCCTCGCGAGTGAGAGCTATCACCCCTCGGTCGACGGGAAAAAGGTTACGTAGATTACGGAATAAACTTGAATAAAGTTCCTCTGTATTCCTCGCCACATTCGCGTCTCGACCGATCCGAACCAATTTCTCTCGTATACCGGCAATTCGAGTTATTCGGGCATGCAACCTTGAGTTGGCAAGAGCACCCGAAATCTGTGCGCAGACTTGCTCCACGGCTTCAACGTGTTCGGGGCCATATGCGTTCTCTTCAATACTAGTGACGGCGAGTAGCCCGACGACTTCGTCTCGATGAATTAGAGGCGCCGACATTGCAGAACGAACACCCGCTTCGAGCAGTCCATCGATTCCTGGATACTCTGTCTTCATTTCGTTCAGAAGATCCGTGTCGAGCACCAGTACAAACCGCGCCAGCTGATCAGCGTCAGTGAAGCTGGACATCGGAATGACCGAGCCTTGTTCGAATCCAGGAACGGTGGTTCCTGTGACGTGTTCAAACGTCACAGAATCAGTTTCAACATCGGCAACTGCAATAGCAGCGGATTCGACCGGAATTAATCTTTTGACCTGTTCGATCAGTTCTGGATAGACCTGCCCAATGTCGAGTGATGACGAGACTAACCTCCCGATTTCAGCCAGGACAGCCCGCTCGTCGCCAACCATTTTGATTTCGGATTGCAGTCGTTCTGCTTCGCGGGCAAGTTCTCGGTCGGCCTTGGCGCCTAATTCCCGAATAACGCTCGCAGGCATACGTCGCATGCCTTCTTCAAAGAATAGGTCAACGATTCCCAGCTCCATCAATTCGGCCTGATTTTGTTGACCGAGTGTGGTGATTCCGAAAATTGGGACTTTCGGAGCATGGGTAACAGCGAGATTGACCACTTGCTCTACGGTCTCCAACGGATGCCGGGCGTCAACGAAAATTAGATCCCAGGCGTCGTCGACGACTCGTCGTTCAAACCGTTCAAGATTTGCTGCCGATTCATTGCGAACCGAGTAACCAGCATCGGTCATAAGACGCGCAACTGTTACTCGTTCCTCTAGGTCGAACGACAACATGCGCAACTCAACGCGTGGTTGCTTCTTGCTGGAGGCTTTATTTTCGAGTGGGTTGTTGGTCATAGCGCTCGTCGAAACAGTCTGACTACGTTCTCATAGTCGACCCTCCAAAAACAAACCAATCGGTACGAAATCGGTGTGGGTCAACCCGTAACCCTGTAGAGGCTACGACTAGCCAAACTCACATAGATACGTGGTTCCATCTTGAGTCACGTTTGTGACTGATAACGCAGAGGAATCAGATGGAAACTCGATGCTCGCTGGTTCATGTAGTGAGTCTTTTGAGCGCATTGCTTCAACAAGCACCCGTCCATCGATATATTCGGGACTCTGAATACCTAGTATTGCCAATATTGTCGGTACTACATCGATATTCCCACTGGGAATTTCGGACCGAATACCAGTGGCAAACGAAGGACCACTAGCAATCAGTGTGTTGTGAAGCTCTGATGGGCTACTGCCGCCATGCGAGCCGACGCCAACGCTCCCACTCGAGGCAGCTCCAGAGCGGGCCAGTGGTGCTGGGCTGCTCGTTGCCGATGAACGCATTGTCGCGACGATATGTGGAGAGCGAGGACCGCTGAGTCCGATGTCTCTGATCGAGGCCAAATTTTGTGATGACGAATTTCGAAGATCGGTTGCAATCGCGCCAACCCACTCTTGGACAGTCAGCCAATCAAGCAGATCGTTAGTCAACTTCTCATTCGCTGATGGAGTGTAGAGAAGGACTGAACCGCCATTTTCGGCAACGATCACCGATCGATCATCTTGATCAGGTGCGAATCCCGCTCGTTCTAACTCGGCCTGCACGTCAACAACTTCGTCGATAGTCGAGTAGCCGTGATCGGATACAACAAACAAGTCTGGGTTATCGCCGTTCACAGCAATGGTTTTCAGTATTCGATCAAGTTGTGCATCGGCGAGCGAGTACATTTCTCTCGCCTCTGGGCTATCGACAACAAAGGCATGCTGCGAAGTATCAGGCTCGGGAAACCACACCATCAGGACGTCAGGATTTAAATCACCAAGCGCGTACTCAATCGCGACCTCAGCCGTTCGTTTCACGAGTTCAGCAGCAGGGGCTTCCTTTGCTGGCCACGCACCGAACTTCTCGAGGATTACATCGTGGTGCTCTGGAGGATTGGTGAACTCTGGATGTATGACCACGTCACCGTAGTCTGCTGCGTTCGGATGTTGAACGAACGCATTCCCGCTCGTCCCTCCTACAACCGAAACCCATTTCAGGTTTTGCTGGCTGATAAGTTCTCCAAGAGTCGGTACGAACAGCAAGCCACCATTGGTATGTCGGTTTATTTCTGGAAGCATAGGAACAAGAGCATCAACGACTTCAGTCTTCGAGTAATCAGGGAATATCGATTTATTCGCTGTTAGACCGTGTTTACCAGGGAGAACCCCGGTGACCAGACTCGCCGAGTTAGCACGTGTCACCGTTGGAAACACAGCGTGATTGTGAGCGAACTCGACTCCGTTGGCCGCGAGCTTGCTCACCGTAGGCATCAGTATTGGAGTCACTTGAGAGGGTTGCAATCCATCAAAGGCGGCAATGACGATTCGTGGCATCAGCCTAACCCCATCTCATCCAGTTCATGGTCTGAAAATCCGAAGTAGTGAGCGACTTCGTGTTTGACCGTAGTGGAGACTTGCTGCTCAAGCTCATCCATATTTCTCGAAGCGTTTTCGATCGGTTGCTGGAAAATCGTAATAACGTCGGGCAGTGGCGGTACGTAACTTCCGCGCTCGATCAGCGGTACTCCGTGATACAAACCATAAAGAACATCACGAGGACCTAGCCCGTTCTCAGCCATTTGTTGAGCGGAGGCACGATCAGCAACAATGATGCTGACGTTGTCCATTTTTGCGAGGAATTTTTCGGGCAGGGTCGATATAGCGTCACGGACAAGATCTTCGAAGATGTCTCTGCTTACCTGCAATTAAAAACTACCCGGCGCCGACCTGCGAACGAATTGCTTTCAGTCGGTCGATGTTTGGCTTATCAGGGCCGCTCTTGCCTGTGCCAGGAACTTCGAGATAGAACGGAACTCGCTTGAAGGCAGGATGCGCCATCAGCGTCTGGAAACCAGCCGTGCCGATCAGACCGTCACCGATGTTTTCATGCCGGTCGACCGACGATCCAAGTTCCCGCATCGAGTCATTAGCATGGACAGAGCGAAGTAGATCGAGCCCAATCTCTTTGTCGAACTCTTCCATAGCGGCATTCAGCGTATCTGCTGCTGCAATGTTGTAACCCGCTGCCCAAACGTGCTGGGTGTCGAGACACACTGCGACTCGGTCGTTCCCAATCGCTCTGATCAGCGTGCCGAGTTCAGCGAACGACGATCCGATGTGGTCGCCTGCACCAGCACTGGTTTCGAGCATCAGAAGCGAGTCGCCAGGTTCGTTGTCGAGAATCTTTCGAACCGACGACGCAAACTGATCAACGATCACGTCAAATCCGCGACCACGATGACTGGCAGGGTGGAATATCACGCCTAAGGCATCGAGTTTGTTGGCAGCTGCAATATCGGCCTGAAGTGCGGTTTCTGACTTAGCGAGCAGCTCTGGGTTTTCTGTGCCTAGTGCAACTAGATACTTCCCGTGAAGCACTGTAGGCCCCATCATCGCACGCTTCATTTCGGCCGCATACTTCTCAGCTACGGTGTCGGCAATCGGCTTTGCAGACCACATTCGCGGAGACGACGCGAAGATCTGGAAGCACTCAGCTCCAATTTCTTCAGCCCGGGCAATTGCCTTGTTGGATCCACCTGCAGCGGATACGTGCGCACCAATCAGCATTCGAGACCGTTCCTTTAGTCGATTCACAAGCGCGCCCAGCTACCACGCCCGACTGGCGCATGGTAGTCGAATAATCTGAAGGGTGCGACTTCTAAGCTACGGAGTTGTTACGAGTTCGTGGCAGCAGCTTTTCGCCACGGTAGAAACGCTCGGCGTTCCCACAGAACCAAAACCTGAGCAGCAACGAAGATCGAGCTGTAGGTTCCAATGATCACACCCGCGAACAGCACAATCAGGAAGTCTCGTAGCGAGGCTCCACCGAACAGCAGCATTGCGAGAATTACTGTGGTCGTAGTGATACTTGTGCCCAATGAACGAGTAACCGATTCGTTGATCGATAGGTTCACAGTGGCTCGGAAATCACGGGCTGGTGCAAGCGTTACGTTCTCACGGATTCGGTCGAAAATCACAATTGTGTCGTTGACCGAGTAACCAATCACAGTGAGGATACCGACGATAAAAATCGCATTGACCTCAGCATTGATGGCTATTCCCAGAACTGCGAACGCACCAAGCACGATCACAACGTCATGTACTAGAGCAACAACCGCAGCAAACGCGTACTTGTACGAGTTAGGTACAGATCGGAATGCGTACATGATGTACAGCATCACGAAAATTGCGGCAACAATAACCGCGGTAATTGCGTTCGAAACAGTGTCTTCTGCCACTGAAGCACCAACGGTTGATGTATCGAGAACTCTCGCCCCGTCATCAATCTTTAGAACTTCAACATTCACATCATCTAGTCCAGCAACACCGAGATCGTCGGTCCTGATGAAGTACTGATCATCCCCAAGAGCCTGGACGATCGCTTCAGGGTGCCCAGAAGCAATAAGTGCATCTGTAACAGTTTCGGTACCGGGGTCGCCGTTATCGAACTGGTACGTAATGGTTGAACCTGACGTGAAGTCGATACCGAGATTCAAGCCAGATGTTCCGAGAACGATCACCGAGAGTGCGGCAAGCACGACCGAGATGGTCAAGAAAATCCGACGCTTTGCGACGATATCCATTAGGAGTTACCTCCAGACGCTGGTTCGCTCTGATCTCTCACCGGTACGAACAAGTTTGGCTTATCACCGAGACCTGTCGAAGCGAGCAAGCGGAGCAATAGTCGGCTGGCGAAGAATGCGGTGAACATACTCAATAGAACACCAATTGCGAGCGTCAGGGCGAATCCCTGCATAACGCTGGTGCTGAATCGATCACCGAACCAGAAGAGAACAATAGCTACGATGATTGTCGACATGTTTCCATCTCTAATCGATGGCCATGCACGATCAAATCCAGCTGTAATTGCGGCCAGTAGGCTTCTGCCTGATCGCAACTCTTCCTTAGTGCGTTCAGCAATAAGGACGTTCGCGTCGACGGCGAAACCGAGAGACAGGATTACAGCTGCCGCACCTGACAAAGTCAGCGTGACAGGAATCATCTTGAAGATGCCCAACAACATGATCGTGTAGGCAACAAGTGCAATCGCTGCTACCAGACCAGGGATCTTGTAGTAGGCGATCATGAAGATGAGAAGCAGAATGAGTCCGACTCCACCGGCAATAAGACTCTTCTTGAGAGAGTCTTCACCAAGTACAGCGTCTACATTTCGCTCCTGAATTAGTTCAAGTTCAACCGGTAGTGCACCAGATCGCAACTGAATTGCAATGGTTCGAGTGCTCTCGGTGGTGAAGTCACCACCTTCGATGATCGCTCGACCACCGGTGATACCAGCTTGAGCGCTAGGAGCCACAAGCTCGACACCGTCAAGGTAGATAGCCAATCGGTCGTTCTGTCGAGCTACACGGTCAGTAGCGTTGAAGAATGCATCAGCGCCATCGTCGTTGAAGACGAGTGTAACGATAGGCCGTGCGATTGCGCCCTGAGACAAGGACGGGAATGCGTCTTCTAGATCAGCGGCATCGATTTCAGTTGCTGACTCTGAGAAGTAAGCAGGGTTGGAACATCGTTCAACTGACCATTCGTCCAGGCTCAATCCGTCTGGTGGCCAAGGAATGTCGTCTGACGGGGCGAGGATGTCTCCACACTCTCGGTATCGGAAGTCGAGCTGAGCTGTGTTCTGGATCAGGCTCTTGGCTTCCTGTACTCCACCCCCGAGGGTCCACTGAGTGAGTGTTCCCTGGCTTGAAGTGAACTGAATGTCACCGATTTCACGCAGAGCAGTCAGAATCCTCTGATCTTCGCTCTGGATCGGGTTACCGTCTTCATCGGTAGAAGAAATGTCCAATCCATACATAAGGATTGAGAACAGACCTTCCGCACCTTCAACAGCGTCTACATCTGCGTCTCTCCGGCCAACCGATGCGAATGCTGCTTCGACTTCTTCAAGTGTTGGAAGTGTTTCAACATCTTCGGTCGGTACTGGGTCTACGGCAGTATCATCGCCGATCACGGGAGGGTCAACCTGCGGTAGAACGAATCCCACCTGAAGTGCTACAGGGTACTCAGCAATAATTGCGTCTCGCCATGCGTCCGCTTCGTTAGGTGAAACTACATTTCCAGCTGCGTCAAGAACTTCACCCTTGATCTCATCAAGCTGAACTACAAGCGAGCCGTTGTCGTTTTGAGAAACTTCAGCGTCAGGACGTCCAAGCGTGTTGTGGAAAAATGCTTCAAGCGTCTCTGGCGAAACAGTGTCTGCTCCAAAATTCAGAGTGATCCCAGCACCAGATTGTCCAGGTATCTGAACGAGAACCTTGTCGGCAACTGAATCGATTCCGCCACCGAGTAGTTGAACGCTAGCTTCGCTCACACCAAACTCGTTGATGCGCTTGTCGATGATATTGCGCACACCTTCCATGTCTTCTCGTGTTGGCTCTCGGCCGTCTTCAGGAACAACGCTGTACACAAGGTGCGTTCCTCCTTCGAGGTCAAGTCCCAGGGTCAAGCCAAGTGGGCTATCTCCACCACGGGTAAACCCGAGGACACTAACTTCAGATATTGCCAATACAACAACCGAAGTGACAACCAGTATTGCTACGAGGACTAGGCCTCTGAATCTACTCAATTGCTAAGACTCTTACGCGAAACGCGCCGCACAGGCGGCGTGTCTATGTGATTTATACCGACGTTTTCTCACCGATCTGGCGACGTCAGCATATTGCTAGAACGAACTCCCGATACCGTCTGGATTTACGCCAGACTGCGGCACCGAACAAAACATGAATTTATCCCGAACTCGAAGTGGCAATGCACCAACTCGATTCAGGCAAGCAAAAAGTATAGCACTGGCCCAACGTAAATTCGCTTCAGAAAACGGGCCACATTTAGACCATATTTTTGAGGCAATATCGCCGTGAAAGAGGGCTTAGTGCTCGTGGTCAGGGTCGAGAAGGACTCCGCCATCCAACTGAGGATCGTCTGACTCGACGTGGTCGTGCGTGTGGTCGGTTGGTTTTGGCGGATCGATCACATATCCAGCCCGGCGAAGGTCGTATTGCATCTGATCGACAGAATCTTCGGAGTACAGATCACTGAATTTGATGGTGGTGTGCACCACTTCGATTTCTGATTCTTCAGGCTCTTCACCCTCATTGCTGTGATCGGCATGCACTTCTACTTCAACATCATGCATGTGAGGTTCTTCGGGATCGACGTGAGTACCGGCAGCAGCAAGTTTTTCGTGTGCCAACAAGTGATCAACATATAAAATACCGTTCAGGTGATCGACTTCGTGTTCCAAGGCTTGAGCAAATAGCTCCTCAGCAGTCACCTTCATTTTGGAGCCGTTCTCGTCCAGCCAACGTGCCTTTACGGTGACAGATCGTTTAACCATTCCTTCGAATCCGGGAAACGAGAGACATCCTTCGATTACTTCCCGCTCGCCTTCTGTGTCCCGAATCTCAGGATTGACCAGAATGATCGCATCCTCATCGCCTGGAAGATGAAGCGTGACGACACGTTGTAGCGCACCAACTTGATTGGCGGCGAGTCCAACTCCGCCGGCCGCATCCATCGTTTCGACCATATCGTTGGCAAGTTCAACGACTTTGTCATCTACGCGTCGAACCACTCTGCATTTCTTACGCAGAATCGGATCCGGGAACACCCTTATTCGCCTAATTGACATTCGTGCCTCGACTGATCGATTTCAACTTCACCAGATTTGTCCCACTACCCAAGATTCGCAGGGTCGATATCTACAGTCCATAGCTTTCCGGGTGGAACAAGTTCAAGAAGTCTCTCAGGATGAGAGCCCTTGAGCAAGATTTGCCATCTGTACATATTCCGCATCTTTAATGGGTATGCGGGCGTAGGCCCTACAACTTCGATGCCCGTTTCGCCGTGTGATTCGCGAGCTTCTCTTAACGCCTCAGCCATTCTCGTCGCCTCGTCGGCCGCAACCTGCTCATTGTTGGCTGCATGCATCAACTTGACCATCTGCGTGAATGGAGGATTCGCTTGCGCTGCACGCAGTCGTATCTCAGTGTCGTAGAAGTACTCGTAATCTTGATCAGCTGCGGCCTGTATTGCGTAGTGATCTGGATTAAACGTTTGGATCACGGCTTTCCCGTCCCACGCTCCCCTACCGCTTCGTCCAACTACCTGCGCAAGCACTTGGAAAGCCCGTTCACCTGCCCGGAAATCAGGAACAGCTAGACCCGTATCAGCCGATATGACTCCGACGAGCGTCACGCTCGGGATATCAAGACCTTTGGCAACCATCTGGGTCCCAACGAGCACACTTGCTTCGCTCTTCACGAACTCATCCATTATTCGATGATGATCAGCGGCAGTTCGAGCGTTGTCAGAGTCCCATCGGAACACTTCGATTCCTGCGAAATACTGTCGTACAGCCTCTGTCGCGGTTTGAGTCCCGGGGGATGAACGACGCATCTGTTTTCCACCACATGTAGGACACTCTGATCCTGCTCGAACCGAGTAGTTGCAGTAGTGACAGACAAGCTTGCCTTTTTGTGCTCCGGAATCTTCGGAATCCTGATGGAACGTAAGTGCCGTATCGCATCGTTTGCACTGCCGAACTTCTCCGCAGTCCAAACACTGGACGAACGATGCAGAACCACGGCGGTTGAGGAAAAGGATCACCTTTCCACCAGCTTGCAGGGCTTCTGCCATTGCGTCGATCAAGCGGCGACTCAGCATTTCAAAATGCCCTTGCGCTCGCTCATCGCGCATGTCGACTATCTCAACTTTCGCCAATGCAATCGAAGTCGAATTCGAGTCGACCGGCCTACCGACTCGTTCCGGGAGGTGCAGTAATTTGTAGCTGCCAGAGCTAGCGGCTCGGTAGCTAGATATGTCGGGTGTGGCACTGCCAAGAACAAGTACCGCCCCGGTCTCTTCTGATATTCGCTCAGCAACTGCACGAGCGTGATATCGAGGTGCCTGATCGCCCTGTTTGTAGGTCCACTCATGCTCTTCATCGATCACGATTAGTCCGGGGTTCTCAACAGGTGCAAATATCGCCCCTCGTGACCCTAGAACTATCGGAAAATCACCGTTTTTGACTCGCCACCACTGGTCGTACCGTTGGCCGATTGTGAGTCCTGAATGAAGAACCCCAACTTTGCCGGGGAACCTAGAAGCAATTCGTTGAAGAGTCTGCGGAGTGAGCGCGATCTCAGGTACTAGAAAAATCGCTCGTCTTCCGGCGGCGATACATGCTTCGATTGCTTGTAGGTAAACCTCTGTTTTACCTGAGCCGGTTACTCCGTGGAGTAGGAATTTCCGATCACTCAATTTTGACGATGGCTCATCGGTGAGAATTTGGCCTACGATCTCATCAATCGCAGCTCTCTGGACTTCAGTGGGCGAATGAGCAAACTCTTGCTGAAAGAAGTAGTCGGCAAGCGGATCACGGTCCCGACGAATCTTACGAATCTTTAGCAGCTCGTTTTCAAACGCCCATTTAACTGCTGATCCACCAAACGAGTCGTTTAAGGCGGATTTAGTCTGGGCAACTTTCCCAGAAAGGAACCATTCGAGGAGCTCCGCACGCTTATGTGAGCGTGATTCCAAGTATTCGGCTATTAGCTCCCGAGCGACAGTTTCGGTTGCGGACAGTTCGATCCGATTGGAGTAAACCTCGGCGACCCGCGGCTTCTCCCACTCGGACTCTGCGATAAGAATTTGCTGGCGAACGAGCCGATCAACGATTGAACTGCCACCCAGTCCCAAACGTCTTGCAACGCGGGATTTTGGTGCTCTATCGTTTTCTACAACGTAACCAACGGCTTGTTGTTCACGTTTTGTTAGATCCCGATTGATCGTTCCCGGCATTAACCAAGTACGTAGCCTCGATGAAGCACCCGGTGGTAGTAGCAACGAACATGCAGTAAATAACGTCGTTCGATAGTGCTCGGCAACCCACCGAGCAACGGCCAGCAGGTGTTCGGCAACGAAAGGACCGGCGAGCGTCCGACCTGTGATCGGCCGAATGTTATCCAGTTCCGTAGCCGGGGCGTCCGACAACTCAAAGACGATCCCCTGGACCGTTCGAGGCCCAAATGGAACCCAAACGAGATCGCCAAGTGAGACTCCCAAATCCTCCGGGGCTGAATACGAAAAAGTGCGCGAGTGCTCGTCGGGAAAGTCGACGGCTACTTCAGCGAACTGCACTTCGTGCTCCGTTATAGATAGGGAATTTTGCTATTCGCAATTATCTGCTCTGCATCATTGCGGTCAAACGCTTAGCGGCACAGAAATAAAAAACCCTCTCCCGATATTGGGGAGAGGGTAGTTAGATTCGATATCAACCCAATGTGAATACTGGGCGGACGTTCGATTATCGGCGTTCCTTGATTCTGGCCTTCTTGCCAGTGAGACCACGGAGGTAGTACAGACGTGCTCGTCTTACTTTGCCCTGTCGAGTTACCTTTACCGATTCTACGTTTGGTGAGTGGAACGGAATGATTCGCTCTACGCCCACACCGTAGGAAACACGACGAACGGTGAAGGAATCACCAGGAAGAGGTGATCGTTCGCCTCGGTGCTTGCCGGAAATGACGTTGCCTTGGAAAGCCTGAACACGCTGTCGCTCACCCTCAACAATTCGAAGGTTTACGGTGACGGTGTCGCCGGGCTGGAAGTCTTGGATATGTTCAAGCGTTTTTCGCTCGACCAGTGATGCAGCGTCCATGTCTAAATTCTTTCGTCGCGAAAAGACGCCCAGAGGCGTCGATGTGTTTCAGTGCAGAATGTTAAGTCTACCTCTGAAAATGGCGAAGCAGCAATACCGATGATTGCCATTTTTTTGCGACTGCAATCCGACTTCCCGAGCGATACACCTTTTTCACTCAGTTTCAGGCCAATCATTTAAGAGATCAGGCCGACGTTCTTCGGTCCTCCGCAACGCCTGTTTTCTTCGCCAAGCTTCGATCTTTGCGTGATCACCGGTTAGCAATACCTTTGGCACTTCAAGGCCTTTGAAATTTGCAGGACGAGTATAGACAGGTCCTTCAAGCAGCGAATCAGAACCGGGAGCAAACGAGTCGTGCTTCGAAGAATCATCATCCCCGAGCACGCCAGGTATCAGGCGAATGATCGCGTCGGCGACAGCCATTGCCGGGATCTCGCCACCGGTCATAACGAAGTCACCGATGGAAATTTCTTCGTCAACCCGCATTTCGATAAACCGCTCGTCGACACCTTCATAGTGACCACAAACCAGGATCACGGATTTCATTTCTGATAATTCCTGCGCTCGGCGATGGGTTAGCGGCGCACCTTGCGCAGACATTAGAACGACATGGGGCTTCTTTGAACCTGCCGTCTTAGCGGCTACCGAATCAACCGCGTCGACCAGTGGGCCAGCTTGAAGAACCATTCCGGCACCGCCACCAAATGGAGGTTCATCAACCGTGCCACGTTCGTCGGGTGCGAAATCTCGTAGCTGTACAACGTTTAGTTCAACCTGCTCTGTCTCAACTGCGCGACCAACAATGCTCATGCCCAAAGGACCTGAGAACATCTCAGGGAACAAAGTGATTATCGATATTTTCATAGGTTGAGCGGGCCAAACGAATCGGACGAATCACCTAAGACTAACGCCGCACGTGCGTACGCGCATGCGAGGGCGCAGGGTTTGGCCTTGCCTAAATCGGGTGGTCGCCAGTCTGACGATCTTGCAGTACTTCCACAGCGTGTTCTATTACCGGTAAGACAACGCCGAGATTGTCACGTACGCCGCCGGTACTGCCGGGCAAATTGATGATCAGTGTCGATCCTCGTGCTCCGACCACTGCTCGCGAGATCATCGCCATTCGAGTTACCTTTAGCGACTCTGCTCGCATTGCTTCTGCCATCCCCGGTATTTCCAGATCGATCAGTCCTTTAGTAACTTCGGGCATCACGTCTCGGGATGAGAGTCCTGTTCCGCCAGTGGTTAAAACAACGTCAACAGTCCCAGAGTTGCACCACGTTCTAATCTGATTGGTCAGCTCGTTGAAGTCATCTGGGAGCATCACTCGCTCGGTCAAAACATGACCTGCGCCACCCATGATTTCGACGATCGCATCACCGCTCGTATCGACACGTTTCCCGGCCGATCCTGTGTCGCTGCTCGTTAGCACCGCGTAGGCAACTATTGGCTCTTCTCCTGCCGATTAGGGGCGAAATGTCAGATATCTGGACACTCCAGAAATGACCAAGTACGAACGTACCAACAAACTCAGCCTACAACTAGAGGTACCAACGTACGAGTTCAATTATTCGGATGCTAGCACGGTGCGAAGTACGTTCGTAACTTTAAATAACTCGTAAAACTGTGCGCTAAATGTATTGTCGGGGAAAGTAGCGATCTGGCACAATTTGTCGCGTATTGGGGCAGATAGGGGTGATTTCGGATTGATCTCCACAGGTCCAATACTTCAGAGATTTTTCAGAAAACAATGATTTTCGCCGGCGAATATGAGCACAGAATCGATCCTCAAGGCAGGGTCGCAATTCCAGCTCGGTTCAAAATGGCGTTCATCGATGGCATCGTTCTCGGTAGGGCATACGACAACTGCGTTGTTGTTTACACCCCGGAAGAATGGGAACGGGCCGCCAGCGATATCGCCCAACAGCCTGCAACTTCAGCCAGCGCCCGAAAGCTGGCTCGATTGACGTTCTCCGGTGCATTCTCAGGAACTCTTGACCGAAGCGGTCGAGTAGTTGTCCCCGTTCAGCTTCGTGAGTATGCAGGTCTTGGCGAAGATGTCGTCATCGTCGGTACTGGCAGGTTTATTGAAATTTGGTCAGCGGCTGCTTGGGGCGAAGAACGCCGAGTTCTCGACACCGAAGCGAGCGATATCGCTGAAGCAGCACCATCAGCAACTCCTCAACCCGAACAGACGCAGATTGTCGTCCGACAATTTGAACCGGAGACGCCGGAGTCAAAAGCGTGATTCTCATGGGCTTAGATCTTCACCACGAACCGGTCATGATGCCGGAAATTATGCAGGCGCTAAACGTCCAGCCCGGTGGACGCTATATTGATGGAACTCTCGGTGAGGGCGGTCACTCAAAGGAAATCCTTAAGGCTGCGAACCCTGGCGGACAGGTGCTAGGTCTCGATGCCGATGCTGAAGCAATCACGGTAGCTACAAAGCGACTTGCCGAGCACGAAGACGCATTCCTCGCTATCAACACGAACTTCCGTGACATCAGGGCGACTGCTCTTCGATACGAATTTGTTCCTGTACATGGCGTGCTATTTGATCTTGGCGTTTCGTCGTTACAGCTTGACCGCGAATCTCGTGGGTTCAGCTTCCGACGAGCCGACCCGCTCGACATGCGATTTAGTTTCGACCAGCAAATAACTGCCTCGAACATCGTGAATGAATACGCCGAGTCTGAACTAGCGGACATTATTTTCCACTTGGGTGAAGACCGTGCTGCCCGTCGAATTGCCAACGCCATCGTTCGCAACCGACCGATCAACACGTCCCTCGAACTCGCTGAACTGATCGAGAAAGTAAACCCACGCCGCGGCAAGCGAACGAACCCTGCGACTCGCACGTTCCAGGCAATTCGTATTGCGGTGAACGACGAACTTTCAGCGCTCGAAACCGCCCTTGAACAAGCAGTGTCGTTACTCGGCCAGGGCGGCCGCCTAGCAGTTATCTCATACCACTCGCTTGAAGACCGAATCGTGAAGAACTTCATTCGCAAGCAGGCATCCGACTGCATCTGCCCTCCCGGCACTCCTATTTGCCGATGCGATCACTTGGCGACTCTGAAGATGATTTCTCGTCGTCCTCAGATTCCAACTGATTCTGAAATTGACTCAAACCCACGCGCACGCAGCGCCAAACTACGGGTGGCTGAGCGGATTTGAGCAACAACATATTGAAAAACCACAGCCCATTCCGACGAGCACGCTCGGCAACATCGCAAGGATCAGCAGCCCAAGCTGAACCACCAGATACGCCACGGCTTCTCCGTTAATTCCACTCCCCCAACTTATCACCCCGCACAGGAGACCATCATGTTGCAAGACGACTTCAGAGTAGCTATCGATATTGGCACAACCAAGGTTTGTACCATCATCACCCGCAAACGCCCCGACCACCGCGTCGAGGTGAGTGCGATAAGCATCGTGCCATGTAATGGAATGAGCAAAGGAATGGTCGCCGACTCTGCGTCGGTGACTGCCGCGATCAAACAATCCGTTGCCGATGCCGCAGCAGACGCAGGCGTTGAAGTATCTAGCGTCTACGCAGGCCTAACTGGCAGTCATGTTGAATCGAAGAATCGCTGGGCGAACGTTCCACGAACCGACGGCATGCGCGCTGTTACCGATCTAGACCTCTCGGCAGCTAAAAAAGCAGCCGGTGCAATGGATCTTGCTGACGACCGACGCTTACTTCACGTAATCCCACGTAGCTACGCTCTCGATGGTCTTCACGGTGTTCGCAATCCTCTGGGAATGCACACGGGTGAGCTTCACGTCGAAAGCCACGTAATCACGGGATCAATTTCAAAGATCACCGAACTTCACAACGCCGTTGCTGACGCCGGTGTGCGAGTTTCATCGATGGTTGTAGAGCCTCTTGCGAGCGCCGACGCAGTGCTTACTGCCGACGAACGTGAAGAAGGAGCCGTTCTAATCGACGTTGGTGGCGGGACATCCGACATAGCCGTTTACCACGACGGCGCGGTTGTTCACACAGCTGTAATTCCAGTTGGTGGATTCCAGTTCTCTAACGACTTGAGCATTGCGTTCTCAATCGATTTCGATTCTGCTGAACAGCTCAAGGTAGAACACGGAACTGCAGCTCCTGAGCTTGCTGGAATGAAAGAGGAAATCACTCTTCATCCAACAACAATGAGTCAGCCCCTGACTATCTCAAAACGAGAAATCGGGCAGGTACTTAAGGAACGAACATCTGAATTGTTCCGAATGATCCAGCTCAAGCTCGAAGTACCTCACCTTGCCGACATCCCAACCGATCGAATCGTATTCACCGGTGGCGGAGCCAAGCTTGACGGTTTCTTGAATATCGCTAAGTACATCTTCCAACGAAAAGTACGACTAGCCACACCACGCGGTCTCGACGGAATGCCTGAAGGAACTAACGATCCTGCTTACTCCGCCGCTGCCGGTATCGCTCTCTGGGGCATGCGCAACCTGCCTGCCGAAAACCACGTGAGCGAACGAAAGAGTGTTCCAACATCTGACGACTCGGGTGCCATATCCGAAACCTCGACTGGCGCACTTTCTATGATTCGTGGCTGGTTACCAAAACGTGAAAAGGAGACTGCTGGCACGTAAATACGTGCGAACAGAATCTCTTTTCGGGCGCTAACAAAACTCACAACGCCGCTCAAGCGAGCGGCGCCCAACCCAAACATCCGCGGTCAGCAGGCCAAATAAAAACCGGCATGACGATCCCCAGGAGAAATAAGTAATGGTCGACCAGGCTCAAACCCCAATCGAAGGAAACATCGGCTCAGCAACGATCAAAGTCGTTGGTGTAGGTGGCGGTGGCTCAAACGCCGTGTCACGCATGTACCGAGACCGTATCCCTGAAGTTGAATACATCACAGTAAACACTGATGCTCAGGCACTCACTCGCTCTGACGTTCCGATTCGAATTCGAGTCGGTGACCGAACAGCTCGTGGTCTCGGTGTTGGTGGAGATCCTTCAAAGGGTCGAGAATGTCACGAAGAAGACCGAGATGAAATCAAGCGAGCACTTGAAGGTGCCGACCTTGTATTCATCGCTGCTGGAATGGGTGGCGGAACAGGAACAGGCGGATCTCCCGTTGTTGCTGAAGTTGCCAAGGAACTCGGTGCACTGACCGTTGGTGTTGTAACCAAGCCGTTCAACTTTGAAGGCGCACGACGACGACGACAGGCTGAAGAAGGCATCAAGGCTCTTGCTGAAGTTGTCGACACGCTTATCGTTATTCCAAACGACCGACTTCTAATCATGTCTACCGAGAACCTCTCAATGGACATGGCATTCCGAATGGCAGACGACGTTCTGCGACAAGGTGTGCAGTCGATCGCTGAATTGATTCTGATGCCTGGTGAAATCAACCTCGACTTCGCCGACGTCAAAGCAATCATGTCCAACGCCGGTCCTGCATGGATGGCAATTGGTCAGGGTTCAGGTGAAGACCGAGCAATCATGGCTGCTGAAGCTGCAATCGATAGTCCTCTACTTGAGGTATCAATCGCAGGTGCACGCGGCGTTATCTTCAACGTCACCGGTGGCACCGACCTGACACTTCAGGAAGTACAACAGGCTTCTGAAGTCGTATCAAATATGGTCGATCCAGACTGCAACATCATCTTCGGTATGGTCACTGACGCCAAGATGGAAAACGAGGTCAAGATGACGATCATTGCGACTGGATTCCCGGGTGCAGAAGCGTCGGCTGAAAAAGAAGCTGCCGTAACAGCAGCTCTCAGCGATGTGCTTGGCGATGAAGAAGCTCTTGATCTTCCACCGTTCCTTCGACATCACCGTTCAGCTCGCAGGCGTTCAGCCCGTGAGATGGCAGCAAGTGACTAACCCAAAAAGTAAAACCACTTTCAAATAGCTCTACCCAGATGTTCTTAAAAAGCATTTGAGGTGTGAGTCAAAATAAGACCCCAAGAGAACCGGCCTTCTCTTGGGGTCTTTTGCGTTCTTGTAACTACGAGCCGCTGCGAGCAGTTATTCAGGTCGTTTGCCTGTCACTGATTCCAGCATCGCTTGGATATAGCCTTGAGCGAAAATCCTTGATCGGTAGCCACCCCAGTTGCCAGGGAACACTGTGTCACCGACGATCTCAGGGCAATGGTCGTCCATGAAAACGCCTTCATATCCAGCGCCGTTGTAAGTCTCCATCGCCCGTTTCATGTCGACGTATCCGGTGTTGATGAATTCTTCGTTGAACTTTGGAACAGTGCCCGAAACGTTGCGGAAGTGAACGTAAAGAACTTTGTCGCGCTCAGCGAAGTATTTGATCATCTCGTAAATTCCGCCATCCCGAGCGTCTTCCATTTCCGAGAAGGTACCCTGGCAAAACTCAATACCGTTGTAAGGACTGTCGACGATCGATGTAAGGCGTTTGTAAGCGTCGAAGCTGCCTAGAAGCCTCGGAACACCGCCTAGTTCCGGCACAGGCGGGTCGTCGGGGTGAATACCCAGTTTGATTCCCGCTGACTCTGCGATAGGTGTGATCGTCTTGATCCAGTACTCAAGACACTCCCACATGTTCTTTCGCGAAGTGTCGTACCCAGCGAGAAGAGCTTCTGTCTCGGGCGTTATGTCTAGGATCGAATGTTGATCGGTGGCGTCGTTATCCCAAGCAGTCACATCCGTTCCGCCGCGAATTTGTGTTCCGCCCGAGCGCCAGACGGAGTTCGGCATCCAGTTGTAAGCCAGAATCGGAACACCAGCACGTCCCATATCGGTAATTTCGGCAGCGAGTAGATCTATTAACTCATCTCGCTTGGGGCCACCGAACGCAATGTCATAAAACTTAGGATCTGAGATGAACCCGTTCTCGCAACCCGCTATCGTCAGCCCATATGATTCGACGCGTTCGCGAAGCGCCACGTAATCTTCGAAAGTATTGCGCTCTTTCTCGAGAGGTTTATCGCTGGCTGGCTGGAACCCAGCACCTGGACCACCGTAGAAGATGATGTTCTTAACACCGAGTTGAACCGATGTTTCCAGTACTTCATCCGTAGCAATTCGTACTGCCCAAGCGTTTTTCATTCCGCACTACCCTGTCATTACTTTTATTGCCGGTCGCGAAGCTCGATGAATCGCAAGCAATAACGAATATTGGTTCCGTCCCTGAGGAACGGTTGTAAGACTTTACGGATTAATCTCCACGAAGCTAGGTGGTAAGAAATCAATTCCCAGCTTTTAGGGAAACGCAATTCTTGAACTACAGCCCAACTGACACGACGAAAAACGTCGGAATTATTGCTAGATTGCATCACTCGCTGGTCACAGCAATTTCGCCAGTTGCTGAGGTGATTTTTTATGAAGAACCCGAGCAAACCGGCTGACACCAAGGATTGACACACCCTCTATGGCTAGTGGTAGTCTCCGATGCACACCACTAAATGTGGGGTTTGGCTGTGTCCGCAGCCGCAAGGTGGCGTGTTCAACAAATCGTTTTACACACTGCTCCGTAAACCGGGTCTGAATCGAGAAATTCACCCCGAAACGGAACAGTCTCCTCGTGGCATGTACGGACCAAGTAAGTAAGGCACGTTTCAGGCAATGCATTGTCCCTTCTGTGGAAACAATGAATCCCGCGTAATCGATTCGCGGGAAGCGCCCGATGGCGTGCGTCGTCGACGTGAATGCATAAGGTGTGAGCTTCGTTTCACAACCTACGAAAAAGTGCATTCGATGCCACTGATGATCGCTAAGCGGGATGGACGTCGAGAGGCATTTTCGACGGACAAGTTAGAGCGGTCGTTGCAGACGGCATGTGCCAAGAGACCCTTGGAGGTTGGCGCCATTTCTAAGATGGTTGTCGACATAGAAAACGAGCTGCACAAACTCTCGAAGGCTGAAGTCGAAGCGAGAGTTCTCGGAGAAATGTGCATTGAAAGGCTGAAACTTCTAGACCGAGTCGCCTATATAAGGTTCGCTTCGGTCTATAGAGACTTTCAGGATGTCGATTCCTTTACTAAAGAGGTGGAGGCGTTGACAGATCCAAACGACGAAGACAACGGGTCAAAAAGCCAATTACGGCTAATAGAGGATGATGTCCCCCGGCTGGCTCAACGAGGCCGCCGCCGGAGGGCAAGGCAGAGCTAAACACTCTGCCAAGAACCCCGGGTTCATCGGCGGCAGTTACAGCAGAACTGCCAGGGCTGGCAAAAATATAAATCACCCACTTTGAAACGCACGAAAAGAAGATAAATGACCACTACGCAGGACACACACATGAGCACGAACGCCACTACCTCAACAGAAGAATTCACACCAGCAGTGATTTCAGACAATGCACGTGTGGTTCTTGATAAACGTTATTTACAGAAAAATGATTCAGGAGAAATTATCGAAACTCCTGAAGGCATGTTCCGCCGAGTTGCTAAGGCTCTTGCGGCTCCTGAGTTCAAGTACGAAAAGACTCCTTCTGAAGTTGCTGCCATTGAAGAAAGCTTCTTCGAGATGATGGCAAGTCTTGAGTACCTTCCAAACTCTCCAACGATGATGAATGCGGGCACCGGCGCAGGCACACTATCTGCATGTTTCGTGCTTCCTCTTACCGACAGCATGGAAGGCATCATGGGTGCTGCTCACGATGCTGCAATGGTTCAGAAGTTTGGTGGCGGAACTGGTTTCGCACTCTCTGAGCTTCGCCCTAAAGATGCAGGAATCGCTACCACTCACGGTAAGGCATGCGGTCCAATTCAAGTGCTTCGTCATCTCTCGTCCGTTTCTACCCTCGTTACCCAAGGCGGTAAACGTGACGGTGCAAACATGGCCGTTATGGACGTACACCACCCAGATATTCTCGAATTCATCGACTGCAAACAGGTTGAAGGTGAAATCCACAACTTCAACATTTCTGTCGGAGCTTCAGACGAGTTCATGCAGGCAGTGAAGGACGACACTACATATGCTCTTCGAGCGCTAAGCGACCCTTCTGATCTCGACAGCGAAATGGTTGAAGTCGACCGACTAAATGCCCGTGAGGTCTTCAGCAAGATCGTCTACGGCGCTTGGAGAAACGGTGAGCCAGGAATGATCTTCCTGGACGAAGTCAACCGAAACAGCCCAGTGCTGCACCTCGGTCGAATCACAGCTACAAACCCTTGTGGTGAGCAGCCTCTGCTACCAAACGAATCTTGCAACCTCGGTTCTATCGACGTAGCGAAGTTCCTAGAAACTGACGAAGCTGGCCTAACCGACCTCAATTGGGATCGACTTGGTCAGACCATCCGAACTGCAACTCGCATGCTCGACAACGTCATCGATGCCAACAAGTACGCAGTTGAAGCCATTGAGACAATGACTCAGTCGACTCGCAAGCTTGGTCTGGGACTCATGGGCTTCGCCGACATGCTTGTTCAACTCGGCATTCCTTATGACACTGAAGAGGCTGTCGAACTCGGTCGCAAGCTGATGGCTTTCATCCGAGACAACGCTGATCAAGAGTCGATGGCAATGGCTGAAGAGCGCGGTGCGTTCCCAGCTTGGCACGATTCTGAAGCTGCCAAGCGCGGTGACAAGCCTTATCGAAACGCATGCCGACTTACGGTTGCTCCAACTGGAACTATCTCGATGATCGCTGGTGCATCCAGTGGTATCGAGCCGATCTTCGCACTAGCTTTCCGCAAGCAGAACATTCTTGAAGGCAAGACTCTGTTCTACGTCGACAAGAACTTCGAGCGAATTTCTAAAGAACGTGGCTTCTACAGTGAAGACCTGCTGGAGCACCTCTCTGACGGTGGATCACTTCAGGATCGAGATGACGTGCCGGACGACGTGAAGCGCCTGTTCCACGTTGCTTCAGACATCTCACCTCGTGACCATGTACTGATGCAGGCTGCTTTCCAAGAGAGCACTGACGCAGGAATTTCTAAGACGGTCAACTTCCCTAATGAAGCAACTGTCGAAGATGTTGAAGACGCTTACCTCCTCGCATGGGAAACCGCTTGCAAGGGCATCACTGTTTACCGAGCCGGTTCACGTGACAAAGAAGTTCTTACCGCCGGCACGACAGATAGTGCACAGTCGGTTGACGATTCAGACGCGAACACAATTGACATTCCGCAGTACATCACTCCTTCGGAGCGACCTGCAATGCTCAACGGAATTACTCGCCGAGTTCGAACCGGACGTGGAAACCTTTTCGTTACGGTGAACATGGCAAGTGATGGTCGCCCGTTCGAAGTGTTCGCAACTCACGGTAAAGCAGGTGGTAACGACGCTGCGATGGCAGAGGCTGTATCGCGAATGGCTTCATTGTCACTGCGTTCAGGAATCGACCCTGTCGATGTTTCTGAACAGCTCCGCGGCATCACCGACGTTCCGGCTTGGGACGAAGGTGAAATGATCCGTTCAGTTCCAGACGCAATTGCTTCGGTACTCGACCGAATCAATGCAGAGGCTGCTGCACTTCCAGCTCAGGACGAACTTGCTGAATCCGAGTCGAGCCAGGCAGGAATGTTCAACGCACCTACTCCTAAGGAACTAGGAATGCCGACTGCTCAGGCTGTTCCGATGATGGGACAAGAGGAGAAGGTTGCTGTACCAGTTGGAGCTATGACAGGCGAACTTTGCCCTGAGTGCTCATCAACGGTTGCCCATGTTGAAGGCTGCTTGAAGTGCTTCTCATGTGGCTACAGCAAGTGCTAATTCGTAGATAGCAATTTAGAAAGAGGTCGACTGGAGAAATCTAGTCGGCCTCTTTTTTTGTCAAAACTCTTAGCGATACTCACCTGTACACATGTTGAAGAGAACCTGAACAGGTAACCTAAGTTCTCTTCACCGCCCAGCATTGAAAACGAAACACGCCTACATGACAGATAAACCTCTTCTCGCAGTAACCATCGGTGATCCTTCAGGGATCGGACCGGAGGTAGTCGCCAAAGCCCTTCAGGACCGCTTGATGTACGACATCATGCGTCCCGTTCTCGTCGGCACTGTGAACGTCATGGAGAAAGCAGTCAAAGCGATCGGCTCCAACGATTCGATTGTCGGTGTCAGCTCTCCATCCGACGCCAAATGCGAACCAGGAACAATCGAAGTCATTTCTCCTGCCGACTGGGAGGGCACGGAATTCCCGATTGGTAAACATGACGCCGGATCAGGAGCTGCGAGCCACCTGTGGGTGGAAGAGGCCGCAAAGATGTGTATGGCCGGCTCGGTTGAAGGCATGGTCACAGCCCCCGTCAACAAAGAGTCATGGAACATGGGTGGCAGCAAAGACACAGGGCACATGGAAGTGTTCAAGCGTCTTTCAGGATCAAGCTACGTAGCGACGATGCTTGTGAGCGGTCAGATGCGATGCATGCACCTTTCGACGCACAAGTCACTCGGTGAAGCTGTGAAGTATGTGACAACCGAGAACATCATGACCGCCACTCGCCTCACTCAAAAAATGTTCAACGAATGGGGATTCGAAAAACCTCGCATCGCCATCGCAGCTTTGAACCCACACGCTTCAGACAACGGCCTGATTGGCAGTGAAGAGGCCGATGAGATTGCTCCTGCTGTCGCACAAGCAATCGCGGAAGGAATCGACGCAAGTGGACCGCATCCAGCCGACACAGTATTCAACAGCGCGTCAGCTGGAAAATATGACGTTGTTGTTGTGATGTATCACGATCAGGGACATATCCCGATCAAGGTCTACGGTGTCGAAGAATCGGTAACGGTGAACTTGGGATTGCCGTTCTTGCGAACATCGGTCGACCACGGCACAGCATTCGACATCGCTGGAACCGGTATTGCCAGCGAGATAAGCATGATCGAAGCGCTGAAGCTAGGTGCCTCTCTGGCATCTCGAAAAGGTCTCTCAACTTAGAGAAACAGTATTCAGACACTAAAACTAGGCACTAATTTTCCGAGAAGTCCGGCTGCGGTCGTCCGTATAATCGAAGCATTAGTGCGCTTGTAGCAATCAAGCTACGAGTACAAATCAAATCACACGGTTTTCGAATATGCGAATTGCATTCATTGGTGGCGGAGTAATGGCACAGGCCATAATCGCCGGAGTAAAAGATGCTGGACTAGATGCCAGCATCATTGTTGGTGAACCCTTTGCGGTAAGACGAGAGTCGCTGCAAAACGACCTCGGCGTTGAAGCTACCGACAGCAACAAGGAAGCAGTGAGCGGAGCCGACATCATCGTTCTTTCCGTTAAGCCGCAACAGCTTGATTCTGTGGCTGAAGAGCTGAAGGGTGTGCTCAATTCTGACCAGACCGTGCTTTCGATCATGGCCGGTGTGAAGATGCATTCGATCGGGCTCAAGCTCGGTCACACCAAGCTAATTCGGGTAATGCCGAACACCCCCGCCCAAATCCGTAAAGGCATTTCAGCGTGGCACGCCTCGGATGAGGTTGATCAGCCAACGCTCGATTTCGTTGGCAGCATGCTCAAAGCTATCGGTGATGAGCTTAAGTTCAGCGATGAAAAAAACATCGATATTGCAACCGCTCTAAGCGGTAGTGGTCCTGGCTATGTGTTCGTGATGATCGAAGCTCTTGCCGACGTCGGAGTCGAACTAGGACTGCCAGTACACGTCGCTCGACATCTCGCATCACAGACAGTGCTCGGAAGCGCTGCTCTTCAACGCGAGTCAGGCAAACACCCTGCTGAACTTCGCAATATGGTCACTTCACCGGCCGGTACAACCGCTGCTGGTCTTGCAGCCTTGGAAGAAAGCGGTTTTAGAGCGACTATCGCTAAAGCCGTCCGTTCAGCGTACGAGCGAGGCGAAGAACTGGCTGGCGGTAAATGAGCGAAGGACTACTCGCATACATAGGTTGGCTGTTACAGATGTTCGGCTACCTAATCGTGGCAAGAGCATTGTCGTCCTGGTTCCCTGACGCACGACGTCACCCGATCGTTCAACTCCTGTATCAGGTGACCGATCCGGTAATGATCCCGGCATCACGATTAATCCCGCGAATCGGCATGATCGACATTAGTCCGATGATCGTGATTCTGGTGCTGTTCACCGTGTCGGACGCTCTAAGGCGAACCTAATTAGGCAGCCGATTCTTCAGATCGTCGTTCGATAACCCTTCTATTTCGACGATCTTATTGCGTGCGGTCGCGCCCGAAACCAGCGTCACTTTATATTTCGGGACACCAACCAATTTCGCAAGGAGCTGGACAAGAGCTGCGTTTGCTGCTCCGTCAACAGGTGGAGCCTTCACACGTACGCGCAGCGCACGTTCATCATTCCAACCGATGATCTCGTCACGTGATGCCCGCGGTTGCAGACGAATGGTGATTCGTGATTTCATCGCTACTTGATATCACGTACGGTGACTTCGCCCGCTGCAACGGGCCAATCTCGACCGTTTTCATCGCGAACTATCAGTCGCCCAATTGAATCAACGTCGTGAGCCACACCTTGCAGATCGATCGAATCACCCGGCATACCGCTGGCGATAGTTACTTCTCTTCCCAACGTCGTTAACCGGTTTCGCCATTTCGGAACAATCGAATCGCCTGAAGTAATAGCGGAATAACCCGATTCCAACGCACGCATCAGTTCCAGAAATACCTCTTTGCGATCAACAACACGACCAAGCTCTCGAGAAAGACTGGTTGATTCCGGCGCTGCATCCGGTTCAGTTGAGGGATCGAAATTCACATTGAGTCCGATTCCGAGTACCGCCGTAATTCGTTCAACATCTTCAACTTCACCGCTCGAGTTGTCGGCACCTGGTAACACTGCCGGTTCAGGCCCGGTTTTCGACTCAGCAATCACGCCCGCCAGTTTCAAACCTTTTACCTGAACATCGTTGGGCCATTTGATTCCAGCATCGACACCAAGCGAATCGGTCACATCGGTTACTGCAAGTGCTGCGAGCATTAGTAGTTCGCCTGCCAAAGACACTCTTGGTCGCAACACGACTGAGCACAAAATGTCTTGAGCCTGCCTTGATACCCAAGATCGGTCATGACGTCCCCGCCCTGCTGTCTGGTGATCAGCGACAACAATAGTGCCATCTGGTGCACCTTCCTGAGCCTGTTGCCAAGCAACGTCCATACTCGAAGACGTCGTCTCAAGATGAGTTATCCGAGCACCTACAGTCGAGAGGGTTCCCGCGAGCATTTCAAAATTCTGATTCATATTCGGCGAACAGGGCTTTCGAGCGATTCCGGCTTGGCATATCGAGTCTGCCGGTTGATTTTGTGTGCACACACCTACCCATACACGTTGTTTGCATCATGGGTCGCAGATGGGAGCAAGGCTATGGTACTAAGAGTCAGGTGTGAATAACGAACCGCGCAAGTAAAGCTCTCGATGGGGGCGCCAACAGGCCGGGGCGTCACCAATGTGCCTAGTTTCAAATGAGGAGAATCATGGCCCAGCGATCAAAGAAAAGCTCACTGCTAGCGAGCCTGAGTTCACTGCCAACCGACAACGCGTCGGCTGAAGCAGCATGGCGACAGGCTTTGCTACTCCGAGAACTCTCTCGGGATGAGCGAGTTACCGCTCGAAAACGCCGCGCCGAGGCAGAAGCTGCCAAGGAATATGCGGAAAACGAGGCTATTACAGCCACCAAGCAGCTTTGTTCTGAGCTTCAGGCTCAGGCACGCATGAAGCTTCAGGAAGCCGAAGATACTTTGGTTGAAGCTGAGCGTGTAAAGAACAATGCTGATTCATATGCAGCACGCGTTCAGGTCAACATCGACACAGAACTTGCAAACGCATCAAAGATTCGTGAAGACGCAGAAACCTACTCAGAGGAAATCCAGGACGGTGCACGCACTGCCGCTGAAGCTCTTATGAGTCAGACACGAGCCGGTGCCGATGAGATGGCCAGCCGAATGCGCCGTGAGACTTCGGAAGACATCCGAAAGATACTCACCGACGTTGAGGTTGCCCGAGCATCAGCAGAGGACGAACTGGAAACACAGCGAATCCTTACCGAAACAGCTCGAGTTCGAGCATTCTCACACGGCCTTGCCGCTGAGAACGCAGAAGACGAGTTGGCTCGAACCAACAAGCCTGAAGTGAAGCCAGCTCCGGTAAAACGAGCAAAGGCTAAGGCAAAGGCTGCACCACGCAAAGCTGTTGCTAAGAAGTCACCTGCCCGCAAGGCAAAAGTAACTTCTATCCGCAAAGCTGCGTAAGTTAGCTCCTAGCTAAATCATCAGGGCTCTCGACTCCGGTTGAGGGCCCTGATTCGTTTAACGGCCAATTCGTAAGGCGAACTGAAAAGCAACTCTAATAAACACCGAGCAAACCTAGAACACAATATTTCTCGCCCATCCGCCAACACACCGCCAATACTTACAGCGCATCGTAGAAGTGTTATCAATTACGTGCTCACCTGACACTGGCACGACCGTCCTAAGCGAGGCATTTAATGGCAAAACGATCACGCACATCGTCGCCAATTTCGAATCTAGATCAATTCCCTACCGACAACGCATCGGTAGAGGCGGCATGGCGAGAAGCTCTCGCTTTCCGAGATCTTGGAAACAACGAACGAGTCAAGTCGCAGAAGCGTCTTGCGCAAGCTCAGGCAGTACGCGCCGAAGCTGAATCGGAAGCTATAACTTCTACTAAGAACTACTGCTCCAACGCCCGAGCCGAGGCAGACGACATGCTGCAACGCGCTGGGCAGACCCTCGCTAAGGCAGAACGAATCCGTTCCGACGCTGCAGAGTGGGCAGCTTCAATGGAAGAAGAAATTCAGTTCCGTCTTGATGATGCTGCCCGAAAACGCCAGAGTGCCAGAGCATATGCTGAGAAACTCGAAGCTACGAGCCGCAGTGCATCTGACACTCTGATGGATCAGACTCGAATGGGTGCTGAAGAACTCGCCAACCGCATGCGAAGTGAATCGGCAGAGGATATTCGAAAGGTTCTCACCGACATCGAAGTCGCACGAGCATCTGCTGAAGATGAACTCGAAGCTCAGCGATTGCTTACAGAGACAGCGCGAGTACGTGCGTTCTCTGTGGGTCTAAATGCAGAAGTATCCCGTGAATCGTCGGAAGCACCAGTTGCACTGACTGCTGTACCACGCAAGAAAGCTACCGCTACAAAGAAGCGATCCTCTAAATCGGCTTCAGCTCGCAAAGCAGCGTAGATAGCTCATTACTTAAATAGTTAAGGGACCCGAGGAATTTCCTCGGGTCTTTTTTTGCCTAATTTTGTTCGATTCCTGAAATCCGTTGGTTGCACAACTGTATTGCGGCATTACACTCCTGATCATCGAATCACTATCTATTCAGGACTGCGGTAACGACACCATGCTGAAAGCTACGACAGAAACTCTCTACTACGAACACTCGGCCAGCAACCCCGTGACGCTCACAGTCAAGCCAAACGAGTGGTTTGAAGTGGAAACGCAGATGAATCGTGGCCCCGACGCCGATCGAGTCCCCGACGATATTCGCGATCTGTACAACCAGTACCGATCTGACAGTCAACCGAACGATCGCGGAAACGCTTCATCCGGTTGTATTTACGTCGAAGGTGCAAAGCCTGGAGATCTCCTAACCGTCGAGGTAGGCGAGATCAAAGTTCACCCAGTTGGCTGGACTCGATATCGCGGATCGACCGGCGCAATGCCTGGCTACCTCGGACCATCGAACATCGGCGAACAGTTCCGCATCTGTCGCATCGAAAACGACGAGATCATCTGGAATGACAAGCTTCGATTCCCGGTAGAACCGATGATGGGTGTAATCGGAGTCGCACCTGAACGAGAAGCTCGCCACAACGGTTGGGCTGGAGAATGGGGTGGCAACTTCGACATCCAGGAAGTGACCAACGGAGCGAAGCTCAGCATTCCTGTAAACCACGAAGGTGCGCTGCTTCACGTCGGTGACATGCACGCACGCCAGGGTGATGGTGAAATCTGCGGTGGCGGTGGAATTGAAACAGGCGGAAAAGTCACGCTGCAAGTTTCGCTGAGCAAAAAGCCAGAAGAGATGACCTGGCCACGTATCGAGAACGACGATTACATCATGACCACTGCTTGCGAAAAGCCTGCTGAAGATGCATTCCGTATCGCCCTATCCGAGATGATCTTGTGGCTCGAGGCTTCCTACGGGATGACGCAAGGCGAAGCGTACATATTCCTCTCACAATGTCTCAAAGCCCGAGTAACGCAGTTCGTGAACCCAAGTTACACATACGTTGCGAAGGTCGCCAAGAAGTACTTGGTCTAATCGATGCCTCACGAGATCAAAGCCGTTCTATTCGACGTTGGCGGTCCACTCGATACAGAGACGATTATGGATCGTTTGATCGACGAACAGATCATCGCCTCGTTCAGATCAAACGGTGTAGCGATATCGGATGACGAATATGCGGCGGTCAACCGGTGGGCAGTCGATGTGTTCGCGCCAAAAACGTACCACTCGATCATGTGGAAAATCGCCGACGGCGATATGAAACTAATCACACGGGTCGAATCTGAGCTAATGGAGACAGTACCTCAGCGCAATGAAGCCCGTGGTGATTTTGAGCTACGTGATGGTATTGGAGATTTGCTGGCCGAGCTCTCCAGCCAAGGTCTGTTATTGGGACTAGCGGCGAATCAACCGACTGTTGCTCTGCAAAATATGGAGAAGCATGGGATTCTCGAAAACTTCTCGTATAAGGAAGTTTCCGGATCGATCATGCTGCGTAAGCCAGATCCGCGTTTGCTACTCCACTCGTGCCAGGGGCTAGGAGTTCAGCCGAACGAGGTGATCATGATCGGTGATCGCATCGACAACGATATAGTTCCTGCCCGGATGCTCGGCATGGCAGCGATACGTTTCGTATCGGGTCGGCACGCCAATCAACAGCCCCGTTCGTGGAACGAAGCACCACACGCAGATGTCACGAACGTGGACGAACTTGCCGAGGCAATCCGGCAATTTGTACAGAATCCACCAAATGTCGACAAAGACGAAAGCCCAGAGTAAGTTGCATCCGACTCGTTTGATTTCGCCTCAACAAAAAAGCCTCCAGAAACGATGTGTTTCTGGAGGCTTTTAGTTTTGCAATGTAAAGCGATCGACTATTTAGTCGTCATCGCCCTTTTTCGACTTCTTGCCCTTCTTAGGCTTGTCGTCGTCTTCAGGTTCATCCACTGCGAAAGTGGCTCGGGTATCAGTGATCGAAATCACACCCTGCACTGATACTGGAACAGGATTCGTGTCTACTGAGACAGCAATCTTGCCTTTAATCTTTGCCGACGAACTGCTCACACTAAAGGTGCCAGTATCGAGGACATGGAGGTCAACTGGAACCAAAATCGGACCAGCTTTCGAATCCGGGTCAGGCAGTCCTGTTGCAGGGTCGATGTAAACCGGACCTAACGGCGTTACTACGTATACGCCCAGCTCCTGTTTGCCTTTAGCATCCTGACAAGCCTGCAATGGAGCCTGAACAGGATTCTGGCTCGGATCGACTCCGTAGATACATACGTACGTTGAAGGAGCGGCGGAACTTGCTATTTTCAGTTTTGTCTTCCCCGTCAAAACATCACCAGTCAACGACGAAACCTGCAGGTCCGCTTTAAGAGAGCCTTTGAGTGACCCGACAAGAACATACTGGTCTTGATAGACGATGTCGTTGAGTCTTGCAGTGGAGTTGTGAGAGCTTTGGATACCAGCACCAGAAAGAGCTGCATCAGCCATCAAACACGCGCCATCGCTGTGTTTGCCTTTTTCTACACATGTAAGGAGATCAACTAGACCGAGCTGACCAAATATCAGTTCGCCACCAGTTTTGATCTGAACCGACTTGATTGCACCCGTTGCCTTATCGGTCTTGAACTTAGAGTTCACCGTGCTGCCGAGATCGAGCGTAACTAGCCCAATTCCGCCATCAACTTCGACATTCTTCGCTTTTGCAGAAGCCGCTGCAGCCACTCCGGCGGTCAGCGTCATGAGGGCGATAACCGCTATAGCGATCGTCACTCCACGTTTATATATCAATCTCTTGCCCAACATTACTAATGTCTCCAGTAACTACCAGGTCAGCCGGATTAAGAACTGATAGTTGCTTTGCTCGGGTGTTGGATCACACCTTCAGCACACCTGTCACACATCCTTCACCAATTCTCGGATTGTGTCACAAGATGGAGGCTCAAATTAGTGAGCTAGAAGGATCAATGCGATATTGAGGATAATAAAGACGTTTTTCAGGCAGTTGGTTACGAACTTGGGATAGGGTGTCATTCGTCTAGAAGAGTTTTTGGTATTCTTCCCCCTGTTTTAACAACATGTGCGCAAGAATCAGATCACACTTCCCTTGTTCACTCACTACGAGTACTCTCGTCTTTCAATCAACAAAGAACTGGAGATCGGTAACATTTGCAGCAGTCCGACAGAGTCATATCCGCGCTGATCGTTGACGATGATCCTGGTATCCAGGATATGGTTTCACTCGCCATTGAACTGAATTGGCCGAAATCTTCTGTCTACACGGCGGCCGATGGATTGACCGGGTTGGACCTGGCCCGTGAACACTCTCCTGACGTTGTAATTCTTGATCTGGGACTACCAGATATTGATGGCCTCGAAGTTTGTGAAAAACTGCGAGCCGAATCGTCGATCCCTATTGTGATGCTGACGGCGAGGGACCGCGAAATCGACATCGTTAAAGGCTTGAACGCTGGTGCAGACGACTACATAACCAAGCCGTTCAGTCACTTGCAGTTTCTTGCCCGACTTCAGGCAGTACTCCGTAGGACCCAAGGTGCTGCACCAGAATCCTCATATGCAGACTCCCGTTTGGAAGTCGACTTCGATCGACGGTCGGTAACGGTTGATGGCGAAACCGCCCGACTAACTCCGACCGAGTTTAGCTTGCTTGAGTTTTTGCTCCGAAATGCGAACCGAGTAGTAACTCACGAAGAACTGCTCAGAGCAGGTTGGGGTGAGGAATACACCGACGCCACGGGTTACATCAAAACTCACATTAGAACCCTGCGTGAAAAGCTCAAAGACGACCCTACTTCTGAGTCGGGAATCGTCAACGAACGCGGTGTCGGATATCGCTACGTCAGCGAAGTCCTCTAATCGGTGGCAAGAAATCACTGCCTAACTTAGGCAAACCTTCCGCACACCTTTTCCCCACCATCCCGCTTACCCGATCAACACTTAAAAGTGGCGCATAACGCGCCAGCGTCGGCGTAGCATCTCAACGATTTCAAAGTGGAATAGGTTTCTCGACGAGCAACTAGCTCAGAATAATCAGCGGTCATTCATGCTTTCGACAGCAGAACTCAATTCTCAAATGCAGGTACCAGTAGCCAACTGGGATCAGGACACTGCATGGGAACGCTTCACCGGATTCCGTAATCTCACTGTTGATCAGTTTTGTGAGATTCAAGGACAGCTGCTGGTTGAACAGGTCCGAACTATCGGTGCGAGCAAGCTTGGCGCTCGCCTGCTTCGAATGACGAAACCAAGCACAGTCGAAGAATTTCGAGAGACTGTTCCGCTAACGACTTACGCTGATTACACCAAGAATCTTGACCCAAGCGCACGCCAAGACTTACCTGCATTTGAATACATGTGGGCCCACACGACTGGGGCACAAGCGCGCTACAAGTATGTCCCTTACACCCGACGTGCCTACACACGGATGCTCGACAACCTGATGGGCGCGTTCTTACTTTCAACTGCGCGAGAACCGGGTGATGTTCGAATCGGCCCAGGCTCTTCGATCATGTACAACGTTCCACCTCGCCCCTACCTTTCTGGTTTTGCGGCGTTCGGTATGGAACGACGATTTGGACTGAAAGGTGTGCTTGAGCCAGCGGTTGCTGAGCACATGGAGTTCAAAACTAAGATTCGAACCAACTTCGAAACTGCCATGGAACGAAAAGTTGATCTGATCATTTCCATGACCTCGGTTCTAGTTAGCGCTGGCGAACAGTTCAGCGAATCTCTATCTCGTAAGAAGAAAACAAAGAGCAATCGTGAAGGTCGTGCGAAGCTCAGCTGGCGAGGAAAGCTCAAACTTGTTGGAGCGATGTTGAAAGCTGCGGTCAGTGGTCGCAAGGCTCGCGCTGGTGACGTTTGGGATGCCAAAGGAATCATCGGTTGGGGAGTCGACACTCCGATCTTCCGTGATCGTGTCGAAGGTCACTGGGGCATGTCACCACGTGAGATTTACGCCTGTACTGAAGGCGGAGTCATGGGTGTTCAGGGGCGCGATTCCGATGGAATGGTGTTCAACCCTTATATGAACTACGTTGAATTCCTTCCTGCTTCGGAAGCCGTAAAAATGGAGAAGGATTCTTCGTACAACGGCAAGACTCACCTAATGAACGAAGTTGTTCCAGGTGAAATGTACGAAGTCGTAATCTCAAGCTTCTACGGAATGCCGTTCGTACGATACCGACTAGGTCATCAAGTTCGGTTCCTTGATAAATCTGCTGGTTCTGACGCAAATAGCCTGCCAGAATTTGAGTTCTTGGGTAGATCTGATGATCGGCTCGACATTGCTGGGTTTACTCGTATCGACGAGAAGACCATGTGGCAAGCAGTCGAAGGAACCGGTCTAGCGATCGGATCATGGACAGCCAGGACTGAAAGCAGAAATGGTAAACCGGTTCTTCACCTCTACGCCGAGGCAAATGAAGCTATAGAACAGTCAGAAGCTGAAGACAAAATTCACTCAGCTCTACGTGACGAGGATGACTTCTATCGCGACCTTGAAGACATGCTCGGAATTCGCCCTCTCGAAATCACTCTGTTACCTTCTGGTACCTGGGACAGGTTTTACGACGACCGCCTGAAACAGGGACTTCAGCTTCACGATCTTGTTCCACCGAGGATGAATTCGACAGAGGCCGACGTGACTGATCTGGTGAAACTGGCTAAGCCTAACGAGCTGATAGCTTCGTAGTAGAGCATCGATCATATGAACGAAATCTACATATTCCTTCCAATGGTGCAGTTCATCATCAGCATTTTGTTGGTGAGTGTTGTTCTGCTCAGCGCACCAAGCGACAGGCTCAACCGGATATTCACGGCTTTCCTTGTCGCCTTAGGAACATGGGGAATCACCATCTTCCTCATGCGGGATGCGTTCCCAGACGCCAGTCGGGCGTTCACTATCGAAAAGATAGCTCTCGCCGCAATTCCGTTCACAAGCATTTTCTTCTACCACTTTGTGTACGCGTTCGCAGGAGTCAAACGACACAAGGGAGTCCTCCTTAGTTTCTACGGACTCGGCATGGTCACCGCTGTGCTGTCATTGCTCGGAATTACGATCGATGGAATGGTTGAGAAGTTCTACGGATTCGCTCCGGTACTAACACCGTTCTTCTCGCTCATCATTATTACCTCGTACCCGCCCGTTGCCCTCGCAATTTGGGACATCGGCAAGGCTCTCAAGAACGCTCACTCTCGTCGAGCGAACCAGCTACGACTGCTTCGTCTCGGAGCGATCGTATCTCTACTGGGTGCTACCAGCGACTTCATTCCTTCACTAGGGCTCGACATCTACCCGATGGGTGTTCTAGGGAACATCGGATTCGCTCTAATCACGACGTGGGCGTTGACTCGATATCGAATGATGGAACTCCGTATGGTTGCTCGTCGTGGACTTGCCTACACGGCAATTAGCACGATGACCCTCGGTATTTACGGAATTGCTGTTGGAGTGTTGTGGCTCATTGTTCCTGAACTGAGCACTGCAGCAGCCATCCTGGCCGGGGTTGCCACAATATTTGTGACAGGGTTGTTCATACAGCCATTGCTGCACAAAGCACAAACGATTGTCGATAGATTCTTCTTCCGCGAACGATTCGACATGCTCAACGCTTTGGCCGAGCTTAACTCTGATCTTCGCGATATTACCGACTTCAATGCTGTTGTTTCGAAGCTTGGTGAGAACGTCCGTGAAATCTTGCGAACTGACTGGGTTGGCGTAGTATTGCCTGACTCTTCTGAGAATTCATTTGAGGTTTACTACGACACCCGTGGCCTAACGGGCAAGCTCACATTAAAACTCGACGGCCTCCTCGCCCGTAGACTCACGTCGGCAGATCGACCGTTCTTCCGGTCCGATCTTGCAACTGATCCATATCTACAAGCTGCCAGTGAACTGGAGCGTTCTACTATTCGTGAGCTACAGGCCGAGATGGTTGTACCTCTTAAGGCCGGTGGTGAGCTAACCGGCTTCCTCTACATGGGTCCAAAACTTGTCGGTGGAGATTACGCTGCTGCAGAGCTTGATTTCGTTTCAGCAGCTGCCGACCAATCGGCGATGGCCATCAACAATGCTCGAGCCTATGCAATTGAAGCGAAACGTCGAGAAGAACTTGAACGACTCGATGGCCTGAAATCTATTTTGCTCCAAACTGTATCGCACGAATTAAAGTCGCCAATTACAGCAATCAAACTTTCAACTGAACTACTTGACCACGTATCGAGTTGTAACGCTTCCCTAGAACAGCGTGAGCGCCTAATAACAACTCTGAAATACGGAATTCAACGACTCGAACGCCTAACGTCTGAGTCGCTCGACTACGCTGCAATGCAGAGCGCTCACCTAGAGCTAAACAGGCAGCCGGTTCGGTTGGACAGCATCGTTGAAGAAGCAGTTGCACTGATTCAACCTTCTATCACCGCACGTGAACAGACTGTTGAGCTTGATATCGACTCGACGCTGCATCCGCTGATGATCGATGAGCAGAGAATCGAACGCGTCATCTCGAATCTCATCAGCAACGCTCACAAGTATTCTCCAAAGGGTGGTCTTATTCGAATTGAAATTCGAAGAGAGCAAGAAGATCAGGTAATTCGAGTTGTCGACGAAGGCCCAGGAATCAACGAAGACGAGCTAGAGGCTGTGTTCTCGCCTTACTACAGAGGTAAGTTGGCCGACACATCGCCAGTTCAAGGCTCTGGTCTCGGTCTATCTATCGCTCGGTACCTCACAGAGTTACACGAAGGCACACTATCTGTGGCATCAGGTGTCGAAAAAGGCAGCATTTTTGAACTTAAGCTGCCTGCCTCAAGCCTAGATCTACTCGACGATGACTCCCCTGATGCTAGCGCCAACGGTACTGATATCGACGACGGTTCGCTCTGGCCTCAAGCAATCGGAACACCTTCCGATAAAGCCTTCACTCAGTAAATAGCCTTCGCCTGCACTCACGATTTCTCGTTAGCAGGAATACAATTTTCATACTCGGTTCGAGTAAGGAAATTTTCAAAGGTAAAACTTCGATGAATCACGAACGTTCTGAACGTCTTTTTGAAAAGGCGAAAGAACTTGTTGCCGGTGGCGTTTCAAGCCAAATCAGAGTGAATGAACCGGCGGATACGCCTCTGTTTTTCACCCACGCCAAAGGCTCAAAAATGTGGGATGTTGATGGCAATGAGTACATCGACTACATTCAGGGCATGGGTCCAAACCTCTTCGGCCATTCTCCCGACTTCATAAACAAGCAAGTTAATGAAGACATGGAGACCGGCTACGTATTCTCAGCTCAATTCGAACGGGAGCTTGAGGTAGCAGAGATGGTGCTCGATATGGTTCCGATGGAAGACGCCACCGTGCGTTTTGCTTCGTCAGGAACAGAGATAGATCAACTTTTGTTTCGCACCATGCGTGGCTACACCGGCCGCCCAAAAATCTTGAAGTTTGAAGGCCACTATCACGGCTGGATGGACTCTGTTAACTGGAGTGTCCACCCTCCGCTCGATCAGGCAGGACCTGAAGACGCCCCTGTAGCAGTCGGCGAATCCGAAGGCATGGATCAGGCGACTGCAGATGGATTGGTAATTTCTCAGTGGAATGACCTTGAAAAACTGGAAATCATCTTCAAGAACCACGGGGATGAAATCGCCGGTGTCATCATGGAGCCAATCCTTGCCAACACCAACTGCATTGTTCCTAGCCCAGAATTCCTTAAAGGTCTGCAACGACTTTGCAAAGAAAACGGAAGCCTGCTGGCATTCGATGAAGTCATTACCGGCTTCCGCGTTGCCCGGGGTGGAGCACAAGAGTATCTCGGTGTAATTCCTGATCTTGCGACCTATGCAAAGTCAATGGCCGGTGGATTCCCCATCGCCATGATTCTTGGTCGACGCGAAATTATGGACCTTATTGGAGACGGTACCGTGTATCACGGTGGCAGCTTCAACTCGAACGTAATGTCGATAGCGGCGACCTACGCCTCGTTGAAATACATCGAGAGTCAAGGTGACGCCTTCTACGACGATTTGAATGGCAAAGGGCTACGCTTAATGGAAGGACTTCGCGAAGTCGCAAAATCGCTAGAGTCCGACTTACATGTACAAGGCGTTGGCTCGGTATTCGCTATATCGTTCACCACGAAACAAGAAATAACCAACTGGCGAGACCATGCTCGTAACTGCGACCAAAGCAAGTACGACAAGTTCGCCAAAGAGATGCTAAAGCAAGGAGTTCGACTGTCCTCAAATGGTCGAATCCACCTTTCTTCAGCACACACTAACGAAGACATAGACAAGACTGTCGCTGCGGCTGCTGCCGTTCTGCCGACCCTGTAGAGATATCCAACTCTGCGTCGGCGACAAGAACGTAGCCGACGCAGAGTGACTGGATACTTCCCGATAGAGCGGAATGCTCGATGAGGGACAGGAGAAGCAAAACTTGCAGTGGAGTTCTGCCGTATCAGATTCGCCTTCTTTCACGGAGGCGGTCACCCAGGCATCTGAGCAAATACTTGCGAATCTGGATGGTCAACATCCCGACCTCGCAGTAGTTTTTATTTCATCCCACCACGCGCCGTCATATTTCACGGCACCGGAAGTTTTCGAACAGGCACTTGGAGCCAAAGTACTGATCGGCTGTTCAGCGGCCGGCGTTATTGGCGGCGGACAAGAAGTCGAACGTCGCCCCGGGATAGCAATCTCAGCGGCAGTACTACCGGGAGTCGATCTCACTCCATTCCATCTGAATCAAGACGAGCTACCCAGTCCTGATGCAGGACCTGAAGCTTGGCAAGAACTCCTCGGAATTCGACCTGCCGAGTGCCCAGCGATAATGTTGCTCCCTGATCCGTTTACGTTACGAAGCGACCATTTGCTTGCAGGACTAGATTTTGCATACCCGGACGCCGTAAAAATTGGTGGACTCGCAAGCGGCGGTGGTCAGCCAGGCACGAACGCACTGTTCATGAACGACAAATCGGTTCGTTCAGGAGCCGTAGGTGTCGCATTCACAGGCGATCTAGCTGTCGAGACAGTAGTCGCTCAAGGTTGCCGTCCGATTGGCGAGCCGCTTGTCGTCACTGAATCTGAAATCAACGTTATTTCTAAACTCGGCGACCAGACTCCTCTTGAGGTTCTACGAGACCTGTTCGAGGCGGCTGAGACTCGCGAGCAACGGCTTATTCGACGATCTCTCCAAATCGGGATCATCATGGATCGCCTTGCTCAGGACCGCAGCGAAGGTGAGTTCCTCATACGAAACGTACTAGGTGCTGATGAGGATGACGGAACGCTTGCTGTTGGTGAGTTGGTTCAAGAAGGTCAGGTCGTTCAGTTTTTCGTACGAGACGCTCAAGCTGCCGACGAAGATCTAAGGATGATGCTCGAAGAGTACATCGACAATCTAGAAGGCGATGTACCTGCCTCTGCCCTGCTGTTCAGCTGTTTGGGACGTGGTCAGTACCTGTACGGATCACCTGACCATGACACGACAATGTTCACAGATATGGTTGCCGATATTCCGATAGCCGGATTCTTCTCAAACGGTGAGATCGGCCCAATCGGTGATCAGACCTTCCTCCATGGCTACTCAGCAAGCTTCGCGTTGTTCAGCCAGCCTTCGAAGACTAAGTAGCGTGTGACGACCGTAGCGGTAAACCTACGGTAGAAATTCGCTAAGCTCGACTGGATCGGCAAGGGTCAGGGCTTTGATCACGGCGTGCGTCGAATCTCCTGAAGATTCGATCAAACCACCGTCTATCGTGGTCTCGTAACTGCTGCACGAATAATTGGCGAACGTAGCTATCTGGGCACGACGGTAGTCACGCCAGCATTCCCCAAACGAGTAGTTCGTAATACCGTTCGCTTGCAACGTCTCAATGTAGTGGCCCACAAGCTCACTTTCTTGCTTTTCAAGAATGTCGAACGGTACGGCAGTCATCATGAATTTCGCGAGGTCATTGGTGCCGCCCGAATATGCCGGCATTTGCCAATCGATAATTACTGGAACGATGCCATCCAACGATTGCCGCAGCATCACGTTCCCTTGGTGAAAATCGTTGTGAGTCAGAGTTAGAGGTCGGCTACGCATGGCATCACGAAGTTTGATAAGACCGGCTCCCAAATACTCACCAGCGACTACCAACCCGCCGGTTTTCTCGAACCGGTCGTCGTCTCGGATCACCGTCCAGCCATTCGCCGAATCCAGAGGGTTCTGATTGAACAAAAACGCCCAATCGTCATCCCGAATCCATGTTCGTTGTGCGAGCTCAGCGTCTTCCCAATAACCTGCATGAAGCGTTGCCATGAAATCGAGCGTTGACTTAGCTACATCGAGATCGATCTTCGAATATTTTTGTCTCTCAGGTAGCACACCCAAGTCTTCAAACACGAAGCACGCCGTCTGCTCTGAATTATCTTCAACGGCGCCGTACATCCGGGCGATAGAACCGCCGTAGTAGGGCTCGAATAGCCGATAACAACCTAGTTCACTAGCGTAGGGACCGTACTTCGCTTCCCGTATACGAATGGTTTCGTCTTCAGGCGGGATCTTTACTACAACGACATCAGGATGAATATCAGCTCGGACGGAATATTCGATACGAACTCGGAACAACTGTGACAGGTCAGGATTGTGACCCGTCATTTCTTCAAGGTCCAGGGCCGAAATCTCGCACGGAGCTTGGCTCGACAATATTGCGCCTAGCCACTCAGAAGTTATCTCGTCGCGACAAATTGGGATTGTTGACATGCAGGAAGTTTCACACCAATAGGCATTCCCGTCCACATCGACTTATTTTGCAATTCAACTTCCGCTAATATTTTCACCATCAAGTCCGCTGGCCTGTTGCCAGCCATTTCGATATCCCCAGCAAAGAGGCGACATGAGCAGATTCGAAGGTCAGGTAGCAGTAATCACTGGTGGTGCTTTAGGCATTGGCGGCGCAACAGCTCGCAAGTTAGC
>JBDQHW010000010.1:0-73815 GCA_040264655.1 Dehalococcoidia bacterium | reverse complement strand
GATGGGGTTGCTACAGCAGTCGGTCGCACTGGCGGCGTTGTTACGTCTGCTGGAATCATTTTGGCAGGGACGTTCGCAGTACTTACAACGCTGCCCCTACGCGACATATTCCAGCTCGGCTTCGCCGTAATGTTGGGGGTCCTCATCGACACGTTTGTAGTTCGAGCTTTGCTGGTCCCAAGTATGGCCGCAATCCTGGGTGAATGGAGTTGGTGGCCGAGGAAGCAAAAAAAATCGGTTCTGTCAGAACTCAGTGTAGGGGCAAAACAGAATCATTCCTCATTTGCTGAGGAGATCTAGTCACTGTCCTGACCACGTCCGTATCCAAGCGAAAACATCGAACCTCGCTTGGATATCGGACTTTCTGTCGTCGAGACTGAAATAGGCCTTTCAACGAATGGTCAGGCACACCTTTCAATGATCTCCATTCCCGACGGACTTCGTCTTACTCGCTGTTCTCTGGCGTCTGAGATACAAGCTCGGGTTTAGAGATGTTGCAGAACTACTTCTTCAGCGTGGATTCAATGTCAGCTACGAAACGATACGGATTTGGGAGTTCAGGTTTGCCCTGTTGCTTAGCAAGAATCTTCGTGCTAAACGTCGAGGCGCAGCTGGTCATTCCTGGTATCTGGACGAGACATACATCAAGGTCAGTGGGCGTTGGCGATATCTCTATCGAGCCATAGATCGAAAAGGAAACCTGTTGGATTCGATGCTAAGTGAACACAGAGATAAGCATGCAGCTCGACGCTTCTTGCGGCGTCTACTCGATAGTGCAGGGCAGAAGCCGCTGCGTATGACAACTGACAAACACCCGACATACACGAAGGCAATTCACTGGATAGTTGGTCGCAAGGTCTTGCATCGGCACAATCAATATTTGAACAATCGAATGGAGCAGAATCATCGAGGAATCAAGCAGCGTTACTATCCGATGCGTGGATTCAAACAGTTCGAATCGGCAAGTCGTTTCTGTAACGCGTTCGACGAACTGCGTAACTATTTAAGAGTCCAGTCCGCGGGTAAAGAGCACGTTCCAGCAGACACTCGAGGGAAGATATTCTCCGAAAGATGGTCGACTCTAATGACCGAACTGTCAGCTTAGATACATAGGTCGATCATGTATTTAGGTCGGCTGGATTTTGTGGCGAGCGCTGAGTTCTGACAGAACCTTTCTTGCGGATATCACTCACAATAAATACACGACAAAAGAGTCAATCGAAACGCTAATGTCGGTAGGCTTGGAATACGGGCAGATCAACCCTAATCAGGGAGGGTAAGCAGAGATGATTTATCGAGTTGGCTGGATTATTCACGTAAATTATTTACGCCCACCACAATGAAAAATTGTAGGTGGGACTCAGGAATCACGGAGTCGGTAATACATAATCCACACAGGCCGCAAACGCTGTAAAAAGCGACGGCAACATAAAGTGATAATCAACTAAATACTGACTCTGGCGAGCCGAAATGAATGAGTGAAAAGCGGTGATCTGATCTGGTTGCCGCTTTGTCGTTTAAGGGCAGTTTGGCTACTGTCAAAGATGGACCATATATGTCGGTATCGAAGAATCTCTATGACCTGCCTTGCTCTCACTCCGTATCGTTGGTTTGAATAACGCTGTCTGATGGAGGATCGCCATCGAGCACAGTCAGCAACCTGTCAGAGAAATGTCCCCAAACCGTGACATGAGAGTCCGTCCAGCGGACACCTTGCGACTCCTGGAAGTCTACGTCGAGTCTTTCTATCCCTGTGACCGTAACTGAGTTTGATCCGCACTGAGGCGGAAATGACTCGATGATGGCTCCACAAAGCAGAACTCCATCGGAATCAGCTACCAAGAATCCGATCACAACAACATCTGCATCAATGTCGGAATCAATCAGTGTGTCAACGAATAGAGGCGAGCCAACAGGCTCAAAAGAGATGACTGGTTCAGGACCTTCCCCGGACTCGCTAGCGACCCAACAGGCGGTCAATAGGATTGAAGTAACAATTGACAGGATAAGTAACCGTGACATGAACATCCTCCAAGCTGATGTCGCAGATGATGCTGCTTATAGTGAAGACGAGTCCGGGGCTAGATTTGTTCCAACGGCACTAGTATGGCTATGATTTCACCCATGATTCTTTTATATATCTATAAATAGAAAACTTAGTAGTTTTCTTGCCTGAGCCTTAAATGAAAACGCCCCGGCGAACCGAGGCGAATTCTCAAAACGCTATTTTGAAGTACGGATCATCTGCTAGCTAACGGAACAAATTGTCACTGTCGTTCGTCATACTTTTGACACCTTACGCAACAATACGACCGGGGAATTTTTCATGGATGCAGTTCAAGTTACTACAAGTTCCGCAAGTAGCGTTTCTTGGGCGCCCGTGTTGGCAATTATATTGTTGGGTATCTGTGTGGCTTCATCGTCATCGCTACTACAAGCAGCCAATACGGTGAGAGCTGTAATCGCAACCATCAACAAGATGATCGCTTTAGTCGGTTTCATGGTCAGTTTCCTTTTTGGGATTCTGAATCAACCACGAGTGCGTGATCGAATTGGTAAATGTCTAGTTAGCCAGTCACTCTTGAAAATTCATCTCGCACCTCACCGATCTTCAACACATCAAGACGTCTAAATTTATTCTCAAGATGACGAGAGTCTATTGGAACGCGATGCATATTCCAATTCCTGTCAGTTAACGTAGTGTGTTAAAACGCGAACACCTGAATGATATTCACCTTCATATTCGCCGTGAAGAATCACTTTTGTGCGCTGATCTAGGCCAACGCCGGGAATGGCACCCAATTCCAACACAGAGGAAGAGTGAGAGCTGATCTCTTCTTAGAGATTGACGGCGCGATTCAGTCCTTGATTCTGAGTGAAGTTGAAATTCACTAACGTAAAAGGCCCTGTTTCCATTTGGGAACAGGGCCGATTTGTGTTCTTGGTGGAGACGGGGAAGGGTTGAACTCCCCGTCCAGAGCAACGGAACGGGCGAATCACAGCGCTATCTGAAGTACTATCGGAACTCCCTTCACGCGACTCAACTCCCTCCCTGATAGGGAGGGAGGATGTAGTTACATCACACATAAAAAAGCCCCTGCCGATTCTGACAGGAGCTTTTTATTTTCTGCTGAGAGAAAGATTTACGCAGAAGCGGAAGCTGTGTTTCGGCTTCGTCGGCGCCGGATTACTGCACGCTTGATGAAGTAGTCGTTTTCCTGATCGAGCATTCGTCGTAGAACGTCGTCTGAAAGGTTCTTCAGGTAGATCACGCTTGCCCAAGCAGTTGTGAGACCCGACTGAATTTCGTCGAGCGTCATCGCCTTGTTTGTGTTGGCAAGAAGCAACTTGAATACAGCTTCGGTGATTGGAGTACCTGGAAGAAGGAAGTCTGGCTCCTTGGAGCAGATGTTCGACATTACCTTCATGTACTCAGCGGCAGAACCGAATCCGCCCTCGGTTTTGCCATCATCAATAACGGCCTTACCGTTCTGTGAAAGCCGTGTGTAAACGGCGTACTCAAACGATCGACCAGAAACATCAAATGCTTTTGTATCGATCTGGTACTTAGGTTCTTCCACTGGCTCTGGAGCCGGGGCTTCGTTCTTTTCGGTTTGTTCTGTCTGATTAGTCATGTATTTATTAGTGCGTGAAACGGCGCGTAAAGGCACGGGTCAACAGTGTTAGAAAATATCGTCTGGCCAGTCGAGCATCTCGACTTTGGCAACTTCGCCTACATCAATCATACCAATGTCATCGGGGCAGATGGCTAATCCATTTGCAAGAGCCATAGAACTGAGTACGCCTGAACTCTGATTTCCGGTCGATTTAGCTCTGTAAATCCCGTTCTCGTCCTTGTATGCGTGGACTCGGGCGTAGACACGGCGACCATCATGATTGCGAATTGGGTCGTCCATAATCGCTTCGATTGTTGGCTTGTCGGTCAACGGCTTTCCGAGCATGAGGCGCAGTGCTGGACGACCGAACTGTTCAAACGCCACGATTGCGCTGACAGGATTGCCTGGAAGTCCCAAGTGAGGAACTTTCGTTCCGTCCTTTCGTTCAAGTACACCGAAAGCCAACGGTTTGGCGGGTCGCATACGCACTGACCACAACGCTATCTCGCCTTTCGACGAGAGAACGTCTTTCACAACGTCGTAGTCGCCCTTAGAGACTCCAGCGGATGTGACCACTAAGTCGGCATCCATCGCTTCTTCTAAGGCGGCTTCGAGCGATTCGATGGTGTCTTTCGCTATGCCTAAGATCTTTGGCACGCCCCCGTATCGAGTCACCATTGCTGCAAGGCTGTATGCATTCGAGTTGAATATCTTGCCGGGCTCATGATCTTCCCCTGGCTGTAATAGCTCGTCACCTGTCGAAACAATCGCAACGACTGGTCGGCGGAACGCGTTCACATCCGAATGACCGAGAGATGCGATCACACCGATCTCTCCGGCTCTCAGAATTTGGCCGCTTTCGATTACAGTTTCGCCAACTTCAACATCCTCACCCGCGCCGCGAACGTTATCCCACGGCTCAGCTTGTAGATGAATAGCGATTGAACCTGATGATTCGCCGGATGCTCGTCGTTCAAGCTCATCGGTGTCTTCAAATGGGACAACCGCATCGGCATTCTCAGGCACCGGAGCGCCCGTCATGATTCGAATGACAGTGCCGGGCTCCAACGGGTGATCAGGAAGCTGTCCAGCCGCGATGACACCTGTAACGGGTAGCTCGACCGGCGATTCCTTTGAAGCTCCGGTTGTATCGCTTGCAAGGACTGCGTATCCGTCCATTGCAGAGTTGGCGAGGGGTGGAATATCGAACGAAGCGACTAGATCTTCCGACGTTACCTGCCCTAGGGCGTCTACCAGTGGGGTCGATTCGGCAGGCAGCACCGAGAAATACGAGAGAATTCTCTCACGTGCTTCTTCGACGCTGAGCATCTCAGCATCATAGTGATGGCGATGCGGTCGATCGTGGTGTTCGTGCGATTTCTTAGCCAATGACTATTGCGCCCTTAGTTCAGCACCTAGTTCTTTGGACATCTGGTTCAAGATTTGCTGCTCGATCTTGCCGATCTGATCGGCGGTCAGCGTCTTCTTTGGGGACTGATAGACAAGTCGAACTGCAACTGCTTTCTTGCCATCTGGAACGCCCTTGCCTTCAAATAGGTCGAAGACCGTTGCTGCTGTGACGATTCGGTTTCGCTTTGCGATATCGACAATTTGTCCTGCCGTAACGCCAGTATCCACTATCAGCGAAAGGTCACGGTGTGATGCCGGAAGTCGCACAAACTCTTGGAACTTATCTGGCCCGTCTGAGTCAGTAAGAATCTTCAAGATCGCTGCTAAATCCAGCTCGAACATGGCAACGTTTTCGACTTCTGCGTCGAACTTGGAGAACACTTCTCCTGAAACCTCACCAACGATTCCGATTGCAGCGTGATTTGCCGATTTCACTTTGATGACCGCTGTACGACCTGCAGCAAAAGTGGCGTCTTCACCGATTTCAAATGTTGGCTCAATACCTAGATCAGCAAGCAGAGATTCAACAGCGCCTTTAGCATCGTAGAAATCTGAAGCGTCGGTCGATTCGTCCCAGTGAAGCTCGTTGCGAGGTCCGGCAAAAGCACCGGCAACCATCTGTCGTTCTTCAGGGAGTCCTTCTCCGTAGTCGAGAAATACTCGGCCGGCTTCGAACATAGCGATAGGACCGCGCCACGTTCGTGAGTTGCGAGCAACGGTCTCGAGAATCGCTTCTCGAAGAGTTCGACGCATCACTGCGTAGTCGGCGGTAATCGGGTTGCGAAGTTTTAGTGCAGATGCAGTTTCGCTAGGCAGCTCGACCCGTGATTCACCTTCGCTGGTGGTTGCAGCGTAGGAAATCGTTTCTCGCATCCCAGCTTGAACCAAAGCATCGGTCACTCGATTGCGAAGATCCATTTCAGGCTGCGGCTGCCACTGAGGAGGCCTACCTGAGAGGGTCGTTGTTGGAATATTGTCGTAGCCAACGATTCGAGCGATCTCTTCGATGATGTCTTCGGTGATTGAAATATCGGGGCGCCAGTAAGGGATTGCGACGTCCCATCCGTCTGAGTCAGCTTTTAGATCGAATCCCAGATTGCCGAGAGTCGACTCGATCTGCTTGTCTTCAAATTCGACACCGAGAACACGAACGATGTGAGCACGATCGAGCTGGACGCTTTCCTGCTCCTGACCTTTGCTTGGGTACACATCGATAATGCCTGACGCCACAACTCCACCAGCAATCTTTTGGATCAGCTTAGTGGCTCGACGAAGACCTACTTCGCTCAGGCCAGTACGTAAGCTCTTTTCGAATCGCAGAGTTGCCTGGCTTGCCAACTCAAGACCACGTGCAGTTTTACGATTGTTTACGCCGTGGAATGTCGCTGATTCCAAAATAACAGTTTTAGTAGCGGCAGAAATTTCTGAGTTGGCTCCACCCATCACACCTGCAAGACCAATGCTCTTTTCAGGATCGGCAATCACCAACATCTCGCTGCCGAGCTTCCGTTCCTTGTCATCGAGCGTCGTTAGCTTTTCGCCTGCTGTGGCGCGCCGAACAATGATCTTGTGATCGGCAACCTTGTCGTAGTCGAATGCGTGCAATGGCTGGCCAAGTTCGAACATTACAAAGTTGGTGATATCGACAAGATTGTTGATAGGCCGTTCGCCAATTGCGGTGAGCTTGTCCTGCAGCCACTGAGGTGAAGGCCCAATCTTCACGCCTTCGATCACGGTGGCTGTGTAGCGTAGACATAGATCAGGATCGGCGATTTCAACAGAAGCCAACGTGTTTACATCAGGACCGGTAGCTTCGAAATCGATGTCAGGGTTCTTGAGGGGGTTACCTGTGATCGCCGAAACGTCTCGGGCTACCCCAACTACACCGAGGCAATCAGGGCGGTTTGGCGTTAGCTCGATATCGAGGACCGACTCACCGAGCACTTCGCCAATAGGCGTTCCAACTACAGCGTCATCATCGAGAACGAGAATGCCGTCGTGATCCTCACCGATGCCTAGTTCTCGTACAGAACAGACCATGCCTTCAGAAACGACTCCACGAATCTTGGATCGCTTTAGCTTCCGAGTCTTGCCAGGTTCTTCTGCGTATGCGTCATTAAGAACCGCTCCGATCGATGCGTAAGCAATCTTCTGTCCTTCAGCAACGTTGGGAGCGCCGCAGACGACTTCCGCCTCGCCATTGCCATGATCGACCGTTACGAGCCGTAGGCGATCGGCGTCGGGGTGTTGCGCTACAGCTTTGACGTGACCAACAACAACGTTGTCGATCCAGCCGGTGCGTTCGATTGCATCGACTTCGTTGCCGCCCATCGTTAACCGATGTGCGAGATCGTCGAGACTCATGTCGACGTCTACATATTCATTTAGCCAGGAAACAGGGACCTTCATACGTTTTTCTCAGTTGCCAGAATTGCGGCGATTTTTTTACAGGTGAAATGGAATCTGTCAGATCGCTGTACGATCTGAAGTGGGTGACGGCGCGTTCGCCGTTTCTAAAACTGAGTCAGGAATCGCAGATCGTTCGAGAAGAAATGCCGAATGTCGGTAATCTCGTTACGCAACATCGATATTCGTTCGGGCCCCATCCCGAATGCGAATCCTGTGTATTTGGTCGAATCGTACCCAGCGTTCTCCAGAACTTTTGGATGAACCATCCCGGCTCCAAGAATCTCGATCCAGTTACCGTTCCAGTCGATCGACATGTCAACGCCCGGTTCAACGAATGGGAAGAAGTCGCAGCGGAACCGGACTTTTCGTTGCGGACCAAATATTCGACGTGCGAATTCGTAAAGCGTTCCTTTGAGATCGGCGAACGTAATGCCTTCGTCGACAGCCAGACCTTCAACCTGGTTGAAGTGCCACTCGTGAGTAGCGTCGGTCGATTCATATCGGTAGCACTTGCCAGGTACGACTACGCGAATTGGAGGATCGTTTTTCTCCATCGTTCGGGCCTGCATCGGCGATGTGTGAGTTCGCAGCAAAACATCGTTATGAGTGTCGCTGTCTACCCAAATCGTGTCCCACTGATCCCGTGCAGGGTGATCGGCAGGGATGTTCAACATATCGAAGTTGTACTTCTCCAGCTCAACCTCTGGGCCTTCGATCGTCTGGAAGCCCATTTCGTTGAACGCCTGAGTGATCTCACGAATCATCTGAGTTGAAGGATGGAGACCACCTAACGAAGGCTTACGCCCGGGCAAAGTAATGTCGATTGATCCGACAGGCGCCTGCGAAGACTTCGACTGATTCACTCGATCTTCGAAGAGCTGCTCTAGTTCAGCATGAAGCTTGTTTGCTGAAGCACCAACGATTTTGCGTTCCTCAATGTCGAGAGATCCCAACCCTCGTAGTAGCGTAGTAAGCCTACCTTTGCGCCCTAGAAATCCGACGCGCCATGATTCGAGTTGCTCACTTGATTCAGCAGAATTTAGCTCAGCGACGGCTGAAGCTTTAAGTTCTTCGACTGACTCGCTCACCTGAATACCTTGATCATTTGGCAACGACGTTTACCTGACATAAAAACTTGTGTGCCGGGGAGGACTACCCTAATGAGAGAAGCTGTCCACGGGATTTCGATTCGAAATTATAGTGGATAATCTTGGCTCTACCGGCAGGTTAATCGCTCTTGCCGCAATCTCAACTACAGTTGGGAAACAGGCAGATAAGCTTGAATTCGGTTTTTTTAGTTGAATTCGAGTGTGAATTTGCCAAGTTGCGAAAATGAATATATTCCCACACTGTAACGTGTAATCATTACGCATTTCGTAACATTCACCACCTGAGCCGTTACGATTCCACCACCATAGCCTTCTTAGGTGAATGCCGGTTACAGTCATCTTCACAAGACTTACCCTTCTGAACTAGCGACAAGTTCAAAAAGTTGTAGTAGGGTCGAGCGACGATCAATGATCAACCGCAGTGACGCACGATGCGCACAACGAGATGCGGACTACACAAATATCCGAAATAACGGGGGTCCAATATGGAAGCCTACTGCATGAAGTGCAAGACCAAACGTGAGATGCAGAACCCAGAGCAGATCACGATGAAGAACGGTCGCCCCGCATCCCAGGGCACATGCCCGGTTTGCAGCACCAAGATGTTCAAGATTGGTAAAGCTTCGTAAGCTAGCCGCTATTGAATTAATTGACCCGTGCTTCGGCACGGGTCTTTTTTTGTTAAAAATTAGGCCAGCGATTCAAGACACATTGGGCTCTACCGCTTCACTGCGTAGTAACCTGCGGTCGTAAATATCGCTCACAACTCATTTCAGAGATCTAGGAAACTTCACACATGCAAACTGTGCCGTTCGGAAAAACAGGATTCGACGTTAGTCGACTCGGAATTGGTCTCTCAGAGATCGGCTCTCAGTTGTCGATATCCGATCAAGATCAAGCCACCACGATAATAAATACCGCTCTCGATAGCGGCATCAACTTCCTCGATACCTCGGCTTGTTACGGCATATCTGAGCTGATGGTTGGTAAGGGCGTGTCAGATCGCCGAGACGACTACTTCCTAGCAACCAAAGCTGGACACGTTGCGCTGGGTGCCGAGGGCGAAGAGTGGACCTACAAAGTCGTTTCTGAATCTATCGACCGTAGCCTGCGCCTACTCCAGACAGATCACGTGGATCTAGTTCAACTTCACTCTTGTGAGATTGATGTCCTAGAACGTGGCGATGTAATTCGAGCACTGGAAGAGGCACAACAAGCCGGTAAGACTCGATTCTTCGGGTACTCAGGCGATAACGAAGCCGCGCATTGGGCAGTCGATTCAGGACTTTTCGCCACGTTGCAAACAAGCTACAACCTAGTCGAGCAGCGCGCACGAACATCAGGTCTACTCGAAAAAGCCACTGCGCAGGGGATGGGAACGATCATCAAGCGCCCTATCGCTGGTGGTGTGTGGGGCAAGTCTCGTCCTGAAGCCGGTATCGATGATGCAGGTCGCTACAACACGCCGTATCTTCTGCGAGCCAAAGCCGTTAGAGAACTGGGTCCAATTGCAGATGAGCCTGCAGACGGTATTTTGACCGCACTTGGTTACACGCTGGGCGACCCCAACGCTAACGTTGCAATCGTTGGTACAACGAATCCTGCACACATGGCGACTAACATCAGCCAGATAGACAACGATCTACCAATTCCAGCTTCGGTTATTGAAGAATTGAACAGCAGGTTCGAACAGCTCGACAATGACTGGGCACAACGAACATAAGCCTAGAGCTTGCTTCCGCTAGATAGTGCCAACCGCAAACGTTGCCCCCCTACGAACTTTGAACAACAAAAATGAAAATTGATCGAATAGAAGTCCGATATCTCGAAGGTTCGCTCGATAAGCCATTTGGATGGTCGCAGCGATGGACCGACAACCGTGGCGTTGTAGTCCTCAAGGTATTTACCGATGACGGAGTTATCGGCTGGGGCGAAACGTACGGTTCGCAGGACACAGTTGCGGCGATAACGTCTATTGCTCGACTAGCGATTGGCGAAGATCCAACTGACATTTCGAAGATCTGGCACAAGATTCATCGAGCCACGTTCCAAAGCCACAGCTACGCCGGAACTCCAACGATGGCAGCGAGCGCTATCGATACAGCGCTTCACGATATCGTAGGAAAAGCTACCGGCAAGGCTGTTGCCGAGGTGATGGGTGGCAGGACTAACGAGTCCATTGCGGTGTACGCAACGGGGCTTTACTACGTCGACAACTACGCACTTCAGCCGCATCTCGATGAAGCCGTCGGGTACGTCGAACAGGGCTTCACCGGAGTGAAGATGAAGGTCGGTGCGCTCTCGCTGAAAGAAGACGCACAGCGCATTAAGGCGACTCGTGAGGCTATCGGACCAGACGTTCATCTGATGTTCGACGCCAACGAAGCTTACGACGTGTCGACGGCTCTTACGTTCGCCAACATGGTTGCTGACCAAGACCTGACGTGGTTCGAAGAGCCATGCGCATCTAGAGATTTCGCAGCGAACAAGTTAGTCCAAGAGAAATCTCCTATTCCGGTTTCTGGTGGAGAAAGTCTTTCAACTCGCTGGGAGTACGCACCACGGTTCGCTGAGCGCACATTCGATATTGTTCAGCCCGACATTTGCGGAGTGGGTGGTCCATCTGAAATGCATCGAGTCGGTTTGATGGCTCAAGCATTCGGGATCAAGTTCAATCCGCACTTCTGGGGCACCGGAATTAGTTTCGCAGCAGCGCTACATGCTTTGGCGTTGCAACCGATCAGTCAGATTGGTCAGACTAACGTCCCCTATCAAAACGAATCGGTGCTGGAGTTCGATCAAACTCCTCACCCCGTTCGAGAAAATCTTACCGAGCCGTTCTTCACTCAGAAAAACAGCCGAGTCGACGTTCCAACGACGCCAGGTCTGGGTATCGAGGTCGACGAAACGGTGCTGGAACGATTCACTGTTGGAGAAGTCGGTGTTGCTACTACATCCTCCGACTCGCAGCCGTTCTACTAACCCCCCGCGTATCAACCGATCAACCCAAAAAAATCGCCACTGGGACTAAACACAATGAAGATCACAGACGTGACAGTCACGCTGTTCAAATGGAAAGGCATTCCCGTTACGAACTACAGTCCGCTTTCTGGAAAAATCGGCGGTGAATCCGATCTGGGCCTAGTCACGATCTCAACCGATGAGGGCATCGATGGACACGCCTTTTTAGGCAGTTCGAGCCAAGGCGCAAGTCTTGATGTTCAGTCACTCACCAAGTTCCTAAAACCGGTTCTAGTCGGACAAAACCCGCTCGATCGAGAACGATTATTCCAGTCACTCACCCAGCTCACCCGAAAAGCCGGAATTAGAACGGTGGGAGCTTGCGACATCGCGCTGTGGGACATCGCGGGCAAGGCGGCAAACATGCCGATTCACCAACTGCTAGGAACATACTGAACATCTGTACGCGCCTATGCCTCTTCAACCGTTTATCAGGAGCCAGAACGCTACGCTGATGAAGCGGCAGAAATGAAATCCGAGGGCTGGACAGCCTACAAGATTCACCCACCAACAGACCCAGAGCTAGATATCGAAAGCAGCATCCAAATTCGTGAAGCAGTAGGCGACCATCACACGTTGATGCTCGACTCAACATGGGCGTACGACTACCCGAGTGCCGTGAGAGTGGGACTTGCGATTCAGGATCTCGACTACTACTGGTACGAAGACCCGCTTGCGGATGACGACATATACAACTACACCAAGCTAAAACAGCAACTGCACATCCCATTGATGGCAACGGAACAAACACTCGGGAATTTCACTGCCCATGCACCGTGGATTACAGAGAAAGCAACGGACTATCTTCGTGGTGATGTCGCTGTAAAAGGCGGTATCACTGGAGTAATGAAAACAGCTCACCTCGCAGAGTCGTTCCACATGAACTATGAAGTGCATCACGGAGGAAACTCTCTCAACAACGTGGCAAACCTCCATGCGATCATGGCAATGAAAAACTGCGAATTCTTCGAAGTGCTTCTGCCGTCTGGGGCACAAAAATATGGACTCGAAACGGACATCGATATCGATTCCGAAGGTAACGTTCACGCTTTCAATAAGCCTGGTCTCGGAGCCGATATCGATTTCGAACTAATAGAGCGCAATAAGATTGCGGTGGTTTCGTAACCGTTGACAGAGATTTCACCCGAACAATCCACAACTCCAACCACCACACCGGTCGACCCGATCGAAGCCCGCTCGTATCAGCGAATCAAGCTGACGATGTCGATCATCTCGATGGCTTTGAACGTCGCGGTACCGCTTGTGTTTTTGCTTGCTGGCGGATCGGAAGCAATTCGAAACCTCGTTGAAGGTTGGACCGGTGCTTCTGCACTGATCGTCGTGTTCTATTTGCTGGTGGTTGGAATCGGATTCCAGATAATCGAGTTTCCGTTCGAAATCTATTCAGGATTTCTGATCGAAAAGAAATTCGGACTAAGCAAAGTAACGATCGTTAGTTGGTTGTACGACTGGCTGAAGGGCACGCTTCTTCAATCCGTTCTACTGGTTGCTCTTATATCGGGGATGTACTGGCTTCTCCGGTCGCAGCCCGACCTTTGGTGGCTATCGGCGGCAATAGGGGCGACTGTTCTAGTGATCATCCTGATGGCACTGGTTCCAGTTCTGCTGCTGCCGCTGTTCTACAAATTCGAACCGATTCCTGAAGGCGAACTCAAGGATCGGTTGTTTGCCCTCGCCGACAAGATCGGCACTCACGTTCAGGGCGTCTACGTTTGGCATCTGGGTGACAAAACGTCGAAGGCGAACGCTGCCGTCACCGGTTGGGGTCGTACCCGACGAATAATCATTTCCGACACTCTGATTGAATCGAACACCATCGAAGAAATCGAAGTGGTGATGGCGCACGAACTCGGGCACCACGTTCGATGGGATGTTTGGAAGATGCTTGCAGTTTCGACAGTGCTGATCTTCATCAGTTTCTTCGTTATCGATCTCGCCCTAGTGGTCTGGATCGATTCTCTTGGGCTTCGAGGTATCGATGACATTGCCGGGCTACCTCTCGTGTTGATAGTCGGTGCAGGTGTTTCACTTATCGCCCTACCAATATCGAACTGGCTCTCTCGCAAAGCAGAAACAGCAGCCGATTTGTATGCTCTGAATCTCACGGGTATGCGTGACGAATTCATATCGGCGATGAACAAACTTGGCGATCAAAACTTATCTGACAAGAAACCAAACGCCATAGTGGAGTTCATTTTCCATTCTCATCCATCCATTCAACATCGAATCGACAACGCGAACGCGTGGTCACCAACAAACAATTCACAGGACCAACGAGTAAGCATGCCTGACACGACATTCACACCTAAAACGACAGTATCTATCGATGGTGACAACTTTCTCATCGATGGAATCCCAACCCACCAGGGTCGATCGTTCCGAGGAACTTCAATCGAAGGCCTGATGATGAACAGCCGCATGGCGAACGCTATGTGGGACGACGAAAACGAGTTCACGCGTCATCTCTGGGCGTACTCCGAAAATGATCGCTGGCGAGCTGATCGCAATACCGATGAGCTGATCGACATGCTGCCGACTTACAAGTCGAAGGGTCTCGACTGCATCGATATCAACCTGCAAGGCGCATCGCCACTTGGCTACTACCGATCTGATGAAGCCGGTTTGGCTGATCTGATGCAGCGCATACACGCCGTTCATCCTGATGCGACTGAAGAGCAGATTTGGGCGGGTGTTCCAAACAACGAGTCGCAGCCGTGGATTTCGGGAGCATTTACCGGTTCAGGTGATCTCAAGCCAGCTTTCATGGATCGTACAGCACGAATCATTGAAGCTGCCGACGCTCTCGGAATGGTTATTTGCCTCGGCTACTTCTACTTCGGCCAAGATGAACGACTTGTAGACGAAGACGCCGTGAAGGCAGCGGTCGACAACGCAACACGATGGGTGCTCGAAAAGGGTTACACCAACGTCATCATCGAAATTAACAACGAAGCTGACGTTCCTCGTTACGAACACGAGATTCTGTGCCCACCTCGAATTCACGAATTGATCGAACGCGCATCGAAGATCGAGCTGAACGGCAAGCGTCTACTCATCAGCACCAGCTTCACTCGACGCATGGTTCCGACCGACGCGGTGATAGCCGCATCTGACTACATTTTGCTGCACGGTAACGGCATGGACGATACCGCTCAACTAACCAAGCGAGTGATCGATACTCGAGCTTCGGAGTCATACCGAGGTCAACCGATTTTCTTCAACGAAGACGATCACTTTGATTTTGAGAACGAATCCAACAACTTTGCTGCAGCATTAGAACAGCGCGCAGGATGGGGTTACTTCGATCCCGGCCCAGGTGCAGGTGGCGGCGCAGCTTACGGTGATTACGAGGTTGGCTACCAAAACCCTCCAATCAACTGGACAATCAATACTCAGCGCAAAGAAAGCTTTTTCTGGTTCCTAAATGAAGTCACCAATGGGTAATTTCCGGCAATATAGCGAACACTAAATTTCGACAGGAATCTGACACAGAATATGACCCCAAATCCAAACATTTCGCTCAAAGGCAAAGTCGCTTTCATCAGTGGAGCATCAAAAGGCATCGGAGTATCGGTAGCCGAACTTTTCGCTGCAGCAGGGTGCGACCTTGCACTCACTGCTCGAAACGAACAAGAACTCGAGCAGACTGCTGAAAACGCTCGGAAAGCCGGAGTGAAAGTTTGGACTCAAACTGCTGAAATGGGTGATGCAGACGACGTGAAAGCCGTCGGAAACGCTGCTCTCGCTGAGTTCGGGCACATCGACATTCTCGTGAACAACGCCGGAGTCACGATTCCGCAGCCGATACTCGAAACAACGCTCGAAAACTTCCACACGATAATCAACGTGAACGTACTTGCACCGTTCTTGTTGGCGCAGATTTTTGCACCGAGCATGATCGCCAAGAAACAAGGCAAGATCGTCAACCTGACTTCACGAGCAGCGATCAGAGCATTCCCAACGGGAAGCGTTTACAGCGCATCAAAGGGTGCACTGCAACTGCTAACTCAGTCGATGGCTGTGGAGTTTGGACCTCACAACATTCAGACCAACAGCGTTGCACCAACCGTGACCCTGACACCCATGGGCGAAAACGCTTGGCCGCCAAGCCCACGACGTGACGCGAAGCTGGCGAAGATTCCTACAGGACGATTTGCAGAGCCAGAAGAAGTCGCCGACGCAGTTCTTTACCTAGCTTCGGACAATTCGAACTTCATCAACGGTGTCGAGCTACCAATCGACGGTGGCGAAGGCGCGGGATAACTTCGCCTTTACCGGCCGATCTTGATCTGCATGAACTGTTCGGCTAGTTCGACGCCATACTTTTCGCCGGTTTCAGCAAGGCGTTTGCGTGATCGTACGTCACGTTCGTCGCTGCGTTCACCAACTTGGCTCACGTGCGAGTGAAGCGCGTTTTGGCGTGTCTCGAAATGTTCAGTGACATCGACGTGAATGTTCGGTTGCTCAGGTCTGAATAGCCACACTTCCTCGACCTTGTGAGGCTCGATGCCCTCTTCGAGATGCTCAGGGTATGCAACGTGGTCTCGGGCGTAAGGGAACACCGCGTCCAGCGCCACGCGTCCCGTCATCGAGTGATCTCGGTGACGAATGTAGGGTCGATTCGGGTCAATGGTCAGTAGCAATCGAGGCTTGTGGATGCGAATCTGCCGAACAAGCTTCTCCCGAAACTCATCGTTGTCCTCTAGCCCCTGATCCTTCATTCGCAGAAACACAACGTCGGCCAAGCCATATGCTTTGGCAGCGTTCAACGTTTCCGCTTCCCGCGTGGCAGCAAGATCAGCTGGTTTTACTGAACGATCGCTAGTACCTTTGTCGCCGTTGGTACAGACTACGAGCACGACTTTCTTGCCCTCTGCGCACCACTTAGCAATCGTTCCACCCGAAGCCGACTCTGAATCGTCAGGATGCGGGGTTACAACGAGTATTGAATCTTGTTCACCGTTTACGTCAACCATATTTTTCCTTGCGAGTCTCATCGATCTGCTCGATGGCCAGCCAAATCAGCCGTTGAAGCACCCTAGAGCGCTGGTTCGTTCTCAATTTCCACACCGGGCAAATCGCCTGCCGGAGTGAACTTCATCACTCGCCCGTAGAAATACAGTTCGCCTTCAAGCGACGCCTTGATGTTCTTCGACTGCCTAAACCCGTGCTGTTCGCCTTCGAACATCATCAGCGAGAACGGCAGTCCTTTCTCACGAAGTGCCTTCGCCATGATTTCAGCCTGAGACGGAGGAACGATTTTGTCTTCCAATCCCTGCAAAATGATCATCGGACACGACAATCGATCAGTGAAATTGATCGCAGACCGATCGTGATACAGCTGCTTCGCCTTCGGATACGGTCCGATCAGCGTGTCCATATAGCGTGACTCGTACTTGTGAGTATCACCGATGAACACGCTTAGATCCGCGATTCCGTAGTAGGTCGCTCCAACGGCGAAACGATCTTCGAACGTCAGAGCGTTGATCGTGGTGTACCCACCTGCCGATCCGCCCTTAATTGCGAGCCGGTTGGTGTCGGCGAGTCCTTTGTCGACAAGATAGTCGGCGGCCGCAATGCAATCATCGGTGTCGTACACGCCCCAGTTGCCTTTGAGAGCGTCACGAAACGCCTTACCGTGCCCTGTTGAGCCTCGGTAGTTCACATCGACCACTGCGAACCCTCTGCTCGTCCAAAACTGAATAGGGAGACTCAATGCCGAACTGGTCGCACTCGTTGGGCCACCGTGACTGATCACCAACAGCGGCGGAGTCTCCGAACCGTCGGATTCAAATTTTGGGTTTGTCGGTGGGTAGTAAAAAGCGTGAGCTTCCCCGTTGTCGGTCGATGGGAAGGTGATCGCTTCTGGGATCGAAAGATACTCGTCATCGAGTTCGATATCACTCGACGATTTCAGCGTGGTTGAATCGCCTTTGCTCAGCGAAGCGCGAACAACCTCAGCAGATGATGTTGGTGAAGCACCGATGTAGACGACATCGTCGCCGATCACGTTGAGCTCGGCTATCGAGGAGTGCTCAACCGGTGTTTCGGCAACTTCTCGACCAGTGAGCATGACCATTCGAAGCAGACCCTTGCCGTTCTTGGATCCCTTCAGAACGACGGCGCCATCTTCAAGGAACGAATAGGTGCTGAACCCGAACGCCCAGGCAGGACCGCCGTGGTCTTTTTCTTCGGCAACCAATGGTGTGATCTTGTTGTTCGCCCATTTGGTGAGGTTCCACCAGCCTGACTCATCAGTGATGAATACCAACGTGCCGTCTGGCGACCAGTCAGGCTGAACGATGCTGGTATCCGGGCCACCTGTAATCAGCTGTTCGTTGCTAACCGAGCCTGTTGTGGAGTCGAAATCAGCGACCCACAGTTCACATCCGTCCCACGGCATGTTGGGATGATCCCAAGACAGCCAGCAAATCTTGTCGCCTGCGGCATTTTGACGAGGTGAGGAATAGAAATCGTGTCCGCTGGCGAGAGTTCGAACGTCACCAGACCCGTTTGTAGGCACGGCAACGATGGCGTTATCGGCTTCACGATCTTCGTGATGCGTTTCGCTTACGGCCAACAACCAGTTGGAATCGTTCGTGAGTCTTAAGTCGGCAAACCGAGAGCCTCGTTCGATTTCAGGAGCATTCGTAATAGGTTCTGGGTTGCCGTTCGTAGCCGCTTTGTAGATTCGCTGATCATCCCAGTTGGAGAAGTACACAACCCCATTTCGGACGGCATACGCACTTCCACCGTACTCGTGGACAGCGTTCCGAGCGTTGAATGGTGCAGGGTTGATATCGGCAGTCGTGCCGTCGGCAGAACGTTTGACGATGACGTATCGGCCAGCTTCTTCGGGTCGCCCTTCGTGCCAGTAAACGCCGTCTCCATCAACTCGTACTTCGCCTAAACGAAGACCACCTTGTGTGATGAGGTCGGCTGATATTGGCGATTCCCAAGAGCCGTACGGAGATACCTGCTTAGTTGCCATTTAGAGATTCTTTCTGCTGATCGAAGAGTTCAGCGAACTACCGAAAATCGAATGCGCAGAAGGCTCGCAGAAGAACGCTCACAAGGCAACAGGTGCTCCCCACCAAATCCTCTGTAAACGCAAAACGCCCTACCTATTGGATCCACCGGGCGCAGCGGATTTATAGGTAGGGCGCAGTTGGCAGTTGCCTGCCGATAAATTCGTTCTCGTCCTAAAGCGAACTAGCGATTAGCCACCGAAGAACGATCCCTGTCGTTCACCGTTGACGATGATGTCGTACTCAACACCGGCTTCGAAATCCGAACCGATGCTGACCGACTGATCTTCGTAGATGATCGCCAGTGTGCATGGCACTAGAGCTGTTGGAACCTGAGTCAACACTTCAATGACGACTTCAGTCCCTTCAACGCTCCAGTCGATCGAGTTGAACGTCTCGCAGCTACCGCCGAGAGCAATCGTCATTGATACGTTGTGCTGTGCAGGAATCGAACGAGTCGACTGAACCTGTACGTTCTCAACTGTTGCAAGCTTCGTTGCGAAGCCGTTGCCTTCATCACCGATGTTCACTTCGCCATAGTCTCCACCAGCGAACTGACCACCCAGCGATCCGAGTAGTTCACCCATCTCTACATCGTCACCGACATAGAGGATGATTGCATTGCCGTAGAGGTAGAAGTGAGGAGGTGCGATCCATCGAACAGAAAGGATTGACCCATCTGGATTCTCGAACGAACCACCGTCAGCCGAAACTGTCTCGCTAGCTTTCTCAGCTGAAGTGCCAGGAGCAAAGCCGTAAACAAGAACCTTGTGTCCGTTTACCTTCATTTCAGTTGGGAACACACCGAACATCTCTGAAACATCGCTCTGACCGCCGTAAGAAACCTCAGCACCGAGTGCTTCGAGAGTCAGCTCAAGAGCGTGACTGTCGGCAATGATGCCTCCGCCGCTAGAAGGTGGAGTTGGAGTTACAGTCGGAGGAGCAGGCTCGCATGCCAAATTCGATGCACTTGACTGGAAGCGAGTTGACTGCTTACCGGCCTGTACTTCGTAAAGTGCACAAGGCGTGAACTGATCACCGAGCATCCCCAGTTCGATTTCTGCTGAGTCCTGACGGTAGTTGTCAGTGCACATCACATCACCAGTAGGCGAAATGACGAGCGCATCAATTACGTAGGTCGAGTCGTCAATCCGAGAAACAGTCTGGTTGTAAGACTCAACACATCCGTTTGTTAGTCCCCAAACTACGGAAGCGTAGTAAGAAGTCGTTCCACGAGAGTCTTCAGCAGTGATGATGTCAATGGACTCGATCGGCGCCGAAATCACTTCGTGTCCCTGTGGAACCTCTTTGAACGGAGGAAGTCCACCTTCATCGATCAACTGACCACCTGTCTCAAAAGTAACTGCTGGCTGATCGTTCGCGTGTACCGAGTAAACCGTGCCACGGTCGAAGTCGCTACCTAGAGCAACGTTCTCATCGTGGAATCCGTAGATTGCAAGGCAAGAAATCACTGCCGATGCTTCAGGCGAAGGCACAGAGTTGTAAACCGCAATCTTGATGTCGGTTCCTTCTTGAGTCACCTCTGTGTGACTAAAGGTTGCACAACCACTAGGAAGCCCGGATGTGATCTGAACAACAAACTGTTCTGGGTATGACTCCAGAACCAAAATCTCGACGCTCTCAATAGGAGCAAGTGCGTCTACGACTTCGTAGCCAGGGTCGGTTGGCAACTGATCGTCGTCACCCTGGGAGTTATCAGGATTCTGAGTCGGCTGAGCGCCAACTCCGCTGTTGCCGTTATCTGAAACAAGCTTGGTCTCATCTGTGCCACAAGCAATCACGAATGCTGCGAGGGCTGCGATTGCAACCAGTACGAGCCACTTATTTTTAGTTCCGCTAAACATTTTTCTGTTTCCGTTGATTGGCCCGACTTGAATCTACGGACCTGCCTTTTACGTTGCTTAGGCGCCTCAATTGGCTGCCTGTTATAGCTAAGACGCACGAAGGTTCAGTTTTGTTCCATCGAATTTCGCTGAATCCTATTTTCCGCTTTAACTCGCACTAAACCGAACTTGTTTCCAGTTCAATTCTCAATGAAAATTGACTCATTGCCTCTTTAGGGGCTAGTCTTGAAGATAGTTCGAAATTCATATTTGCGTTGATCGGGACTAGTAAGTTTCGTTACGGATCAAAGAGAGTCGGGGCAAGCTGGAAGCCCGATATCACGACCGGAACCGAATGGACCCGTGAGCTTCGAAGCTAAAGTACCTACCAGTACGAGTACCTTCCGACGGAGTGGGCACCGATATCAGAGCCCAGGGCCTACGATCTTAGAATGCCTTGATCGTGTGTCCGACAGAGATACTGCTTCACGAAACGTGCTGCGGTAATAAGGGTGGCACCGCGGGATACATACCTCGCCCCTTGAAAATTATTTCATTTGGGAGTGAGGTTTTTTTATGCCCGAAATTTGGGCGGCCAAAACCTCGATCGTTAGACAAGTAACTAAATCGAGAGTCGACCGACATCATGGCTGCGCCTAATAAAAAGCGAATTCTTACTGGTATCCGACCCACCGGAGCACTCCACTTGGGTCACTACGTCGGTGCGCTCCACAACTGGATCGAACTACAGGACCAGTACGACTGCTACTTCCTGATCGCCGACTACCAGGCTCTCGGAGACCACTTCCACGACATCGATCTCATCAGAGATTCGGTGTTGCAGGTCACTCTCGACTGGTTGTCAGTAGGGCTAGATCCTGACAATTCATCGTTCGTTGTTCAGAGTTACGTTCCTGAGTTCGCAGAGCTCACGATGCTGCTCAGCTTCATCACGCCTCTCGGGATGCTCGAACGCAACCCAACGCTTAAGGGCGAGCTCGACGATCTCGATGTCGAACGACGCACAGTTGGTTTCTACAACTACCCGATGAGTCAGGTTGCCGACATTCTGCTTCCACAGGCTCACTTGGTTCCTGTTGGAGACGACCAGCTTCCGCACATTGAAATGACTCGTGAGGTTGCTCGTAAGTTCAACCGTATGTTCAAGCCAGTGTTCCCGGAAGCAGATTCGCTGATCGGTAAGGTCCCGCGCCTTTCCGGCACCGATGGCCAGGGCAAGATGAGCAAGTCGAAGGGCAACGTAATCATGCTGTCCGACGATGAAAAGACGGTCACAAAGAAAGTCCGTGGCATGTTCACCGACCCTAACCGAGTCCGCGCCGATACTCCCGGCAAGGTCGAAGGCAACCCCGTATTCCAATACCACGATGCGTTCAACCCAAACACCGAGCAGGTTGACGAGTTCAAAGCTCGCTACCGCAAGGGAACGATTGGTGACGTTGAAGTGAAGGTTGCTTTGGCGGAAGCTATCAATAATTTCTTAGACCCTATCCGTGAGAAACGTGCTTACTACGAAGCAAACATGAATCTTGTTGAAGAGGCGATCATGAGTGGTGTCGGAAGAATGCGAACTGTTGCTGCCGAAACTATGGAGCAGGTTCGAGACGCTATGCGAATTTCGAGCTACACCAAGAACTGGTAAGCGGATCGCCGAATCTTCTTGGCTTAGACGATTACATTTCAAAACCAACTCATGATTACTCGAATCAAAACCACAATAGAGAACGGCGCTTTCTGGCGAAGTCGCACCTAAATCCAATAGTGCGAACATCTAATACCCAGAAACAAAATCATGCCTAACTACACACCAGCTCTTCCAGACTTTAAGAACTTAGCTTCAGATCACAATCTGATTCCGGTTTATCGCGAAATAAGTGCCGATCTCGAAACGCCAGTTTCTGCCTACCTAAAAACGGCAGTTGGAACTCACTCGTTCCTATTCGAATCGGTCGAAGGCGGAGAGAACCTAGCTCGTTACAGCATTCTTGGAACTGAACCTTCAGAAGTGTTCACAACCGGCGCAGGAACCGAATACGGAGAAGTCGACCCGCTCGAACTGCTTCGAGACCGAATGTCGAAGGTCAGCTACGCAACTGTCGACGGGCTACCAAAGTTCCACGGCGGAGCAGTCGGCTATCTTGCGTACGACACGATTCGATATTTCGAGCCGACGGTGCCGCCTATTTCCGATGAAAAATCAGGGCTCGACGTACCCGAAGCGGTGTTCATGCTCACTGATTCGATTCTGATTTTCGATCACGTGCGTCACACTATCTTCGTTGTTGCACACGCTGCGATAAACGGAGACGTCGAAGCATCTTACGAACGAGCCACAGCGAAAATCGAAGAGGTAATCGCACGGCTCGATAAGCCGGTTCCTTCGGGGGGAGCGCGCCGCAACTTCTTGCCGACGTCCGGCTTTACGTCTCGTGATCCCAACCTCGATTACAGCTCGGTCGGTCATCCTGATCAGTCACCTATCGAAGGCGGCGAGATCACAGGACAGCCTTACATCCCAAACATGTCTCGTGAGTACTACGGCGAGGCAATCGCCAAGTGCAAACAGGCGATTCAAGACGGCGAAGTAATTCAGGTCGTGTTCTCTCAACGGTTGGCACGACGCACACCAGTGAAGCCGTTCGATATGTACCGATCACTACGTGCGATCAACCCTTCGCCGTACATGTTCTTTTTAGAACTCGATGGATTCCAGATTGTCGGAGCGTCGCCTGAGTTACTGACACAGGTGATCGACGGCAAGATGGCGGTTCACCCAATCGCCGGTACCCGACCTCGTGGCATTGACCCCGAACACGATGATGAACTTGAAAAAGAACTGATTAACGACGAAAAAGAGGTCGCTGAGCACGTGATGCTTCTCGACCTTGGTCGTAACGACGTTGGGCGAGTTTCCAATCCCGGTAGCGTCGATGTTGAGCAGAGTTTCGAAATCGAAAAGTACTCGCACGTGATGCACATTGTGTCGCACGTTTCAGGAGCACTGTCTGACAAGTACGACATGTTTGACGCAATGAAAGCAGCCTTCCCAGCTGGAACGGTTTCCGGTGCCGCAAAAGTACGTGCGATGCAGCTAATCGCCGAGCTTGAGCCAGACAAACGAGGGCCATACAGTGGTGCGGTTGGTTACTTCAGTTTCACTGGCAACATGGACACGGCAATTTCTCTTCGAACTATGGTCATGAAGGACGGCGTTGCGTACTTGCAGGCAGGTGGCGGAATTGTTGCCGATAGCGACACCCAGATGGAGTACGAAGAAACGCTCCACAAGATGGGCGCACTGATGCGAGCAATCGATCACGCTGAGGAGTCGTCAGGTGTCTAACCTGGTCTTCAACAGCACTCAATCTGAATTTGAACGCGCATCGGAAAAATACGATGTCGTGCCGGTTCATGCTGTATTAGATTCACCGGAATTCAGCCCCCTCGAGGTGATGCGAGCGCTGCGAACGCAAGACGATCCGGCTTTCATATTCGAGTCGGAATCTCCTGAAGCAGGAGCGTCTAGATACGCGTACGTCTGCCCCTCAGTAGAGCGCGTCGTTCGCACCGGAGCATCCGAGGCTATCGGAGACACTAATCCGATCACGGTATTGCGTTCACAGTTGCAATCAAGAACTGTTGCACCGATTGCCGATCTTCCGGGACTGATCAACGGTGCGTTCGGGTTCGTGGCATACGAAGCAATAAAGCACTTCGAGCCAACTGTTGGTGAGCTTCCGACCGATCCAACCGGATCACCTGTATCGGCATTCGCGATTCCACACGAGCTACTCGTATTCGACCGGGTGCTAGACCAACTTCATATCGTCGTGTTTGCGAACGAAACAGCCAGTTTCGAAATGACAACAGAACGAATTTACGAAATTTGTAAAAATCTCAAATCGATATCTGTTGCTCTCGAACCGGCAATTTCTCCCCACGTTGGAAGCCTGCCCAGCGAACTTGGAAACACGGTAACACCGACTAACGACAAGTTTCCTGAGATGGTTCGTAAAGCTCGCGAGGCAATCATCGAGGGTGAATTAATTCAGGTCGTACTCGGACAACGAGTAGAAACGAAGACTTCTGCTGATCCGCTCGACATTTACGAGCAGCTATCAACGTTGAATCCTTCGCCGTACATGTACATGCTTGATCTCGGTGACATGCAACTCATCGGAGCGTCACCGGAGCTGCTTCTGCGATCTACTGGCGGCAATGCCTCGGTTCACCCAATCGCTGGAACTCGGTCACGTGGTACTTCCGCAGAAGAAGATTTACAGAACGAAGCCGACTTGCTCTCGAACGAAAAAGAGTCTGCCGAGCACGTGATGCTGGTCGATCTCGCTCGCAACGATCTAGGTCGTGTCAGCAAACCCGGAACGGTCAAGGTCAAATCTCTCAAACACGTCGAACGCTACTCACACGTTATGCACCTGGTTTCACGTGTCGAAGGTCAGCTCGTTGACGACAAAGACGGTATCGATGCGTTCGAGGCAGGATTCCCAATTGGCACGCTTTCGGGTGCTCCAAAAATCCGATCAATTCAACTCATAGCTGAACTAGAGCCAGAAGGACGGGGTCCTTACTGCGGCGGTATCGGCTGGTTCGGATCGAACGGCGATGTCGACACAGGCACGATCATTCGATCGATAGTGCTGCGTGATGGTGTTGCCCACGTCCAAGGCGGAGCCGGGATCGTATTTGACTCGAACCCTGATGCCGAAAACCTCGAATCACTCCAGAAAGCAAAGGCTCCTCTACTCGCTATCGAGAGAGCGGAATCCATGGAGCGACAGCAGCGCTGGCGAAACGACGATTCAATTTCACTCGACACGACTCACCCTGCGACAATGCAGCTAATTAGCGAATAAAAATCATGCTTCTTCTAATCGATAACTACGACAGTTTTACTTACAACCTATTCCAGTACCTTTCCGAACTGGGAGCTGAGGTCGAGGTGGTACGCAACGACAAAGCGACCATCGAGCAGCTTGCTGCCTTGAACCCGGAACGAGTAGTCGTTTCGCCTGGTCCATCAACTCCCGACAACGCCGGAATTTCAGTTGACGTAATCAAGCACTTCGCCGGAAAAGTTCCGGTACTGGGTGTTTGCTTGGGTCACCAGTGCATCGCTCAGGCGTTCGGTGGAGTAGTAAAAGGTGCCGGCGAAATACGGCACGGCAAAACGTCTCCAATCAACCACACTGGCGAAGGCGTTTTTACTGGATTGCCGCAACCGTTTGAAGCTGTTCGATATCACTCACTGGCAATTGAGCAAGACACCATCCCTGACACGTTCGAAGTCACCGCAAGCACTGAAAACGGCATCATCATGGGCATTCGGCACAATGAACTAGACGTCGAAGGCGTTCAGTTCCATCCCGAATCGATCATGACTCAAGCGGGAAAAGAACTGCTGCAAAATTTCCTCGACAAGCCATCACCGGTCGGCAATTAACTAGCTGTCGAACACAGCTGCCTAACAGCCAACCCTGAACATTTCAGAACAAACGGAACCAAACCGAAGTTAAAACAAATGAACATTCAACAGGCAATACAGATCGTCGTCGAAGGCACTGATCTCGAACAGGATCAGGCGGCCGACGCTATGCGCGAAATCATGACTGGTGAGGCAACTCCCGCTCAGTTCGGTGCGTTCCTAACAGGACTACGAATGAAGGGCGAAACTCCTTACGAAATCGCTGGCATGGCGAGCGTGATGCGAGAAGTATCGCTGCACGTCGACACCGATCTCGAAATGATCGACACGTGTGGTACTGGTGGCAGTGGGCTCGACTGGTTCAACATTTCGACTGCTTCAGCATTCGTGGTTTCAGGAGCTGGAGTACCAGTTGCCAAACACGGCAACCGAGCCATGTCCGGCTCAACGGGCAGCGCTGACGTACTTGAATCACTAGGCGTCAACATCGCTTTGGGCCCTGAAGGCGTCAAGAACTGCTTCCACGAAGTTGGTGCTGGATTCATGTTCGCTCAGGCGTTCCACCCTGCGATGAAGTTTGCTGGTCCGCTTCGTCCACAGCTAGGTATTCGAACGATATTCAACTTTCTCGGACCACTGACTAATCCGGCTGGCGTAAAGCGTCAGGTGATCGGTGTTTCCGATGCTGCATTCGCTGAAAAGATTGCTAAGGCGTTGGAGATTCTCGGTACGCAATATGCGTTCGTTGTGAACGCTGAATCTGGTGCTGACGAAATCGATGTCGAAGGGCACACGCTGCTTTATCAGGTGAACAAAGATGGCTTAAAGCGTCGACGTACTCGCCCAGCTGATTTCGGATTGCAAGAAGGCAAACGAGAGCATCTCGTAGTCGAATCGACAGAAGAGTCGGCACAGATCATCAAAGATATTTTCGCTGGAGCAGGCAGCGGACATAACCCGCCGGTCGCTCCAGAAACCTCACGACGAAATGTGGTTGTGCTCAACTCAGCCGCTGCCTTAATGGCTGCTGGCAAAGCTGTTGCATTCCAAGAAGCTGCTGCGATGGCGCAGGATTCGATTGATTCAGGAGCAGCACAAGCCAAGCTCAATTCGTTGATCAAAGTAAGTCAGGAACAGTCTTGATCGAAATACCAGGCATACTCGGTGTAATCGTTGAAAAGCGACTGCTCACAATCGAACAGGCGAAAAAGAAGCGCCCTGAATCGGAAATGCGACTGATAGCTGAGAACGCGAGCGTTCCGCTTTCGCTGCAACGAACTATCGCGTCCAAAAGCGGTATATCTCTGATCGCCGAGATGAAACGGTCGTCTCCCTCGGCAGGATCACTGGATCCAAATCTCGACCCTGCAAACAGAGCCAGCCTCTACTGTGATGCCGGTGCGACAGCTATTTCAGTTCTCACAGAACAGGACTACTTCTCGGGGTCAATAGACGACCTGGCTGCTGTTTCGGTAATCGCACGAGCGTCACGAGTGCCTGTCCTCCGAAAGGACTTCATCGTCGACGAATACCAAGTTCACGAAGCTCGAGCGGCTGGTGCGGACTGCATTCTGCTAATCATCGCTTGCCTTGATCCGAAGCAGTACGCCGACCTGTTCACGCTTTCGACTTCGATGGGCATGGATGTGCTCGTTGAAGTATTTGATGAACCTGAGCTGGACATAGCGCTGACCGAAGTTGAACCTCACATCGTAGGAATCAACAATCGGAACTTGAAAACGCTCGAAACTTCTCTCTCGGTATTTGAAACTCTCGCTAAAAAAATTCCTGACGACAGAATCAAAGTCGCCGAAAGCGGAATGAAGAACTCCGGTGATGTGGAACGAATGGGCTACGCGGGCGCAAAAGCCGTGCTAGTCGGTGAGTCGTTGATGAAAGCCGGTACCGACGTCAGTGAACTTGCCGAGGCAATGGCAGCAGTTGAAGTCGGTTAACACAATGCAAAACGAACGCTTACAAATAAAAATTTGTGGACTGCGAAGTGCTGAAGCAGCGATCGTGGCGTCTGATGCTGGAGCAACTCATCTCGGATTCAACTTCATCGAGGGCGTCCGTCGACAAATTCAGCCTGAAGATGGCGTTCAGATAATTTCGGACTACAAGTCTGGGCGAGATTCATCGAACAAGCCAGAACTTGTGGGCTTGTTCCTGAATCAAGATCCAAATTTTGTGAATGAAACTGCACGAAACGCGGGACTTGATTCACTACAGCTTTGTGGCGATGAAGACGCCGAATACATTTCCAAGATTGAACTTCCAGTGTTCAAGATGGTTCGGGTTAAGGACGGCTCAACTCCTGACAGTCTCAGCGACGCCGTTTCACCCATACTCGATGCCGGACACGGCATTGTTCTCGACAGATACGACAAAAAAGTACTGGGCGGATCAGGGAAATCGTTCGACTGGTCAGCCGCTGAAGGCGTTGTAAATCGAGACGGTGTATTTCTCGCCGGTGGACTTGACCCAGAGAACGTACAGAGCGCTATTAAGCAACTTTCGCCGTGGGGTGTTGACGTCGCAAGCGGGGTTGAAACCGACGGTGTGAAAGATCCTAATCGCATCCGAGCGTTCATCGAAGCTGCCCGCAACGCCTGAACCAGCCCTATTCAACTAGCGACCCAACGCGCATACGGCGTAGACTGCGTCAGCGTTCGAACGCGCACTCGTTTTCACTCGCCTGACATCTACAAAACTATGGAGTATCCGAACTAATGACCGACAAGCTACGAATGGCCCAGTACGGAACCAAACACGGCCATGCGGAAGGCGTTCTACAGGTCATGCTCGACCATCCAGAGGTCGAAGTAGTGGGTATTTTCGAACCCGACGAGGCTCGGCGTGCTCAGGTACAAAATAGCGATGGAGCATTCGGAAAAGTCGAATTCGTCGACGATCCATATGAGTTTCTCGATGACCCGACAGTTGACTGCGTCGCGTCCGAAGGAGCGAACAAAGAGAGCTTAGGGTTCACCGAGGAGATAGTCGCCGCAGGAAAGCACGTTTTCTACGACAAGCCGGCGGGCAACGACTACAACCGGTTTGAAAACATCGTTGAAATCGCCCGTGCACAGGGCACGATGATTCAGATGGGGTACATGTTCCGCAAGCACGATGGCTTCGAACGTATCGCCAACTGGGCTCGATCAGGTTTTTTGGGCCAAATATTCCAAGTTCGAGCACACATGTCGACCTTCATTCCTGAAAAGAACCCAGAAGGAATTCAGACGGGTCGTGAAGGTCTCGCCCACTTCAAGGGTGGCATCATGTACGACCTCGGCGGGCACATGCTCGATCAAGTTGTTTGGCTTCTCGGACGACCCAACAAGGTTTCACGATTCTTCCAGAACGCCGCATCTGAAACCCAAGCGATGATGGACAACACTCTGGGTGTGTTCGAGTACACCAACGCTATGGCAACGGTGGATATCAGTGCGCTTGAGGCACGACCGATGGCTCGACGCTTCGAGGTGTACGGCACCAAGGGCACTGCAATCATGGAGCCATTCGAACCGGCTGAAACCATCAAACTCACGCTTGAAGAAGATCGGGGCGAGTACAAAAAGGGCATCAACGTCGTTCAGATCGAAGACCGAGCACGATACGTCGACACATTCGCGGAGTTGGTTCGAAACATCAAGGGCGAATCGGAACCGCTCCGCACCCTCGATCACGAACTACTTGTCCAAGAAACTCTAATGAGAGTCACGGGTGGCTTAGCCGGGTAATTCCTACCCGTGAGCTCGAACGTCGACCCCTTCGGGCCAGGCGACTTTGAAAATAGCGGCTGTTTTGAAGATTGCGCCGGTGATAGTCGCTTCACGTAGAACGCATCGGTACATGTTTGAGCCTGATAAATCGGCGTTTGAAATGTCGGCACCAGTGCAGTTCGTTCGATAGAGCGTCGATTTTTTCATAGAGGCGCCAGCAAGGTTCGCCCTTCTCAAACTCGCTTCCGAGAAAACAGCTTCATCCAGATTCGCGCCAGAGAAATCAGCACGTTCTAACAGCGCACGAGTGAAGTCTCTTCCGCGTAGGTCACGACCCGAAAAGTCAGCACCTCTAAGATCTAGTTGCTCTGGCGAATTCTCACGGTGCCATTCGCTGAGATCTTCGGCGGTTCCATCGAGAAGTTCGAAATGTTCCTGATTCATTCCACGATTATGTGGGTAGACCGGTGCGGAGTCGAATCGCGTAGTGAGGATTTCGTCGTTTTAACGGTTTGCTAACAGATATGACGCAGGTTGAAACATCTTTGAAACACGCTTGAGCTAATTTAGAGTGCGTCGGCACGTTGGCAGATGTAGCTAACTATCCGACAACGCAGTTGGCAAGTAAAATGCACGCTGCGTAAACAGGAAATGATCGCCAGGTTACCCAAAATCGAGCACATGCGGCGATCACGGTGCCAGTATCAAAATCAGTACGAGGAAGTTGAACGATGGTTTATATAGCCGAATATATTTGGATCGATGGCACCGAGCCGACCGCCAAGCTGCGATCGAAGGCACAGGTGCTTGCGGACGGTAAAGAGCCTGGAATCTGGGGATTCGACGGTTCTTCAACTAACCAAGCCGCTGGTGACCAGTCAGACGTTGTACTGAACCCAGTTTTGGTTACTCCAGACCCACTCCGCGGTGGCGACAACAAACTCGTTCTGTGTGAGACATTGCTCACCGACATGACTCCGCACCCGTCCAACACACGTGCTGCAGCTGCAGCTTCTGCTGAGAAGTACGGCGATCAGGACATGTGGTTCGGTCTTGAGCAGGAATACACCTTCTTCGAAGGCAACACACCTCTTGGCTGGCCTGACAACGGATTCCCTGCTCCTCAGGGTGGCTACTACTGTGGTGTTGGATCTGACGAAATCTTCGGGCGTGAAGTTGTAAACGCTCACCTCGAAGCATGTATCGAAGCTGGTCTACACATTTCTGGTATCAACGCTGAAGTTATGCCCGGACAGTGGGAGTTCCAGATCGGCCCAGTATCCGCACCAACGATTGGTGACGAGATGTGGCTCGCTCGATGGCTGCTATACCGAATCGCAGAAGATTTCCTCGGCCCTAAGGGAATGCCTATTTCAGCAACGCTCGATCCTAAGCCTGTTGCAGGTGACTGGAACGGTGCAGGTTGCCACACAAACTTCTCGACCATCGCTATGCGTGAGTCTTTCGACGCTTGTGTAGCCGCTGCCGAAGCACTTGGTGCACCTGGCAAACCTGAACTTCACATTTCCAACTACGGTCCTGGCGTAGAGCTTCGACTTACTGGTGCTCACGAGACCCAGCGATTCGACGAATTCTCATACGGCGTATCCGACCGAGGAGCTTCAATTCGAATCCCTTGGCAGGTTGAAAAGGCCGGCAAGGGTTACATCGAAGACCGACGACCAAACGCTAACGTAGACCCATACGTTGTTGCTCACTTGATCATCGACACGGTCTGCTCTGCAGCTAAGTAGTTCCTAAGAACTAAATAGAATCCAATGAAAAGGGGATGGCTTCGGCCATCCCCTTTTTTACTACCCGAAGCAAACACGCAGCTAATTCGTCATCACTATCGTGTTGGAACCTGAGCGAACGTATTTCAGCGGGTTACCGATGGCATCTCTACGCCAAGTCTTTGGCTTATGGTTTCCATCGCCTGCCACGCTGTGCCTCCGAGAGGCAGAGATCCTTCACTCCGAAGCTTCGCCATTCTTCGCTGGCTTCGTTCACCCGGATAGAAAATCTCGGCCACTCCTGACTTTTTCTTTCCGCTCTTAACTCGATCCAACTCAGCATCCATCGCAGATCTGAACTCGTCTATTCCACGGAACTCGTCTGGGTTGATAAGCCATAAGAAATGACCCCAATCCGAGCCTGCCAGTACATTTCCAAAAATATCTGACATCAGTGCGAGACCGTAACCACGTGCCCCAGCCATGGGCAAAATCATGCTCGAACCAAGTTCATAATCGGTCGCATCTGTGAGCGGGGAGCCATCAGCCTTCTCAACAAAGCCTGCAGGAATCGTTTCACCGTTAGTGGCGGCCTCCCACACTTTTGCAGCGGCGATCGAACTAGTCGCCATGTCGAGAATGTACGGCGCATATTTTCCAGCCGGGGCTGCATACGCAATTGGATTGGTGCCGAACTTACCTTGCAAACCACCGGTTGGAGGAATTATCGGATGCCGAAAAGCGCTGCATGCGAACGCAATCAACCCCTCATCCGCAGCGCGTTGAACGTACGGAGCAAGCGCAATCACATTGCCAGAGTTCCGCACGCTACCGGCAGCCATGCCTACAGATTTCGCCTTCGCAATGCTCTTTTCGGTGGCGATATTCATCCCTATGACGCCGCAACCACCGTCACCTTCAACAATTGTCGTGATTGCTGAATCTTTTATTACCTCAGTCTCAGGGGCAGGCTTGATGGTTCCATCTTGGTGCCAATCAATCACTAATTTGAAGAAATACAAACCGTGATCAGGGCTACCCCTAAGCTCACTATCGATGATGACTTCGGAGATTTGAGATGCGTTTTCATGAGATGCTCCAACTTTTACTAGGGCATCTTCCATAAATTCCATTGCGGCGGGGATGGTGATTTCGGGCAATCAATTTCTCTTATTTGCGAATAATTCCGAGCGTACATCGATACGGGCACTAAATAATTTCACAAGGTCAGTGAAAACACACCACCTGCGTACACGGGGTTCAGATATCCTCGCCTGTCATACCGATCAATCTGACAATTCGCCAATCAACCGGTAACTCGCAATAATCTCCAAGATTCGAAATATTCACTACGGCTGGATTGTCGTTCTCGGTACAGCTCTGATGCTGTTCGGTGGTGCCGGATCACGATTCTCGTTTGGCGTGTTCCTAAAACCTGTCACAGAAGAGTTCGACTGGAGCCGCGGTTCCATGTCGGGGGCGCTTGCGATCGCTGGTTTGGCAACAGGTGGGCTTCGACCAGTCGCTGGCTTGCTAGCCGACAAATACGATCCCAAGATCGTTGCGGCTAGCGGAATCCTGATCGGCGGATTAGCCCTTGCTGCAATGTCGCTCGTTCAAGAGCTTTGGCAGGTCTACGTCGTATTCGTCATCATGGGCATTGGCTTCACTCTCGCATCGCCGGGAGCTGTAGCAAAAATTGTTGGCGCATGGTTCACCAAACGAAGAGCGCTTGCGATGTCGATTGCAGGCACGGGATCCGCTGCCGGTGAAACTGCCCTCGTACCAATCGCAGCACTTGCGGTTGCATATATCGGGTGGCAAGAAGGATATTTGATTCTCGCCGGAATCCTGATTGTCCTGATACTTCCGGCAGTACTGCTACTTCTCAAGAGCCGACCAGGACCCGGTGAACACGCCGATGGCGCCGACGGCGGAGTTGTCACTGATGATGACGATCTGAGCAAAGGTTCCGCTGATATCAACGCGGGATTATCGCTCGGTCAGGCGTGTCGAACTGGAATCTTTTGGCGGCTAACGATTGGCTTCTTCATATGAGGCTACACAATGGGCTTCGTGAATGCCCACTTCGTCGCTTTTACGACTGACTTCGGCGCAACAGCTGTGCAAGGAGCCGCTGCGCTTGCAACGGTTGGAATAGCAGGGTTAGCCGGTGGTCTGAGCTTCGGCTACTTCGCCGACCGAATCGGCCGTCGCCCAATGCTCTCGCTCGCATATGGAATGCGTGCCATCGGATACGCAGTACTTCTGATGGCAGGCAGTCTCCCGATGGCGATTCTAGGAGTTGTTGTTATCGGCAGTTCTTGGACGTCAGTAATTTCACTTACCGGCACAGTTACGTCTGACGAATTCGGACTACGGCGATTAGGAACTATTTACGGCACGATGTTCATGGTCATGCCGTTCGGAGCATCGAGTGCGGTTTGGTTGGCAGGAAAGATTTACGACACCAACGGCAACTACGACCTAGCGCTATGGATCAGCCTAGGCATGGGTCTGATCGCTGCGACAGCGGTTGGTATGCCGAGCACTGGTCTTTCGAAAAAGCTTTGGCCGATATCGCCGCAAGCTGAGTAGCAAATATACTTCGCTCGCCTTAGTTCACGCTCAGAAGGAGCACTCGCATCGACTGGACCGCAGCAGCTCTGTTAAGTGCCGTACTTTTCGCAGGGTTGAACGTCACAGATAAGGTCGTCCTCACCACACTCGGTCTTCGAGCCCGTGCGTTCCTGCTATTCATTGGATTCCAGACGCTTACAACTTTCGTCGTAATAGCCGTGGTCAACCAATACCCAACGTTGCCATTTGATATTTGGCTAAGAGGCATCGGAGTTGGAGTGTTTTGGGGATTCGGTGCAATGCTTATCCTCTGGTCGCTTAGCCGTGACGAAGTATCGAGAGTCACACCAATTTCGCAGTCGTACCCACTAATCACGGTCGTATTTGCGGTTGTGTTGCTTGGTGAATCGCTTTCGGTTCTGGAATCGGTGGCAGTCGTTCTAGCCGCACTCGGAGCGATACTCGCTGCGATCAAATTCTCGGATGGTAGTCAGCCGATCTCCCTGACGGGCACGTTCGGCTATCTACTCATTGCAGTTGTGATGCTTGCAAGCGGTCAGACAATGCTCAAAACGATCACTGACGATGTTTCGTTCTGGCACGCCTTGGGGTTCAGGGGCGCAGGAATGGCAATTGTCTTGCTGCCGATGAACTACCGTCGTGAAATAGCAGGTGAACTGTTCAGTTTCGTTCAAAAACCGAAAGCCGTTGCGGTGCTGACGATAGATGTGGGCCTCGCCACTACCGCGTTGGCACTTCTGACGTTCGCGATCGCTACCGGCCCGCTTTCGCTCACTAGTGCAATCATTGGATCAACACCGCTGCTTGTATTCTTTGCCACCGTGCTGATTTCTAAGAAATATCCTCAGCTACTCGGAGAAACTCTCTCGTCACGGCTAATGATTCAGAAGCTGGTGGCTGCGGCACTCGTTGTCACAGGACTGACGATCATCGCCGTAGTGTGAGGGCCTCGCTACAACCAGCGACCGGTTCGGTTCTCCCATTTGGTGTAGATTTCACCAAATTCACGTTCGAGATACGCCTCTTCACGTCGAATAACTAGCGCCGTGAGTGCTGCGACTCCGAAAAACACCGATATCAACATCGCCATCGCGTTTAGCGAGATTGCTAGACCAGCCGCTATGAGCAAGAATCCAGAGTAGATCGGGTTTCGAGTGCGTTTGAACGGTCCAGTTGTGATCAACATGTCTGTCGGCTGACTAGGTTCAGGATGCTCACCGTGAGCCGCCATCGTTTTCCACGTCCACCAGATCAGCAACACGCCGACGGAGATAAGAATTATTCCGACGACGAGTCCGACGATTCCACCGATAATTCCTTCCCGCCAGATCAGTACGTGAACCAGAACTCCGAGAAATACAGGGATGCCGAATATCACCGGCGGTAGCGCAGGAAGTTTTAGTTCAGCTTTATTCCGATCATCGTAGTCGTTCGACATAAATCGTCTTTCTAAATATCTTCTAGAGACCCTGCATTGCTGAAGCTGGATCGAGAATTACATCAGCCGCCGCCAGTCGATCTTGCAGCTCGGTGATAGACACGCGACGACTGTCTGAACCGTTCGCCGACGCCATCGCCGCTGCGACGCCAGCAGCCTGCCCCATGCCCATCGAATTGGCCGTGACTCGACTCGACGCCAACGCTTCGGAAGTCGCTGAGTGGCAACGTCCCGCGACCCAAAGGTTTTGAACACCTTGCGGGAGCAACGTTCGATAGGAAATATCGTAAGGCGGCACGACCGGCTGCTCGTGGTAACCGGCTGTGTTTTCGGGATGACGGTCGATTCTCCATGCACCTAGAACCACGACATCGTCCTGACGTTTCGCAGTCCGAATGTCGTCACCGGTCAGCATGTAATCGCCAACGATACGACGTGATTCGCGCGAACCGGCAGTTGGACCGCTAGTGAAGAAATATGCTTCCTTGAACTCAGGAAGCGCCTCTTTCCAAAGCTCAAACATAGTCCAGGCGTCACGACGACCCTGGATTTCAGCATTGGTCCAGTCGGTCGGGTTGGTGGCATTTCCAGGTGTGCGAATTACGTTGAAGTAAATGTCTCGACCCGAGAAAGTTGCAGGCCACGGACCTCCGTACAAACCGATTTTGCCTTCAGAACGGGCCTTTTCGAGTACGACTGCACATTTGCGTCGAAGTTCGAATGTCAGTTCAACAAATCCGATACGGAAGTGAAGGCTCATCGGCTGCAACGACTCCGCTACCTCGTACGGAGCGCCAGCCCAAGCAGCAACGTCGGCGTCACCAGTTGCATCGACGACGTTCTTGGGCTTTATCGCTACGAGCCCGTCTTTGTTGCTCACGATCACGGTGTCGACTCGATCGCCGTCCATGATTACGTCGGATACCTGAGTGTGAAATAGCGGAGTTACGCCCGACTCGATCAGTACATCGTCAGACGCTTTTTTGAAAAGTTCGGGATCGGTTCGAGGAATCACACGGTCGGGGTGTTTTTCGACCTCTGTGAAATCACCGTTTACGTTGTAAACGAGATTGGGAGCCTGCCCCGGCTCGACAACGCCCATGCGTTCGAGCATCTCGAACACGAGTCCGCCTACTACTGGTTTGCCGGTCTCTTCGTAGACGAATCCATCGAATGCCGAACCAATGATGTTCGTGAAGAACCCACCGGCAAATCCCATCCGATCCACAGCCATGACAGATGCACCGTTTCGAGCTGCACCAACCGCCGCACCAATACCAGCCAGGCCCGTGCCGCAAACCAGAACGTCTGGTTCAGCGACTACGGGGAGCGACTTTGTGTATTGGACGGATGACATGAGCTAAAACTAACTCGTCAAACTATCGCGGAACGGTGCACTTTCTCGTTCTCTTAGAGCAACGTTCACACGGAGCTTCTCAAGAGTCTGTTGAAGCGTTAGCTGACCCTGTGGAACCTCATGATCGTCAAAGAAAGCGATCACATCGGCGGCCTGTTCAGGCTTGCTCAGAGAGGTAACACCCGAAAGCATTCGAACGATTGAGTTCGATGGGAAGTCCTTGTTGATCTTCTCCCAGTTCGCCTTCACAAACTCCCACGCACGGTAGCCCTGCTCCTTGTTTCGCATGCAAACAGCAAGCAGGTACGGGGCGTCCTGAGTTCGAACGGTTCCATCCAAAGTCATGGCAAGAGTTCGATCCATTTCAGCTTCACCCGGGAACGCCGAGAGAGCCGACTGGTAGCGTCGTTCTTCCTGAGGGGTAGTCGGGTTGTGGTGTTTGTCGAGGAACACTTCGTACTGAGCAGTGTCACCCTTCGATGCGACCACACCAGTAGCTGCGGCAGCGACGTTCGGTTCGACTGAACCGGCGTCTACCAAGTAAGAATCGTGTAGATCACCAGCATTCTTGATCGCCAGATCGTCGTCACCAACGTTGGCGAGCAATCGAATGAACAGACCACGAAGTTCGAGATCACGTGATGTGTCACTATCGCCTGGCTCCCATCCAAGTCGGTCGAGCGCAGGTTGAGCCAAATCACGAATCGCAGCCTTGTACTGCAGCTTCGCTTCGCCCTCGACAAGCTTGTCGAGTCCGCTTAGGCAACCAGAAAGTACCGTCCATACATCGAGGTCGGTTTCAAGTTGGAAGCTTCGTGCGAAATCCAAGAAATCACTTGCTGACGTTCGACCCGCCATGACCGACGACCAAGTGTCGTCCACGAGGCCGTAGCGCTCGATTGGTGACAGCGTTTCAAACATAGTGCCCGAAAGCGCCTTCAGCATTTCGGCTGAGTAGCGAGCACGGAAGAATCCGCTTCCACCAGCGTTGGCGGTGGCCCAATCAGCAGGAGAATCGAGTTTAATTTCTGCTGACTTCTCTTCCAGCAGATACCGAACTTCTTCAACGCCCGACGCCGTTCCAACCTTGAGAACAACCGGAACTGACCAGATGGTCGTGTCGGCAGTTTCACCTTCGGTATACAGGAATCGATCCTGTGAGAGAGAAATCGTCTTGCCATCTTCTGAGATCGAGGCGCTGACCAGCGGGTAGCCCTTCTGGAAGATCCACGAGTCCATGATTCGACGTGCTGGCTGCTGAGTCACATGCTCAATAGCGTCCCACAGGTCGTTGGTCTCAGTGTTCCCGTACTTGTGCTTGTTCAGGTAGTACGAAATTCCGTCCTTGAACTCCTCTTCGCCCAAGTACTGCTCAAGCATTCGAAGAACTGAGCCACCCTTTTCGTAGGTCAGCAGATCGAACATACCTTCTGCGTCGACAGGTGAGTTCACTTCGATCTCGATAGGACGTGTGTTGGCGAGTGAGTCGACATCGAACGCCATCGAGCGTTCGAGGCTGAACTGGTTCCATCGGCCCCAATCAGCGTTGAAATTGTCGGAACACATCGTCGCCATGAACGTTGCGAACGCCTCGTTCAACCAAATACCGTTCCACCATTCCATGGTTACCAGGTCCCCAAACCACATGTGGGCGATTTCGTGAGCGATCACGTCGGCAACCCGAAGCAGCTCAGGCTCGGTTGATCGTGACTTGTCTACGAGAAGCAGAACTTCTCGGTACGTAATACAGCCGAGGTTTTCCATCGCACCAAACGCAAAGTCTGGAACGGCAACCATGTCGAGCTTTTGACCCGGGTACGGAATTCCGTAGTAGTCAGAGAAGAACTTGAGAGCGAATGCGCCAGCCTCGAGTGAGTAGTCGGTTAGGTGACCTTTGCCGATCGGGTGGACGATTCGCAACGGAACGCCATCGACATCGACAGGATCGGTTGCTTCGAACGGGCCGACGATGAATGCGACGAGGTAGGTCGACATGACCATCGTGTCTTCGAACAGAATCGACTTGCGACCGTCGCCAAGGTCGGTAGTTGAAATATCAGGACCGTTCGACACTGCGAACTGGTCTTCGGGAACTACAAGGGTTACGCCATACGACGCCTTGAAGGCTGGTTCGTCGAAACATGGGAATGCTCGGCGAGCGTGTGTGCTTTCGAACTGCGTGGTAGCAATCGTGTGCTCAACGCCATCGTCGTCGGTGAATACAGAACGGTAGAAGCCATGAAGCTGATCGTTCAGGATTCCAGTGAATTCAGCAACGATCGTGTAAGGGCCGCTCTTTAGTTCGGAATCGAAACTAAGAGTTGCCCGTTCCATTTCTTCATCGTGGGCGACACCTGAAGCGACTGTTTCGCCGCCAACAGCGTTTCGAACTGATGCTGACGTAATCTGGAGATCAGCAGAGTTGATCTGAATATTGTCGGTCGCTTGACCAACTTCAACTTCGATCTCGACGCTACCCGAAAAAGTAGCTTCATCGAGGTTTGGCTCGAGAGATATTCGGTAGTGCGATGGCACAACGAACGAGGTTAGGCGATGCGGATTGGTCGAGGCGTCTGGCAAGTTTCACTCCAGTTCAAAAAAACGTATAACCGGAGACTACCGCGCTATGTTCTCGCGCGCTACTGGTCGAGAGTAATCAAAATCAGCCCATGTGGAGCAATGAATCGGCCATTTTGGCTCGCCACGCTTCGGCCGATTCAGGAGTCCATTCGTAAAACCCTTTACCTGTCTTGATGCCGAGGTCGCCAGATTCGATTTTGTCGAGAAGGATATTCGGAAGGTTACGGTCGTTGTTGAGCATCTGGAACTGCTCAACAAGAGCGTCATGTGTACTGGATGAATCGCTGTGCCCTAGCGATCCGAATATGCCGTGCTGCGCCAAAACTGGTCCGAAGCCATTTCGAACGATCTCATCGATTTCCGATGACGTTGCTCGGTCATTCTCGACTAATGCCATTGACTCACGAAGAAGTGCCACTTGCAAGCGATTGCTCACGAAGCCTTGTATTTCTCGGCGAACAACGGCAGGTTTCTTGCCGATTGATTCGTATTCATCACGGACCAGTTCGACAACGTTGGCTGAAGTATCGGGGCCAGTAATGATTTCTATTCCAGGCAACAGGTGAGGCGGATTGAAATAGTGAATGCCGAGGACTCTCGAACGTCGGTTAGTCGCCGAGCCATAAGCACTAGGCACAAACGTTGAACTGTTCGAAGCCAGAATCGCGTGTGAGGGAGCATGGGCATCGATTTCCGAGAATATTTTCTTCTTTAGGTCGAGATTCTCTGATGCGGCTTCGATAACGAGATCGGCATTTTTCACCGACTCACTCAAGTTCGTCGAGATAGCAATCCTCGACAGAGCCCCCTCAATTTCGCCTTCTTGAATACGTCCTACCGAGGCGAGGGCGGTCAAACCTACACGTGCTCTCGAGATTGCATCGGCAAGCAGAACGTCGGAAATATCGTTGAGATAAACCTGTTTTCCGTGAACAGCGAGCTCTAACGCAATGCCATGACCCAGCAGCCCCGCACCAATGACGGCGACGTTTTGGAATTTAGATTCCTCAACGGTTTTGGTTGGAGAGGTATTTCCGTTTGGTGTTTCAGCGTCTGGAGCAACGTGAGACGTAGTAGTTGCTGTCGAAATATCTATGAACAATTCTCCGGCTATAACTTGAACCAGATCCCATCCAATCTGTTCCCAGATCTCGAACGGGCCACCAACCGCCCATCGACGACCGATCGTGTTAGTAATCACTGTGTCGACATCGTCGGCTGAAACGATTCCAGCGTCGACCAACGCAAGCGACTCACGATAAATCGCTGCCTGCAAGTGCAACGAAATTCGCCCACTAGACTCAGAGTTCAACAGGAACAACCCTCCTAAAGAAAACGTGGATAAGCCACTTACACCGAGTAGCCGACTGATCCGTCTTCTCGCATAGGGATGACCTTCAACTCACGTGGGTTGTACGGCTGCGATTGGAAGCCCTCGACTTCAAGATCGATTCCGATACCTGGGGCGTCTGGAACCGGGATATAACCACCATCACGCTGCCAAGACGAGTTGAACATGGCATTGAACGGTTGTTCATCTTCCTTCGAATACTCTTGAGTCAGGAAGTTCGGAATCGCCGCATCCAGGTTGCATGCAGCAGCCGTGAGTACGGGACCCAGGAAGTTGTGAGTCACAACCGCTGAGTGCCAGGACTCGGCAATTGCAGCGATCTTCTTCACTGCGGTCACACCACCTGCTAGACCGAGGTCGGGGCGTGCGTACTGGCTTCCGCCAGCTTCGTACATTTCTCTGAACTCCCAGATCGAATGCATTCGTTCGCCGTTGGCTACAGGGAGTGTTGTTCTCTGAGCGACTTCTGCCTGCGATTTGATCGAGTCGATCTGCACCGGGTCTTCGTAGAACATTGGCTGGAATTCGACCAGCTGTTCGGCAAGTGCAATCGCAACCATTGGGGTTAGTTTGCGGTGAATCTCTAGAATGATGTCGCAGTCGAGTCCTGCGCCTTCGCGCATAGCCGCTACGTTTTCACGAGTGTCGTGAATAAGACGTGGCAACGTCATCGATTGGAAACCGTCTGGAAGCGGATCAGTCTTGATTGCTGTGAAGCCTTCTTCGACTGCCTCACGGGAATTGAGCAACAGTCCTTGAGCCGTTGTGCCTTGGTCCGCAGCATCCGGGCGCTTTCCACCCATCAACAGATGCAGACGAATTTTGTTGCGGACCTTTCCGCCGAGTAGCTGCCAAACCGGGGCTTCAAGCGACTTTCCTTTGATGTCCCAGAGTGCGATATCAACCGCGCTGACTCCACCCATGAGGACTGATCCGCGGAACGGGCCCATTCGATACATGTACTGCCAGTGGTGTTCGATATCGAGAGGATCTTTACCGACGAGATAGTCAGCAAACTTCTTCACGACAGCGTCGGTTGCTTCGAGGTAACCCCAGCATGCTGATTGCCCGACTCCTACTAGCCCGTTGTCGGTGAGTATCCTGACAATCTGACTATTGCCGGCAAGTATCGATTCAACTCGTTCGATTTTCATTTTTTATTTCTTTAGCTTTTGCTGCAGTAAACATTCACGGACTGCAAATACATTTCGGCGAAGATGATACGCATTATTTCGTTCGCAATTCTGTAATTAGTGCGATTGTTGAAGCCATATCGGTGGTTCGCGGATGTTTCATGTAACCCGGATGACCGTTGTAGCGGTCGATCAAAATCGGGAGTAATCCTGCGGATTCGGCTCCATAGATGTCTGATTCGAGTTGATCTCCAACCAAAGCCGCTTCGTCCGCCTCGACTCCAGCCTTCACCAGAGCAGCCTCGAAGATTCGCCTGTCAGGCTTCTCAACACCCGTTTCACCCGAAGTGACTGCGAAGTCGACGTGACCAGTTAGCCCCATGTCGTCTAGTAACCTTTGGCTACTCGAGTTCATATTCGAAACCACACCTACGATAAGACCTAAGTTTCGTAACTTATCGAGTCCTTCGATTACGTCAGGAAACAACGCAATTCGGTATTCCTGTTTTCGTACTTCCGTCCAAATTTCACCAGCTTGGGCTAAATCTACTTCATGACCTGCACCTTGAAGAACTAACTGTTCGAATCGTGCAAAGAAAGCCCATTGCTCGTTGCCATTCATCGTTCTCACCGGCTTAGTAGCGTTCTGCTGAGTCATAAACTCGTCTGCCATGTGGTAGCCGGCGTCGATGCCTTCAGTTGTAACCGTGAGCTCAAACTTTTCGACAGCTTGAGATTGAATCTGTTCTCGGGGCGGGTCGAACCCAGCCAGAGTGCCGTACATATCGAACAGCACTGCTTTTAGCTCGGACATACGGTGCTCACTTCGATCACTCTTTGTTGATAGTTCATCTATTTCAACGATCCTATTGGTTGAACGGTCAGTGTGGCAGCTCCTACCCATCTTGCTCCAGCCGATTTCAACGCGACTGCAGCTGCTTCGATAGTGCTTCCAGTTGTAAACACGTCGTCGACGAGTAAAACTCGCTTGCCTTCTATGCGATCTATCAAGCTCGATTTAACACCGAAGGCACCGATCGCAGCCGCCTTGCGAGCCACCGCGGTTGGTTGTTCTGATTGCGGTGGGGCACTTTTAGATCGAGCCAGTAGGCCAGGTTGAAAGCGAACTTCCAAGCGATTCGATAACTTGCGGCCCAATATTTCAGATTGGTTGTATCCACGAGATCGCAATCGTGATTTGTGCATCGGAATTGCGCTCACAAGGTCAATGTCTGCCCGTTTCAGGCGTTCAACGTAGAACAAATCGCCGAGTGCCCCACTTAGTGCTCGCACATCGTTGAATTTGAATGCTCGTATCGCTGAACCAATTGGAGTTTCGTACAAGTACGAGCCATACAGACGATCTAGCGAAGAATTCTCAGCAACGCATCGAGAGCACAAACCCGCCTGACTCAGCGGCTCCGCACATTTTCTGCATACGTCAGTGCCCACCATGGTCGATTCAGTAATGCACACCTGACACAACAAGGCACCATCACGCCCGCAATGAACACACGAAGGTGGAAAAACGAGATCTAGTGCGTTCGAAGTAAATTGCTTAAGTGTATTAATCAATTTCGGTATTAATGGTAAAAATTCACAACATTTCTCACCAGAACCGGTGAGCGGTCAATAGAATAGCGAAGTACCGGGCTGGTGCTCGGTAAATGAACATATCCGGGTTCGAATTGGGGGATACGTGGAACTTACAATCACCGCCAACAACACGACTCTTACAGACGCGATCAAGTCGTATGCAGAGAAGCGCCTCAGCATCCTTGATCGTAGATTCCGTGATCCGGTGCCTGTATTTTTACAAATCCGCAAAGAGCAGACCCAGAAGGAAGACGAACGGTTCATCGCTGAAGTAACTATCAGGCTGAATCGGGGTGTCATCCGTGGTGAGATGCGAGGCGATTCGCCTTACACAGCGGTCGATCATGTTTCCGATACTGTCACTCGCCAGATTAGTCGATACAAGAATCGCTATTCCGACAAGAACCGTCGTTCTGCCGAGGGTGGACTTGGAATGGCTATTGCCGAGCAGTTGGCTCAGGCATCAGTCAGCGAAGTAGATGACAGCGGCATCACAACTCTCGAACACGGGCAGCTCGTCCGAACAAAGCGTCACAAGATGGCTCTTGAGACTGTTGAAGATGCGGCTGCGCAGATGGAGCTTCTGGCTCACAACTTCTACGTTTTCCGCAACAAGGAAACCGACGAGATCAACGTTGTGTACCGAAGGCACGATGAGGACTACGGTCTGATCGTTCCCGAAGAAGCCGAACTATAGGGCTCTCGACCAAAGCAGATTAGTACGCTTCGCAGCTATCTAATCTAGGTACAAAACTAGAACAAAAAAGGGGCTGAAGGAATAATCCTTCAGCCCCTTTTCTTATTGCTTAGTTATGTAAACCCTAAGTTCGCACCTTTACGATGATTCTCCGCCGGACACTAGGTGAACAATCAACCAAGTGTCATCTGCGATAGCTGATCCCGTCGAGAAGGTGTACGTCGTAGCCTGATCAGGCGTTTCGTCAACGTGGTCGTATTGACCTGGAGCAACTGTCCAAACACCATTTCCATCTTCGGCAACTTCACCAATTTCATCGTATTCGATGTGAATTTCATCCATGTGGAATCCAGCGAGCATCACAACTGTGAATGTTCCCGTTGAGCCATCGATAGTAACGTCACCAACGTACTCGCCCTTGGTTTCGTCACACTTACCACGACCAGCGAATACCGGCAGAGTGATCGAACCGTCTACAACACTCACAGTTCCTGACAATGGAAGCTGAAGGTCAACAGGCTGACCCCACTGGTAACTCCAACCCCATCGAGTTGCGTTGTCAGGAATAAAGCACTTGTTGCCGAGCATGAATGCGGTTTCGTGTTCACCATCACCCTCACCGGTTGGTGCAGCAGCACAGTTGACATCAACGTATGCCGACGCAACACCTGAGTCCAATGCTCCGTTGAACGACGCGGTGTTCGGATATGTTGTCGATCCAACCTCGTCACAAGTAAATGTGACTGGGTAGTTCCAAGCCGTCCCTGCCGAAACAGTCTGAGCCCCACCAAATGCGCTGTGAGTGTCAGAAACGACAATCGAATCGTCGATCAGCTCGGTAGGTTCACCGTATGAGTACGTCGCAACGTCACTGTAAGTGATGCCGAACGCTGCAAACGATGCAGAGTTTGTAAGTTCGCCTGAGACAGAATCTCCATCCTCACGGCTCCACGTAATTGCCTGGGAACCGTTTGGAGCCACACTAATTGCGGTTGTTCCAAGAACAGCACCCGGGTCACTCAACGTAGCGACCAAAGTCGCCGTCGGGTGAGGGTTGCTTACGGTGATAACACCACCAGCTACGAACCCTGAGTCAGTTCCAGCATCCTTCGTTACAGCAACGCTGTAGTTCGAAGCAGCCGATTCACCAACCGTCAGTTCGTGCGATGCAACATCAACTGTTTTAGTAATGTCCCAATCGAACGCTCGGGTGTATTCGAAGTCAGTAGCGGTCTTCGTGATCGAAGGTGTGTAGCAGTTGACTTCAACTGTTGCACTTGCTGATCCAATAACGCCATCGTCACCAATAAGTAATGCAGTGTTCGTGTGAGTAGCTTCGTCAACGTCGCAAGTGAATGTTTCCGCCAAAGACAGTGATACATCGCCAGCAATACCGCTGGTATTCAGATCATTGTTTCGGCTGTCCTCAACACTTACTTCGTCGTTCACTTCAATTGAAGGATCGCCCTTCACAATAGCTGCAGTTGCCGATTGGTCTTGGAACCCGTCGGCGGTTGCAGTTGCAACGTTTACCGATGGAAGATCGTTCTCACTAGCAATATCTGCAGAGTATGAACACTCAACACTGTTACCAGTAGATAGTGTTCCAGCAAACGTGCCACAGTCGACTACCGCATTCGCAAGAGCATCTGTAACAACAACGTTGTTTGCAGTCGCAGTCCACGGGTTGGAAACGTTGATGTTTCCGGTTACAGAGAAGTCACGGTCGACAGAGCCTGTCTGATCAACCAGAATGCCCCAAGTTGAGCTTGCTGAATCACCATCAAATAGATCGTGTACTTCAGGCGAAGCACTCTTCGTTATGTCCCAGAAATACTCACGTGTGAACTCAACATCAGCGGTCTTGCTGACGGTCAGCTCTCGGTCCCAACAGAACGTTACGTGTGAGATTCCGTAGTACTGCTTGCCGCGCTTGTTGTGCGTGCGGAAAGGAGTACGGAGGCCAGCATCTTCAGTGGCTTCATCTTCGTACGCATATACGTTGGCTTTGGTTGACGCTTTCAAAATAACGGCGTCAATACCGAGGTTTGAGCTCCACTCAAGCTCTGTACCCTGATTGCCACCATCGAAGCTGTAATCGACAAGCATTCCGTCGCCGATACCAGAATCGAACCCGGTGGTTGGGTCGTCCTTCTTAAAGCCGTAGTCGTAACCAATCTGGTTACATTCAGTCATTGCGCTTCCAACTACAAAGTAGTCCGGGTCGCCTTCGTCGGCGTGCTGATCGTAAAGATCGGGCACGACATGCTGAATGGTTGATTTATCTTCGTGGTCGCTCGCAAGAGCAGGCACAAGATTCGATGTTGCAAAAACGGCTGTTACTACTACAGCCATCAGCACAGCGACGTGCATCTTAGTACGCAATGTGGTGTCTCCTAACGCGTAGTCGAGAGCTCGAAATCGTCGCCCTCAATCTCTGTCACGATTTGCAGAAATTTGCACACATTTATTTCAACTACGTGCTGTCACAAATCGACTTTGGAAGTAAACACCAACTACCGGTAACACCTCGATTCGAGAGGCACAAAATGAACACGGAAGAGTCACATTTCAGTAACGCGCTCAACTAAGACCGAGTGGTAAGAAATCGGTTCAGGTAGCTAACAAGTCCGGTTAGCTTTCTAAAATCAAGAGGCGTAGACAAGTCGAAGATCGCGTTGAAGAAGACTCGACACTGAATACGGAACTATCGACTGAGGGAGTAGCCGATTCCGCGGTGTGACTGGATCAAGAGTCGTGCAGTTTCATCATCGCCTAGCGATTTACGAAGACGGTAAAACACCATCTTGATTGCTGAATCGGAAACTGTCGTTGAATTCCAAACTCGTTCTTTGAATTCACGCATGGTCACAATTTTTCCATCTGCTTCAACAAGAAGTGTGAGGCATTCAACCTCACGGGCAGAAAGCGGAATAGGTGTTCCATCGTGGACGATCTGCGCGCCTGAAAGATCGAGTACCAAGTTTGGTCTGAGCAATATCTCTTGGCTTACCGATTTTGTTTCTAGACGCCGTACCCTTCGTATGAGCGCTTCAACATGGGCCTGTAATGCGATCGTCGAGAACGGCTTTACTAAGAAATCGTCCGCACCAACTCGAATAGCAGTGAGGATAGACGAATCATCGCCGCGACCAGAGAGAATCAGAACTGGCAGATCGGAGAATTCTCTGATTGATTTCACCAATTGAATCCCATCACCGTCTGGAAGCCCTAGATCGACCGTAATCAGATCGGGTTTGTGGCGCGAGATAGCAGCTAGTACCGGCGCCGACCGGTCGAATTTGAGTATCTCTACACCCTTAAATCCAAGCTCAAACGCGAGGGATATCGAATCCCGCGTTGCTTCATCATCTTCGACGACGATAACTCGATTAAGTATTGAATTCAGGAGAATTGCCTTGGAGCTGCGGATCGCTAAATGACAACTGCAAGTATCGCTTGAACTGATTAAAAAGTGGGCTATCTGTTCTGGTACGTAGTCAAACTGCACCAAATCACAACTAAGAACGGACTCATCGCGAACCAATTAATCGACTAGTACGACGCCGATCTTAGCAATCACCGGTTTGGTGTGTATTCGTAAATAACGACTGGTGTTTCAATACCGTCGGCGAGCATTTCGTCAGTCGGGTAGATCGGTACAAAGCCGTTGATATCCATTCTGGTGAACTTCTCAAGCCCGGTATCTGGATACTTCGCCTGTTCCATCTCCCCGATGTAGACGTACTTAACGTCGTACTTATCGAGAAGTCCCAAGGCTGTCTGCCTGAGAGTCGTGTGGAAGAATCTGTCGACTTCGATTCGCCTGTTGGTAACGGTCGAGGCGTAGCCAACTCGCTGCTGACGTTGGTGCCAATCCCAACCGATCACCGCCGGCAGACCCGTGTATATCGACACTCGGTTGCCCCAGCGATATTGATCGCTAATGCCCTCTACTATCACTGGCGAACCTTCAATGTTCTCCTGCATCCATTTGATAGCGTCGTAGTCATGCTTGAGGGTCAACGGCCCTTCGTGATCGACGTAAGTCACAGTCTCCATGTACGACATTCCGTCGAGACCTAAACCGCTGAAATCGAATCGCTCTGAGTTGCGGTCACGGGTACCGAGCACCGGATAAACCATTACTCCGACTACTAGCACCGCCAACAGTCCCAGCCAAATCCCACGAGGAGCTCGTAAGTTGCTCAGCGACAATTTTCCGGCGTCGGCGAGGAACCACAAGAAATAAGCTGACGCCATCGCAAGCAAGACCCACGCTTGTAGGTAGAACTTGAACACGGTGTTCATACGCCCAATGTCGTCTTTGACAGTGAACATGTCGACACCAATTGCGATTGCCATAGCCATCACAACCATGCCGACTGCAACAAGCGAGTAACGAGCACCGGGTATTCGACTGTTGTAGGCGACGACCCCGGCACCGAACACGGATGCGCCTATCACCACTGCGAATGCAATAGTGGCGAATCCGGAGAGTGCGAGAGTTGCGACAGCTGTTGCGACCAGTACCAATGCGACATGCCAGGTCCATCCCATAATTCCTGATCCGGGAAGCGGAGCGCTTGTGATCGACGCCATCGAATCAGACAGACGCTCTCGCCACATAAACACTAGCCAGCTTAGGATCGCCACCATGAATAGTGAATGTATGACCAGGTAACGCCACAACTCAGTAGTGAATTGACTCTTGACCACTCCGTTGTTGAACAGTTCGAGGTTCGAGTGGAACGGCAGATAAACAATGTGCCCAACAACCAACACGAATGCAGCATTGACGCCACCAATAACTGCCCGTTCGATCAGGTTCCGCTTGCTTGAAAGCAGTTGTCCCCCAACTAGGAACCCTCCGGCTAAAAGCAGTTGTGTTGGGAAGTCCCAAGCATTGATCGCTCGAAGCGAGCCGATGACGATTCCAAGAACAGCTAATCCGGCAAGGGATTCCGCTACAGGCCGTTTCCTTCCTATTCTTAGGAACGCAGCAATCGTCGCTGCCAACGCTGTAATTGCGATTGGAATTGCGATCAGGTGAGCATGTAGGTCGGCAAATAAGAACGTGAAGAACGGGAATTCTGTAATTTCGTTTCCAGGTGAGCCAGGAGCCATCATTCTCGAACTACGCCAGAAATCAAAGAATCCGAACTGTTCATCTAGAAAGAACGTGCGAGAAGCGCCCTGAAGGACCTGAAGCAAGCCATCGATGTTTCCTGCAACAGCGACCATCACTACTGCGGCAAGCCCAGCCATGACGGGTGATTTCTTTGACCAAGCTGGAACCTGTTTCGCTCGCAGCGTGAGTTCGGCAAGCCCGCTGACAATCGAGTAGACACCTCCGACTGTAAACATGAACAGCAGCGGTACTGCGAGGTTGTATGCAACTGACGGAACGATACCGGTGAATCGAATGAGCGTCGCAACCATGAACTGGCCAAAGTAGTAGTAGTTCAGATACCCACCGGCGTACCAGGGGTCGTACGGAGGCATCGTTGACGATTTCACCACGGCGTTTAGGTAGGCGAAGTCCATCGGCTTCTCTCCACCCTTCCACGGGTGCCAGAGATCAGGATTTGCCGCTCGGATCAGCAAGAACGCAACGTAAGCCACCACCAGCAGCAGTTCCACGCGAATGATGCGACGTTTGTTTGCGCGAAGGTGGTCAACAAGATCGCTTCCAGTTGCTCGCAAAGTTAAATATGAAATCGTCGCCAATACGATTAGCGCGAGGAATACCGACACAAAGCTGAACTGCAGTACGTTCAGGCTCACAAGCAGCCAAGCCGTTGTGGCCACCAGTAGTAATCCAAGCGGTTTGGCAAACAGATAACCACGATCGGGCAGCGGTCGGAACACGACGAACGCTATCGGCAGAACTACAAGAGCGAACAACTGCGCTGCGGCGTACCAAACGACCGGAGTCAACCAATCTGGCATCCACCGTAGGAATGTGATCGAACTCAAGGTACCACCGGCCTGTTGAGCCACAGCGTCTTCGTCCGATAGAACGAGTCCTATTTCGGGTGGTGGAAAGCTACGGGCGGCTGGGCCTGACGCCCCAATCTCGATTTCCAGCTGCTGAGCTGAGAGTCCTTCCACGTTTTTGAATATGAACGTCTGTGGATGCTCGTATACTGAGAAGCTCTCATCTGCCCAACCGAAACCGGCATTGAACAATCCGCCTGACGGTTTCTCGAACCCCTCTGGTGGACCGAAATCTAAGCGAGCAAACGGATCTTCGTAGTAGTCGACTCCGAGTCCACCAACGTAACGACTTCCTGCGTACGCCATCTCGAATCCAAGTTCACCCGAGAACATCTTTTCGTAGAACGTCGAGGTGATCGGATATCGTTCCGGTAATCGAGGAATCGTTGCATACAGACGATTGCTCAGTAAAACGAAATAGTTTGAATCGGCGAGCAGATTGGTGAGCTTTTCAAACTTCTGACCGTGTTCATCGTTGTAAAGCTCAGCACGCTCGTGCATATCCAAGCCGATAACGCCCGGAATGCCTTCTTCCCAATGCTCTTGAACTACTTTTTCGCCGGTTGTCGCATTGTCTCTGAGCCAACTGGACACATCGTTTAGCGGATGTTGTCCTGAATACACGTTCATGAACGAAAGCGAGTAGTGAACGGTGAACAAAAGCACTATCGCGATTGGCAACGCTTGCAGCCAGCGTCGGTTTGGTTGCAACGACTTAATGATTTCGAACGACCACCAAAGAATTCTTGCGCCATACAGAATCAGGAACGGTGTGATCGGCATCATGTAGCGCATGAACTTCACATCGAACCAACCGGTGATCAGAAGGTAAGGCAGTACCCAAGCGAGGATCACTAGGTCTGCTTTGCGTTGGGCGAGCACACCAGCGATGAATGCTGAGAGAAGACCAAGCCACACCGTGATTCCGAGAACGGGTCCGAGCCCCCAAGTACCCAGCTGCACCATTTGGTAAATGTATCTAGGAGTGTCCTCGTACTGGCGGGTAAACGGAAAATCGACCTCTCGCCTGACCATCTCACCCTGTGTAGAGATGTTGTCGATGTACGTTTGGAAATCGAGGAACATGTACGGCTGAGTGATTATCAGCACCACAAGAACCGCAATCCCGGTGGCAACAAGATTCGGGATCATCTTGAGTTGGCGACCCGCTGCGTCGTAGGATCCGATTCCATCGGAGTTGTAGCGGTCTCCGGGTCGAGACGTAACGTAAATAACGTGCGCTAGAACCAACGCTAGCCCGAGCGGAAGCACCGAAAACTTCGTGGCAACGGCGAAACCAAACATGACCCCCGCGAGCACGGAATCACGTCTACGACCGTGCTCAGCGACGCGAATCGAGTAGTAGATCGTGGCGACTATGAAGGTCGTCATGAATGTATCGACAGCGAAGAAGTGACTCAATTGAATCTGCTGAACTGCGAACGCAGACAGGAGTGCCGCAAGTAGTCCGACCCGGGTGCTGAACACAGCTCGACCGATCAGGAAAACGAAGAATATGGTCGCTATGTCTGAGAACGCCGAAAGCGCCCGACCTGCGAATCGTAAGTCGTGCAAGCTCATCCATTTATAGGGAGCTACTACGTACTGAACCGACTTCAGAGCGTAGTGCGGCAAGCTGCCCCAGTTGAACGAACCCGGATTCAACGTGCTCAGTTCGGGATCGGTGATATCTGCCCACTGATCACCTTCTGGAAACTGCAGATCGTAGACCTGTGAAAGAAATGCTCGTTCGTCAGGGTGAAATAGTCCACCTTGATCCCAATTGATGCCATATAGGCGTAATGCGACCGCCGTTAACAAGATGATCGCCAGCACATATCGCGTCGAAATCGTCGGTAGTGAGAATCGCTTTTCAGCGGGAATCGACCGAGATTCTGATGTAGCTAGGTTTTCAGTTCCGAAACTTGATTCCAGCTTTGTGTCACCCTCGCTCGAACTATCGATTGGTGATGAGTTCAGCGAGCTGTTGGAATCAGCGTTTTGAGGTTCACGCATGAAGAGGAATTCTATCGTTCGTATGAACACCAGTGCAGCCTAATTTGTACTAGGCAATACGCATACCGAACGAATATCGACTTATCTGAACGCCAGCGATCAACATAAAAAGGATGTTTGACCACCGACTTCCCCACATCTACGCTTGAATTCGGCGTTTTCGCCTTGCGCACACAATTCACAGAAAGTCAGCAATCCCACTTGGCCACATCTGAAACTCAGCCGCTCGTATCTAGTTCATTCAATCGAACGGTTCTCCCCAACGGTCTCAGGGTACTAACAAGCACTTTCCAGCACACCAACGCCGTAAGCATCATTTTCTTGTTCGGCGCTGGCTCGCGATACGAAACACCTGAACTGGCTGGTGCATCCCACCTATTTGAGCACATGCTGTTCAAAGGAACTCCAAAGCGGCCAACCCCTCGTGAGATTTCAGGAGTGGTCGAAGGAGTTGGTGGCACGCTCAATGCGTTTACCGACCGTGAAGTAACCGGATACTGGTGCCGAGTTGCGCAGCCAAACTACAAAGAGAGCATTGATCTGCTTTCTGACATGACGCTCAACTCGTTCTTCAAAGACGAAGATATCGCCAAAGAAAAACAGGTTGTCTACGAAGAGATACGAGCATCAAACGACTCGCCTGGCGCCAGAGTTTCGATGTTGCTTGACGAACTACTGTGGCCTGAGCAACCGATGGGTCGTGATATCGCAGGATCGGTCGAATCGGTTGGTGCGATATCACGCGAACAGATGCTCAATTATCTCGAAACCCAGTACGTCGGTTCGAACACCGTGATTGCGGTCGCCGGAAACATCAAGCACGCAGAAGTAGTCGAGCAGATCTCAGATCTACTCGGTGGACTTCACGACGGCGAGATACTCCCGATGTTCCCGTACGAAGCCAAGAAGCCAACAAAGCGTGTCGCTCTTGAGCGCCGACCAACCGAACAAGCTCACATTGCGTTTGGGCTAACTGGTTTGGCCAACAATGATCCAGATCGCCATGCGTTGTCGATCATGTCTGTGATCCTCGGCGAAACCATGAGCAGTCGTTTGTTCGAAGAAGTCCGCGAGCAACGCGGGCTTGCCTACGATATTCACAGTGGAGCGCACTTCTTCAGCGATTGTGGTGCATTCGTCGTTGAATCAGGAATTGATCCTGCACGAGTAGACGAAGCGATTCCAGTGATCCTCAGCGAACTTGGCAAAATGCGAGACGGCGTGACAGAGTCTGAATGGAAGCAGGCACTAGAGCTAACCAAAGGTCGCATGATGCTTCGGATGGAAGAAAGTCGTGCAGTATCTAGCTTCTTAGGCATCCAAGAACTGCTCCGTGACAACGTTGAAACTGTCGACGAGATTCTTGCCAAGATTTCGGCTGTCACCAGAGAAGACATCAAGCGCGCCGCAAACCGTGTCTTAAAAGAAGAGAACCTCGTGCTGTCGATCGTTGGTCCGTTTGACGACACCGACCACTTCGAAGAGATGCTCAAGTTCGATTAATACTGAATCGATACTTGATGCTTACGGAGCGTAAACGCAAGCGTGTCGTGGCTGAACGGCAAATAGCGATTATTAAAATTCAGTAAAAATCGGTTAAGCGTGTAAAAAAAACGCTAGGGCTCGGAAAATAAACCGGCGTAGCTTGCTAGTTATGTTGACAAGACAAGCACCTCCAACCGACTTCAAGTGGCAGGCAGATAACATCCGTTCTCTGCGTACTCACCTTGGACTTTCACAAACTGCTCTATCTCGAGAAATTGGGATTCGGCAGCAGACGATCAGTGAGTGGGAGACTGGGATGTACGCACCACGCGGCGCATCAGTCACCATTCTTACGTTGCTAGCTGTAAGCTCGAACTTCCAGTTCGAACCTAAATCCGCTGATGACGACAAGATCCGACCATTGCTGACAGAAAAATCAGCACCACGTCCATCACAAGGTTTGGCGCCTCGCCGGCTTGCTGACTCAGGCCCAGTATCTGCACGATCAGAACAGCCTGCTCCAGCACAGCGACTTACGTTCGAAGCAGCCAAAGCTGCTCAGACCGACCGACGAACTGGCACATACAACTCGACATACTTTGAGTCACGACCGTCCGCTGCGGTTCGTCGCCTCGAAGTTCCTATGTAACCGAACTCACTAACAGAGTTCAACCAACCGATGTATAACCCTTCAAGCGGCTTGCATAAATCACGGTTATTCGACTTTGACACCCGCATTCCAGTACGAATAGGATTGCGCCACTGATCAATGGAGAGATCAATTGGCTACGCGTGCATACATCCTCATAGAAACTGCCGTTGGTAAAACTGGCGAAGTTTCTGATGCGCTAAAAAACATGCCGCTAATGAAAGCTGTCGATACCGTTACAGGTCCTTTCGACATCATTGCCACGGCCGAAGCCGACGATCTTCCGAGCATTGGCGATCTGATCAGCGACGGAATGCACGACGTTCCGGGCATCGTGAAAACTGTTACGTGCCTGTCGGTTAGAAGCTGACGCACCGAGAGTCTTGGCTAACCGCCAGACATTCAATAATTGCGCTTCAACTTCACTCCTGAAGAACAAGACTTCAAATCTCAACTCAGTTCGTTTCTTGACGATGTGCTGCCCGGCGACTGGCATGGTCCAGCCGATGAATCACGAGATGATCACTGGGACCTGAATCAATCAATTAAAAAAGGTCTGGCTGAACGCGGTTGGCTCGTTATGAGTTGGCCGAAAGAGTACGGTGGCACCGATTCATCACCGATGATGAACACGATATTCGCTGAAGAGATGGCGTATCGCCGAGCACCAGGACATGATCGCTTCGGAACTCGCATGTTCGGTCCAACGCTTATGCGTTTCGGAACCGAAGAACAGCGAACGAAGTATCTCGGGTCGATCGCTCGTGGAGAAATCCAGTGGTGCCAGGGCTACTCTGAGCCAAATTCGGGATCGGACCTAGCATCGATCCAGACCCGAGCTGTCGAAGATGGCGATGATTTCATCGTGACCGGCACGAAGATTTGGACTTCGCTCGCTCATCGTGCGGACATGATGTTCATGCTAGTGCGCACCGACCCAAAAGCAGCCCCCCACAAGGGAATCAGCTTGATTCTCGTCGATATGAAATCACCGGGTGTTGAAGTTCAACCGATCATAAATATGGCGGGCGTCCATAGCTTCAACCAAGTTGTGTTTGACCAAGTACGTGTTCCAAAATCGAACTTAATTGGCGATCTCAACGACGGCTGGCGTGCGGGAATGACTGTCCTAAACTTCGAGCGATCTGGGATCGACTACGCTGCTTGGGCACGCGCAGCCCTCGAAGAGCTTGTCGACTACGTTAAAGACGACGAATCCGAAGTATCTTCTGCAAAATCCGATCCAACGGTTCGAGTAAAACTCGCCGAACTACACATGGAAGTCGAAGCAGCACGGCTCATGTGCTACGACGTTTCGTATCGACAAGGCAAGGGTGAAATTCCGTCGTCAGAGGCCTCTATGAGCAAAGTCGCAGCATCTGAGGTTTACCTAAAAGTCCTCGACTACGGAGTTGAGCTGCTCGGAATGTACGGCGTACTTGAACCCGGCTCCGACCAATCGGAACTTCAGGGTCGATTCTTCAAGATGAGGATGTTCTACACGTCTGGCCCGATTCTCGCCGGCACAAACGAGATCCAAAAGAACATCATCGCCCAGCGCGGACTCGGACTGCCCCGAAAGTAATCAGGATTTATTAGTTGGATTTCGGACTCACAGAAACTCAAGAACTCATCAAGGCATCGGCACGCGAATTCCTTGAAGAGAACTCTGATCCCGCAAAAGTCAGAGCTGTCGCTGATGGTGATTCTGACGCTATCTCAAATCTGTGGAATGACATCGTTGATCTAGGTTGGCCATCACTAACGATTTCAGAAGAGCACGGTGGTGCGGGACTGTCGTTCGGTGACCTCGCCGTGCTTCTCGAAGAACTCGGCGCCAGTCTGGCTCCAACACCGATTGTAGAATCATCAATAAGCTCGTGGATCTTGGAGCGGTTCGGCTCTGACTCACTCAAATCCGACCTACTTCCGAAGATCGCAAACGGCGAAGTTCTGATCACACCCGCAATCGTCGAACGTGACGCCTCTTGGGATTCTGAATCGACGAAGGTTGCCGCAACTCGCTCCGGGTCCAGCCTTGTCATCACTGGAGAAAAGCGGTTTGTGTCTTTCGCCGATCAAGCGACGCATGCCCTAACGTTGGTGCGAACTGACGACGGCGACCCGGCATTGGTCGTTGTACCAATCTGGAAAACCGAGGGTGCCGAGCGAACACCGCTTAGTCACGCTTCTGGTGTCCCAGTTTCGTCACTTATGTTCAACGAACTGGAAGTTGCCGAAACCAACGTTATTGCGACAGGCGAAACGGCAACGAAAGCAGTTGATGAGCTAATTGCCGCGGGCGGAGTTGCCCGTTCAGCACAAATGGCAGGACTCGGTAGAGCAGTTGTCGATGCCACCGTCGATTACACAGCTAATCGTGAGCAGTTCGGACGACCTGTCGGATCATTTCAGGCGGTCCAACATCATCTCGCCAACATGGCGATTGCAGCGAAGCAGGTGAACCATCTCGTTCACTCGGCTGCTTGGAGTTTCTCACGCGATGGATATTCCATCGAAGGAGCCGCTCAAGCGAAAATAGCAGCAATCGACAAGATCGCCGAACTATGCTGGACAGCCCACCAGTGTCATGGTGCCATCGGATTTACTTGGGAACATGACCTGCACCTTTATACTCGCAGGGCACTGGCGTGGAAAACTGACTACGGTGACTCGACGTTCCATAAATCAATACTCGCAAACGCTATGGGTCTATAAGGAAAAATAACTTATGTGGTGGACCGCAGAAGAAGAGAAGAATCAGCTACGACAACAGGACTGCTTGTTTTGCAACATCGTGTACGGTGATATGCCGTCGACCGAGATTTATTCAGACGATCAATGCATGGCCTTCAACGACATCAACCCTGTCGCCAATGTCCACGTACTCATCGTCCCTCGTGATCACGTAACGTACCTAACTGGCGCTACCGAACAGCATGAGCAGCTACTAGGACACCTAATGCGTGTTGGAGCCAGAGTCGCTCGCCAAACTGGAATTTCCGAAGGCGGATATCGGCTCGCCATGAACCAGGGTGTAGACGCTGGTCAGATTGTTGATCATATGCACATTCACGTACTCGGTGGTGGCAAGCTCGATTCACTCGGTACTCCACTCGGGCCATCTTAATTAGCCAGATCGACGTTAGAGCGATCCGACTTTCGAAGTCACCAAGCAAAGGGCTGAACACTTAGTGCGGGTCGGTCTACTCTCGGGAACAAGCTACTCAGCGTTCAAATACCGTGAATATCGGCTGTTCTGGATAGCCGCGGCGTTTTCAAACATAGGCATGTGGTCGCTTGTGTGGGGCAGGCTGTGGCTCATGCGCACACTCACCGAATTAGAAGTAACTCTCGGTTTGGTGGCGACTGCGAATTTGGCTCCAGTGTTGGTTTTCTCGATGTGGGGTGGTGTTCTCGCCGATCGATTCAATCGCCTAAAGATCGTTAGATTCACACGTCTTATGTTTGCCGTAGCGACACTTGGAACTGGCGTGCTGATCCAGAGCGATCTCATTGAACCGTGGCATCTGTTGGCTATCTCTGCCGCAACCGGAACGCTACTTGCCTTCGACATTCCATCCCGGTCGGCGATGGTCGCCACAATTGTTCCTAAAGAACATCTTGCTGGCGCGATCTCCCTGTACTCGATCGTATTCGGATCGTCGGCGATCATAGGACCAGTTGTATTCAGGCCACTTGTCGGTGCATGGGGACTTGAAGGCCTGTTCTATGTAATCGGTGCGAGCTACGTTCTCACGGTCGTCACGCTGATGATGATGTCGCCGAAAGGCCACAAAGTAGCGGCGACAAGTAAAACAGCTATCGAAGGACTAATTCAGGGTTTCGTTTACCTGAAGCAGCAGAAGACAATCGCATCGGTGATCATGCTTGGTGTCACCCTCGGATTATTCGGATCCTCGTTCGAAACACTCCTCCCGGTGTTCACCGATGAAATTTTCGACGGAGGAGAGAACACTTATGGCGACCTCCTGTTGGGAGCAGGTATCGGCGGATTAGCTGCGACTACTGCGATCACCCTAATTGGCAAGCGAGTGCGGCCCGCGCTCTATCTACTTATCGCCGGCCTCGGGGTCGGAATCATGCAGCTAACGTTCGCACGTATGGAAGTTCTGAATGTTGCGATAGTTGTTGCAGGCATCATGGGTGGTTTCAAAGTCGTGCTTGGCACGATGAACACCACCGTAGTTCAAACCCTTGTCGATGAAGAGTTCCGTGGTCGGGTCATGAGCATCAACCAACTAACGTGGGGAGCCTCCGCACTCGGCGGGTTGCTCATGGGCTACCTTGCGCAACGTTTTGACGCACCTACAGCCATGACCGTAGGCGGATCGGTAGCGATTCTTGCGACTGTAATCGCTGGACAACGCCTGATTCGTAACTTTGGAATCGGCTCAAAACCGAAGATTAATTCCGGCTCTCAAGCAGAAACTCCTAGCTAATTCAATTGCGCTTGAGCCTAAAGCATCAGTTTCGATGCTTTATCGCTTAAATCTCGCGGCACCCAAATCGCCGATTATTAGTTGCGACATGCCCCCTCTGTGGGCATAATGAGCGCGCTCACCTCGGGTACAAAGTTGTACTGTGCCCGAATGGCCAGCCCGGATATGTAAATTAATACCGGGGTTTCTTGCTGATATTTCTGTGTTGCCAGCTTGAATAATCTGAATAAACACACGAAAGGAGAGGGCGCTTGCACCCGTTTGCATACGTTGCCCCAAGCACGGTAGCTGAAGCTGTAGCCGTGCTAGATGAACATGGTGACCGAGCCCGACCGCTCGCAGGTGGAACCGACCTGCTGGTCAAAGCTCGCGCTAACGTCTGGGAACTTGATGCCGTTGTCGACATCAAGAACATTCCTGAACTTATGAATCTTTCCGTCGGAAGCGGCGGACTCAGCATTGGCGCTGGCGTGCCTTGCTATCAGGTGTACGACAACAGCGAAGTTGCTGCCGAGTACCCTGGAATTGTTGATGGAGTTTCCATCATCGGAGGAATCCAAGTTCAGTCTCGTGCTGGTCTCGGTGGAAACCTCTGCAACGCTGCTCCTTCTGGTGACGGAATCCCGTCGCTGATTGCGCACAGCGCTGTTGCAAAGATCGCAAGTGTTAAAGGCACTCGTGAAGTTGCAGTTGAAGATTTCGCAACTGGACCTAGCCGCACGGTACTCGAACCTGGCGAGCTACTGGTCAGCATCGAAGTTCCAAAACCTGCTGCTAACTCTGGTGCTGCTTACACACGTTTCATTCCTCGAAATGAAATGGACATTGCGGTAGCTGGTGTTGGTGTATTTGTTCAGCTCGATTCTTCGGGTAAGAACTTTGAATCTGCACGAATCGCACTTGCTTCAGTTGGCCCAACGCCAATTCTTGCATCTGCTGCAGGCGATAGCCTTGCTGGCAAGCCAGTCAACGACGACACGATCGCTGCTGCTGCTGCACTAGCCAAGGACGCTGCTTCACCTATCACGGACATGCGTGGTACTGCTGATCAGCGAAAACAACTCGTAGAAGTGCTCACAGGCCGAATGATCAAACAGGCCGTTGAACGGGCACGGGGCTAACCAACTATGACAACAAACTCCCCAAGCAAAGTTCACGTAACTACGACCATTAACGGTCAGCAGCACGAATTGCTCGTGCCTGGTTACATGAGCTTGCTCGACACTCTTCGTGAACTCATTGGCCTTACCGGCACCAAAGAAGGCTGTCTCGACGGCAACTGTGGTGCATGTACTGTCAGCGTTGACGGCCGAATCGTCGACTCCTGCCTCGTTCTCGGTGCAGAAGTAAACGGCAAGGTAGTCGACACCGTCGAGGGCATGGCTACTCCAGAGGGTCTTCACCCTCTCCAGCAGGCATTCCTCGAAGAGGCTGCTCTCCAGTGTGGTATTTGCACACCGGGCTTCCTCGTCGCTGCAAAGGGTCTATTGGACAACGAGCCTTCACCAACTGAAGGTCGAATCCGACACTGGCTCGCAGGAAACCTCTGCCGCTGCACTGGCTACGACAAGATTGTCCGTGCCGTACAGAAGGTAAGTGACTAAGACGTAACACCAGATGGCTGCTAAAAGTTCTTCAGGAACGAGTAGGCAGCTTTCTAACTAATCTGGCCCAGTCGAACTTAGGCCCCGGAGAGAAAATATGGTCGCAACATTTGAGCCCAAAACCGATTACAAAGTAGTCGGAACACGCCCAATTCGCCACGACGGATACGACAAGGTAACTGGACGTGCGATTTACGGTGGAGACGTAAAACTACCCGGATTGATCTGGGGTGTTATGGTCCGAAGCCCACACGCGCACGCCAACATCAAGTCGATCGATACATCGGCGGCCAAGGCTGTAGAGGGCGTATTCGCCGTTATCACCGGGGCTGACATGCCAAAGGCTCCGAGCAAGCTCGTTGACCTTGGTGAAGGAAACATCAACTTCAAGTGGGCATCAAACAAATTGATGGCCGATGACAAAGTTCTCTACCGAGGACACCCAGTCGCAGCTATTGCAGCTACAGACCGGTACGTTGCTGAAGAAGCCGCTCGAAAAGTGGTTGTTGAGTACGAAGTGCTCGAATCGGTAACCAACGTTGTCGACGCTTTGAAGCCTGATGCTCCGGTCATTCTTCCTGACATGGTTGGTGACGACCTGGGTGAAGATGTGACGAACACCAACATGGCCGCTCACGTCCGACACGAGTTCGGTGACGTTGAAGGCGCATTCGCATCTGCTGCTCACACCATTGAGCGCGAGTACAACATGCAGATGGTTCACCAAGGCTACATCGAGCCGCACAACGCTACTGCTGTGTGGGACGAAGAAGACCGCATCAAGATCTGGACTAGCACTCAGGGCGCGTTCCCTGCTCGAACTCAGATCGCTGGAATTCTTCAGGTTGATGTTTCTCGAGTGAAAGTAACTCCAACTGAAATCGGTGGTGGTTTCGGAGGCAAGATTCCGGTCTACTTCGAGCCAATCGCTGCGATTCTTTCTAAGTTGTCGCAACGACCAGTAAAAATGGTCATGGAGCGCACAGCCGTATTCGAGACAACAGGCCCTACGCCTGGAGCTCGAATGATCATCAAGCTCGGTGCAGACGCCAACGGTAAGTTGACCGCCGCGACATCTGACATCTGGTTCGAAGCTGGCGCCAACCCTGGCGCTTTCATCGGCCCAGCCGCAATGTGTGTCTACGCTCCTTACGAAATTCCTAACACTCGTATCGACGGTTGGGACGTTCTCGTAAACAAGCCGAAAGTTGCTCCATACCGTGCTCCTGGGTCGCCTCAGGTTGCGTTCGCTATGGAATCAGCTGTCAACGAATTGTGTGAAGGCGCCGGTTGGGACCCACTTCAGTTCCGAATCGATAACGCTTCTAAAGAAGGAACACGCCGTGGTGACGGAGTTCTCTTCTCAAAGATCGGTATGCAAGAAGTTCTTGAAGCAACCAAGGAATCAGCACACTGGAACTCACCAATCGGTGATGCTCCAGCAGGCAAAGCTCGTGGCCGCGGTATCGCAAACGGCTACTGGTTCAACATTGGGCTTAAGTCATCTGCCAACCTCGCAGTAAACAGCGACGGAACAGTTCAGCTAACTGAAGGTTCTACCGACATCGGTGGATCACGAACATCAATGGCTATGCACGTTGCCGAGGTTCTCGGTATCGGTGCCCACGATGTACGACCTACCGTTGGTGACACTGAATCTGTTGGTTACACAGATGTAACCGGTGGTTCACGAACTACCTATGCAACTGGCTACGCTTGCTGGCTGGCAGCGAACAACTTGGTTGACGTTCTGAAGGACCGCGTTGCAGTCCTATGGGACATCGACAAGGACGATGTGAACTTCGAAGACGGCGAATTCAGCTCAGCTGCTGAATCTGCAAAGAAGATCGGATTCAAGGAGCTTGCGGGCAAACTGGACGACCTCGGTGGTCCGGCTAACTCAACTGGTTCTGTCGACCTAGAATCGGCTGGTGATGGCTTCGGCCTTCACATCGCTGACATCGAAATTGATCTGGAAACAGGCAAGAGCGATATCATCCGATACACAGCTATTCAGGACGTTGGAACTGCAATTCACCCTGCATATGTCGAAGGACAGCTTCAGGGTGGATCGGTTCAGGGAATCGGTTGGGCATTGAACGAGGAATACTTCATGCAGGACGATGGCAAGATGGCCAACTCCAGCTTCCTCGACTACCGCATGCCGACTTCGCTCGACTTGCCACTTATCGAAACCGTTCTGGTAGAAGTACCAAACCCACTCCACCCATACGGTGTGCGTGGTGTTGGTGAAACTCCGATCTGCCCTCCAATTCCTGCAATCGCAAACGCGATAAATGATGCATTGGGCAAGCGGCTCTACAGCACACCTATGAATGCAGGCAGCATTCTCGAAGCCCTGAAATAGGATTCCCAAGAGAACTTTGATCGGGCTGAACAAAAGTAACTAATCGAGTGGCCGGAAGTTGATTTCAACTTTCCGGCCGACTTGTTTCCAATAGATATTGGAACTGGCTCACTATTCGGATCATTTCAACACTGATCCAACGAGGAAATCGAATGGTCGCAACCTACGAGACAAAGACTGACTACAAGGTCATCGGCAAATCACCTATCAGGCATGATGCCTTGGACAAGGTGACTGGCCGAGCGATTTACGGTGGTGATGTCAAAGCACCTGGTCTTATCTGGGGTGATGTACTCCGCAGTCCACACGCTCATGCTCTAATTAAGAGCATCGACACGTCGGCTGCTGAGGCTATGGACGGTGTATACGCCGTTTTGACGCACGCTGACTTCCCGCAGGCTGACGATCTAACGATCGACGCCGGTGAAGGCACAGTGAACCTACGTCGTGGTCAGTCGAACGTAATGGCTGACAAGAAGGTCCACTACAAGGGACACGTTGTCGCTGCTGTTGCTGCTGTTGATCGAAACACAGCCCAGATTGCTGCTCAGGCAATCAAGGTTGAGTACGAAGTTCTTCCGGCAATCTCCGATGTTGATGCTGCTATGGCAGAAGGTGCGCCACAGATCCTAGAAGGACTTGTTGGAGACCACCTCGGTGAGTCGGTTGAGAACACAAACGTCGCACGTGTATTCCGACATGAGTTTGGCGACGTCGACGATGCATTTGCTAACTCCGATCTCGTAATCGAACGAACAGTTTCGATGTCGATGGTTCACCAGGGATACATCGAGCCTCACAACGCTACCGCCATCTGGGCGCAGGACGACAATCTAACGGTTTGGTCCAGCACGCAGGGTTCGTTCGGTGTTCGATCACAGGTTGCTGGCTTGCTCCACATGCCTGAATCCAAGATCAAAGTGAACTACGTTGAAATCGGTGGTGGTTTCGGCGGCAAGACAGTCGTCTACTTGGCTCCTGTTGCTGCACTTCTATCCCGAAAATCGGGTGGACGCCCAGTGAAGCTGGTCATGGACCGATCGTCTGTATTTGAAGCTACCGGTCCAGCACCAGGTGGCAAGATCCGAATGAAAATCGGTGTGAACAAAGACGGCAAGATTCAAGCCGCCGACACCGATCTCATGCTCGAAGCTGGTGGATTCCCTGGCTCAGCAGTTGGCGCAGCAGCGATCTGTGTATTTGCTTGCTACGACCTCCCTGTTTCACGAATCACTGGTTACGACGTTCTTGTAAACAAGCCTAAGTCTGCTGCTTACCGAGCTCCTGGCTCACCGCAGGCTTCTTACGCTATCGAGACCGTTATCGACGAAATTTGTGACGAACTCGGCTTCGACAAGATTCAGTTCCGACTCGACAACGCTGCTCACGAAGGCACCCGACGTGGTGATGGTGTGCAGTTCATCCGAGTTGGCCTTGAAGAATGTCTCGTTGCTGCCAAAGAATCTGACCATTGGAACTCACCTCTAGGTGAGGCTCCAGAAGGCAAGGCACGCGGTCGTGGTATCGCTTCTGCTTACTGGATGAACGGTGGCGGTAAGTCGACTTGTGACTTGATGTTGCAGGACGACGGAACGGTAATGTTGAACGAAGGATCTGCCGACATTGGTGGAACACGAACTTCTATCGCTATGCAGGCTGCTGAAGTTCTCGGCATCCCGGTTGAGGACTTCCACCCTTCTATCCCTGACACCGACACGATCGGTTTCACTGGTGTAACTGGTGGATCACGAACGACTTACACAACAGGTCTGGCTGCTTACAACGCTGCTCAGAAGCTTGTTGTTGAACTCAAGTCTCGTGTTGCCGATCTGTGGGAGACCGAAGCCAGCAACGTTGAATTCGCAGACGGCGTATTCAGTGCAAACGGCGATTCGATCGGTATTCAGGAACTTGCAGGCAAGCTCGACCCAACTGGTGGTCCAGCTACCTCAACTTCATCCGTAAACCTTGCTGAAGCTGGTAACGCTTACGGTGTTCAGATCTGTGACCTCGAAGTCGACCTTGCCACTGGTAAGACCGACGTTATTCGATACACAGCAGTTCAGGACGTAGGTAAGGCAGTTCACCCGCAGTACGCGGAAGGTCAGATTCAGGGCGGTGTCGTTCAGGGTCTAGGTTGGGCGCTAAACGAGGAATACTTCATCACTGATGATGGAGCTATGGCCAACCGCTCGTTCCTCGACTACCGCATGCCTACTTCTCTCGACATGCCTATGATCGACACGATCATGATCGAAGTACCGAACCCACTTCACCCATACGGTGTTCGTGGTATCGGTGAAGTTCCGATTTGCCCACCACTTTCCGCAGCCGCCCAGGCAGTAAAGGGAGCAGTTGGCAAGCCTTTCTACGAACTTCCGGTCAAGCCTGGTCGTATCCTAGAAGCCCTAAACGGCGACTAATCAGTTCTACCCTCAGGAGGAGAATAAATGGCTACGGTCTTCCTCCCATATGCTCTGCGCAAGTACGCTGACGGCGCAGAGCGGGTAGATGTGCCCGCCAAGACTCTTGGCGAGTTAGTCGACAATCTTGAAGCTGCCTACCCCGGCACAGGAGATCATCTTGTTGAAGATGGTCGACTGAAGCCGGGGCTGGCGGCAATTGTCGGCCACATGGCAACCCGTCGAGGATTGCTACAGAAGTTGGAGCCCGATACGGAGGTTCACTTCATTACCGCTATTTCCGGCGGATAGCTTCGATTCATCCGATTAAACCCCTAATCGATAGAGTTTGTAAGAATTTATTGAGGCCGGTTGTGCATCTTATTTGCGTATAAAATCGCAACTCACGACCCGTAGTTGCCGATCACCCACTCCAGAGAAGGCTCAATGAGTAACGATCAACCTAAGTTCGAATTTGAAAATGGCGCTTTGCTCGGCGTAGCTTGCAAGCAGGTGATCGCCGATGGCGTTTCATCAATGCTGAGGGCTGTCGGTGATGGAGTTGATGCCAGTGGTACAGCCGACACACCGAAGCGCGTCGCAAACATGTACGACGAACTGCTTTCGGGCTACTCGATCGATCCCGTCGAGCTTCTCAATGGTGCAATGTTCGACGTTGAGTACGACGAAATGGTCGTTGTGAAAGACATCGATTTCTACTCGCTTTGCGAACATCACCTACTTCCGTTCTACGGCAAAGCACACGTCGGGTATCTCCCGAACAACAAGGTCATCGGACTTTCCAAAATTCCGCGAATGGTCGAAATGTTCGCCAGGCGTTTGCAGGTCCAGGAACGAATGACTCAGCAAATTGCGACAACGCTGGATGAGCTGATTCAGCCTGCTGGCATCGGTGTCGTAGTCGAGGCGCAACACTTGTGCGTCGCCATGAGAGGTGTTCGAAAACCCAACACAACGATGACAACCAGCGCAGTTCGTGGACTTTTCAAGAAAAACTCTTCAACCCGTGAAGAGTTCTTCAGCCACGTTCGACAGTCTTAACAACGAGTCGAAAACCACTTCACATGGATCCAAACGGAAAAGTAGCGCTCGTAACTGGTGCCGGAAGAAGAGTCGGACGCTCGTTGGCTTTAGCTCTTGGCGACGCCGGCTGCCGGGTCGCAGTGCACTACGGTCAGTCTGAAAAAGATGCCAAAGAAACCGCCGAACTGATTCAATCGATGGGAAGAGAAGCCATTACGATTCAGGCTGATCTCGAAGATCCAGCGCAAGTTGAGAGACTCGCCAATTCGGCAGCGGATCAACTTGGTTCAATAGAAATCTTGGTAAATAACGCCTCGATCTTCGACAAGGTTGGACTGGAAGATGTTTCGGTCGATGAGTGGGATCGTCATTTCGCAATTAACGTACGAGCACCGTTCTTACTGGCGAAGGCAATGCAGTCACAGCTGTCGACCGATTCTCCAGGCAAGATCATTAGCCTCAACGATTGGCGTACAGCCCGCCCAACCCGTTTTGCATACGGGATTACCAAAACGGCCCTCTCAGGGCTTACACGCACACTGGCGCTATCAATGGCACCCAATGTTCAGGCGAACGAAATATCTCTTGGAGCAATTCTTCCTCCTGCCGACATTCCACTCGACCGACCACGTAGCGAAATTCAGATCGATCTAGGACCTGCAGATCGAATGGGATCGCTCAACGAAGTCGCCGATGCAATGATGATGCTCATACAAAACGATTTCATCACTGGCGAAACCATTAATGTCGATGGCGGCCGCCATATTCAGTAGGTGGCGTTGCCACTTTTTCTACAGGCTTTCATAGTTACGTAACACCACGCTATTTCGACCTAAACAAAAAATGAAATCTTCCTCCGACAACTCACCACAGCTAGATACCGTACGAATCGAGCAGCTAGAACTCGACTGCATCATCGGGATTAATCCGTGGGAGCGGCTCACGAAGCAACGCATCACAATCGATATCGAAATGAATGCTGATCTGTCGGCTGCTGGTGAATCCGATGCGATCGAAGACACGATCAACTACAGAACCATTTCAAAAACGGTTACCGCTGAAATAGAAGCATCGAGCTACGGTTTAGTAGAAGCTCTGGCGGCACGGGTTGCTGAAATCTGTTTGGAAGACGAACGGACGCAATCGGTTGAAGTGACGGTTCGTAAGCCAGGGGCAGTGCGCAAAGCATCTGCAGTCGGCGTAATTGTTCGCCGAAGTCGCTAGAGCGAAAGCCTAGCTCGCAACCTGACCAGATATCAGGCGGAATTCGCTCTCAGCGCTGTGAACGCGTGCAGTTAGCTCCGACAACTGCTCGTCATCGGCTCCAAGTTCTTGTGCTTTGCCAAGAACTCCGAGAGCTGTAATTAATTCTTTTGCTACTAATGTTTGTTCTGTACGCATGGTGACGTGTCCGAACGAGTGCCGGTGACTAACCCACATTTTCGCGGGCAGACGTTAATCCTAGTTGGCATTCCAGATAGGTATTAAGTCCCAAAATGATTACCTGCACAATAACTTGTGCTTTTCAGATCAAAAAACACTACCAATTGTGATCTTATCCGATTTATGACCGGATTTCACCGGCGCGCCATACAGGGAAACACCAAAAAACTAAACGGCGCGGTGCTGGGGAACATGCGTCGAATCGATGATTGCTCTAATTAATCAGATTCGCAGTTGAACTCAAAATAGAGGTGTCGGTCGAATATTCCCTAAGCGGAACGTTGCAGAACGTCCGATTGGGGAACGAGCCGGCGCGCCGTCCACCATTTATTCAGTCGATTCCGAAGGTGGCTTAGGACTCGATGACGTAGCGGGTCCGCCTCGCTGGCGCAATGGGACTTCTCGAATGAACGCTGTGGCAACGACTGCGATTACTACAAATATAAACGCTAGGAAGAAAACATCACCGATCGCTGAAGCCAGCGACTGTTTGATGGCAAGGAACACGCTTTCGCCAAGCGCAACGCCGGATTCACCGTTCGCCGCGAATGCAGACCTCAAGCTCTCAGATGCCCCCGAATTGATAAGCGCATTTGGGTTGCTAGTGATCTGGTCTAGCAATTGAGGCGGCACTGCTTCAAACGCTTCCGGCGGCAAGTTCTCTTGCATGCCATCTTTGAACTGTCTGACCATGAATGATCCGAATAAAGCTAGCCCAATCGACCCACCAACTGAACGGAAAAACTGAGCTGACGATGTCGCCACTCCAAGGTATTGCTGAGGGACACCGTTCTGGATGGCAATTGTGAAAAGCGGGAACGAGGTTCCAAGTCCGAATCCCATTACGACCGCCGATGAAAGAGCGTAAGCGTGAGTCGTGCTACCGCTAACTCGACTGAGCAAGAACATTCCGATCGCCATGATCGATACGCCAATAACTCCCTGGAGACGATAGTGCCCACCAGTTCTGGAAAGTATCTGACCACTGACAGCTGCACCGAAGACGATTCCAAGCATCATCGGAGTTAGGAAGCTTCCGCTCGCAGTCGGTGATGCACCGAGCACACCCTGGAACAGCAGAGGTACGAAGAAAATTGCTCCGAACATTGCAAATCCTGTCAGCAACGTCGCGAGCAAGGCAATCCCAACGATCCGGTTCTTGAACACGTTCAACGGAAGTAGCGGCTCAGAGATTCGAGTCTCGTAAACCCCGAATACAACAAGCATTACTCCGCTGAACACCAGAGAACTGACAACGAGCGGATCTGACCATTCGTACTGATTTCCACCCCAAGAAAGCCCTAGAAGCCCAGGCACGATCGCCAAAACGATTAGAACCGCTCCATCGACATCAATCGATCTCTTGGGGCCATCTTTCTTGGCGTTCGGGAAGAGTTTAATAAACAGGGCGATTACTGGGATTCCAAGCGGAATATTCACCAAGAAAATCCACTCCCATGAGAGCTGATCAGTGATGAGTCCGCCCAACGTCGGACCAAGTACGGATGAAACACCGAACATAGCCGAAATGATGCCCATGTACTTGGCTCGTTCGTTTGGTGGAAACAAGTCGGCGATCGTCACAAACGACAACGCCATGATCATTCCGCCACCAATTCCTTGAACCCCTCTAAACACGATGAGAGCGTTCATGGTGGGAGAAGCAGCAGCCAGTGCCGATCCGATCAGAAATATAACTATGGCGCCAACGAACAACCACTTGCGACCGTAAACGTCGGACACTGCACCTGTAATCAGAACAACCGACGTTGAAGCAACAATGTACGCAGTTGAAATCCAAGTGAACCTATCGAACCCATCGAGGTCCGCCATGATCTGGGGGATAGCAGTCGCAACGATGGTCTGATCTAGCGATGCGAGGAACATCGCGAACATCACGCCGATCAAGGTCAGCTTGATCTGACGAGGCGTTAGCCCCGGATCTTTCCATTCAGCTTGAAACGGCGCAGCTTTGGCTTCTGCCAATATGTTTTTGCTTTCTAAGTTATCTTGGCCAATTTACGACTTCGAGTCGCTCATCGCCTCGAACACCCGCTCAGGGCTCATAGGAAGTCGTTCCATTCGCACGCCAACTGCATCGCTGATTGCGTTTCCGATGGCGGCTGGTGGTGGAACGATTGGCGGTTCACCAACGCCCCGAATTCCGAATGCACCGTCGTCGGCTGGGGTTTCGAGAATTACGGTGTTGATCATCGGTAGATCCAACGCAGTAGGCATTCGGTAGTCGAGGAACGAAGCGTTTCTCATCTGACCTTGATCGTCGTAAACATACTCTTCCGAGAGTGCCCAACCGATTCCCTGAACAGCTCCGCCCTGCATCTGGCTTTCAACCTGAGTTGGGTTGATGCACTTTCCTACGTCTTGGAACAAAGTGAAATCGGTGAGCTGAACTTTTCCTGTGTCGGGATCGACTTCAACATCGGCCACAGCCATTGCGTAACCGTTAGCTGTTCGCATACCCGGATCGTTCGAAGCTGTTGCCACAACGTTGGAACCGTTTTTGGTCACAGCGGCACCAGCGTCTTTGAAAGAGACCTTTGAATCCTGGTTGTCGCGAGCGTAGAAGTAGCCGTCTTCGTACTCAACGAATTCAGTATCGACACCGAAACGAACTGCCATCTTCTCTTTCATCTGAGAAATGACTGCTGTTCCAGCCTTGTAAACGGCCTGGCTCAGAGTACGAGTAATTCGTGAGCCAGCAGCGTTTCCTGTGTAAGGAATTCCTTCTGTATCGGCGGTGTGAACGTAAATCTCATCAGGCTCGATTCCGAGAGTCTCGGCAGCTACCTGAGCAGTACCTGTTCGAACACCGTGAAGATCAACTGCACCGATTGTTACATCGACTCCACCGTCGTGGTTGACCATGACACGTGCACTCGAAATTTCAATTCCGCACGGCCACCAGCCGATTCCGACTCCTCGACCAACAGGGAATCCGTTTGCGCTCTTCTTTACAGGTCGGTTGTACTCGTCAGAAGCCTTTACAGCTTCGAGCATCTCAACAATTCCGATCCGTGCGTACTCTTCGTCATCAACGTTGGTGTCACCTGTTTTGGCAGCGTTCTTGATACGGAAATCGATCGGGTCCATCCCGATCGCGCGAGCCAGATCATCGAGAGTAGATTCGCCACAGAACGTAGCGACTGTTGCACCCGGCGCACGGTATGCAGCAACACGCGGAGCGTTAGTTACCACGTCGTAGGCATCAACTTTTGAGTTCTCAGGCTGGTAACAAGCAAATATGGTCTGCATACCTCGCAGAACTGGCGATCCTGGGAATCCACCGGCACCAAATACGAGACGTGACTGAGCGGCTTTCAAAACGCCGTCTTTGGTCGCACCCATCTTGACCGTGACTACTGCACCCGATGCAGGACCGGTTGCCTTGAGAACTTCTTCTCGGGTTAGAACGATCTTGACGGGCTTGCCGGCCTTCTTAGAAAGAATCGCTGCTACTGGAGTTACTCGAGGCGTGTTCTTCGCTCCGAATGCTCCACCGACTTCAAGCGGAATTACTTTGATCTTGCTGACATCGACACCGAGAAGGTTCGACATGTTCTGTCGTAGAGGGAACGATCCTTGAGAGTTAGCCCAAACTTCGATACGTCCATCAGCGTGCCAGTGAACAGTTTCAGCCTCTGGCTCTAGGTAGCCCTGGTGAACAAGGGCTGTTCGGTATGTTCGCTCAACAACAACGTCGGATTCAGCAAATCCCTTTTCAACGTCGCCCTTGCCACCTTCCATGTGCCCAGCAATGTTGCTAGGAGCATCCGCTGATCCTGAAAGTGAAGTTGCGATAAGCCCTTCGTGAAGTAGCGGAGCTTCTTGAGACATTGCCTCAATCGGGTCGGTTACAGCTGGAAGTACTTCGTACTCAACCTTCACGCGTCGTGCGGCTTCTTCTGCCGTGTGAATATCGGTTGCGGCTACTGCTGCGAGCGGGTGACCTTCGAACAGCGCTTTGCGACGACCCATGATCAGGTTGGCTAGGAACTGAATTCCGATCTCAACTTCACCAGTATCAACATCACCAGAGACGTCGGAAGGGAAGTCGGCTGCGGTACAAACGGCTTCAACACCTGGCATTGCCTCTGCCTCGGATGTATCGATAGATATGACCCGAGCGTGTGCGTGAGGGCTACGAACTATCTTGGCGAACAGTGATCCGGCAGCGGTAAAATCGGCTCCGAATACTGCTTGACCGGTGACCTTCGCATCACCATCGACTTTTCGGTAGCGTTTACCAAATTGCTTGAATTCCAGGCCGTCGGCGTTTGATCGTGTTTCAGTAGTCACAAAAAGTCTCACTAAAGGGCAAGTATTTGTTCGATATTGGCGAGTATCGGAAGTGCTGACTCCCAAACATCCGCTGAGGTCGCCACTGTACCACGGGTGCGGCACTCGATATGGCATTTTCTCGTTGGTTACTTACAGATGAAACTCACCGTTTTTTAGGTTGAGTCCGTTCCGCCTCAAACACCTCATGATCTGGAACCTGTTCGCCAACTACGTAGAGCCAGTAGTAGCAGCCCATCTCTCCCATGAACTTGAACTGTTTTCGCAGGTCCTTGACTAAGTCCCAGAACGAATCATGCGAACGAAGATACTTTTGGAACGATCCGAATTCATCCTCGAGTTCGATCATCTTGCGAGCGTTATCAGTGATCGCCTGTAGTTTCCTTCGGTTTCGAATTACACGTTTGTCGTCTGCCAATGCATCGACCGCAGCTTCATCCATAGATGCAACTGCTCCGATCTGAAAATCGTGAAACGCATCTCGAATGGTCGACCATTTGGACTCAACGACCTTCCACGACATACCGCTCTGAAAAACGGCCTTAGTCTGAATTTCTAGATAGTCGTCCAGACTCTTCGGCACTATTTGCGCCGGTGCTTCGCCGAATGGCATGAAATACTCCTCCGTAACTCGCACTCATTCGATGCGACTTCGCCCGAAACCGTTTCAGCATGGCATCAACCCATCGACTCGGTGAAGATTATCCTGTTTCGACTGCACTACCTACCAGACGCGACGAATCAAGCTCAACACAAGACACAAGCCCAACAATGACCCAGCAGCTTTCGCCCACAGCACATACTGCAATCCAGAACGAATTCAACCAGCAAATTGATGCTGGACTTCACTCGAGTGCTTCGCTTTGCGTGTTTCGAAACGGTGTTGAGGTTGTCGACATCGTTCGCGGAGCACGCCACTCGTCGCCGTTGTTCCGAGTGTTCTCTATGGGCAAGCCACTAGCAGCAGCCGTTCTGTGGAGGTATAAGGCTCGTGGCAAATTCGACTGGGACACGCCTGTTGCCGAGTTTTGGCCTGAATTTGGAACACGTAGAAAATCGTCAGTAACGATCGGGCACGTCCTCTCACATACGGCTGGGTTGGCGTCGTCCGACTCGATCCCGTCAGATGATTACGGCGACTGGGGTCGTGTCATATCTCACATTGAAGATATGCGACCTGCGACCCAACCAGGCTCGATTGTCCACTACCACTCCCGAACTTTTGGATGGCTTGTTGGTGAGATCGCATCTCGCATCTCAGGACTCACATTTACCGAAGCGTTTGCACGAGAAGTAACTCTGCCATTGGGACTAAAAAATACTTCGTTCGCAATCGGCTCAGACGACTTCGGAAGGTTGGTTCCTGTCGACGCCAGCGCAGATTGGCCCGACCCAAGCATTCTCGAAAATATCAACTCATTGCGACGAGCTTCGATCACCATGCCCGCTGGGTCGATGATCACAACAGCTCACGATGTTGCAAAGTTCTACTCGGCGATTTCTGGGAAGGGTCGAATAAGCGGAGTTCCGTGGCTCCCTGAAAACGTGGTCACTGAGGTCACATCGCTTCAGGCCGAGGGTCCTGACGCTGCTTCCGGGAACTACTCCCGAGTTGGCTATGGAGTTCGCTTACCATCATCTCCGCCCAACCAATACGCAAGCATTGACGACAACGACACCGTCGGGCACGGCGGAATGGCGACGTGCACCGGGTGGGCGAGTTTGGATGACGACATTTCGGTGGCGTACATAACCAATCGACTTCAGCTCGAATCTCCAAACAAAATGCGCTTGCACGACATGGCGAAGGCTGTAAGAGAGTCGTTGGGCTCAGACTTGAGTGCTGAAGTTTTGGATTCGGGTCCGGCAAAGAGTTCAGAACGGGTC
>JBDQHW010000009.1:0-77821 GCA_040264655.1 Dehalococcoidia bacterium | reverse complement strand
CACCAGGACGAGTCCCGTCCGCGGTATCGACGAGGACGCCTACCTGCGTTTCCTACCGAAAGGTAAACCTGTTTGCCTGCATCCTGGAGCTCTTCAGCAATTTGAGCACCCGATTGACCAGAGCCGACAACGAGAACAGCTCCCTCGTCTAGTGAGTCAGGATTTTTATACGCTGCAGAGTGGATTTGGACTAACGAATCAGCTAGTGATTCGGAGAAGTCGGGAACTTTAGGTACACCAAACGCTCCGGTGGCAACGACAACACAATTGGCTTCAATGGAATCTCCGGACTCCATCTTGAGTAGGTAGGTGGTTCCTACCCGATCAATGGATTTCACTTCGACACCAGTTCTGACCGGTGCTTTGAAATGATCGGCGTAGTCTTGGAGATACTGGATTGTCTCTATCTTCGATAGATAACCCTCGGGCTCGATTCCAACGTAGTGGAATCCGGGCAGACGGACAGCCCAGTTTGGATTGACGAGGTAGAACCCATCCCACCGTTCAGCGTCCCAAGTATTTCCTACGTCACCACGCTCAAGAACCAGATGTTCTATTCCGCGCTCTTTCAGGAAGTAGCTCGTCGCCAGTCCGGCGGAACCGGCTCCAATGATCACAATGTTGTGAGTTTCACTTATGTTGGGCGACAAAAGGACTGGATTCCTTATTCTCTTGGGATTATTGGAGGCTGCTCGTGCTGCAATTGGAATTGGATGAGGATATTCGTTTCAAGCGGTCGTGGGTGTCGCAAATTAGTGATCATTTCATGATTTGAATGACGAATCCAAATATCGAAATCACTTGTGATCTCACCGATTCACTGTGAAACTTGTTGCACTTTCGTACATCGCAAACATGCCCCAGTGCATATCTGAAAAGAATTCTCCATGAAAATTACAAAGGTCACCCCTTGGCTTCTTCTGGCTACTGCCGCTTATAACTTCGGTAGGCAAGGCGAGTACATATTCGTGGAAGTTCAGACCGACGAAGGCATTACAGGTTGGGGAGAAGTAACAACTACTCATCCGGTGGCCAACCGAGCAGTGTGCGCGGTGTTGCAGCAGTTAGATCCGTTGGTAGTAGGTGAGAACCCGTTCCATATCGAAAAGATTTGGAACAAGATTTTCCGACGGTTCACCTACATGGGTTCGCGAGGAGCTTCGACTAACGCAATTAGCGGAATCGATATTGCACTGTGGGACATTCGCGGCAAGGCAATGAACCAGCCGATATACGAACTCCTTGGCGGTCCAGTTCGCAAGAACATAGCTCTGTACACGCATCCTGATCCAAACATCGGACCCGACGAGGCCAAGCGTCAGGCGAAAGAGATCGCTGACTCTGGTCACGAAGGTATGAAGTTCGATCCTTATCCCCACATGGAAGAAGAGGACAACGGGTATCTCAACGGTGGGATGACCACCAAGGGTGAGGCCGAAGCAAACGAAATCACTGCGGCGATTCGTGAAGGTGCCGGACCAGACATGGAACTGATGATCGACGCCCATGGTCGATTCGATGTACCGACAACTGTGCGCCTTGCACGCAGTGTGTTTCCTTCAAACATTCATTGGTGGGAAGAGCCTGTTCCGGTTGAGAGTCCTCAAGCGTTGAGGAACGTTCGAGATCAAATCGACATTCCAATTTCTGTTGGTGAACGACTTCATACTCGTTGGGAATTCACTGCAATTCTTGAAAATGATCTCGCAGATTTCCTTGAGCCAGACGTTACTTGGACTGGTGGTATATCCGAGCTCAAGAAGATATCTACGATGGCAGAGGCGTACTATCTTCCGATTGCTCCTCACGACGCTAGCGGGCCCATCAATGTGCTGGCTGGTGCTCACGTGATGATGACCGTTCCGAACTTCTACAAGCTTGAAACAGCGCGCCACCGTTTAGTTGCATACGACAACTTCATTCAAACACCACTCGACGTTCGCCAAGGCCGACTACATTTGCCGGACGCTCCTGGATTAGGAATTGAGATGAATATGGATTTCATGCGAGCCAATTCTGATGAGCAGTTCAGAGGCGAGTAGAACTTATTTGGTCTGATCTTCATGTAAAGTCCGGCGTAATTCGCTAATCCCACTTCGCAAGGACAGGAATATTTCCGCATGAAGATCAGGTCAGTCAAAGCAATCGAGGTTGATGTAACTCCGCGTGCAACGACGAAACCCCGTGTTCCAAAAGTTGAAACCAACGGGTTTGTTAGCCCGATGCAGCGCTACCCAGAACTGAAAAGGTCTGACTGGGGCAACAACTGGAAGCGCACCGCCTGTGTGGTTACTGCGGAAGACGGTACGTGGGGTTTCGGACTGACCTTGCACAGCGGTGTGACTGTTCCTTTGATAAACGACCACATCGGTCCAGTTATCGAAGGTGAGAATTGCATGGCCACCGAACGTGTGTGGGATCTCATGCAAAAAGCGACTGCACCTTACGGCACAGCGGGCGTTTCGAGCTTTGCTATCAGTGCAGTCGATAACGCTCTTTGGGACCTTAAGGGCAAGTTGCTGAATAAGCCGGTGTACGAGATCATCGGTGGTCCTCAGAAAGAAAAAATCTTCTGCTACGCAAGTAATACTGATCTTTCGTACGGCACTGAGAACTCGATAGAATGGTTCCTCGAACTCGGATTCAAGGCTGTAAAACTGTTCCTCAGAGAAGGACCTGACGCCGGGCTTGCCGGATTGAATCGAACCGAGGAGCTTGTTGCGAAAACCCGTGAACAGGTTGGACCAGACGTCGAGATAGCTGTCGATTGCTGGATGTCGATGAATACCGACTACATGGTTCGGCTTGCAGAGCAGCTGCGACCGTATCGAATCAAGTGGCTCGAGGATTACATGCTGCCAGAGGACATGGACAGCTACTTCAATCTCCGCCAACGAATCCCCTTCCAGACGCTAGCAACGGGAGAACACTGGTACTCGATTCATCCGTTCGCTCACGCTGCAAGTCATGGGCTTGTAGATATTTTCCAACCTGACCTTCAATGGGTTGGCGGGCTTACCGCCGGAATCAAGATCTGCCACCTTGCCGAAGCACATGGACTGACGGTTATTCCACATGCCAGCACAAACTATCCATATGGACAGCATCTGGCGTACGCAATGTCGTCGGTCATGTGGGCTGAGCGATCCGAGGGTGTTGCCCCTCCCGGTGTTCCGCTTGAGGAACTAGTTGTTCTGCCGGGAACTCCAGTCATCAAGGATGGATACCTGACCCCTTCGAACGCACCAGGTTTTGGGTTCGAGTTCGATCTTGACTGGATTGAGGCGCGCGCAACATAGGACTCAAATTCGGACCTTGCGGACTTGAATGATCGCGTTTCCTGTCAATGGCGGGAGTAGTATGTCGCGCATGCAACTATCTGCCCCAGTATCCGACACGAGCGTCACCGATTGAGCGAGGTAAGCAAGCCCCCTGTAATCGCACCAGATCAGTCGACCCCGAACGAACCCAACAAATGGGTGGCGTTCACAGCAATCGGCATCGCATTCTTCACGATGGTCGCAAGTATGGGCATGGTGTTTATCGCACTGGCCCAAATCGCTGACACGTTCGGCGTGACTCTTCGATCTGCCTCGTGGATCGTGATTGTTCAGGGATTGACGATCAGCGCTTTCATGCTGCCAATGGGCAGAATGGCCGACATTATCGGTCGTAAGAAAGTTCACCTGATCGGTCTTGTGCTGTTTGGAGGCGGGTCTGTATTTACAGCGCTGGCGCCAAGTTTTGGATTACTGATTCTCGCCCGTGTTGTAACTGCCATCGGAAACTCGATGGGGCAGTCAGTCGGAACAGCGATGGTCCTATCGGTATTCCCGGCTCACGAACGCGGAAAGGCGATTGGTGCTCAGACTACCTCTGTCGCTATTGGTGGAGCCATCGGTCCGGTAATCGCAGGGTTAGTGCTGCAATTCCTACCGTGGGAATCGCTGTTCTTGATGTTGACGATTCCGATCGGAATTGCGTTTGTAGCTGGTTATTTCATTCTTGACGAAAAAGTCGTGAGTCAGAAACGGAGAGCCGGCGAACGTCGCGTGTTCGATTGGGTTGGAGCGATCGTATCTGGGTTGATGATCGTGGTCGTCGTGATTCTGATCAACAATCCATTTGGTGTCGCAGTTGCGTCTCCGTTGATTCTTGGAGGCGCAGCTTCAGCTGTGATTCTTCTCTCGTTCTTCGTTTGGTGGGAGCTTAAATCTGATTCACCAATGCTTGAACTTCGCATGTTCAAAAACGTGATGTTCACAATGGCGATTGCGACCCGATTCTTGGGATTCTTGGGCACGACAACCGTACGATTCTTGATGCCGATATACCTGATAAGCCTTCGTGATATTCAAGAGGCTGCAGCAGGAGGAATACTCTTCCTTACTTCGCTCGGAATGGCCGTTGCTGCAAGTTCTTCAGGTCGTATGGGTGACCGCATCGGCGAGCGTCCTTTCACCGTGATCGGCTTCGCGATGTTGGTAGCGACTGCCATCGCATTTATGGTGTTCTCGAGCGACACCCCATTCTGGATAGTCATGGTCGTGCTATTGATCAACGGCTTGGCAATGGGTCTCTGGGGTGTGCCAAACAACAGCACCATTCTCGGAGCAGTTTCAAAGGAATCGTTCGGAGTTGTTGGTGCCCTTACGAACCTGACGAGAAACGTCGGCAACGTGGCTGGTCAGGCGATTGCATCAGCTGTCGTGGTTGGCGTGATGGTCGCTGACGGATTTGATATTCCACTGAGCGATATTACCGGCAATAAGGCGGCCAGCGATTCATTCATGAACGGCTGGAAGTATGCCTACCTGCTGGTCACAGTCTTTTCTCTCATGGGACTGGCGCTGGCGATACTTACGAAGCCGAAACGCCCTGATCCGACAGAGTAGCTATTCAGTCGGTTCTGCGAATTCGTGTAGTTGATCGACATCAAGGTCATCATGCACACTCGTTCGACCGCTTGGCCATTCTATTACCACGTCGACAGACTCGGCTCCACCCAGTCCGAAATGGGTGTCGAGTGAGCTCATGGATAGGAAACTTGAAGAACCAAGGATTTCCTTAGTTTGGATGACTTGTTCTCCATCGAAACCGAGGTGGGTAACCGTGATTTTTGCACCGATCGCATCGGCGTTCGATCCTGAGCGTTCGGCGCTTTCTAGTGCGCTCCCGATGCTCATTCCACCGGTTAGTCGGAATGACACCCACTTGTTGTCGTTCGTGCCGTTTATCCATACGAATAGCGGACCACTCGCCACCGCTCGCCCACCGTCAGCATCGAAGGTTTCTCCGTTGCTGTTCGTGCCGATGACGTCAACGAACCCGTCTCCGTTTAGGTCACCCACTGCGACCCCTTTACCGTTTTCGTGAAACTCAACACCGATACGTTGTTCGCTCGCGTTGAATTCATCGTCATCGGGATCAAGCGTGCCGTAATCGACGGCAAGAGAGTCAATAATGCGAGACGCAGCGGTTACATCCGTGAATGACCCGTTGCCATCGTTCTGGAGCAACCGTCCCACACCGGGAGCAATGTTGCCTTGTGGTCCTTCTCCACGCGCACCGATAGAACCAAGCCAGTAGAGATCTTGGTCGGCGTCGTTGTCCATATCGAAGAAGGCTGTGCCGAATCCAAACTCATACGCTTCAAGACCGTCAATCGATGCTTCATCAGCGGCTGAGAAACCGTCACCCAAAGATGCTGGAGCCAAAACAGCGCTTGCTGCAACTTCTGTGTCGCCGGTGACAAACACAAATGCTCCAGGTCGATTGGGATCTGAGTCTTCGTTTGCTCGATTCTCAATCAGCGCGTGGAAACAAGTACCCGTGTCGGTTGAGTGGTAGTAAGCGCAATCGGCCGACGGGACTGCGGGCCACGGACGTTCCAAAGGCTGGAATCCCATGTTGGTAACGAACACGTCGAGATCGTTATCGCCATCGTAGTCACCGAGAGCAAATCCCATCCACTGACCCATCTGGTCAATCCCCAGTAATTCTTCGACTGGCGTGAAAGTAATTCCTGCAGGGTTCGAGTCGTTTCGGTAAACCTTGAGACGGTCACCGTCATCACCGACCCACACGTCAAGGTCACCGTCTGAATCGTGGTCGAACATCAACGTCGTCCAGGTCTGTCCAGCAGGATCACCCACGACATTACCCGCAGCGTCGGTGACGCTAATGTCGAATCCCTCCATCGTCGTGTTTCCAGGGGCAGGGAAGACGATCGGGTTGCCTAAAACATCTCGCATACGTATTGGTGGTGAGAACAGCCCTGAGTCAACAGTTAAGTCAGCAAACGTGCCGTCACCGTTATTGTGGAAGAAGGTGTTGAAGTGACCGTGATGACGTGAAGTGTCGAACCTAACGAAATCTTGATCGGCACGATTTCCAATGTAAAGATCGAGCCAGCCATCGTTGTCGACATCACCACAGGCAATACTTGCTGCTGAACGCTGGTTTACTTGCTGCCCGAACGCGATGGCGGTGATGTCTGAAAAGGTGCCATCACCGTTGTTGTGGAATAAACGGTCTTGGACGACCGCTGCTAACTCAGGATTCTGTGCAATCGATCGATAGTCGAGATTGTCACCAATGCGACCTTGCGCACCAACGTACAGGTCCTGGAACCCATCGTTGTCCACGTCGCAGGCAGCAACTGCAGTTGAATTGTGGGTCTCAGCTGAAACGCCTGCCGAAACCCCAATCTCATTGAATACGCTGTCGCCATCATTGCGGAACAGTTTGTTGGCACCACCTCGAGTTATCTGGAATACCGCATTCGATTCTCCTGAAGTAACGTAGAAATCTAGGTCGCCATCTCGGTCAAAATCAAATATGGCTACACCGGGGTAGCGGTTTTCGATAAGCGCATCAGAACCAATCAACGGCGCAATGTTTTGGAACGGTGAGAACTCATCGACGCCGGGTGAACCGTCGAAAGCCGAGGGGTAGTCAGCGGCATCAATTGGGCTTGAGATCGAGTCCTGGAACAACTCTTCAACAGACCGTTGTTCCGCCGCCTTGGCAACTCGGTCGCTTAGTCCAGCATCTTCCCAAAAATAGTTTCCACCGAACAGCACCAATAGCCCGCCTAAAGCACCTACAGCCCATGTTGCCGAGGCGAACGTGGTAAGAGCTTTGCGAGGCATAAGTTTTGATAGTCCCCAGAAAGTAACAGGCCCACCCGCTGCTGCAGTGAACAGTAGAGTGGCACCCGGTGCGGTTCCCATTCCAAGTAGCAGCAGTAGGGCAACCAGCGGTATTTCAAATAACAGGGGAACGTTGATCAAGACACCAAAAGTGGCGGCCAGAAGGACACCTCGAACGTCGTTTCCGAGATACGTTGCGACAATTTCAGGGCTGAGCCACTGGATGGCAAGACCGCTGGCAAATCCGGCAAGAATCATGATTGGCGAGAGTCTGATCGCGTAACCGATGCTTGCTTTTGCCCAATGCCTGAAGGCGGGAGCGAGTACTTCACCCCAGCTCGCTGAGTCGACAGGATCTTTATAGGTGTCGGGTATTTCGACCGATTTCACGCGATCTCGACGTACGCTCAGCACCACGATCGGTCCGATGATCAGTGCTCCAACTATCGCAAGTATTAGACGACTGAACCCAAGCACCGGGCTGAACACAAAGAAAACCATCGCCAAAGCCGGAATATTGAGAGTGGTCGACCCTTGCACCATCGCTATTGCGCCTTCAATGTTGGCGCGTTTATGGAAGGCTGACGATACGGGGACAATACAGGCAGAGCAGAGATTCATTACTCCGCCGGCGAACGTGCCTTGAACAGTTCGCCTAAAGACTCCTGCGGTTGGTAATCCTTTTCCAATCGATTTTGAGAACAGAAATGCTTCGGCAAGTCCTGCGGTTATGAAGGCAAAGGTCATACCTACGGTCACAAGCCGTAGATAGGTAATCGAAAATTGGATCCAGCGAGTTGTAAAACTTACACCAGGATCACGTTCGATACAGAAACCTTGGAAGCACTGACTGGTTGGCGATTGGACAGCGTCGAGATCTTCACCGACGATACCGATTTTCGGCAAGCGGTTGAACGCCAGAAATAATCCCATGATGACGGCAAGAAGTAGCAGACCCATGACGAGTCGTTTTCGGTCAGCGGATGCAAACATTATTTGCGGAACCTGTCGCGAAGTTTGCTGGCAAAATCTGATTCGCCCTCAGGCGCTGGAATAAGTACCCAGATTGCAAACAACACACCGAACACGACGGTCGGTAGTGTCGCTTCAAGCCACCAATCAGGCATGTATTACATTCGCTTCCGCTAACGATTTGCCGGTTATTTTTCAGGCAAACGAGATTTGTCAGAGATTGAGTTAAACAACAATAACCCGAAATTCGCTCTGAGCCGAGAGTAGATAAGTGATTCAAATGTTCGGCACGAGATTTTATTGATGGCAGGGCATAGGTCGTCATCTTTCTTATTCACATCGGCGGACCTGACTTCTGACACACCATTCATGAAAAAGAGGTTCTTTTTGGCATTGAATGCAGCATCGTTTCACCCGCTGCCGAATCTAACAGGTCTGCCGCAGGGGCTGCCGACCTGTTCTAGCGGTAAATCTACCTACAAGTACGAGTGGTTTCGGGTAAGCTTCGATTCCTAAAATAGAGACGAATTCACCAAGTTGATTAACATGCAGACGCGAATCTGGCTGAGCGACCTACGCGATGGCCGAGTAATAAGGCGAGCACTCAAGACCGCACTGGTTGTGGGTACGACTTTGGTCGCTATCACTCAAGGTGCGTCGCTAGTCGCTGGTGAGTGGACCTCCCGTATGGCGTGGCAGATTCCGATGACTGTGCTTGTACCGTTCACAGTCTCGTTATTCACTAGCGCAACTGTGGTTGGCTCAGCACGCCGCGCGAATGCAGATGCCCACAGCCGATTGCGCGACCAACTCGAAGCGATCAACAAGTTCCCGAACTTGAACCCGAATCCGGTGCTCCGCATCTCGTTCGATGGCGACCTGTTGTACGTAAATACAGCCAGCCAACCAATCAGCACTACTCTAGGACTTGTCCTTGACGAAAAGCTTCCTGAACAGCTGTTCGAAAGATTGATGCTGGAAGCCTCGAAAGAGTTAGGCGGTTCGTTTGACGTCGTTGCTGGAGTAAAAACCTATTCGTTACTGCCCGTGATGTACAAGGATCAAGGATTCATCAACGTATATGGAACAGACGTTACGGCAATGCGAGTGCTGAACAAGTTCCCTGATCTCAATCCGAATCCTGTGATGAAAATGACAGGTGACGGTACGTTGGACTATGCCAACGCCGCCGCAGGATTAGTTGTAGAAACTCTGGGGACCAGCGTCGGAGAACGACTGACTCCAGAAATCATCAAGTCCATCGAAGACGTGTGCAATGAAGTAACCGATGAACCGTTGTTGGTGAGTGGCAATGGTCGAACGTTCTCGTTGCTTCCTGTCTACACGCCCGAATTTGAAATCACCAACATATATGGTTCAGACATTACTGCTCGAATCGCTATGAACAAGTTCCCGGATCAGAACCCGAATCCGGTGCTTCGCGTTGCTCACGATGGCGTTCTGGAGTACGCAAACCCCGCCAGTGAACTAGTTTGTAAAGCTCTTGGCGCAGAGACAGGCGGAAGCATCCCGGTAAAGATGATGCAACAGATTTCTGAGATCGCTGCCAGTGGAAGTTCGCAAACTATCGAAGTCGAGGCTGACGACTGTGTCTACTCCCTGTTGGTGGTTGAAGTGTTTGAGTTCAACTGCATCAACATTTACGGAACTGACATCACAGCAATGAAAGTCTTGAACAAGTTCCCCGACCTTAACCCAAACCCGGTTATGCGAATGTCGCCCGACGGCAAACTTGAGTACTCAAACACTGCGGGTGCACCGGTGGTTCGTGCGATGGGAATGGAAGTCGGCGACATGTTTAGTGCCGACATGCAAGACAAGATCATCGCACTCCGATCAAGCGACTTAGCTGATCCACTCGAAGTAAGTGGCGAAGGTCGAACCTACTCACTCAGTCCGGTACACACCCGTGAGTTTGATATCACGAATATCTATGGCGCCGACATCACTGCTCGGATCGCCATGAACAAGTTCCCAGACCAGAACCCGAACCCTGTTCTGCGAATTACGAGCGATCAAGTGGTTGAGTACGCAAACCCAGCCAGCGATGTGACTCTGAAAGCGATTGGCGCGGCAGTCGGAGAAAAATTGCCTGACGATTTCTTTGCCAAAATCTCAACTATTTCAGATAGTGGTTCATCGGAATCGATAGAGGTTTCATACGCAGGCCGCACATTCTCACTTCTGGTGGTTGGCGTATTCGAATTTGGCTTTATCAACCTCTATGGAACTGAGATCACGGCGTCTCTTGAGCTTGAGAAAGCCCACAAAGACAACGAACTCCTGCTGCTAAACATTCTGCCGGGCTCAATCGCCGATCGACTGAAGAGCGGTGAAGGACTAATCGCTGACAGATTTGAAGACATGAGCGTGCTGTTCGCCGACGTTGTTGGATTCACACAGATGTCCAAAAACATGAGTCCGAACGACTTGGTGAAAATGCTGAACCATGTGTTCTCTCTTTTCGACAACATCGCTGACAAATACGAGTTGGAGAAGATCAAGACCATTGGTGATGCTTACATGATTGCCGGAGGTCTCGGAATTGATGGGACTGGTCATGCCGAGAACATGGCCGACATGGGATTGGAAATGCTCCAATTACTTGACCAATACCAAGACGAGACTGGGAACGAAATCCAGATTCGAGTTGGTCTACACACAGGACCTGCCGTAGCCGGTGTGGTTGGTTTGAAGAAGTTCATTTATGACGTGTGGGGCGACACTGTGAACACGGCGTCACGTCTCGAATCTCACGGAATCCCGAATCGCATCCAAGTGCTGGAATCGACGACGACGAAACTGGCAACAACTCACTCGTTTGAAGAACGCGGTGTGGTCGACATGAAGGGGATAGGTCCAATGACGACTTACTTCCTAAATGGGCGAATTGCGACAACCGGAAAAAAGGCTTGAGAAGCTTCGTCCGAACCTAGATCGAGCTAGTTTTTGACGGGATTAATCGTTCTTGGATCAGGTGATAAATCTCACCCAGCGATAGATTCGGTACACCTAACACCGTTTTGAGAATGGTGTTAGGTGCAGAGTGCCTCTATCGATACTCGGGGTTTGGATGCCCGAATCGTGCTCCAGCGTCCCATTCTGAACGTTGGTTGCCATAAGCCGGAATTCCGCCGGCATCTTTGATCATCCTGGCAAAGTGCATCAAATTCCACGCCATGAACGTTGTGTTGCGATTTGTGAAGTCGTTTTGTAACCCACCAGAACCTTCGTCAAGGTAAGAAGGTCCAGGCCCTGCTTCACCAAGCCAAGCTGCGTCGGCCTGTGGAGGGATTGCATAGCCGAGGTGCTGGAGCGAGTACAGCAGGTTCATTGAACAATGTTTCGCACCATCCTCGTTGCCAGTGACCAGACAACCGCCGACTCGACCGTAGTAAGCGTACTGTCCAGCTTCGTTTAGTTCACCTGACGATGAATAAAGTCGCTCGACCACTTGCGTAGCAACCGAAGATTTTTCGCCTAGCCAAATCGGAGTTCCGATGATCAAGATATCGGCGGCTTCAACCTTTTCATAAAGCGCTGGCCAATCGTCAACATCCCATCCCTGTTCCGTCATATCTGGATAGACACCGTGAGCGATCTTGTAGTCGATAGGACGAATGACCTCTGTCGCAACGCCTTGAGCATTCATCACTGCTACTGAGTTGTTGATTAGTCCTTCAGTGTGAGAGAGTTCAGGACTCGGTTTAAGGGTGCAGTTGAGATACAAAGCTGAAAGATCAGAAAAATCCATATTCGATCCAGTGTTTGTCATTTATGTACCCCTTCTAACGTCGATCTGATTGTCTGGTGTCCTGCTTTAGTTTGGTGCACAGTTTCGAAATTCGATTCAGTTCAGCACTGCCAATCTACATATCGACAACGGGAATCAGCATCCGATTCTGAAACACATCTGAAAAATACTGCCTGTATCGTCTAGGTGACGGCTGAAAAATTTGCTACGCCGTCGAGTGATCTTGAGGCTGGGGGATTGAACATTGAACGCCGCTGAACTATTCGTGCAGTGTCTCGAAAACGAAGGTGTGACCCGAGTTTTCGGTGTTCCTGGAGAAGAGAACGCCGCGCTGATGATGGCGCTCGACGCTTCATCGTCTATTGATTTCGTACTTACACGACATGAGCAGGGCGCAGCTTTCATGGCAGAAGTCCACGGACGACTCACCGGAGAGCCAGGAGTTTGTCTAGGAACGCTTGGTCCCGGTGCTGCCAATCTTGTCACCGGGGTAGCTGATGCGAATATGGACCGTGCTCCGCTCATCGCCATCACCGGGCAAGCTGGTACAGAGAGATGGCACAAAGAGAGTCACCAGGCGATGGACGTTGTAGGCATGTTCAAGCCAATAACGAAGTGGGCATCGACCATCCTCAGCCCGCACAACGTGCCTGAAGTTGTTCATAAGGCCCTCAAGCTTGCTGTGGCTGAAAAGCCTGGTGCGTGCCATATAGAGCTACCGGAAGATGTTGCTGACGCCCCCGCCGATGATCTTGATCCAATCCGGAAGTCACGACCAACCCGTCCTGTCCCTGATCGTGATGTGATCTTCGATGCACTTCAAGTCATCCGTTCAGCAAAGAGTCCAGTGATTCTCGCTGGAAACGGTGTAATACGTCAGGGCGCATCTGCGGAGCTGACTAAATTTGCTGAATCTACCGGCATCGGAGTGATCAACACCTTCATGGCGAAGGGGGCGATCAGTCAGGACTCGATGAGTTCGTTGTACACGATTGGTCTCCAAGCTAAAGACCTCGTATTCCGGGCGATCCACGAATCAGATTTGGTAATCACTGTCGGGTACGACATGGTCGAATACCCGCCCAATATGTGGAACGCTGAACGGGATAAGAAAATAATTCATCTGGATTTCGTCCCCGCAGAAGTTGATGAGAACTATCGGGTTGAAGTCGAGGTGGTCGGCGATCTTCCACACGCTTTGCTGATGTTGAACGATGGTATTCACGATAGTCCGCTCAAGATCGATCAGACTCGTCAGCATGCGATTCGCCATCAAATGATGGAAGACTTCGCCACGTACGAAAACGACACCACCACTGGCCCAATGCGACCTCAAAAAGTCTTGGCTGATGTTCGGAAAGCTATGGGAGCAAGTGACGTTTTGCTGTCTGACGTTGGTGCTCACAAAATGTGGGTGGCGCGCCAGTACCAGTGCAGTGAGCCCAACACTTGTCTGATTCCGAACGGATTCGCGTCGATGGGGTTTGCACTACCTGGGTCGATTAGTGCGGCAATGGTCAATCCCGATCACAAAGTGATGGCTATCGCGGGAGATGGCGGTTTCCTGATGAACGTACAAGAAATGGAGACTGCACGTCGTCTAAACTCCGACATCGTTGTGATGGTTTGGGAAGATGGCGGTTACGGTCTGATCGAGTGGAAGCAGGACAATACCTACGGCTCGCACACGGACTTGTCGTTCGGCAATCCAAAGTGGGACATGCTTGCTGAATCGTTCGGCTGGAGCTTCGACTATGTCGATGAGTCTGCTCAGTTGCTATCTACGGTCGAAAAGGCGCTGGACACTCCTGGACCTTCGCTGATCGTCGTTCCGATTGACTACCGAGAGAATGCCATTCTCACTCGCCGATTAGGTGAAATTACGATGGGGCTCTAGTACTCCTCGCAGACGCCGAGAAAAAACTACTCAAGCACTCCCTCAGTCCCTGTTCTTCCGTTACGCTGTCGCCCATCGAACGTAATGTTCTTCCACTACAGCTACGGAATAGGAATGAATCTGCATGGCTGACTCGCGACCGAATGTGATCGTCTATTTGACCGACGATCAAGGCTATGGCGACTTGTCGTGCATGGGCGCCACCGATTTCAAAACACCGACACTAGATCGTATGGCCAAAGACGGTGTGAGATTCACCAATTGGTACTCAAACAGCCCGGTATGCTCACCTTCGAGAGCAGCACTCCTTTCGGGTCGGTACCCGGGCAATGCTGGCGTCAGGTCAATTCTGCGAGGACACCGCACAGCAACAGGTCTACCTGCCAGTACTCCAACTCTTGCCACGATGCTGCAAAAAGAGGGGTACCAAACTGCGCTAACCGGCAAATGGCACCTTGGGCTAGCAGAGCAATCCCGTCCTGGTGCCCATGGCTTCGAAAAGACGTTCGGATTCATGGCGGGATGTATCGATTTCTATTCGCACATTTTCTATTGGGGAGCCAATCGCCCAGGTCCGAGTTTGAACCCCACGCATGATCTGTGGGAGAACAATGAAGAGATTTGGCGCAACGGCGAATATTTCACAGAACTCATCGCTAAGAAGGCGATCGAATACATCCGTGAGATGAACAAATCTGACAAACCGTTCTTCCTTTACGTCCCGTTCAATGCTCCGCACTATCCGATGCACGCTCCGCAGGAATATATGGATCGCTTTGCTGACTTGCCATGGGATCGACAAGTGATGGCAGCAATGATTAGTGCTGTCGATGACGCAATTGCAAAAATAAAAGATGAACTCGAACGGTTGGGATTGACCGAAAACACGCTTTCAGTATTTACCTCTGACAACGGTCCATCACGCGAGTCCCGCAACTGGCTGGATGGCTCGCAAGACCCGTACTACGGCGGTACGTCTGGTGGTCTGAAAGGCCACAAGTTCAGCCTGTTCGATGGCGGAGTGAAAGAACCGGCAATCATGCACTGGCCTGCGCGAATTCCGGCCGGGCAGGTGAGCGATCAATCGTGCGCTTCGATGGACATCGTGCCGACAGTTCTAGAAGCGATTGGCGTTGACTCTTCCCAGTACGAAATCGATGGGACGAGCCTACTTTCTTACGTCACAACCGGATCCAATTTGAACGATAGAGCGATTTTCTGGGAGATGGAAGGGCAGACAGCGGTCAGGAGCGGTAAATGGAAATTAGTCCTGGATGGTCAGCTGGTTGAGGACACCGAACCCATCGCGGCGATTCATCTTTCGGATGTCGAGGCCGATCCCTCGGAATCAACCAATCTGGCAGATTCCGAGCCCGAAATTACAGCAGAACTAAAGACCCTCGCTGAGGACTGGCGCGCCGGAATCGAGCAGCGCTGGGAAGACGAGTATTCGTCGGAAGATCACGAATATGTCGCACACGGAATGGTCTAGGGATAATCGTTGAGCTCGCCCGATGTGGGCAGGAAAGAACACATGGTTTACAACAAATCAGGAATAAGCGATTCGATCAAAGGGCAGGGACACTGGCCTGAGAATGATCAGACTCCAACGCTAACGTTGTTTCTAAACGACTTTAGCTACCGATCGTTGCGCCGGGTGAAACAGCTCGGTGTGAAAGGTGTCAGTACCGCGAGTCTCGATACTGGTGGACTTGAAACTTGGACTGATGACGATCTGAGACGAAACATTGATCGCGTTTCAGAGGCTGATCTTGAACTACGCAACATCATGTTTGATCCATCGGATCGCGTTAAGTTCGGAGAAGCTGGGCGAGACGAAGATATTGAAACGATCATCAACGCAATTCAGATAGCCGGCCGGCAAGGTCTGCCAGTTATGGAGTACAACTTCTACGCTCACCGGATAGTCGAAGGCTACAAAGTTGTTCCAGGTCGCGGTGGTTCAGGGTTGATGGATTTCAACAACGACCGCATCAAGGACTTGCCTCCATTGCAGGGCCAAACTGCGCACTCAATCGACGACATGTGGGACAACGTCACATACTTTCTGAAAGCCGTAATCCCGGTAGCGGAAGAAGCGAACGTTCGGCTGGCCCTGCATCCCAACGACCCTCCCGCACCGATCAGCCGAGGAAGCGGACAGATCATGGGGTCGGTTGAGGGTTGGAAACGCTTGATCGATATCGTTCCAAGTCCCTACAACGGAATCACGTTCGACTGCGGTGTTACTCGCGAGCTAGGGCATGACCCTGTTGAAACGTGCCGATACTTCGGGGAACGCGATCAGATCAATCATGTCCACTTCCGAAACGTGGTCACTCGTACCCCTCAACTCGACTACACCGAGGTGTGGATCGATGAAGGTCAGGTCGATATGTTCGCAGTGATGAGCGAACTGGTTCGGCAAAAATACCCACGATTGATATACCCAGAACACCCACCAGAAAACGATTCTGATACCGAGTTCCCATTCAACGGAATTTCAGCAACAACCTACACCGGGTTTGCGTACACCGTGGGTTATGCCCGAGCGATGATGCAGGCTGCACTCGCAACCCAAGCAGCAGGAAAGTAGAGACCAACCGTGGTTTTAGAAGCGCCGATGAATTTGAGAATCGCTCGTCACGCTGACACGATGGGGCGGCACGGCGACGGTGAACGTTGGGCTGAGAGGCTAATCGAGGACGGTCGGAACCGCGCTGTGTGGATTTCAGGACCTCCAGGTACTCCGCCAGACCCGCACATTCACTGTGATTTCAACGAATGGTGGATAGCGCTAGATGGGCGAACTCAATGGCAGATAGGTCAGTACGAGCCTGTGTTGTCCGAATGGGGCGACATCATCATGGCTCCTGCCGGCTTCGCCCACGATATACAGCCTAAAGAGGGTGTACAGGCGATTCGCTTTGGAGTGACCCACCCGAACAGCAATCACGACATCAAAGGCGTCGCTCCTTGTCGATTGATTCCAGTAGACGAAGGGCAAACCAATCCAAATTTGATCCACACCAAGTTGAAGGATTTGGTCGCTCGAAACGGGACATCGTCCAACTGGGTAGAGGTGGCAGTTTCGGACAATCGCAACTATGGGACGTACACACACGAGGTGGCGGGAACGGCATCAGAATCGACTTCTCACGCTGACGAGAACCGCTGGTGGGTTGTACTTCGCGGATTAATCAAATGGTCGATCGAGGGAGAGGATTCAGTCGAGGCTGGACCTGGTGATGTTGTGTTCATCGAGCAGGGCAAGACCTATTCCATCAAGACCACGGGCGCCGAGCCGTCAATTCGAATAACGATTGCTGGTCCGTCTACCTAGTTGACGGGGTATTCAACTCACTCGTTGTACTGAAACTTCGAGTTGAGCGACAATTTCAGGACTACAGCTCTTCATGAAGCGCTCTGTAGTCGCCTTCAGGTGTTGGGCAGCTATGCATCACAAGCTCTTCACGAGTTTCTACTCCGCTTGAGAAGCAACATCCTCAAAATAAAGAGATGACTTCAGAGGGCTGCTCGTCGCAACGACTCTATCGACCGTTTATTCGAGCTTCGGTGCTTGTCGACGTGGTGCTTGGCTTTTCAACCGGGGCTGCAATATTGATCATGCCAATGCTCGGTATGGATCGCAGCTTAACGTGGGTGACTCACTCGCAATCTCATGGGATCGCACAGCTATTCGGTTGGGCTGGCTTGTTCATCATGGGATTTGCTTACCACGTAGTTCCGCGCTTCTTCAGCAGTTCAATCCGATACCCATTGCCGCAGAAACTGAGCATGTGGTTAGTGATTGCCGGGTTGTTATTTCGATTCTCAGGGCAAAGCATGTACAAAACGTCGTTTGCCGATCCAATGGTCGTGGTCGGTGGAGTTTTGCTGTTGGCGGGTATGTTGGTGTTCGGATGGACCCTTCTACACGTGGTTCGAATGTCGGCGAGTAGGTCTGGACCCGCCGAGATTTGGTTGATCAGTGGAATAGCGTGGTCAGTTGTCGCCGCAGCCCTACATCTCGCAATCACAGTACGAATGGCGATTGATAGCGCTCCTCTGGGTCATGCGCCTTGGAACGAAGCTTTGATCTACACCGCACTATTTGGGTTTATTTCAAGTTTCATATTCGGCGTGTCAGCGAGAGCTATCCGAGGATTTCTACTCCTCAAACCGATGCATGAACGGTTGAATACGCTTTCGCTTGGTCTGATCCAAATTGGACTGATAACCCTGACAATTGGGCGTTTTGCCGATCTAGATCAGAACGTCGCGTCCGTTGGCTTAATAGTCGCCTCGATGGGCGCAATTTGTTACGTGATTGCCCTTCGGGTGTTGGAACCGGCGAGTGGTCCAGTTCGACGGTTTGCTGTTGGCTATGAACGATACGACTGGTTGATTCGAGCAGCTTACGGCTGGTTAACGATCGGTAGCATCATGTTGATTCTGACTGCACTAGATGACGCTTCGGTAACTGACGTATTGCCTATCGAAATTTCTCTTCCGGTGATGCATGTATTTACCCTCGGCTTTGTGACGACGCTGATATCCGGAGCTGCTTCGAGGTTCATTCCCGTGTTCGAAGGTTCAGATATTCGAAATCCATGGCTTATGGACGCGGCGGGGTTGTGCATCACTATCAGCGTTTTGCTGCGAGTTGTTTTTGGTTTTTCAGTTTCGGAACTAGGTGAGAACGCACTTGGTGTATCAGGCGGAATAGGTCTTATCGGTATCATCCTATTTGCGATTGTGGCGTTCCAGGCGATGACCGAATCCGCACGAGCAGCGTACGCCGCAAGAGCCGCAGAGTTCGGACGAATCAAATTTCAGGCAACGAAAAGTCAGGTCAAAACTTCAATTAATCTCGGTTGATCGATGTCACATCTTTGTTTTCACGCTGCTGTTGGGTGAACTTGAACGAGTCTTACCCAGATGCGTTCAAGCCGCGTTGGTGTGCAGTCACCGTTGGAATCCATACTTCGAGTAAATCTCATATAGACTGGCGATTCTTCGAAGCACAGAAAAATCACCGACTGGAACAGCTGGTTTCACAACTAGGAGAGATAAATGGGATACGAGGTAGAAAAGCTCGCAGCCGAGAACGCTTTAGTTGGTGAAGGTCCGGTTTGGGATGTGGATTCGCAAACGCTTTATTGGATAGACATTCAAGGCGGGAAATTCTGGAACTATGATCCAGCGACCGGCTACAACAAACTGCTCCATGAGGGCTACAACGTCGCCGGAGTTACTCGTAACAAACAAGGTGGACACGCTGTCGGCACATGGGAAGGAGTCCAGCTCTGGAATTCGGACGATGATTTCACATGGTTGCATCGCGGTGATGTTGATGGTCGCCCCATCAAGCTAAACGACATTAGTGTCGGTCCAGACGGAAGCATGTATGGCGGTAGCGGGCACCTCGACTCCTGCACGTTGTTCAGATTCAAGCCTGATGGCACTGCAGAAATAATTGACGACGCGTTGGAACTTTGCAACGGTATGGGATTTTCTCCTGACCTTAGGACGTTCTATTCGACCGATTCTCCGAAACACGAGATTTATAAGTGGGATCACAACCTGGTTACCGGTGCAATCACCAACAAACGAGTGTTCACCACAATCCCTGACGACTGGGGGATTCCTGACGGTATGACTGTCGATGGCGAAGGCTATGTGTGGTCGGCAATTTGGTACGGAGGTGCAGTCGTTCGATTCGACCCAGACGGCAAAGAAGAGCGCCGAGTGGAGTTGCCTGCTGCCCAGACATCATCAGCGATGTTCGGTGGCAAGGATCTAAATGAGTTATATGTGACTACCGCCGCATTTGGTACCGGTGATCCGACTCCGACTGGGTGGGAGCCTCCCGGTTTCAAGATGGATTCGTACCGGGGTGGGGATCTGTACCGCGTGAAGCTTGATATCCAAGGCAAGGCCGAGTTCCTCACGGATTTTTCGATTCCAAGTTAATCGTTCATTTCGATCCAACTGAATCATCCAATGTGAGGTTCGTTGTGACTTTGACTGGTGCATCTGAACCAATCGTTGAGCTACTCACTTAGTTAGCCTATTTTGTCGCGACTCTGATTAAGGAAAAGGTAGCGGCAATTGCGGAACAATGAGCGATATTTCAGTTCGACGGTGGTTCGAGGGTTTTGGCTGGTCTTAGCTCTCTTTGCACTCGCTACTTTCGCTGGTTGCGATAGCACGACCGACTCGAATTCGATTTCCAATGAATCGGAGTCGGAGACTGAATTTCGGTCGTTCACAAACGTCGCCCCTGAATTGCTGGGTGACGATGCCGGAATAAAAAATCGATACCCGGGTGTCGCTATCTTCGATTTCGACCGAGACGGCGATCTAGATTTTTATGTGACGTCTGCTGAATCTGGTGCGCCAATCGAACAGGCTCGCGGTGAAGCAAACAAGCTCTTCCGCAACGATGGTGGTGCGTACGTCGATGTTGCTGACGAAGCAGGTGTTAGAGCTGATGCACACAACTCCAGTGCGGTTGCTGCGTGCGACTTTAACAACGACGGTTATCAAGACCTCTATGTTGGAGCGATGGGACGGGTTGGCGACAAGTTAGATTACAGATCGACAGAACCAGGATCTGAGCTCGAATTCATCTCGGCCGACCGTCTATACATCAATCAGAAAAATGGCACATTCGTGAATGTGACAGATAGTTGGTTTGGCGACCAGATCAACATTCGTTCAGCTGGATCGATTGCTTGCGGCGATATCAACAACGACGGCTGGCTCGACCTATACGTCGGCAATCGAAGTGATGTTGACTTCACCACGTTCAATCACGCCAGTCACCCGGGGCACTTCAATGTGATGTACCTGAACACTGGAGATTCTTCGTTTGTCGATATCACTTCTGACGCTGGTCTGGATGCTCCACCGATCGTGATGCGGGATTCATTTGGCGAGCCGATCACGTTTCCTGAAGATGCCCCTGAAGGGCAAGGCATCGAGGGTTTCGACCCTGAGCATCTAGACGCCAACGGCAATATCGGTGGCGATCCTGCCGGCGAAACTTGGGCAACCCTATTCTTTGATCACGACGATGATGGTGATATTGATTTATGGCTCGCCGATGACGGTGATCGTCTGAAGGTCTACCGGAACGACTCAGGCTCGTCGACCGTGAAATTTACCGACATCAGTGCGCCTATGGGCATCGATCAGTCAGGTGCGTGGATGGGATTCGCGCTCGGTGATATCGATGGTGATGCCGATCTCGACATGTTCATTACGAACATCGGTTTCCATCCGATTACACGTGGACAGAACAACCAACCAGGAGGAGCTTGTTCTTATGCGGCTAATTTCCAGTGGGGTACCTGTTACCACTACCTGTTACGAAACGACGGCACGCAGCGTGTCTCGAGCGTTGGAACCATTGGCGTCTTCCCGGATGTCGCATGGTCGACCAAAGTAGAGCCGAGTGCGGGGTCGCCACCCGCGTCGCTAGACCCAAACAACGTCAACCCGTTCTGGCGTACGCCAACAGGATTGGCTGCTTACGATTTTGGATTCGGTACAGCGTTCTTCGACTATGAAAACGATGGTGACCAAGACTTGTATTGGCTCGGAGCCATTATTGCGCCGGGTGAAGGTCCGAGAGGGTTCTTGTACCCGGGTTACGGACGAATGTTGCTCAATGCAGGTGATGCGACGTTCAGTGATGTGACTGTTGAATCACATTTGATCGACTCTATCGATGTCGACTATACGTTTACCGCCCCGAACCAGATTGGATTCGATCGCATCGCGCAGAGAATTGGCCCTGAGTTCCACGAGAACGGCAAGGGGCTTGCTAAAGGCGATCTCAACGGAGACGGGTTCGCTGACCTGATCGGAACAAATTCGTCCGGCGAGAAAAACAATCCCGATGGTGAGACCACTCATTTGGTCGACGGTCCACTCATGGTTTGGATGAACGGTGGCGGGGAAAATCACTGGATCACACTTCGCCTAAAAGGGCGGCAGGGTATCGACGGGACACGTTCGAACGCCGACGGAATTGGAGCCAGAGTTTGGGTCACACCAGCAGGTGAACACAATAGTCCCAAGAAGCAAGTTCAGGATGTTCTCGGTAGTTCAACGTTCTTATCGATGAACGCACTAGATCTAACGTTCGGTGTCGGTGCTGTCGATGAGATAGCTGAGATTGAGATTCTTTGGCCAAGTGGAACAACTCAGATCCTTAACGACATCGAAACTAACCAAGTTCTGGAAATCGAAGAACCAGCTGTCAGTTAGTGTGTTTGGCTCGATGAGTCGGTAACCGGACATTCCACGTATCAATTGGAGCAAGTGGGATTGCGTAACATTCAGAGGCGCAATCAATTTGTGCTTGCCCATTTCTGGTCCGGCGGGAATTCTGTTTGGTGATTCATTCGACAACTAAATCGATTGTTCTGACGATCCTTGTATTGTCGTCGTTGATCGCGTTCGTATTGTCATGTTCAGAAGTTGACGAACCTGAATTAGTCGAAGAGACGTCAGAACCTTCCACATCTGTTGCCGGGATTCTACCGCCAACTGTGACGCCAACTCCACCGTCGAATGAGTTCGCTATTGTTGGTCAACCTGAACGATTCCTGCTAGAAGATTTGTCTCTAGTGGGAATCAACGATTGGATTAACTCGGAGCCACTTGAGTTGGATCGACTTACTGCCAACGACAAACTGGTGTTGCTGGATTTTTGGACGTATACGTGCGTGAACTGTGTTCGAACGTTCCCGTACTTGAATGCTTGGCACGATGCCTATTCAGATCTTGGATTAGTGATCATTGGCGTTCATTCGCCAGAGTTCGATTTTGAGAAGATTACCGGAAGGGTAGAAGCTGCTGCCCGCGGCTTTGGTATCGAGTACCCGATCGCAGTCGATAGCGATAAAGCAACGTGGGAAAAGTATGGAAACCACTTCTGGCCATCAAAGTATTTGATCAGTCCCGACGGAGATGTGGTGCTCAGGCATTTCGGTGAGGGCGGGTACGTCGAATTTGAAACACAGATTCGAGCTGTACTGGAAGCGACAGGTCAAAATCTCGCTGCCGTGCCTTACGTCTCTGTTGAGAGTCCTAATCGTTCTGGCAGCGCTCACACGATCACGAGAGAGCTATATGGGGGGGTTTCCAAGAATTACCTGTCCGACGGTCTATACGCCGGACAGGACGCTTACTACGAAGCTCCAGACACGATCGTCGACTACGTCGACGACAGAACGCGACGACATGGTCAATTCTATTTGGACGGACCGTGGGTCAATGAAGAGAGCGCAGTCGTTACGGCGCGAAATACAACTGGCAATCTTTCACAGTTTTCGTTTGAGTTCTTCGCCACTGCCGTAAATAGCGTTCTTAGTTCATCTTTCGGATACTCGGAAGTTATTGTTGAGATTGACGGTCAGCCGGTATCTGAGCAACAAGCAGGTGCCGATATTACGTGGACAGCAGAGGGTGAAAGCATCTTGAGTGTTCGTGACCCTCAGCTGTATCAAATCATTACGCTTCCAGAATTCGGAAAACACGAACTCGTGTTAAAAACAAACTCCGAAGGTCTGGCTGTTTACACCGTGACCTTCGGAGTCAATGAATTCGGACCTTAGGGCGTTTCTACAACGACATGTCAGCCGGGATGGCTTTGATGGTTTCCTTCTCAGTCTGGAAAGTGCTTGTGATGTCCGGGTTGGTCATCTCGCCCTTTTCTTCGTGAAGTAGGCATGTAGCAAGCTGATGTTCGTTCATCAGATACTGCGCTGGTTTCGTTGTAATGCATCGATCCATAGCGGCAGGACACCTGTCAGCAAAACGGCAACCAGAGATCTGTGTGTCTCCGGTATCCCAGTTCTGCTGTGGCGGCTCGGAACCCCAACGGTTCTTTGGATCGGGCTGTGGAATCGACTCGATCAATAGCTGTGTGTATGGGTGCTGCGGGTCTGGGATAACCGCATCGACGGTTCCAGCCTCCACAACGGTTCCACGGTACATAACCATGATGTTGTCGCTGATCTGGTATGCAGTTGTGAGGTCATGTGTGATGTACACAACTGAAATACCGAGATCTCGGTTAAGTCGTCGAATCGAGTCGAGAATCGTTGCTCGAAGCGAAGCGTCAACCATAGAGACGGGCTCGTCGGCGAGGATCACACGAGGCTTCAGAAGAAGAGCACGTGCGACCATGATTCGCTGACGCTGACCACCACTCAATTGGTGAGGGAAGCGTCCGAGAGTTTCGCCTGGTAGTAGACCAACCATCTCGAGAGCGTCCTCAATCATTCGCTTCTTCTCGCGGTCAGAAGAAGCGAGCTTGAAGTTCTTGATCGGGGCGTCGAGAACGTGGTCGACTTTGTAGAACGGGTTGTAGGACTCAAACGGATCTTGGAAGATCGGTTGAATCTCACGACGGAAGTTTCGTTGTTCACGCCGGGTTAGCTTCGTGAAATCCTTGCCTCTGTAAAGCATTCGGCCATCACTAGGCACGTGGCTTCCAAGAAGCAATCGGGCAAGAGTCGTCTTACCACTTCCACTTTCACCTGCAACCGTTGTGATTGAGGGTTCGTCCTCGTCGATGCTGAGTGATACATCATCAACGGCGACGGTTATCTGGCCATTTCCGAACATGCCTTCGCTACCGAAGGTTTTGGTTACATGGTCGAGCTCGAGGAACGTGCTCATGATTGCCCCTCACCTTCGTACAGATGGCAAGCCGTTTCACGACGACCACCAAGATTTATTGTTTGCGGAATCGCCTCGTCACATTTTTCGAATCGTGACGGGCATCGGTCAGCAAATGCACAGCCCTGGGGAAGGTGAATCAACTGCGGTGGCAGTCCTGGAATTCCGAGGAATTCTCGCTTCTCCTTAAGGGACGGAAGGCTTCGAATCAGCAGTTTCGTGTAAGGGTGCTTAGGTTCGCTAAACACTTCCTCAACCGGACCTACTTCAACGAGCTTGCCTGCGTACATCACCCCGATCGTGTCAGCGAACTGGGCGACAAGTCCCATATCGTGACCAACCAACATGATTGAAGCATCCAAACCTTCTTGCAATCGTCCAAGCGTCTGCATGATTTGGCGTTGAACTACAACGTCAAGAGCGGAAGTTGGTTCATCAGCAATAATGAGGTTTGGTCGAAGCGAGATACCGATAGCCATTGCTACACGCTGTTTCATACCACCCGAAAGTTCATGGGGGTATAAACGCGCAACACCAGGACGAAGACCTACCCGGATCAGAAGATCACGAACAGTCTCGTCAAGCTCTTCCTTGGATGGAGCTTTGTCGTCGTCATCGAGGTGATCAATGATTCCATCAATTATCTGACGCTCGATACGCATGACCGGGTTGAGCGAGTTCATTGCACCCTGCGGCACAAGAGCCAGCTCAGCGAGCCGTGTCTTACGCATTTCATCGTCAGATAGCTTTGTGACATCGCGTCCGTTCAAGGTGACCCTGCCTTTGGCAATGTGTCCCGGAGGACGTGTCAGGCGCATCAGGCCCATGGCAAGGGTTGTCTTGCCTGAGCCAGATTCGCCAACGAGTGCGAACCGTTCACCCTGTTTGAGAGTGAACGTAACGTCATCACATGCTTTTACTGTTCCGGCATCGGTCTCGTAGTAGACCGAAAACCCTTCAACCACAAGGGCGTCTTTGTCGGAAATCCGAGCATCAGCCCTGTAAGTCGTTATTGCTTGTTCGGTGCTCAAACGCGTTTCCTCAATCGTGGGTTAGACCATTCATCTAATCCTGATGAAATCAGGAACAGGCTGACGAATACGATCACAATTGCGGCCAGCGGCGGAAGCCACCACCACCACATTCCTAGCGTGATCGACGAGAACTGGATGTTCCAGTAAATCGTCATGCCCAGAGTTGGGGCACTTAGGTTGCCGAGGCCGATGGCTTCAAGACCGATAGAAGCGAGAATCGCTCCTGCGACCGAACCCACAAGGCTGGCAGTAATGTATGGAATCAGGTTCGGCATCATTTCTTTAAAGATGATGCCCATACCGCTGGTTCCAGATAGACGAGAGAGCTCGACATAGGTCTGCTCACGCATGACCAATACTTGAGCACGAATCGTACGAGCTGGGAATACCCAGCTTGTTAGTCCGATTGCGATACCCATTTCGTCGGTTGAAAGCTCTCGACCAATGTTGATTCTGACAAGAATCAGAATAAGAAGGGCTGGCATTGCCAACCCAACGTCAACAACCGATCGAATAGCACCGTCAACGACTCCACGGTAGTAGGCAGCGAGGAACGCTGCGACCGTACCGAGTCCGATAGCTACACCACCGGCGATTAGTCCGATACGCAGCGTTAGTGGAGTTCCAAGAATGGCGACCGCTAGCAAGTCTCGACCTTGTGTGTCGGTTCCGAACGGGTGGTCCCAGGTTGGTCCGAGTCGTGTCGAAGCGGACAACGGACGGAACATTTCTGTATCCCAGATCAAATGACCCAGACCTACGAGGAACAACATTCCAAACAACATTACCGATCCGACAATCAAGGAAGGGTTACGCAGCGCGTACTTCTTGATCGGCGTGATGCGATCTTCGTTGAATTGCTTCCAACCACCGCTTTCGGCAGGATTTATTACATCTGGAGTAGTTACTGATTCAGTCATCTACGATTTCCTCACCCTGATACGAGGATCAAGTAATGGGTAGAGAACATCGAGAAGGAATGTAGCTCCTGCAATTCCCAAGATGATCACGATAACGATTCCTCGAATTACGAAAAAGTCGGATAGTCGAATCGCCTGGAAAAGAATATCGCCAATTCCTGGGTACGAGAACACCCGTTCAACAAGAACCTGTCCTGTAACGATTGTTCCGAGTACCAGTGCCAGTCCTGTGACCTGCGGAAGCAGGGCGTTTCGAACTGCGTAGCGCATGAATATTCGAGAACCCTTCAAACCTTTTGCATCGGCTTGAATCATGTAGTCCTCACCCTGCGTATTGATCATCATGCCTCTCATTCCAATAGCCCAGAAGCCTATGGCAGAGAAGATGATGGCAAATGCCGGCAGGATTGCATGCTCAAGCACATCGAGCGCGAACTCGAGACTTAGGTTCGGAAGCGTAGCCGGGGAGTAACCACCAAATAGCGGTAGCCACCCCAGTTTGAACGCGAATATGAAGATCAGGATCATCGCCAACAGGTACTGAGGGATGGCTGAAAGGGTTAGCAACGGCATAAATATGTATTGCAACCAGCCAGGTCTTCTAGGCCAGCCAAGCACCGCCCCCGCGAGCGTCCCTAATATGAAGGCGAGTAACGTCACCGTTCCCATCAGGCCTAACGTCCACATCAATGACTCAAAAACGATGTCGTTGACAGTTCGAGGGAAGAATGCGATTGATACCCCAAGATCTAGCTTGACCAGGTCTTTAAGGAAGTTCGTGTACTGAGTCCAAAGCGGTTGGTTGAGTCCAAATCTCTCTTGATAAGACTTCGCCATTGCATCAAGACCCGTTTGCATGGCCCCACCACGTTGGGCTTCCAGCAGTAGCTTCTCTTTAACGGGGTCCTGACCTGAAAGCCGAGGGATGATGAAAATCACCGTACTCGCCAACCAGACCACAAATAAGAAGAACAGGAAACGCTTCACCACGAAGTGACCGAGGATACCCATTATGATCCGGGCAATCGACGTTCCACTCGACGCTGAAGAGTTCTCAACTGCCTGTGTTTGTTCTGTCACGGGCTAAAACTCGATTCAATAGTGTCCAAACGATGGGACGTATCTAACAATACTTAGTTACACACCAAATACTGGTATTTCTGGCGGTCAAAGATAACAAGTGTTTACGGCGATGGCTATGTTTGCTTGGGATTGAGTGGGCGAACAACCAATATTCGTGAAATAAATCACAGAAAAGTTAATCAAAAATTCACCGTTGGTATTGAATCAGGAGATTACCCATTTGTTATCCCCCACCTTAAGCGGAGAATGCTGGATGTTTATTGGGGTGGCTATTCAAGTTAGCGAATGTTGACTACCAAGTTGGATTCGGATATAAATTCTTGCCACGGATTAACGTCATCGTTTGATGGCACATCTAGTTTCGCGTCTGACATTTATTCGGAGGTCAGCATGACATTTACTGAGAGGTGGAGAATTCTCTTCCTCGCCATGCTTTCAATTGCCCTTGTTGCGGCAATTGCTTGTGGTGGCGGAGACGATGAAGATTCCAACGATGACGGAGGCAATGAGCCTGCGCCAACTACTGCAGCAGCAGCAGACCCAACGGAGGCTCCGGCCGACGACACACCGGGCAGCGTTGATATTGCAGACATCGCTCGTGACGACACGTTCATCGGTTACCTAGGTGGTGCCGAAGGTCGTTTCGTAGACCACGAGCTATGGAACCCATATGCCATTGGTGCAAACCACCAATCTGGTCCAAACATCATCTTCGAGCCGCTTGCATTCTTTAGTGCATTCGACGACAAGACGATCCCTTGGCTCGCTGAGAGCTGGGACTGGAACGGCGACTTTACTGAGTTGACGATGAACCTACGAACCGGTGTGAACTGGTCTGATGGTGAAGAGTTCAACGCAGACGACGTTGTTTACACGTTGAACACTCTTAAGGACCTTAAAGAAGAAGTCCGCTGGGGTAACGACATCGACAACGCTATGAACCGAGCGGAAAAAGTCGACAGCCACACCGTTAGGGTAGTGCTTGACCGACCAGACCCACGATTCATGTTCCTCCTTACATACAAGTTCGACATCGGTGTGTACATGGTGCCAGAGCACCACTACAACGGCCGAGACTGGACTACTTTCAAGGACTACGACCCAGCTGGAGGATTCCCTCTAACGACTGGTCCTTGGCAGGTTGTTTCTGGAACACCAGAGCAGAAGATCATCGACCGCCGCGACTCGTGGTGGGGTGAAGGCGTATCTGACCTCGGTCAGTTCGGCAAGCTGCCTGGACCAAAACGTGTAATTTACTTGCCTACTCCAGACCAGACGGTTCGGTCGCAGGCACTGATTTCTGACACTGTTGACTACTCAGCTATGACCACACCTGCGGTTATCGTTGAGACAATGAGCAAGAACTCAGACCTTGTTACACATACCGGAACAGAATCCCCTTACGGATATGTTGACTGGTGGCCGGTCTCGATTGGTTTCAACGACTCCGGTAAGTTCGGTCCTTACGACAACAAAGACGTTCGATGGGCATTCAGCTACTTCCTTAACCGGCAGGAACTGAGTGATGTGGCCTACGACGGTGCTGCGGCGTTCAACCCGCTCACTATGCCTGGCTACCCACCGCTCAAGAAGTACTTTGACTCTGTAGCGGACCTCCTTGCTGTAATGGACACCACAGAGCACAACCCAGCCAAGGCTGCTTCGTTGCTCGAAGGTGCTGGTTACACCAAGACTGGTGCTGATGACACTTGGGTTGACGCCCAGGGCAATGGCATCAACTGTGAAATCATTGGATTCAGCCCATGGGTGGACCTTGGTCCAATCACAGCTGAGCAGCTTCGACGTGAGGGCATCAACGCTTCTTACTCTCAGCCGCCTGATGCTTCTTCACGAATGGCTGAAGGTAACTTCGAATGTCTGATGTTCGGACACGGCGGATCGGTCCGTGACCCTTACTTCACCATGAAGCTTTACCAGTCAGCGTCAGTAAACATTCCAGGTGGTCACCAGGTTAACTTCTACCACTGGGAGAACGAACGTTTCGACGAACTTACTGACGAAGTCGCTAAGACTCACCCAGATGACATCGACACGATGCAGGAACTGTGGCACGAAGCCATGGAAATCTGGATCACAGAGCTTCCGGACGTTCCTGTTCTTGAGTTCTACCACCGCATCATCATGAGTGAGAAGCGATGGACTAACTGGCCTCTAGGCGGACAGACCGATGGCTACGTGAACGAGGCCTCTTGGCACCTCACGTGGGGATTGGTACTGCACGCCCTCGAAGCTAAGTAGTGAGACTCTAGTAGTTCTTACTACTTGAGATAACAGACGCAAACGAAGCGCCCCTGCCAATTTGGCAGGGGCGCTTTCTTTTTAACTCATCATTCGTTTTCGCGGTCGGATAATATTCCGACAGCAATACTTGGTCATTACATGAAGGATGCAGCTTGCATGGGGTACTCAACAAGGTTCGTGAACTTCACATGTTCAAGAGTTGGTTTGGGGCTGGTATCAATGATGCTGGTATCAGCCGCGATAGCTTGCGGTGCAAGCGACCAACAATCGACCTCGGCAAGCGGTTCCGTAGACGAAGACGGAGTTCGGCTGACTACCAGCGCTGAGGCGTCCTACACGATTGATGATCTTGTGGGGGTGGGATTCAAGAAGAACCGTCAGTTCCCAACTGATACGGTTCCGGGAACGACTGATATTTGGTACGGCTTCTTTAGTCAACGTGATATCGAAGTTCGTTTCTATGATTCACATGCTGACGCGATTGCTCTGGGAACAGATCCTGCCGAAACGATCATCGCACGTACCGCTGGTCAACGAGACCCACTGATACCTGTCGTGAACTTGTATCCCGCCTACGCTATCGTCGGCAACATGGTCATGCTGTGCGAGCGTCAGATTTCAACATGCCAGGCTTTAATCGACGTACTGCCGTGAAGACTGTCTTTGCGATTTCTAAACAGTGGGTTAACTAAAAAGACCGGCATCTATGATGCCGGTCTTTTTATTATCGATCAGAAATCGTTTTAGGCTGGTTCTTCGATCAGTTCTAAAAGGTTTTCGCAGTTGGCGAATGCTTCTGAAGATTCGTCACCTTCACAGAACAAGATCATGTTCCCGCGGATGACGTACTCAAGGTACCTAGCTGAGTAGGAACAACTCGAGTGCGGGGTTTGAGCAGCACGACTGCACTTACGACGGTCTTTCTTACCCTCCTCCCACAGGACTTCATCACCAGTCACGACAGCGTCGGCACCGGTCACCGAGTCGGCGTACAAAACACCTTGTGCTACGGCATCCTCATGTGAGCCGTAGAAGCGTGCTTCGTAGTCGAGCTGGTTGTAGATAGCGTTCCATGCTTCCAGCGCCCCTGGAAGCTCGTCAACGTCATAGTCTTTGACAACTTTGACACCGAGCAATCCTCGTAAATCTTCGACATCGTAGATTCGATCGCTGGCAACGACCCGAGGAACTGCAGATTCTCCTCCGCTTGCGCCGGAATCAGAGCCACAGGCGGTGGCCACTATCGCAACGAGAATTGCGAACAGGAAAGGTGCTGCGAACTCCCTACTGCTCAAATTAATCTTCCGCACGATTTATTGCACCACAGCCATGAGATCTGCACATGCCTTGTGAGAAGTTTCCGTGTCTTTACCCTGGCACAGTAGAACCATGTTTCCGACCACGACATAGTCAAAATACTTTGGGTTGTCGCATTTACCGGAGTGGTGACCACCGTTACCAGCGCATTGTCGACGGTCCTTGATTCCCTCGTCCCAACGCTGCACGTCCTGAAGCAAGCTTGCTTCAGCGCCCGTCGCTTCATCAGCGAAATCGACCCCCTGTGCAAGAGCAGTCGCATGGTCAGGGTAGAACCGAGCTTCGTACTCGAGTCGGTTGTAAGGGTCGGAACCGTAGAAGCCATAAATGGCTGAAACTGCTCCTTCGAGTCCTTCCACATCGTAGTCATCATCGTGCTTGAAGAACTCAACACCAGTAATGTCAGCATCCGTGTAGATACGGGTTGTGGCATCGATTTTGGCGATCGAACCCTCCGAGCCTGAACCCACGCCATCTTCACTATCGCTACCGCATGCGACCGCTGCGATAGACATTGCCGCAATCGCAACAAGCAGTATCAGCAGCCGTGCCTTGCTACCGTTATTCTGACTCATATCAAGCTCCCTAGTAATTGATCTTCACTCACCGATTGTCTGAGATGAAAATAAGTTGTGCGGCGAGTGCGCCAAATATACCTGTTTACAACTGATCAGTCATTCATCTGCAGGGCGATAAATATGAGCGATTCAGTTCGTGTGAGGGTTGGTTTAGCAATTATGCACCTTGGCCTCGTATCAATGCGACGAATGGTGCACATTGGTCAAGGGAATGTTCCGAAGTTCGTCCTTCACAAAGAATGATGATATTTCCAAGTATTACGTAATCGCCGTACCGAGGGTTCTGACTACCTCTCGATCCACCACCGACTATTATCCGCCGATCACGTACGCCTTCATCCCATAGGGCATCATCCGCGTTCAATGAAGCCCCTTCCCCAGAGGAATCTTCAGCAAACACTGTGCCTTGGTCAACCGCAGTCTGGTGGCTCGGGTAAATCCTGATCTCGTAGTTTAGTGACCCTAGTCCGGGTGGAGTCCAGAATCCCACATAAGCTTCTTCTGCTCCATCGAGACCGCTGACGTCGTAGGTTTTACCGACTTTCCATCCGGTGCTCTTGATGTCTTCAACGGTCAACGATCGTTCAAAATCTGAGACCTTCACGAGCGTCGCGGCAGATGGACCATCTGAAGAACCTGACCCGCAGCCGACGATGACAAATGCGCAAAGGCTGACAAGTGCCAATAAAAACGTCGATCTACTCGCAATTATCCGGTTATTCATTTGGCACCAACGTTGTTGCTAGTAATCCGCACCTCTTGATAGAAGTCTCCGCATCGGATCCTTGGCAGAGCATAACGACATTTTCGAAGATGGCGTAGCTAGCGAATTTTGGTCCGATTCCACTCCTCGCACCACCACCGGTTCCACCACCGATTATGGTTCGACGATTCTTTACACCGTGCTTGTACGTAGCATCATCCTCGCTGAGAATCGCTGATTCGCCAGTACCTTCAATTGCCATAGCCGTCCCTTGATCAATCGCTGACTGGTGAGATTCGTAGAACCTGACCTCGTAATCATAGGGATCACCACCGTCGACACGCAGGAACCCGTAACTGACATCAGTCGCACCAGGCAAACCATCTGTCGAGTAGTTACTTGATTCTTTGTACGCTGTGTCCAGAAGGTCATCCAAGGTCAATATGTGACCCGTGTCACTGATCTGCGGGAACAGACTTTCCTCGTCCTCTCCCGATCCACACGCCGCAAGAAGCAAAAACGAGGTGGCAGCAGTAAGAACTACCAACGCTATCAATTGATATCTGTGAAGCACTCGGGCATTGAGAATCAAAATCAGGTCTCCGTCGATTCGCGGGATGAATGCCGGATGATATCGGTTTACCTGTTCGAAGCAACTCAGGATATGTAATTGTTCGATGCCGGATGGCGATTAGTCCCGATAAGTAAGTCCCGGTATACGAAATTCGTTGGGTTCACCGCGTTGGAACGCCTGGTAGTCGTGCCAAAGACATCCGGCCTCAAGCTTCTTGGCGACTGCGTCTAAGTAAACGAACCGTCCGAGGTGTTGACCATCTTGAGTCCATATAAGTGCGAGCCCCTCTTCCACAAGCTGTTGTCCAATGGAGGTTCCGTTACTTGCATATATGTAGAAGTGATCATCGTCGTTCCGTATTGAATCGATTGGTCCTGGTTCGATTCGAATAGCGCTGCCAGCGGCGTTTCGGAGCTGCTCCTTGGCCAAAGCGGCACAATCAGCAGGTTGCTCGAGTACGTAGCCACCGTATAGGTGTACTTCCCCGACTGATGTGATCAGCGTGTCTCCATCAACAACACCGATTACCTCAACCAGCTCGCAATCCTCGCACGCTTGGGGAGGAGGCTGGTTCCTGCTGGGGGATTCTTGAAGATCTGTACTGCATGCAACGATGATCATCAGAAACAGTAGACCGCTGATCCAATGCAGGAAAATCTTGTTGTAATGAGCGAGCTCAAACGTCTTCATGGCGTTAGTATCTACGAACTCGGTTCGTAATTCGGATCGGATTAACGTTTCTTCCTAACGAAATGATGGAGTTGAACTTTGAACCTGCTGATTACTTCGGCGGCGTCAGCTACGGCGCAGTTGATAGCTGGTGAACTGAGGGGTAAACACACGCTCAGATTGACCGATCTACCTGCCAACGCCAGTGGCGACATCGTTGCAAACGAACTCGGTCACGAGTCGGAGACCGATGATTTAGTTGCCGGTATCGACGCCATCGTCAACGTGGGATACCAAGGGCAATCTGGTTCGCCCGCTCACTTGATGGACTACAACACTCGTCGGATGTACAACCTGCTTCAGGCAGCGTCGGATGCAGGTGTGAGGCGGCACATAAATATCAGCACGCTTCGGCTCTATGAAGATCACGAAGAAAACTTAGTGGTGACTGAAAAGTGGCGAACCGATCCGTCGGCTGAAGATGTTGATCTGCTGAATGCTCATATGGCTGAATACGTGTGCAAAGAGTTCGCCCGAGATCGACTGATACAGGTCGCCAACCTGCGATTGGGCTGGCCTTTCAACTCAATTGATCCTGACGATACGGCAACGGTTTCGACTTCACTCATTGGAGCGGCGATCGAAGAAGCACTGGTGAGCGAAGAACTAATTCAATGGCAGGACATCCACATTCAGTCGCCAGTGAAACACCAGAGATTCATCACCAACACCGCGGTTAGATTATTGCCGGGACTGGCCGGGAGTCTCTCATCATGAAAGTACTAATTCTCGGTGGAAACGGAATGTTAGGCCCGTGGGCAGTAAAGGCGATGCAAGGTCGCCACGACATTCTGCTGACCGATATCAACGACCCTTATCCCGAGTACAAAGGCGAGTTCCAGAAGCTTTCAGTTGATGATATCGACGGAGTAGTAAAAGCAGCCGACGGAATGGATGTGATCGTGAACCTTTCGGTTCTGCGTCCACACCGACAAATTGCGTTCGATGTCAACACGATGGGCAATTACGCGATGATGCTCGCGGCTCGCGAGCACCGAATAAAACGTGTGATAACGACTGGCCCACATTTTCAAATGGTTGGGCAGCAATACGAGGAGTGGGATTTTGATCTGAATCCAGACATGCCACCAGCTCCGGGGACACGACTCTACGCACACACCAAAGCTCTCGGACAAGAAGTTTGCCGGGTGTTCAGCGAACGCCACGGTATTCAGGTCTTGACCTTGCTGTACTACAACATGAAACACACTTGGAACCTCGGTGGGCCTGAAGCCGCTCCGGTCTATCACGAGGACATGGTTCCGTTTTCGACTGCCTGGCAAGACTGCGGGACAGCAGTGCGAGCAGCGGTAGAAGTGCCCGAAGAGCGATTAGCTTCCAAGAATGAAGCGTTCTTCATCTTCCCTGATCTACCTCACCGAAAGCACGACAATGAGAAGACTCGCCGTGTGCTTGGATGGAAACCGAGATATCAGGTCGAGGGACTCTGGAATAAAGAATACCGTCAACCCGATAGCGGTCTGACCGAAGCGTTCTAGGTGCTGGTTTGTGTGAAACAAAAAGCCCCCCAATGACTAACATTGGGGGGGCTTTTTTTAGTTCTACAACGGATGAATCTTAGAGGTCCTTCACTTCAGCAGTTATCTTCTCAACAGAGTCTTTGGCGTCACCGAATAGCATCTGAGTTTTGTCGAGGAAGAACAGTTCGTTCTGTACTCCTGCGAATCCAGATGACATTCCACGTTTCATCATGATGACTGACTGAGCCTGATCAACGTTCAGAATTGGCATTCCGTAGATAGGACTCGATGTGTCAGTTCGTGCAGACGGGTTAGTAACGTCGTTAGCACCAATGACCACTGCAACGTCAGTTCGCTGGAACTCTCCGTTGATTTCGTCGAGGTCTTTCAGTTCGTCGTAGGGCACGTTTGCCTCAGCGAGCAGCACGTTCATATGACCCGGCATTCGACCAGCGACAGGGTGAATAGCGTACCGAACGCTAATTCCCTTTTCCTTGAGCAAGTCTGCGAGTTCACGAACTTGGTGCTGCGCCTGTGCAACGGCTAAGCCATACCCCGGAACGAAGATAACGGACTGAGCGTATGCGAGCATTGTCGCGGCGTCGTCGGCTTGAATCGAAGTAACGGGGCGAGTTTCCTCTTCTCCACTACCTGCTGCACCATCTTCTACACCGAATCCGCCAAGCATTACGTTTGCCAGTGATCGGTTCATTGCCTTGGTCATGATCCTTGTGAGAATCAGTCCTGAAGCACCGACCAGCGAGCCGGCGATGATAAGCATGTTGTTGCCGAGGACGAATCCTGTGGCAGCACCCGCGATACCCGAGTATGAGTTAAGCAGTGCGATTACGACCGGCATATCGGCACCACCAATCGGAATCACAACAAGGATTCCGAGGGCGAGAGCGATTCCACCAGCGATCAAGAATGCGGTAATCGAAGGGTCTACTACGAGCCATACGGTCGAAGCGATCATTCCGATAAGCAAAGCAACGTTGATCACGTTTCGGATCGGTAGGAGCAAAGGTCGAGTCGGAACTATTCCTTGAAGCTTTCCGTAGGCGATGAAGCTACCCGTAAGGGTTACTCCACCGACGATTACCGAAGCCATAATCGTGATCGATACGTCTTCCGCGATCGTAGCGCCATCGTCGATTAAGCGAATCAATTCACCGGCTGCGATAACCGCCGAAGCAGCACCACCGAAACCGTTGAAAATCGCTACGAGCTGGGGCATCGAGGTCATTTCGACTTTGCGGGCCGAGAATGCACCGATGGCTGAACCAACGATGGCTCCACCAAGAATCCATTCCCACGACATGATGTCGTTACCAACAACAGTCGCTAATACGGCAATCAACATCGCCAAAGACGACATTCGGTTACCGTTTCGCGCAGTCGCTGGAGAACCTAGTTGCTTGAGTCCAACGATGAACAAGATTGCCGCGATGATGTACATCACGTTCGTTATGTTCATGTGGAAGAGTGCGTCGGTACTCATTATTTCTGACCCGACCTTCTGAACATCTTCAACATTCTGTCAGTGACCATGAAGCCACCTACAACGTTGATCATCGCGAGTCCGACTGCGATGGCTCCGAGGATTTGTCCAAGGATTCCGTCAGCCTGGCCGGCAACCAGCAATGCACCTACGATCACGATGCCAGAGATCGCATTCGATCCCGACATCAGAGGTGTGTGCAGTGTTGGCGGAACTTTCGTAATTACCTCGTACCCGATGAAAATCGCGAGTACGAACACTGTTAGCGCAATAATTAGCGCTTCGGCGTCAAACATTTATTCACCTAACCCGTGTCGTGCTTCGCCTGCGTGAGCAACACACATGGTGTCGATCACTTCATCTTCAAGGTCGAGATTCAGCGTTCCTTCTTTCTTATCGATGATGAGATCGAAGAGGGCCATAACGTTTCGTGAGTAGAGCTGGCTTGCGTGGAAAGGCATTGAGCTCGGAACATTGATAGGTCCGTTGATAGCTACACCGTTCTTGTCGGTGATTTCACCAGCGACCGTACCCGCAACGTTTCCGCCTGATTCAGCAGCGAGGTCGATGACCACGCTACCTGGCTTCATAACATCCACCATGTCTTCAGTCATCAGTAGCGGGGCAGGGCGCCCTGGAATAGCAGCTGTCGTAATCACGGCGTCAGCTTCTGAGATGTGTTCTTTCAGAAACTCTCGCTGTGCAGCCTGTTCGTCTTCAGTCTGCTCGCGGGCATATCCGCCAGCACCTTCTGCATCTTCAGCAGCGGGTGGCTGTATGAATTTCGCACCCAGACTTTCAACCTGTTCACCGGCGGCAGCTCGAACGTCGAATGCCTCGACGACTGCCCCGAGTCGGCGTGCGGTTGCTATTGCTTGTAGCCCAGCAACACCAGCACCCAGAATAAGAATCTTTGCTGGAGGAATGGTTCCTGCAGCCGTCATCATCATCGGCAAGTATTTACCGAGGGAGTTAGCGGCGAGGAGTGCAGCTTTGTATCCGGCGATAGAAGCCTGAGATGACAGTACGTCCATCCGCTGTGCTCGGGCGATACGTGGCACAAGTTCCATCGCGAGGGCGGTGGAACCAGCAGAGGCGAGTGCTGAGACTCCTGACGGGTTGGTTCGAGCGTTCATCGTAGAAACGACGATGCTGCCCTTCTTCAGTGCCCCGACTTCATCTGCTGTTGGCGGTTGAACGTGGACAAATATGTCGACTGAACCCGCTATTTCTTTTGCGGAAGCAGTTTTGGCTCCAGCTTGTTCGTAGGCAGAATCCGGAAAGCCTGCGGCCGTTCCGGCTCCCTCTTCGATAAATATCTCGTGGCCAGCTTTTACGAGGCGTTCAACCGTTTCTGGCACGAGGGCCACACGATTCTCGTTGGAATCTGACTCCCTAGGGGCGCCGATCTTCATTCATTGCTCCAGTCGAACAAGTACGTCCTCATTCTGGTGTAATTTGGCGACAACCCGATAATGATATCTCTGATATTCGTAGTTCTGACGTGAAATTACGGTGAAACCGGTGTGGGGGCGTTTACCGACGGTCTCTACAGGATGTATTTTGATCAAGTTCGATCCAGATATGATCTATCGACACATTTATTTTCGTGGAAATATCCCAACTTTTCATCAGATTCGAAGGGTTGAGATTGAAGGAGACAGCTATGTACGTGATCAGACGTGTATATGAAGTGAAGCCTGGAACTGCTCGAAGAGTCGCAACGCTGGTTCAACAGCAAGGTGACGCGTATTCAGCGGCCGGACAACGATCAGAAGTTCGCGTTTACTTCAACGGTGGAACCGTTCCTGGAGATAACAATCGCGTTTACATGGAATGGACCGATGAAACCATCGATTCGCCTTACCGTGAAGGTCTGACGTTGGCACCAGAAGCAATGGCAATTGGCGCCAAAGTCCGTGAGCACGTAATCAGCCAGCACATCGAGTTCTTCGAGTTGCTGACACCTGCAAAGATGCAGAACGACTAAATCGTCCCGGGCTAAGGGCTTCGCAAATCAGACGGAAAGATGTTCGATAGATTTGAAGATTAAAGAAATAACCGCATTCCCTATTCGCGTAACTCGTGACGAGGCTGACGAAGGCAATGAGCGTCCTGCAGTAATCGACTACGGTGATTACTTTGTAGACGAGCAGGCGTTCACTTCAATCTATTCGAAGCATCACGAAACTACGGTTATAAAGATCGAAACCGACACGGGAATTGTTGGTTGGGGTGAAGCGCAGTCGCCGGTGTCGCCTCGAACGACACAGGTGATTGTCGAAGACTTGGTTCGTCCTCTCATCGTCGGGCGTGACCCATTCGACATAGAGGCGATTTGGACCCGTAATTTTGGGGCTATGCGCGAGAGAGGTCATCCGACCGGTTTCTATATTGATGCTATCGGCGGGACCGATATTGCGTTGTGGGACATCGTCGGCAAAGCGACCGGCAAGCCTGTTCACAAGCTTGCTGGAGGTCGGTACCGGGATAAGATCAAGCTCTACGCAGGACTTGGCGGAACTGATCCTGAGGCGGTAGCCGATGCAGCAGAAGAACACGTCGGTTACGGATATCAGGCTCTCAAGCTTCATCTATTGCTGGATGCCGAGGGTGTGGCGGAAATCGCCAGTGCGGTTCGCAAACGTGTTGGCCCGAATGTGATGCTGATGTGTGATGTGCACATGCGGCAATCGTTGACCAGCGCAATCAAGCTAGGTCGTTCGTTGGAGAAGCTTGATTTCACGTGGTTGGAATCACCTCTTGTTCCTGACGATATTCCAGGTGCGGTTGCTTTATCTGAGGCACTAGACATGGCGGTGGCGATCGGAGAGTGGAGTCGGACTCGATACGAAATGCGAGAGGCTTTCGAGCGCCGAGCTTACGACATTGTCATGCACGATATCGCTAGAACGGGAATCACCGAAGGTCACAGAATCGGAACGATTGCCGATACCTACAACATCCCGGTTGCACCTCACGTGGGTGGCGGCGGAATCCTTTCGGTTGCATCTACGGTTGAGTATTCGGCTTCGTGTTCTAATTTCATGATCATGGAACACGGACACCATGCCAACGAATATAAGAACGCCATAACTGCAGAGAACTACGGTCCGAACGACGGCTACTTCGAAGTAAGTGATAAGCCGGGTCTAGGCATCGAGATCGATCAGTCGTTGGTTGAGAAATTCTTAGTTTCCTAAGCTCGTTTGCATCGGAGCGTTTCACAGATGAGTAATTTTGAGTCGCCGTATGTACTTGCGGTTGATATTGGAAGCTCGTCTGTAAAAGCAGGTCTGTTCGATGCACGGGCCCGAAGCCTCCCGGGAGTCGAGGCGACCATTGCACACGCCCAGACCGTTGCATCCGACGGAACTTCGGAAGAGGACGCCGATCAGATTCGGGTGGCGACTGAAACAGCGATCGATTCTGTTTTGGACAAGGCTGGTGGTTTCCTAGACGAAATCATCGGTGTCGGATTCGATTGCATGTCCAGCACGGTATTAGGAGTAGACGCCGACGGCAGTGCGATCACGCCGGTGTATACCTATGCAGACACCCGTTCAGCAGCAGACGTCGATCGGTTGCGTGATGAACTAAACGTTCCGATCATCTACGACCGAACCGGCGTGATGCAGCACACCTCGTATCTGCCAGGTCGAATCCGTTGGTTGCACCGTACCCAACCTGAGGTAGCTGATCAGATCGTTCAATATGTCGATGTCTCGACTTACTTGTTTTCGAAATGGTTTGGTCGACGTGATGTGAAAGCAAGCTACTGCGTTTCGTCATGGAGCGGATTGCTGAATCGCCATGAACTGGATTGGGATCATGGTCTACTGGGACGACTCGGTATTGATGAAAGCAATTTGCCGAATCTTGCTGAGTGGAGCGATCCTGAGCAAGGATTGTCGGAAGAATACGCTCGACGTTGGCCCGCGTTAGCTGAACGACCATTTTTACTAGCCGTCGGCGATGGCGCGGCGGTGAACGTTGGCACTGGATGTGTGGACGAAACCAAAGTTGCACTTACTGTCGGCACCACTGGGGCAATGCGTGTGTTGATCGAAGGGCCAGCACCTGATGTACCGACTGGACTTTGGGCATATCGACTAGGCCGAGATCGCACGTTGCTGGGTGGATCATTTTCCGAAGGTGGAAACGTTGTCCAGTGGGCGCTTGAAAATCTCAAATTACCACCCATCGAACATCTCAACGAGGAACTGCAGAAGCTTAATCCCACAGAGCACGGAGTCAACGTTCTACCGTTTATAGCTGGTGAGCGCGCAACAGGCTGGTCGACTACAGCAACAGGGGTTCTTGAAGGTGTTCGACTATCAACTACACCGATAGAAATCCTGCAAGCGATGCTTGAATCTGTGGCGTATCGATTCGCACTGGTTGCAGACCTACTATTACCTGGGGTGAAATCGGGCTACCAGATGATTGCAAGCGGTGGAGCGATACAAAACTCTCCGTGGTGGCTGCAAACGATGTCCGACGTGCTGGGCGTACCTGTTGGCGTTTCTGCTGAACAGCAGGACACGAGTAGAGGAACGGCGATTCTTGCTCTCAATGCTCTCGGCGTTTGGGACTCGCTCGACGATCATCCAGCTCATATCGCAGAGACATATCAACCTGACGAATCTAAAAGAGATGTCTATGGCGAAGCTCGAGAACGTCAAGGTCAGTTGTACAGTCGCCTTCTCGACTAACCGCTTCGCGATCCCCTTGGTTCGTCGGAGTGACGATCCACACGCTCTTCGATGACTGTACCCATCTGATGGCGTACGTCTTGAATCAGATCATCGGGCGGCGCTATTTGCTCAGGTGCCATCTCTGCCTCGTGCACCCACTCCCATAAATCCTCGAGAGTTTCGCGCAACTCTCTTGCGCTCATCATCTGAGTGTTGAGAAGCGGGTAGTGGGGTGGAGGGCGAAACTTGTCTTCAGGCAACTAACTAATTGGCTTTCTTGACTGCGTGACCGCCGAATCCGTTGCGCATTGCGGCAAGCATCTTGCCGCCGAGCGGATTGTCCTGACGTGACCTAAATCTCATCTGTAATGCTGCCGTGATTACCGGGGCAGGAACGGCAAGTTCTACCGAAGCGTCCACAGTCCATCGACCCTCACCAGAATCTTCGACGTATGAGCTGAGCTCATCCAATCGTGGATCTTTGTGCAATTCATCCACTGTGAGATCGAGCAACCATGATCTGATCACACTTCCGCGTGTCCAGTTTTCAGCAATTGCGCCAAGATCTAACTCGAAATCTTCTTTCGCTGCGAGCAGTTCGAATCCTTCTGCGTACGCCTGCATCAATCCGTACTCGATGCCGTTGTGAATCATCTTCACATAGTGTCCAGAACCACTTGGACCGACATAGAGGTTGCCATCGCTGTCGTCGGGTGCAAGCGTCTTAAATATTGGGCGATTTCTGTCGTAAGCCTCTCGGTTTCCACCGACCGTGAGACAGTAGCCGTTGGCAAGTCCCCAAACGCCGCCGCTGGTTCCTGAATCGAGGAAGTCAATATCCCTTTTCTTAGCCAGTTCAGCGCGTCGTTGTGACTCTTTGAAGTTGGAGTTTCCACCATCGATCAACGTATCGCCATCGTCAAGCAGGTCCACCAACGCAGTGATGGTCTGTTCCGTTATATCGCCAGACGGAACCATCACCCACACGGTTCGAGGGGACTCTAGTTGGCTAACGACGTCTTCAAGCGAAGAAGCTACGGAAGCTCCCTTATCGGCTAACACCGAAACAGCCGATGAATCAGGATCAAATACGACCACTTCGTGACCGTCGTTGATCAGCCGTTCTGTCATGTTGCCGCCCATACGGCCGAGTCCTACCATCCCGAGTTTCATTCAGATGCTCCGCAACTCTTGGATCGATGCACGGTGATGGTGACCGATCACTTTTGATCAATGGATTCGATTCTGAGATTAACAGTTTCAGTGAGTTTAGCTGGATCGTGCACGACCCACAGTGGATCGAGCCATGAAGTTGATTCGATTGCTTGGCGTGAGAATGGCGTGCTCACGCATACCCATGACGCTCCGGCTGCAATTGCCGCCTTTGTGCCAATAGGCGAATCTTCTACTATCACCACTTGCTCAGGTGTGACGCCGAGGCGTTCCATAGCTAACAAATAGATTTCAGGGTCAGGTTTGGGATTCGCTACTGAATCCCTACCAACGATATCGTCCAGCAAGACTCGAACACCTAAAACATCAAGGACCCGCTTTGCCTCATCGCTGAATGAGGATGTAGCAACGGAAACAGTTCTACCAAGCCGTTTTTGATTTCGAAGAAGATCGATGTTGTGTTGGTAGACGTTTTCGAGAAGACGTTCCGGAGCTCCGTCTGAGTTTCGATATTCATCCATGCGAATCTGGTGCAAGTGCTTCCAGAGTTCGTTTTCAACTGGCTGGAGCATTTCGGAAAGGCTGAATTCGTCGATCATCTGTCGACAAACCATTTCGTCGGTCGAGCCTACGATTCGTTCATAAAGCTCGATCGCTCGATGATCAGGTGTGTTCGCACCTGTGAGGGTTCCGATAACTGTCGCGTACGACTTCGCTTTGAGTCGCTCAGTCTCGACCAGCGTCCCGTCGAGATCGAAAATAAACGCGCTAATCCGGCTAGAAGATTCGATCTGATCTGACATTCGTAGTTTTAGAGAACCTCGGACCTAGTACGGGCCTTTTCGAAGACTTCATTGATGTCGCCCAGGTAGGTAGATATCGAACCTACTGCTTCGTCTCGTTCAATTATGCCTTCGTTGAACTGTACGAGGTGGTCAAAATATGCTCCAGGACCGATCAAAACGCCGGTGATTCCACGAGTACGGGCCGCTAGCCGAACTGCGTTCTTTTCTACTGAAGAAATAGAACCCTTAGTACTACCGCTTAAAAGCTGATCAGCGACGACGAGCAGGACATCGCTACCACGGTCATCTATGTTCGCTTGTACGGCAATCGCCTCGGTGAACGACACGTCATTCGCAGGCTCGAATGCCCAAATCGATGGGTACACCCCGGCGTCTTGTAGTTGCTGGACTGCCATCAGAAGCAGAATGCCTCGGGCGTCGCTATAGGTTCCGTAAATCTCGACTTGTGCTGATGTTGGGACGGTGTCCAACTCGATCATTAGAGGAATGGACTCAGCACGCGCAGTATCGGAAACCGTCTTGAGTCTCTCGAGTAGTTCAGAGCGAGCGTCCTTGGGACCATCGGGGTTCAGGGTCAGTTGAACTGCCGTGTAATCGACGTTGAGTCGGCCGAGAGAATGATCCCCACTTCCGGGTGATGAAGCTGTTGTCATCGACATTGCTTTGGCACGTAGCAATACAGATTCGCCTAAATCACTATCTGCCCAAAGCCCGATACTAGATTTCGCAAGACCAGACTCAATTGCTGTAGTGATGCCATCGAAAACGACACGCTTGAGATCCGCAGCTTTCTCTCGATCTGCTGCTGTCGGTGTGCCTCCGATATTCAAGACTTCTGAACACATATCGACTCGATCGTCTAGGGCGACGAAGTAGTTGAGATTTGAGATATCTGTCGAATTAGCCATTTGAAGGTCTCCGTGTTCTTAGGGGGCCGTTCTATTCGATTACATATTTTTCGTTGCGTTCGCTATTTCTTCCACCGGATTTTCGGTGAGCCTGATTGGTAAAACCGTTTGCCCAGCCTCCGACATCACCAAAAAATCACCACCGGCCTGAGCCTCGGTCAGTTGCCCAAACGTGTAGGACTCGCCCGGTACGGCAAGATCATCGTATTTCCCTGATACGAAACCTAGAACAATTGCGTTCTGTGGACCACCTTTGTACAGCTGGCCAGTCGAATGCAAATACCGAGGTCCGTAGCCAAATGTGGTAGCCATGCCGGTTTTTTTAGTGATTGTTTTTCTAAGCTTCGAGAATGCTTCAGTTAGATCTGGAGATTCTGGGAGAAATGCCGTGATCGCTACATATCTTGGTGATTCGTTGCTGAGGACGAAAGTAAGGGCATGGTCGAGCGGGATATCGCTTATTTCCGACGAAGGGTCGGAAAGTAGCTCCCGGGTCTTTATTTTTGCGGATTCGACGTCGGGCTGATCGAATGGGTAAATACCCATCAACGATGACGCTGCTGCGGTCGCAAACTGCCACCTGAAGAATTCTCCGGCGATCTCATGGCCGTCATCACTTTGGGGTTCTAGAACGAATACAGGATGATCAGATGATCGAAGTGCGAATATCGCGTGGTTCAATCGGTCCATTTCGGAGCCTGTTTTGAAGACTACATATTGTCGGTCAGATCCGAAGTCTTCAAGTTTCATTACCGATTCGCCAGTGACCGGGACCAGACCTCTACCTTTTTTCCCTGTGGACTCAGCGAGGAGTTGATCTACCCAAGCACCGAACATCACGTATTCGTCGCTCGTAATTAGCGTGACCTTGTCTCGACCTGCCATCGCGTGTGATGCCATGAATGCACCAAGACCCAGTCCAGGATTGTCGACTGAATCTGCCGTGCAACTTTGAGCCATTCTCGCTGCCGACTCTGCAAATCTCCTGATGTCGATTCCTATCGCAGCCGCCGGCATCATTCCAAATGCACTGAGCGCCGAAAATCGTCCACCGACGTCTTCGGGCGTCGATATCCAAGTTCCGAATTCTCCAACACGCGCTCTTTCTGCAAGTGGCGTTCCGGGATCGGTGAGAGCAACAAATCTCTTACGGTTCGATGACACGTTATTCGAGTTTTCGATGGTTGATCTGAAATGAGATTCCAACGTTAGCGGTTCGACAGTGGTGCCTGACTTACTCGAAACGAAGAACAGTGTCTTGGTGAGGTCAAGCTTTGCCGTGATATCTGAGACTGTTGTTGGATTCACGGTGTCGAGTGCATGCAGTCGAATGTTCGATTTTCCAAACAAGCTGCTCAGCACGAGTGGCGTCATGCTGCTGCCACCCATACCGAGGACGACAACATCGGTAAAACCGTCAGTCACGAGCTGAGAATTGAGATTTTCGAACTGCATGCCGAGTCTCGACATCTGCATGGGGAGATCTAGCCAACCTAGCGTTCTATCAGCCGGGTCTCCACCGGGTGAGGGCTCAGGCCACAGGCTTGAATCTCGTTGCCAAAGGCGAGTAGCGAACTTATCTGACACCAGTTGCTGCAAGACCGTTTCTGCCGCATCGCTCTGGTGTGATCCCATGAAACCTCGACTCCGAATCGGGTGCTAGCTGAGTTTCTTCAACTTCTCTTCTATGCGACCAAGTAGCGACTCATAAGAATCCGCAAATGCTGCAACACCGGCTTCGAGAAGATCGTCGGTGATCGAATCCAACGAAACACCTGCATCCGAAAGTGCATTCATCTGCGCCCGAGCTTCTTCGAGGCCGCCGGTTAGGTCCGAACCTGGGTTGCCATGATCGCTGTATGCGGCCAGTGTTGCTTCAGGGATCGTGTCGACGGTATCCGGCCCCATCAAACCATCGACGTACATGGTGTCGGCATAGGCTGTGTTCTTGACGCCTGTCGATGCCCAGAGTGGGCGTTGGACTTGTGCTCCCGTTGAATGAAGTGGGAAGAAGTTACCTCCCCCTCCTAGCTTGCGATCAAATATTTCACCAAACGCCGCGTACGCCAACTTAGCGTTGGCAATACCGATCTTGCCTTTTAGTTCGTGACCGTCTGGCAGTGCACTGTCGACAGAAGTATCAACTCGGCTGACGAAGAAAGATGCGACCGAAGCTATGCCTGACGTCATTCCTCGACCGGCTTTGGCGAATTCGCTTAACCCTTCGATGTAAGCGTTTGCAGAGGCTTTGTAGGCATCGAGAGAAAAGAGCAGCGTTACGTTGACGTTGATGCCCTCCGAAATCAATGTCTTGATTGCAGGAATTCCGGCTGGTGTACCAGGAACCTTGATCATGACGTTCGGGCGATCAATCGCTTCCCATAGCCGGCGTGCTTCAGTCACTGTTCCTTCGGTGTCGTTCGCTAGTACGGGTGATACTTCAATACTGACGTAGCCATCTTTGCGGGCCGCATTGTCGTAAACGGGCCGTAAGACATCGGCAGCGTCACGGATGTCATCAACTGCTAGTCGCTCGAAAATTGTCTGGCGGTCTGCTCCGTCACTGGCGTATGCCTTAAGAGCCGCATCATATGTGTCGCTCTCTGCGATTGCCTTGTCAAATATCGAGGGGTTGGATGTGACCCCTGTCACTCCGTTGTCAACGAACTGTTGCAGTTCACCGGAACGCAGCATGTCTCTACTGATCGAATCTAGCCAAATTGACTGTCCGTTTTCGAGAGCCTTCTGAATATTGTTCATGATTTCCTGTGATACCGGACTAGTTTGTTCTAGCTCTTTGAAATTTGGTCGTTTTCTATCGCTGTGACTTTATCGAGTCGACGCTGGAATCGAGGTTCATCAGCTTCGAGGTTAGCAGCCATGAAGGCCTTCACGAGGTCTTCCGCCAATGCAACACCGACGACCCGAGCGCCCATACATAGAACGTTCATATCGTCGTGACGGACTCCCTGTCCAGCGGAATATGTGTCGTGGCACAACCCAGCTCGAACACCGGGGTACTTGTTGGCAGCGATCGCCGCTCCGACCCCGCTCCCGCAAAGCACTACTCCACGCTCAACCTCTCCAGATTGGACGGCTGCGGCAACTGGAGCTGCGAAATCAGGGAAGTCGTCTTCGGCGTCGTACTGATGGGCGCCTTTGTCTACAACTTCATGCCCGAGTGATTCGAGCACCTTGGTCAAATCAGATTTGAGCTCGTAGCCGCCGTGATCGGCTCCAATCGCTACTTTCATTTCAAGCCAGCCTGTCCAGAGAATTCAGATTCGTCTAATAACTAATGCAAAACATTCTCGGTCTATTCCAGTGGAATTACCACTAGACAGCCGAGAATATCTGATTGCTTTCGGGGTTCGTGTGCCGCCAGTGCTTACCAGTACCGATGTGCACCTGCGACATTTATTCGGACTGAGTAGAGCGAAGTATCACCACATATGTAGATTCGCTTGCCGTCTTTGTCGCCAAAAACTAGATTGGCGGTAGCTTGTTCAGGTATGAGAATCTTGCCAAGAAGCGTGCCATCTGGTGCGTAGCATTGGACTCCATCGCGAGCACTGCTCCAGATGTTGCCTTTTTCGTCGACACGGAATCCGTCTGATGCTCCGGGTCTTACCTCGGCGAACAGGCGTCGATTTGAAAGAGTCTTGCCATCGTCGGCGACGTCAAAGACCGTGATGTCACGAGGTTCACCGGTGTCCGCCAAGTAGAAGAGCTTTTCGTCTGGTGAGAAAGCTAGACCGTTAGGGCGGTCGCCAACTCTGTCGACTATAGATAGATCGTTTGATTCAGGATCAAACCGGTACGTGAAATTTCCGTCAAGTTCAGAATCCCGCTGATTTCCTTCTCGGTCGGAGAGGATTCCATAGGGAGGGTCAGTGAACCAGATAGTGCCATCGGATTTCACTACAAGGTCATTGGGAGAATTGAGGCGCTTGCCTTCGAGGTTGTCCACGAGGGTGTTGACCGTACCGTCGGCTTCCGTCCTTGAGATGCGGTTTGCAGCGTGCTCGCAAGAAACTAAACGACCTTGCTGATCACGGAAGTGCCCGTTTGTGTTGTTGCAAGGCTCGCGGAAAACCGTGGTGTCACCTGAACCAGCGTCGAATTTCAGTATTCGATTATTGGGAATGTCCGACCACAGAACATAATCGCCTTCCGGGAAGTAGACCGGACCTTCTGCCCATTCGCATCCTGTGAAATGCTTCGATATTTTGGCATTGGAATCGATCAGTTCTAGAAACCTGTCATCGATTACTTCGATGCCTTCGAGAAGCTCTTCCGGTAGAGTCTGCGAACGGTGGTCTGCGAATGTTCTGTTTTCGGCTGTCATGTACTGGGAATACTCGATTGAATTAGGGGTTGTGGGCAGGTCTGCAACTCACGAGAGGCCTAGCTCTTGGGTCTGGTTGCACCTGCGATTTTTAGCTCAACGCTCCATATTGAGCTTGTGGCACCGATGAATAGAGTTTGGTTGTCGGACATTCCAAACGATAAGTTTGCTGCCACTTCAGGAGTGTGGATTTTACCTAGCAAATCACCAGAAGGGTTGAACACTTGTACACCATCTCCTGCTGCCACCCAGATATTTCCTTCGACATCGGCACGGAATCCGTCAGGGACATGTGGGTCCACATCGGCGAACAAGCGTGGGTTAGAAACTGAGTCGCCCGCTACGTCGAATGCCATGAGGTTGTGAGGGCGGAACTCACCATGTGTTCGTCCGGTATCACCGACGTACAGGATTGATTCATCGGGAGAAAATGCTATGCCGTTAGGTTTATCGAAATCTTCGTTGACGAGCGAAATCTCGAGCGTATCTCCGTCGACACGGAACACACGGTTCCGATCTTGCTCTGGTATCTCACCGTGACCTAGCTCAGGATGAAGGAAACCATAGTCGGGATCTGTAAACCAGATTGAGCCGTCAGATTTCACCGCTACGTCGTTTGGCGAAGTGAGTTTTCCGCCCTCGAAGGAATCGGCGATTGTTTTAAAAGAGCCATCGTGCTCTTCACGAATGACAGTTCGTCCCCGGGTCAGGCATGAAATGATCCGTCCTTCACGGTCGACAGTATTCCCGTTCGAACAACCCGACGGCTCGCGAAATACGTCAAAGTCTTCCGACTCTCCCCAACTGACGATTCGATTGTTCGGAATGTCGCTGACTATGACTTTGTTTTTCAACGGTACCCAACACACACCCTCAGCGAATGCCAGTCCTGATGCACGTTGAGTCAGTACAGGTTTTGAGCCCAGCATTCGCTGGAATTCACTGCTAAATACTTCAAATTGCTCGCCGATTACCATTGGTCTTTGTCTCCTGAGGACCTATCGCTGTGCCCACATCTGTGTGGAGCGTACCAGTCGAGAACATTATTGACACTGTTTGAACGGCAAGTTGGAGCTACTATCGTTACTTACGATTTTTGTTGATTGAATTTCGGCAGCTTGATCGGCACTTTGACCGACGATGTACTGGGGATATAAATGGTTCTGGAAATGGCTGGTAAAACCGAACCGGGATTGTTTAGGGCTGGCGCTGGTCGAGCAGTGATCACTCCTCCCGTCGGGTTCGCGATTGATGGCCCTGAACATGGCCTGCGTAGATCGACGGGGATTCTCGATGATTTACTGGCGCGTGTAGTTGTGCTGGAATCCAAAGGCGTGCGGGTCGTACTTGTAAGTCTTGACGTTTGGGGCGTTTCGCCTCAGTTATCGCATTCGATAAAAACTGCTGTCGGTGTTGCTGCGAATGTCGACGAAGAATCGGTCTGGCTAACAACGACAGGCAACGCTTCGAGCCCTCCGCTCTGGCGGGACGACCCGCAATATGCCAAATATTCGGCATTCTTGCCTGAGCAGGTTGCCGGGGCGGTGACTGTTGCCGTTGGTTCACTTGAACCTGCGTCTATGGGATCCACAGGAACACTCCTTCCCGATGTTTCAACCTTTACCGAAGGACCTGGTCGTCCCGGTAACGCCGCTCTATTCGTGTTAGCGATCGACCGATCAGATGGAAGCGGAATTGCACGGCTGCTGAACTTCGCTTGTCCTGCTTCGATTTTGGGATCTTCCACCCAATGGACTGCCGATTATCCCGGCTACGCATCGTGGGCGCTCGAGCAAAACGGTGGAGGGCTAACTTTGTTTTCACAAGCGCCTTCTCACGACATTCGCCCATACGACTGGTGGGACGACAACGACGAGCCATCACACCCTGATCGGGCACCCCAAGATGTGCACGCCATGGGATTGCTGCTGGCAACGCAGGCCGCGAACGGTGCTGCGGACACAACTCAGCGGCGGAACGTTGAAGTCGCTATTCGAACCGATGCAGAAGCCGGCATTCAGGTAATGCAGATCGGTGACGCATATTTCGTCTCGACCGAAAAACCGCAACCGAACAAGTTTGCCCGACGTCTAAGGCGAGATCTTCCGCACTCGAATACCTTTGTCTCCGCAAATCTTTCCGGTGGAATGTTCGACGCCAAGGCGACCTTCGATGCCCGGGCTATCAAACGTGGTACCGCCATCTTGAAAGAATTGGGAGCCAGCTAGGTCTGGTTGGACATCAGATGGTGTGCTAGCTTGCCGTATTGATTCGTATCGCTCAGTAATCGAAAACAAGTAAGGAACAAGAAACCGTGGCTAAGATTTCACTAATTGGTGCCGGTAGCGTTGTGTTCGCACGGCGATTGCTGCAAGACATCACCTGTGTTCCTGAACTCTCAGATTCAACTGTTTCGTTGATGGATACTGATCCTGAGCGATTGGAGTTGATGGGCAAGTTCGCTACCAAGCTCGCTCGCAACACCGGAACTAACATCAAAGTGGAAACGACTCCAGATCGTCGGGAAGCTCTCGACGGGTCAAACTATGTCCTAACAACGATCCGAGTTGGAGACAACTTTGAACGGGACATCGCCATCCCGCTTAAATACGGAGTAGACCAGTCAGTCGGAGACACAATTGGACCCGGCGGCGTATTCAAAGCTCTTCGCACTGCTCCGGTTCTAATGGATATCTGTGAGGACATAGAAGACGTAGCGCCGAACGCAACTCTGCTCAACTACACAAATCCAATGGCAATCGCATGTTGGGCTATAGCAGAAGCAACCGACGTTCCTACGATCGGGCTGTGTCATAGCGTCCAGCACACCACAGCTGATCTAGCTGATTACATCGGTGAACCTAAGGAGCGGGTAAAGGGCTGGGTTGCTGGAATAAATCACCTCGCGTGGTTCCTTCGGTTTGAGGTTGATGGTCAAGATGCCTACCCACGCCTATTTGAGGCCATGGAGAATCCAGAAATATTCTCCCGCGATACCGTTCGATTCGAAGTGATGAAACAGTTTGGTTACTTCGTTACTGAATCGACTCGCCACATGTCGGAATACACACCTTATTTCCGAACGAACGAAGAGACGATTGACGAATTCAACTTGAACCAGATTCGTCAAGATTTACAGCGACGAACCACTCGCGTGGACGATCACCACACGCAGCTTCTTGAAGACGTCAACAGCGACAAACGGCTGACGGTAGAACGGTCCGATGAATATGCATGCCGGATTATTGAGGCGATGGAGTCAGATCGACCAACCGTCATTAACGGCAACGTCCCAAACGAAGGATTGATCGACAACCTGCTGGATTTGAGCAGTGTAGAAGTTCCGATTCTCATCGACAAACTCGGATTTCATCCGATGGCGGTCGGTGAACTACCTGGACAGTTGGCTGCACTAAGCCGGTCAAACCAAGCTGTCCAACAGCTAGCCACTCAGGCGATTCTCGACGGGGATCGTGAAGCTGCATTCCAGGCAATAGCGCTCGATCCGCTAACGTCGGCTGTGTTGTCGCTTGGTGAAATCAGAGAGATGTTCGACGAAATGTGGACAGCTCACGGTAACGAGTTGGCAGCATATTCGTAATGCCAGAGTTAATGCGAGCAGCGATCGCCGTTGAACGAGGCGTGGTTCGTTGTGATCAGGTCGAAGTCCCTCATCCAAACGCTGGTGAAGTTTTAGTGCGGACTCGCGCAGCTTCGATCTGCGGCAGTGATCTCCACATGGTCAACACTGGCTGGGCGATGCACGCGTTCCCGGCTATGGCAGGACATCCCGGGCACGAGGCCGTCGGTGAGGTTGTTGAATCAAAGTCAGATCGATTCAGTGCGGGCGACATAGTTCTCACAACACCTCATATTTGGAATTCGAGATGTTTTGCCGACTACCAAGTTGTTGACGATGCTCATGTACTGAAGCTCGATCCCGGAGTTGATCTCGATACGGTCACTCTTGCTCAACAGCTTGGAACCGTTGTTTACGCAGCGAAGCGGCTACCGAACACACTCGAAGGTCAATCCTGTTTGGTTGTGGGGCAGGGAAGCGCGGGACTTTTCTGGGATTTCACCCTCAAAGATCTGGGTGCCGAAAAGATTATTTCGATTGAACCGTTGGAGTGGCGACGAGAGTTGGGTGTTTCATACGGTGTCGATCAGTCAATTGATGTGATCGGAGATGCGGCCGTCGAGGCCGTGAAAGACCTAACAAACGGTGCTGGAGCCGACCTGGTTATTGAGGCTGTTGGAACCACACCCACCTTGTCACAAGCGTTTCACCTCGTCAGAAACGAAGGGCAAGTAGTTCTTTTCGGTCTACCCGAATCAGAGGATCCTGTCCCGTTCGACTACTCTCAAATGTTCAAGAGTCGAGCCGACGTTTTCACCGTGCTTGGTTCTCAGGACGAGCCCGGACTGAAGAGCTACCGTGAAGCGGCCCGGCTAATTAGTTCGGGAGAGCTCGATGTTGAGCCGATCATTTCGCACCGAGTGAATATCTCAGAGATCGATCGAGCCTTCAGCATCGCCAACGAACGAATCGATGGTGCTGTGAAAGTCGGAATCACGTTCGATTAGCGAACACCTGTCGCTTATCCCGGTAAGTCCGAGAGCGGCTTTGAAGTGTGGTGGTCTTTTCGAGTCATGACTTCTCTCGAATAGAACTCGTCCGACCAAGCAACCAAGTTTTTAACAGCTTCGTCGAACAGCATCTTTCCTTTTTCAGGAGTCGCAATCAGCGGATCACCACAGATTCCAGAATCGGTGTATTCGCTGGTCCAGGATGTGACGGCCACTGGTCCAGCACCCCACAAGTCGACCCACTGATAAGGAGATTTGTGCTCGTGGAATTTGATTTCCTCGTTGACAGCTTTGTCCATCTGGATAAGATCGGCGTTCATGTGAAGAGCCATCGAGGTTTCAGCTTCGCCGGAATGGGCGCAGCCACCAGGGAATTCTGATTCTCTCCAAGTTTTCATGAACTCAGGATCTGCAGCCGTTAGATTCCACCACGAAGTCAACGCAATGTTCGCGTCGGTCTCGACGTTCGCTCGGCGACACGCGACGTCGAGTGGTGGCATGTTTGATCCGTGCCCATTAATCACAATAATTCGACTGAACCCGTGGTAGGCAAGTGACTTCAAAATATCGACGATGTAGCGACTGAATGTCTCGTTGTGGATCGTGATCGAACCCGGAAAATCCATAACGTGGGTCGTGTAGCCGTAAGCGACTGGAGGCATAAACAACAGTCGATCTTGATGCTGCTCGGAAGCCGCTTTGGCAACCTCAGTCGCAGTCCAGCGATCCATCTTCACAGGGAGATGTGGACCGTGCTGTTCCATAGTTCCGACGGGCAGTACTGGAATTAAACCCGCTTCGACCGCCTGGTTCATTTCAGGCCAGGTCAAGTCTTCGTATCTCCATTTTCCGTTTATCGCCATTTTCGACTCCGTCTACAAATCTAGTTATTCAACACCAGTGGGAACTACGACCCTAAAGCGCACCGAAGTCATCAGCGCCTTTACCGTGGGCAATGACTGCATCTTCATCGATTTCTATTCCCAGTCCCGGACCATCTGGAATCGGAAGCATGCCGTCGGCGTCGAGCAGCATTGGTTTGGCGAGAATCCCGCTTACATAAGGAGCCGGGTGCCAGTATTCGAGGTAACGACCGTTCGGCATTGAAGCCGATAGCTGGAGGTCGGCTGCGGCACCGACTGCGGTGTTCCAGCCGTGCATCACGACTTGAACGTTGTTGTCGTACGCTCGTTGCCAGATCTTTCGGGATTCCGACAGGCCTCCACATATGGTCTGGTCTGGCTGGAGAATATCGCATGCCTTTTCATCGATGAACGGATCGAAGTTCAGCCGGCCTCGAATCACCTCACCAGTCGCGATGCGAACGGGCGAAACTTCAGTGAGTCGCTTGTAGCCATTGATATCGTCAGCGCGTAGCGGCTCTTCAAACCACGAAACGTTGTAGTCCTTGAGCATCTTGGCGGCCTCTATTGCCCACTTCAGATCGCCATGCCAAAACACATCTGACCCACCCGGGTCGACCATTAGCTCTGAGTCATCTCCAATCGTCTCTCGAGCAATCCGAACTAGCTCCTCGTCGTGTTTCAGATCTCGTTCGCGGCCGAATGTGCCCCAACCGAGCTTGAAGGCACGGAAGTTCTTTTCTAATCCAGATTCGAGACTGCTAACCATTTCGTCGACGGGCCATGAGAAGAGCATGGATGCGTACGGCTTAACTTTTTCGACATAGCGCCCACCAAACAGTCGCGAAATTGAAAGACCAGTGTGCTTGCCGAGAATGTCCCAAAGCGCGTGGTTAACGGCTCCGATATAACTGGTAACTGCTCCACCTCTGCCGTACCAGAATGTCCACTGGTGGAGGCGTTCCGTCACAGATTCCGGCTGCAGTGCATCTTGCCCAATCAAATGTGGCCAAAGCACTTTCATAGTTGCTTCAGCCATTTCCCATCGAACTCCTGTGCAACCCCAACCAGATATTCCGCTTTCGGTGTCGATTCGAATAAGAGTCTGGTCGTAACCCCACCAGCTTGGGTGAATTGGTTTGCCGACACGTAATTCAGGTCGTTGGCTAACTAATGGGAAGACAGTGACGTTCGTGATTTTCATTTGGTTGAGTCGATTTGCTCTGGGTAATGGAACTTGTGTGATCGAAAGAGATTGGAGCGATAGTGCGCCGCGGCGAAATAGGTGTCAACGTTTTTTGCGAGCCGTTGATCATGCACTGCATTGACATTCGCTCGTGGAGTGTCAAAATTTGGCATCGCCAAGTCTAGTCCACGTCGAGTCATTACAACATGAAAATATCGAAGCTAATCGTCACTCCGGTCGCAACTCACGATCAACCGTTGCTGAACAGTACCGGTGTTCACGAGTCTTATCGAACGAGAACCATTGTTCAGATCGAAACGTCTGACGGATTCACTGGTGCCGGTGAAACGTATGCCGATCAATCGTCGGAAGTTGAAAATAACCGAAGCTGGATAGTTGGACATGACCCCCGACAGATGACCCAAGCTCGCTTGCTGTGGAAAGGTTCGACAAGTGCGTGGGCTGCCGTTGAGACTGCAATGCTAGATGCCGCAGCCAAACAGGCTGGCTTGCCTGTGTGTGACTACATCGGAGGGCGAGCGAGAGATCGTGTCGAATGGGCGGCTTATCTTTTCTACAAATTTGCTGACGAAAATGGTCAAGGTGAAATCGCAACAGGAGCGGCACTCGATCCAGAAGGTTTCGTAAAACAGGCTGAAGAATTTGTTGAGAAATACGGGTTCAAAGCTTTGAAAATTAAAGGCGGGTTCTTTGATCCTGACGTGGATATCGAAACGTTCCGCTTGCTCCGTAAAAGATTTCCAAAGCAAGACGGGTACGAGATTCGTATCGACCCTAACGCTGTTTGGACGATAGAAACTTCAATTCGAGTGGCGAAGGCGATTGAAGAATACGAACCGCAATATTTGGAAGATCCGACGGACTCTATCGCTGACCACGCGGAACTCAAGAAATACACCGATATTCCTACAGCATCGAATATGTGCGTCTCCGCATTCTCGCACGTGAAACCCAACGCTCGACTTGAAGGAATCGATGTGATTCTGGGTGATCACCATCACTGGGGCGGGATTCTCGCATACAAGGAAACTGGTGTTCTCTGCCGAGTAATGGGCTGGGGCCTTTCAGGCCACTCGAACAACTCACTGGGAGTTTCGCAGGCTGCGATGCTCCACGCTTGTGCAGCAACCCCAGAGCTGAACTTCCAAGCAGATACTCACTATCCGTGGACAGACACGGATGGCGACATCATCAAAGGTGGGAAGCTTCAGTTCAAAGATGGATTCATGGAAGTTCCTGACGCTCCTGGTCTTGGCGTCGAGATCGATGAAGATGCGTTGGCTGAACGTCACGAGGCGCTAAAACATGGGGCTCCGAACAATCGGAAAGAAATGATTCTTGATCTAGATCCTGATGCAAAACCTCGAGATGGTTCGTGGACGGGATATAACTTCCCCAATTACGCCAAACCTAGGTGGTAGTCTTCGCAGATTGAACCATTGGTATACGAACACTTTTAGTCGATTTTAGGGGTTGGTTATGGACGCAGAAATTGTAGTTTTGAGATTGCTTCACATCGTGCCCGGTGTGACATGGGTTGGAGCGGCATTGTTCCTCGCCTGGGTATTGCAACCAGCGCTCAAACAGACTGGCCCACCTCATGCTGGAGCCGTGATGGCGAACATGGTCAAACCGATGGTAATTCTGCTTCATTCTTCGGCATGGTTAACCATCGTTTTCGGTATTGCAATGGCATTCCGAGTACGAGACCCACTTTTCGACTTCCTATGGTCGACCGGCTGGGGCACGATGATATGGCTTGGATTCGTATTCGCCGTTGTTGGATATGCAATTGGAACGTATGGTGGCATGACCAGTAAGAGGATGATGGACATCGGCAAAAGTCTCCAAGGTCCACCTTCTCCCGAGCAAGCCGGTGAAATGGCTGCATTGCAGAGCCGAGCAATGATGCTTACTAAGATTGCATCGATACTCGTGACCGCTGCAGTTGTGACAATGGCACTTGCGCAGCACGTTTAGTCAAAAACACTTTTCAGCAACATAGAAAGATCGAATTGGACGTCGGTTTAGTAGTAACTCGAATCATCCACATCATTTCGGGGTCGTTTTGGATGGGTGCTGCGATCTATCTCGCAGTACTTCTAGAGCCTCGAATACGTTCAACATCTGCTGATCTTGAGCGACAGCTGCTAAATCGAACTAGCAAGCTGAATAGTCTGTGGATTACTAGCGCAGCAGTTGTAACGATGCTGACGGGTTTCGGTCTAGTTTCGATGACGCCTGGGCGAAGTATGTCTGACCTTGGATCTGGCGGATGGGGCACGATGATCCTGATCGGGCTCGTGACCTCGTTTGCGGCGTTCTTTGTGTCAGGTGGGGCGGGCGCCTATACCGCTAAACTACGGCGAGGACTTGAGTCCGGAGACGCAACTGAATCACAGCTTGCCGGCTATCGAAAATCTCTGACGATGCTCGGTTACGTGAACGCCGTGCTTGTAGTGATCGCTGTCAGCACTATGGCAACAGCACGCTACGCGTAAGGTCGTTCATCTCGATCTCGGCCGATGCGGTGGCTACACGTACAGACCGAGTTGACCTCCACCAAGAAGATACAAACTCGCTGGATTGCTTCCGCCTGGCGTATCGATCGAGCTGGCGTCGAAGCTCGACATAAGCCGAAAACCGTTCGGCGAATGGATCATTGCCGAATCTAAAGCCAATCTTGACGTTTTAAGAATTCCCGGCGAGGTCCACAGTTCTCGCTGGGTAGCGTTCTCAGTTGGTGAGATTCTCGCGGCGAATGGCGTCTCTTCAATTTTGTATTCTTCGACGCAAACGCCGTCATTGACGCTCAAACCTGATTTCTTTACACCATTTTGAAGTTGTCTTGATGTGCCAGATACGATGTGGATGTGCCCGTGGGGTTGGCTCTGGTGAGCTTGCAGACCGAAGTTAGAGATGACCCGGAAACCCTCGTCTCCGCAGTGCTTGTCACCCATCTCGACTGCCAAGGCTGCCGAATCTTCCATGACATCAGATGACCAAAGTTCCTCTTGAGTCATGTGGTTCGTGGGGACGATTAGCAGCATCACGCGTGCCCATTTCAGCCGATTGTGGAAACAGGCGACTTTCGAGTCACTGTTTGGTCTAGCTTCCCAACTCGCATCAGCGTCTCCGCTGACAATCGAACAAAAAATGCAAGTCACGATACCCGCGTCGGGCAGTTCAAAGCTCACTTGCGCGTGGATTTGCGAGAACTTGTTGGGCGAGGTCGAGGTGTCGCACCCCGGTGGCGGAAGTCCGGTGCAGATAGATACCGTTCGGCAACAACATTCGCATCACTTAGCCTTGAGATGATCGCATCGGAGTAGCGAGAAGCTGAGCGGTTGGCGCTCCCGCCGATGGACTCGAGCGCTGTGCGACTTGTGAATACGGTCGGCATCATCGAATCATGTCGATGGACGATTAGCTGGTAAAGCTTCTCTTCTGCCCAGGCGGTCGAAGCTTCGGCACCGAAATCATCCAGCACCAATATATCGACATCACGAACCTGGCTGAATGTGTGATCAAACGACTTACTTCCAGCAGGGCCGTACGAACGTCTCAAGTCATCAAGCAGGTCCGGAACGAATCGGAATAGTACTTCGCGACCCTGGGCGATGCTTTCACTCACGATCGACGCAGCGAGATGAGTCTTTCCGACACCTGTCGGCCCGGCAAGGTACAGCCAACCTGAAGGGTGTTCGGCGAATACTTTGGCGGCAGCGTGTGCTTCGGATAAAGAGCGTTTCTGCGCCGCTGACGCACCAGCTGCACCTTTGATCATGAAGCTATCGAACGTCATCGCTTCGGAAAGGCGTGATTCGAGGCCAGAATCCCTGATGTCAGGTTTGCCGCTTCCAGCCTTAATGTTCACGACGTTCGAGAAATATGGATCGCCGAGGCGAGTTCGCAGGCGGTCTCCAAGCTCATCGAATCTCATCCCGGTAGTTACAAGTGTCGGTAAACGGCGGTTGTAGCGATGGGTAAGGATCTGATCGAGTTTTTCGTCCGCCCATGCTGTTGATGATTGCGCACCTAGATCGTCGAGAATCAATATTGGCGCTTCGATAGCTTGAAGAAATATTTCGTCGTACTGTGCTCCAACCGCTGGATCGAAAGCTGATCGAAGGTGGTCTAGTAGATCAGGAACTGAGACGAATCGGACCGGCTGGTCAGATTCGACCAGAGCGTTTCCAACCGCCGCAGCCAAATGGGTTTTACCAGTGCCAGACGGACCACACAGAACGAGCCATCCCTGCATATCGGTAACGAATCGTTGAGCTGCGTGGTACGCCTCTCTAAAGCTCGACGGTTCAGAGAAAGTGTCACGGGTGCCGAGTTCGACGGTGTCGAAAGTAAGACGTTCAAGCGGGCCGAGATCAGAATACTGGCGGATTCGATCTGAAGATTTGACACCCCAAACGCGCTCTTGGCATTGGCAAGGGATTACCGTCCTGGCAGAAGCAGGCGCGTTCTCATTCGGAGCAACTACGAACCAGCGTTTGTCATCGCAAATGTCGCAATGAATTTCGCTGCTAGTTTGCTCCTCGAGCTCGCTGTCGTTTGAGGTATTCCTCGTAGAACTGGTCTGACCGATCCTCTTGAAGATCTCGTTCAGCGGTTCCATCCCGTCCATCGTCAAGCTCCTCAGGTCTTCCTTCCGTCGCCCATCGGCGAAGAATTGCGGCTATATAGTTCCAGCTACGAGCGTTTGCTTCGACCGCTTTGCGAATCGCCAGCATTAGTTCGTCTTCTGGGTGCGCCTCAAGCGCTGCATGAATGTTTTCCGCTACTACCGGGGTCATCGATCCTATGTTTTGTTCGTAGAACGTTACTGCATCTAGCTTGGGTAGTGCTGATTCAGTGTCTGCCCATGTTTCAGCCCGTTTTGAACTCGTTGTCGCAGGGTCGATCCCCTGACGGACTAACGCTCGCCGAACTGGTTCGCTGTTTAGGCAAATTTTGCGATCACCCGTCCCATCGTCCAGCACCAAAAAGATCCCACGAGCACCGGCAGATTCAATCGCTGCTTCCACGAGTTGCTCAAGCTGGGTCCCAGATGCTCCCAGCATTGATGCCACGGTTCGATCCGAAAATAGGTCGTCAAAACCAATGAAAGCTGGGACTTTTCGCTGTTTGTGCAACCCGTGAATCGTTCGCAGCACGACTTTTAGTTCGTCGAGAGAATCGATTTCCTCAAGTAGCGAAGCTAAGAGTGGATCTGGAACTGGTGTGAACTGGACCCCTCGCGGGAATCCGTCCTTCACCGAACTGCTCCAGATCTAGGCGCGAACGAGTTCGATGGCTGCGTTTGGAATGAGAGCTCTTCGAAAATACCGACCGAGTCTCTAACTCGCATTTCTACTTCGTCGGTCGGCCCATTTCGGTGCTTAGCGATAATCAATACCGCCCGATCGCGTGGGTACGGTTCGGTTGGGTTTGCCTTGTTCCAGTCTTCTTCCGTCGTGAACTTGTCTTCGCGGTGGATGAACATTACGACGTCTGCATCCTGCTCAATCGATCCTGATTCGCGAAGGTCGGAAAGCATTGGGCGGTGTGACGTTCGATGTTCGACCGCACGACTTAGCTGCGAGATCGCCAAAACGGGACTGTGTAAGTCACGCGCCATTCCTTTCATCTGTCTCGATATTTCAGAAACTTCCTGAGCACGGTTTCCCTCTCGGCCACCGCTCGAACCGCCGTTGATGAGCTGCATATAGTCGACGATCAGGAAGTCGAGGCCGTGAGTCATTTGTAGGCGGCGCGCTTTGCCGCGCATCTCAGCAACGGTTTGGAACGGAGTGTCGTCGACATAGATCGTAAGGTCAGAGAGGAGACCAATCGAGTTGATGACTTGATCTTCTTCACTTGGTGACTGAATGCGGCTTCGGATCTGTTGCATGTTCACTCTCGACTGAGCAGCGAGAAGTCGCATTGCGATCTGGTCACGACCCATTTCCAGCGAGAATATTCCGACTTTGTACCCAGCTTTCGCTGCACTCAAAGTGAAATTCAATCCCATCATCGATTTACCAACCGATGGTCGGGCGGCAAGCACCACCATGTCAGACCGTTGAAGTCCGCCTACAAGCAGCTCGTCTAGCCTCTTGTAGCCAGTGACGATTGGGGACGTATTTTGCTCACCATCGACCTGGTCGAGCGGTGACGATTCTTCCAAATAAGGTGTTAGTGAATCGGCAAGCGGCACGAAGTCACGATTCTGAGAACCCTGTCTAATCCCAAATAGGGCATCCTCAGCGGCTGAGAGGGCAACGTCGACGTCTGGATCGTCGTTGTAACCGATATCGGCAATTTCACCGGCAGCAGAGATAAGCCGACGCATGGTTGCAGTACGGTGCACTAGGTTTGCGTAGTGCTCAATGTGTACTGAAGTAGGAGTAACTTCAACGAGATGCGAAAGGTAGGCTGCGCCACCAACAGATTCGAGTAGATCTTTGTTGTCTAGCTCGTGAGTGACGGTGACCTGGTTGATCGCCTCGTCTCGCTGAAACAGGTCGTAGCAAACTTCAAATGTTTGACGATTGATTTCTCGATAGAAATCTTCAGCAGAAAGAAATCCTGCGATCTGAGTGATCGACATGCCATCAATCAGAATCGATCCAAGGACAGATTCTTCGGCGCTTAAATCATGTGGTGGGAGTCGGTCAGCTTGCATTTACGGGAGTCTATTAACGTGCTGGGAAATAGGCGTGTTGAAGAGTGGAATATACATGCTGAAGGTTGGGATAAAAGTAGTAACTCTTGTCGAATCGGGTAAAAGATATCAACAATCTTCCACAGGTTATCCACAACCCAGTTCAACCTCGTAATTTGGCTGACACCTGGTTGATTAAACACAACCGCCCGGAGCAGTGTGCCCCGGGCGGTTTGACGATCTATATCGAGCGTCAGGCTTATTCTTCAGATTTCTCTTCAGAATCGTCAGCGGACTCTTCTGCTGCATCAGTTGCCTCTGATTCTTCAGAATCATCTGATGCTTCTTCATCGATCTTGGCTTCGGCTGCTGCCAAAACGTCTTCGAACGATGGGTCGAGAACGTTGGTGTCCTCTTCAGTCATCTTCGCAGCTTCTTCAGCCATCTGCTTGTTCATCTCGATAGAAGCATCGTCAGCTACTACTTCGACAACAATAGTTGCGACAACGCCTTCAACGAATCGTGCGGGAATCTTGTATTCACCAGTGGTTCGAATCGGTGCAGGAATCTGAATTCCTTTTCGATCGATCTCACGGCTAGTCAATTCAGTTAACTGGGCAGCGATCATCGTGTTGGTTACTGAACCGTATAGACGACCGGTAGGCCCGGTTCGCACTTCAATTCGAACCTTCTGATCCTTGAGAGCATCGGCAATATCTTGCCATTCCTTGACCTCAATGAGTCGTCGGTCTTCGGCCTGCTGTCGCAACGATGATGCTCGACGAAGTTCGTGCTCTGTGGCATGAACTGCGAGACCCTGTGGAAGCAGGTAGTTACGGGCGAAGCCGTTTTTGACATCTTTTACGTCACCGGCTCGAGCGGTAGGACGTACGTCCTGCAGAAATAGAACTTTCACTATATTTTCACCTTGGAATCCGACGGTAGGTTTTGCGCTGAAAAACAGCGGATCGGCATGCCGACCCAGCCTCGTATTACGCTACGTGACTGCCGTCACACTCACTGTGCTAAATGTTGGTTGATCGAATATAGAAAATCGAACTTTCGCCCGTATATCCGTAAGCCAACCTATTAAAAATACAACATTCAGTAGAGACGGGCTACAGCTACGAACGGTTGTTTGTTCTCAGCTAGTCGTTGCCGTTTCTGGCCGATAGTGTTTTATATTCGAGGTCTGTGGCTACGCTGGCAAAATTATTTGATTGAAGAAAGGCTCTTTAATGACCAATGGAACGATTTTTCACGACGGTTTAGGTGAACCTGAAGGGCCGGTCCTATTGCATGACGCTCAGTGGGGCGTTGTTGAAATGAGTCCTGACACTGGCCATGTCTCGGTCATTGCAGCCGACGGTTCGTTGAAGCAGGTCGTAGTAACGACAGGACGTCCCAACGGCATGGTTCAAGACCGTGACGGCACGCTGTGGGTTGCCGAATCGATGAATCCGCCTTCACTACTCAAAGTCGATTTGGAAGGCAATTCTGAGATTTTCCTCAGAGAAGGTGGAGGCAACGAGTTTCTTTTCCCGAACGATCTGGCATTCGGGCCGGACGGCGCTCTATACATGACGGATTCTGGCGTCCACCGCCCAGCATTTATTAAGGCGAGAGAAGAGGGCCGAGCTGATTTTCCGATAGATGGAAAGCTGTTTAGGATCGATTTGGCAAACAGGTCCGCGTCGGTATTGGACAACGGACTTCAGTTCGCGAACGGGTTGGCGTTCGGAACCGACAATGCGCTGTATGTGACCGCCACCGTCTCAGGCTGGGTGTATCGCTACGAGTGGAATGCGGATGGCACTCTCGGACCGCGGCAAGATTTTGCAGATCTGGTGGATCGAAGCCAACCGCCCGGATTCAAAGGCGGGGACGGATTAGCGGTCGCCGAGAACGGACACCTTTACTGCGCAGTAGTCGGACAAGGTGATGTGACTGTAGTTGATACCAATGGATCTATCGTCAATCGTATTCCTGTGGGAGGTGAGCAGCCGACTAACGTGGCGTTTGGTCCACAAGGAAGCGGAGATATTTACGTGACCGTAAAAGATGCTGGAATCCTTGAGCGTCATCACGTTGGAATCGATGGATTGCCGCTTTTACCGTCGAATTAGATGCGGCAAACAGATCAACTGCGTCGGCTAACCCTTAGGGTCGATCGGTTCGGTGTTACCGAACTTAGCTTCGTCGTTGCCTGCACCAGAGTTGAACCAGTTCACCGCTGAAGCAGCTGCGTCCGCATTGTTCTTAGCAGGAAAACTTCCGGTGTTTTCAGATTCGATGAGTGTCGAATGGCGGAGCGCATCGTGCATCTGGACCGCGTCCTCGTGAGAGAGTAGATCGCTTTGACGTCCTAACAGGATGAGAGTGGAAATACTTTGTACTCCGCTGTAGTGCCGCGGACTGATCTGACCATCACAGACAATCATTGAGCTAATGGCGCCCTGTGCAGTATTGACAGTTTCGCCGGCGATATCTGTTGCGAGGTTTCCTTGTGCGAGAAGTTGCACAGGTTCGCCGATCTCCCAAATCAGCATCAACAGTTCATGAGCCGAGGTTACGTCGGCGAGTAGCGGCGAGTGTGTAGGTGCGAGGAAAGAAACGAATTCTGCCCAATCGCCCGTCGTCGTTCTAGGTGCGACGATCACGAGAGGCTGAGCGGTGTCACTTCCCTGCCAAGCTTGGACAACTACGTCTGCACCTGACTGTAATTTCACTGTGACTTCTTCGAAGTCGACCATGTACAACTCGATCTGATTCTTCTGCTGTCGTTGAATTGATTGCGAATGGTATCTGGCATTCTGCAAAACCAGCCACCTAAAAACGATCAATACACCGCTAATGGGTGCGAGTAGCTGCTGGCGTAGGTATATTTGCTCCCGCAACCGACAAGTTTTGATGCTCTTATCTTGATTCGATAACGGGTGGAAGCGATTTCATAGCCGTAAAGGAACTCAATGTGACTACGAATGACTGGGGATCGATTTACAAAGAAATGGGTGCGAAACCCGTTGTTAATGCAACCGGAAGCGTGACCCTGTTGGGTGGTTCAACTCCAGTACCAGAGGTGAAAGCCGCGATGGATGCAGCAGATTCTGCATACATTCCGTTGATCGAGCTTGAGCAAGTTGCTGGTGATCGGATCGCTGAAATGCTTGGCGTTCCAGCGGCTTACATCACTTCGGGTGCAGGTTCGGCCCTAACTCTCGCAACTGCTGCTTTTATGGCCGGTACCGACGATGCCAAAGTCGAGCAGTTGCCTGACACAACAGGAATGCCGAACGAAATTCTGATTCAGAAGCGTCAGCGGTACTGGTACGACCGCTGTCTCGAATTGGCGGGCGCGAAGCTGGTTGAGTTCGGTGATGAAAACGGCACGACTGAAGACGATCTACGTAATGCCATTTCAGATCGAACAGCTGCTGTTCACTACGTCGTATACGAACAGAAGCCTACAGATCCCAATGTGCTAACCCTAGAACAAGTGTTGGAAATTACCCACGCTGCAGGGAAGCCTGTTTCTGTCGATGCCGCTGGTCAGGTGTACCCACTAGAAAACTTTGGAAAATACGTGAAGATGGGTGCCGATTTCCAATGCATCGCTGCGAAATACATGGGGGCACCTCATTCAACAGGCTTTGCGTTGGGTACCAAAGAGGTAATTGACGCAATAAGTCGACACTCATTTGTCGGATACGAAGGTCGACGAATTCGAGGTATTGGACGACCACAGAAGATCGACCGTCAGGAAGTAATGGGCGTGGTAGCCGCAGTAGGGCGATGGTTGACGTTGAACCACGAAGATCGCTTGTCAGTAGCTGAAGAGCAGTCTCAAGCGATCTTGAAGCCGCTCAAAGACATCCCTGGAGTAACTGCTACGCTCAATACCAACATCATTGGTCATCAGCCATTTGGTGTGTTTGTAAGCGTGGATCCTGACATCGTTGGTTTTACTAATGATGATCTTGTTGAAAAACTGCGAGACGGAGATCCCCCGATTTGGACGCGGGTGTCGCTTGATGCGCCCCAACTCGAGATTCATGTATTCGGCATGGGACCGGGTGAACCAGAACTTGTTGGAAACGCAATCGCAGCTCTGACAAGGGGTTAGTTTCTAGCTCGAGAAATGATAGATACGGGGCGCTGGGTCTAAAAGGCTAGGCGTCTCGTTTTGTTTTCTGATGAACGTTTGATCGGGAGTTTGTCATCGTTCCGTTGATTGTTTCAACGAAGCTGTAGGAGTAAACCAAATGACTGTGACCACGGTTGGTGTGATGAGCCCAGGTGACATGGGAAGCGGTGTCGGCGGAGTTTTGAAGAAATCCGGCCTGCGGGTTTTGACTGCTCTTGATGGTCGAAGCGATTCATCGAAACAACGTGCGACCGAAGAAGGCTTTGAAGACGTTGGGACACTAGATGACATAGTGAAACAGAGCGATCTGGTTCTTTCAATTCTAGTGCCCTCAGAGGCGCTTTCATTCGCCGAGGACATCTCTGGAGCAATCGTCCGAACGGGTGCAGAAGTCGCAGTCGCAGACTGCAATGCCGTGTCACCAGCCACAGGCAAGAAGATTGACGAAATCGTTACAGCCGCTGGTGGTAAATTTATCGACGCTGGGATTATTGGCCCTTCTCCTCGTCGCGGTGCTGCGCCCCGTTTCTATGCTTCAGGAGAGCACGCCCATATTCTGGCTGAACTTGACGGAAAAGGAATCGATGTGCCGGTCCTGAACGGTCCGGTCGGTCGTGCTTCAGGCCTGAAGATGGTCTATGCCGCTCTTACGAAAGGTGCAGCGGCACTCCATGCCTCAACCCTTATGACAGCGTCATCGCTCGGTCTCTACGACGATCTTATTGCTGAATTGGAGCTGAGTCAGTCTGGAACATTGGCATCGATGGATCGAGTCAAGTCTATATCGGCTCAAGCATTCCGTTGGATCGGTGAAATGGAAGAGATTGCAGCTACATTCGCAGATGCCGGCACTACTCCCAACATTCACTCAGGTGCTGCTGAAACATTCCAGCAAATCGCTGATTCTTCGATTGGTCACGAACGGGTGGGAACGGTAGACACTTCAAGGACGCTCGAGGATTCGATCGCTGCAATGCTGAAGCGGGCTGACTAGGAAATTCATTGACCCCACGAAAACTGGCACTCACGATATTTTTCGCTTCGGTTGTAATAAATGCAGCCCTCGGAATAATCGCGCTGTTCGCAGGTGACTTCGGTGAAGTGCAGGGCAAAATTCTGATGACTTCGCTCAGCGTTTCGGCTGCTAGCGTTCTGTCTCTGGCGATGTTTCCAGCAAGAGAGCGTGGATTGCTTGGGGTCGTCCCAACAGCTGGAATCGCCCTTTCGGTAACTGGGTTCAGTCTGCTTGTAATCCTCGTATGGACCGAATTCAACGAAGATAATCTTGGCCGCTCTGTTGGGTCGATATTGACGTTCGCAGTGGCTGCTGGTTACGTGTCGTTGTTGTCGTTGGCGGTTGTCCAGCCCAAGTACATCAACGTCGTGCGGTTCGCTTATCTGCTGGCAGCGATTCTCGCATCGTTTATCGCTGGCATAATTTGGAGCGAACCTGGGGGCGATTTCCTACTTCGATTTATGGGAGTGCTGTCGATCTTGTTGGCAGCAGCGACGGTGTCAATACCTGTGCTTCACAGACTCAGTCGAGCTGAGTTGAGTACGTCGGACGGCGACTATGAAGGTTACGTTCGTGTATTCCTTGAGCAAACGCCGAGGATATGTCTCAACTGCGCTCATCCCGAAATCTCTGTCGATGATTCCGGAAGATTCGAGTGCGAATCATGTGGCTCGAAGTTCCGTGTCGAAACGGTAGCTAACAAGCAAGAATCTCAGGATAAATCGAGCCCCGAGAAAGTCTTAGACGAAACCTAGGCCTTCTTGGCTTCGACCTGGGTCTTGAGGTTCTCAGCAATCGTTGCAAATTCAGCCGCTGCGATATCTGATTCCAACGAAGCCGGCTTCTGAGAATTCGTGTAATCGGCACTCATCGTCAGTGCGCCCAAGAACGGAAGATCCATCTCTTCCGCCAAAGCTTGACCACCGCCGGTACCAAAAACGCCACCAGAAAGATTTTCGACCACCCCGTACACGTTCAAGTTCATCTTCTTGATCATGTTGATTGACCGCTTGGCGTCGAGAACAGCTAACTCATGTGGAGTAGTGACGATCACGAATCCATCGAGGTTGAGAGTCTGCATCACCGTTAGCGGAGCATCCGAAGTTCCTGGTGGTAGATCCACAATCATGTAGTCAGGGTTGCCCCATTCGGTGGAGTGGAGGAACTGGTTGATCGCGTTGTGGATCATCGGACCACGCCACACAATCGCTTCGTCTTCATTGTCTTGGAAGAACGCCATCGACATGACTTTGACGCCGAATCGAGATGGCGGAACTAACTTCTCGCCGTTCTGGATCGGACCTTCAGTGATCCGAAGAACACGGGTTACGTTAGGGCAATCAATGTCGCAGTCGAACAGTGAAACGTCTTTTTCCTGCGCCGCCAAAGTGACCGCTAGGTTAGTTGCTACTGTGGTCTTCCCAACTCCGCCTTTACCCGAGTAGACACCGATGCGAGTTCCGATGCCTTCGAGAGATTCAGAAACACGACGTCGTTCTTGGAAATTCGCTCTTACTTGAGCGAGACGAGCTTCTTCTTGGGGGGTCAGTTTTCGAGGAGACGACATATTTTTAGGTTGCTAGAACTTTTGTCCGCGGCAAGACGCCGAGCGATGATTTCGTACTAAATGGATTGGGTTAGTCGATGCCGAGAAGACGCTTACCGTCTTCGGTGATCATGTCGGGAGTCCATGGTGGGTCGAATACGACGTCAACCTGAACATCTTCTACATCGTCGATCTCAGCGATTCGCCACTCAGCCTGCTGCGCAATGTAAGGGCCCATGCCGCAACCTGGAGCCGTGAGGGTCATCTCGACATGTACATCGCCGTCAGCGACCTCGACTGTGTAGATAAGTCCAAGATCTACAACGTTGACCGGGATTTCCGGGTCGTAAACGTCACGTAGAGCCTCGAGCACTGTTCCCTGTTCTAAAACTTCAGCTTCCGCCATCGTCGTCTCCGTAAGCCGTGGAACGTGTGGTTCGCAACGGTTACCAAATCAAGTTCAAAATGAAGATTGAATTAGTCTACCAGAGAGGTAAGGAATTGTTGGTGTGAAGAACTCAGGATTTTTTTCCTGACGGACCGGCGTTTCTGACTTCTTCGACTGATTTGAATGCGTCTCTCAGGCTTTTGAGCCAGTCTGACTCGTTATCTCGAACGAACTTCACACACCAGGAAAGAGCCTCAGAACGTGAGGTCGCTACGCCTGAATTAACCAAAGTGTCGAGTACTTCTCGTTCGCCCATTCGTAGGCGCGTCATAGCTGGGGCAGTTACGTGAGTGAACAAATAAGTGTCCTGACCGACTTTGACGCCCCATGAAACCTTTCTTTCAAAAAGTTCTTGTGCGGCGTCGGCAACAGCCATTCGGGATTGGCGACTCGACTGTCGGAACTTCCGCACGGATCGCTTGACGGCAATTTCTTTGTCGTTCGAGTCTTCAGGTTGGTCATCTGAATCGCTTGCAAGCGTCACGACCGCAAGAATCTCATCATCATCTACCTGAACTTTCACACCGGACGAACCCCACCCGTCATCAACGTGTGAATCAAACCAGCTTTGGATATCGGTTATTTCTGTAGGCATATGTCACTTCGTTTTCAATTCAAACTGTAAGTTACTTGATTACATAATTACACCATTAACTCGATTGCAAGACAAGCGACATCGGACCTAATTGCTCTTTATGACAACGGATTCTTCGTGTCTGGTCTGTAAAAACCTGATTTCGGAGCCTGGCCGAACTATGAGAACTCGTACGGTGAATTAGAACGAACTCGACTAATCAGCGCCGATTAGCTCTTCTGGCACACAGTCTTCAGATTCAGGGGCAAGCTCGACAGCTTTGTCTGGTTCAGGATCCACTGAGTCGCCCTGGTCAACGAGAACCTTGCGTAGGTCGACAACTTGATCTCTAAGCAATGCCGCCTTCTCGAATTCGAGATCTCGTGCAGCTTTCTTCATCTGCTTTTCGAGATCCTTCACGAGACGCAGGAGATCGTTCCTTGGCAATGCGGCTGGTGTGACGTAAGGGGTCTTGGTTTCAGCGACTTGGCGAACCTGAGTAGTGATGTCACGAACTTCTTTGACAATCGATGTTGGCGTAATCGAGTTGGCGTCGTTGTGCGCGGTTTGTATCGCACGTCGACGACTCGTTTCGTCCATTGCATACCGCATCGACTTGGTGATTTTGTCGGCGTACATAACCACCTTTCCCTCGACGTGACGCGCCGCTCGGCCGATGGTTTGGACGAGTGAAGTGCTCGATCTCAGATAGCCTTCCTTGTCTGCATCGAGAATCGCTACGAGGGACACCTCGGGAAGATCAAGACCCTCACGAAGAAGGTTGATTCCAACCACCACGTCATAGACACCTAAACGAAGGTCACGCAATATCTCCGAACGTTCAAGCGTCTGAATGTCCGAGTGCAAATATTGAACTCGAATTCCGAGTTCACGGAGATAGTCAGATAGTTCCTCTGCCATTCGTTTCGTGAGCGTCGTAACGAGAATGCGTTCATGCTTCGCTATCGTCGACTGAATACGTTCAAGAAGGTTGTCGATCTGGCCTTCCGTCGGCTCAAGAATGATCTCAGGGTCGATAAGTCCTGTGGGACGAATTACTTGTTCAACGCGTCGTTCTTCATGTTCTTGTTCGTACGGGCCCGGCGTGGCAGAAACGTAAACGATCTGATTCACCCGGTCTTCAAACTCCTCAAACGCCAACGGTCGATTGTCGATCGCAGAGGGCAACCTGAATCCGTAGTCGACTAGGCTGCTCTTTCGGGCGAAGTCACCTTTGTACATACCGTTTATTTGCGGGAGTGTGATGTGTGATTCGTCGATGAAAATCAGGAAATCATCAGGGAAGTAGTCGAGCAGTGTCCACGGTGCTGAGCCAGCAGGTCGACGCCCAAGCGGTCGAGAGTAGTTCTCGATACCAGGACACGAACCTGTTTCTTTGAGCATTTCCAAGTCAAAGTTTGTTCGCTGTTCGAGTCGTTGGGCTTCGACTAGTTTTCCACCTGATCGGAGCACATCGAGGCGTTCGCCTAGTTCTTCTTCAATGTCTTTGAGTGCTTCTTTGAGCTCATCTTCGGGGGTTACGAAATGCTTGCCTGGAAATATATCGATGTGGTCTAGCTCAGCCAGAACTTCGCCAGTCAGAGGGTCGAGTTCGATGATCCGTTCGATTTCGTCACCGAAGAACTGAACTCGAACAGCTAGCTCTTCGTACGCCGGCATGATTTCGAGCGTGTCGCCTCGGAGCCTGAAACGACCACGAACCATCTCCATGTCGTTACGTTCGTAGTACATGTCGATTAGTTTTCGAACGACTTTGCGAAGCCCAGGCTCTTCACCTTTGCGCAGATTTAGTACAACCGACTTGTACTCTTCAGGTGATCCCAGACCGTAAATGCAAGAAACACTAGCAACTATCAGTGTGTCTCTTCGTGTGAGTAGGGCGCGAGTCGCGGCGTGGCGTAGACGGTCGATCTCTTCGTTTACGTCTGATTCTTTTTCTATATAAGTGTCAGACTGCGGAATGTACGCTTCAGGCTGGTAGTAGTCGTAATAGCTGACAAAATACTGAACCGAATTGTTCGGGAAGAAATCTTGGAATTCGCCTGATAGTTGTGCAGCAAGAGTCTTGTTGTGTGCAATGACCAACGTCGGTCGCTGAACTTCTTCGATGATCTTTGCCATCGTGAAAGTTTTCCCGGAACCAGTTACACCTAGAAGAGTCTGGTGTTTTAGAGATTCGTTCAACCCACCTGACAGTGAGCTAATTGCCGCAGGCTGATCGCCAGTTGGTTGGAATGTGGCTTCGATCTCGAAGCGTCCGTCGTTTCTTGCCATCACGCAATTCTACCCTGCGAGAAGCTCAGACTGAATCTCCGATGGCAGTCCATTTGGCACCGCGCACGTTGGGTCGTCTAGACCTCTTCCCAGTCTTGTGGAATTTGTGGGATTGTCCATTTTTCGTCTGGTCGCCAAGTACCCCAGACGTTATTAAATGGGCGACGATTTTCGGCAATGATCTGAAGAGCTTGGGCCGCGGTGTCTCTCACCTCTTGGGCTTCGAGTTCTGTGAATATACCGGCCTGAATGGCATCAGCGAATTCATCTTCATCTTTGTACCGCCACGTCATTCGATCGGGCTTAACGACTACATCAAGGAACATATCCCACGTATCGAATCCGAGCCGAGTTCGCTGATATGGGGCATCGATGTTTATGTACCAGCTTTGTACGTCGGTCATCTCCGAATTCCAATACACCCAAAGTGACCACATCGATCGGGGATTCTTCAGTCGCAACACCCCTGCGGTATGCCAACGCCGGGGCGCCATAGTCCATTCTTTCGCCGCCATAGTCTCGGGGCTGAGATGACCGTTGCCGTGATCTTGCTCGGCTTTGGCGTCTGTCACACCGTTCAAGACGGGAGTTCCAACTGGAAGCCAAGTCACAACGAGTTCGGGTGTGTCGGCGACCACTATCGATGGAAAGACAGTTTGAACCCGTCCACGAAATACGTTTCTCAGAGTTATGTGATCGCCAGGTTCGAACCTAGTTGGAGGAATCATGTATATCCAGACCTTTTGCACGTGAAACCATTGGCGCATTATGCCTGTTGTGACAATATTCGCACCTGTACAAAATTAGCGGAGTTGAGAGATGACGAACTTGAAAGTTGTAATTGGAACCGATCACGTTGGCACGCAATATGCCAGCGAGCTGATCGATTCATTCCCTGAGATCGAATTCGTCGTCGCGTACGATCACTCAGAGCACGTTGAGGCAATTCGAGACGCTGATGCATTCTTTGGCTGGCCCAATGATGAAGTGTTCGCTGCGGCAGAGCAGTTGAAATGGATCGCATGTCCGGGAATGGGAATCGACAAGATCGTTGCATACCAGAACATCGTTGATTCCGACGTCCCCATTACCAATGCTCCTGGCACTCACGTCACTTCGATGGGTGACCACGTGATCGGCGCCATGGTTGGGCTAACCCATCGGTTTCAGGAAGCATTTGAGGATCGCCAGAAGAAGACGTGGGATACCGAGAAATATGCGTCTCGAATTACCGAGATTACTGGCACGACAGTTGGAATATATGGTCTGGGCGCAATTGGCCGTGCCGTCGCAGATCGTGTCTCGGCGTTCAATACGACCACTTATGCAATCGACCCGGCGCCTTCGAATGTTCCAGAAAGTATTACCGAGTGCTGGGATTTGGATCGACTCGATGACTTAACGAAGGTTTCGAATTTCTTGGTTATTGCAGCTCCAGTATTGGACACCACTCGCGGTTCGATCGACGCTCGGAGAATAGCTATGATGCCGAAGGGTAGCTACATAATCGTGATTTCACGTGGTGAGATTGTCGATGAGGATGCGTTGTGCGATGCCTTGGAGTCTGGTCATCTCGCCGGTGCTGCGCTTGATGCAACAGCAATTGAACCTCTCGAAGACGATTCCCGACTGTGGACTTTAGATAATGTAATCCTGACGCCACATTCTTCTGCATTGACGCCTGAGTTATACGAAATGAGGCGCCAGACATTCAAAGCGAACTTGCGAAAGTTTGCGGATGGCGAAGAACTGATGAACATCTGCGACAAGACTGCAGGCTTCTAGGCAGAAGCGGACAGTTCGAGAACTAGAGCGGTGGACCCTCAATTGGTTAGCCGCTTTTTATTTAAGCCGATCCGGCATGACGAGCTAACACGACGATCTCGTCGCTTTCCTCATCCAGCTCTCCGCCTTCGAAGTCGCCCCACATCTCGATCACTTCGAGCCCAACTCGATCGCATAAAGCAATTATTTGCTCTGGGTACAAGTACCTCACGACTACTTCCAGTTCTTGCCGACGGAGCACTTCACCTTTTGGATCGAGTTCTTCGGCAATCTGCACACCATGATTTAGTTGAGATTCGAGATCAAAATGATTCTTAGCCGTTAGGACGTAGCGACCTCCATCAGGCTTTTCAACTACCTCTAGAAGGAACTCTTCGTCGGGATCATCCGCCAGCATTTCTGGGTCGGGGTAGAACAGGTTGAACGCCATTGTTCCATCCGGTTCGAGGTGCTGAACGGCTCGGCACAACGTTTCGATCTGCTCTTCTTCGGTAGTTGCAAGTAGCAGAGTTCTCGCCGGTATTGTGACGACAGGGAACTGACGTTTGAGGTCGAAATCTCGCATGTCAGCTTGGATCAGGCGAAGGCTTCCCTCCAGCGGAGCGATATCTAGTGCGTTTTGCTGAGCAACCTTGAGCATAGGCTCGAAAAGGTCGATACCTACAATTTCCATCCCCTCTTTTGCGAGAGGCAAGGCAATGCGCCCGGTGCCGACTCCGATTTCCAAAATAGGACCACCCGAAGCTCGGCACAACCCATGGTAAAAATCGATGTCACCGGGGTCAGCGGCAGCATAAAAAATGTCGTACCACTCAGCCCACGCCACATAATCCATTGTCAATTTCGACGAACCCCTAGACCCGACCTACTGTTTCCATGAACTGCCTGCCATAAGTGCTCATGAATGTTGGAATGTGGGTGTAGTGATACTGGATACCTGCCTCAGTATTTTTCAGAGCTTGCTCGGCTGCGCTTGGTGTCCCTGAAGCATGACCAGCGGCATGGATTCGGTCGAACGTTTCTTTGACAACTTTTTGAACATCAGGATGGCCGTTATCACCGGGGTGTCCCATTGACTGCGCAAGATCGGTTGGTCCGATGAAGAACACATCTATGTCCGGGACTGCAAGAATCTCGTCTAGATTTTCAACAGCTGCGATGTCTTCGATTTGGACACACACCAGCATCTCTCGATTGGCGTCCTGAACATACTGCGAAGTAGGAGAACCCCAACCGAAGTCTGCCATCCGTCCACCACCAAGACCTCTCATACCACCCGGGTGATAGAGACAGGCTTCGACAACCGCACGTGCCTCATCGGCCGTGTTTACGTGTGGAACCTGCACACCCATCGCTCCACGATCTAGATATTTATTGATAACTGCCGGATCGTTTTTCTCGGGACGGACGATAGGTGTGATGCCCCGTAGCTCCGCCGCCATGATCATTGGTCCGATGTTGTCAGGAGTGATAGAGCCGTGTTCAGCGTCGAGCATGACCCAGTCAAAATCGAGTTCGCCGATCATTTCGACGACTTCGGCCGACGGGAACTGGACCGATACCCCATAAGCCGATTTTCCCGACTTAATCAGATTCTTCATTCTGTTCTGCTGTAGCTGTGCCATTTGTTTGTGCGACTCCGGTTATGGGCTACTGGGTGACGAAATTCAGTTGAATCGCCATGATGATCGTAAATATCGTGCATTGCTAGCCCCGACATTGTCTCATCAGATGTTGACATGCCAACGGCACGGGAAGAAAATTTTCACCTTGTTGCGAATTCCGTAACGACCGAGGTTGACTGAAACCAGCGATCATCGGGAGTTGAATTCGTTTTAGAACTCGCATCGACATAGTTGAATAGGCCTCGCTACAGTGACACAGCTCGCATCTCGACAGGCAAATCTAGGTACCGAAACCGCGTTCGAAACCCTCGCTAAGGCCAAGGAACTGGAACGACAGGGGAAATCGATTATTCACCTCGAAATCGGTGAGCCCGATTTCGACACCCCTGAGCACATCCGGGACGCCGCTAAGAAGGCGTTGGACGATGGGTTTACCCACTACGGCGCATCCGCTGGACAACTCGAAACTCGGGAAGCCATCGCCAAGCACCAGACTGAACGTCAGGGCTACGACGTTTCTGCCGAGAACGTCATTGTGACTCCGGGTGGTAAGCCGGTTATGTTCTTCACGATCATGGCTTTGATCGAAGAGGGCGATGAGGTTATCTACCCGAACCCGGGCTTCCCGATCTACGAATCAATGATCGAGTACATGGGTGGTACCGCTGTTCCGATGCAGCTGAACGAAGAAACAGGCTACAACGCCGATATCGACAAGCTTCGTTCATTGATTACTCCTCGAACTAAATTGATGATAGTCAACTCGCCAAACAATCCTTGTGGCAGTGTCATCCCAGAAGAAGATCTCGAGAAGATTGCCCAGATGGCAGTTGAAAACGACATCACAGTTATGGCTGACGAAATCTACAAAGATATGTACTACGGCGATGACGTAGAGCACGTTTCGATCACAAAATTCCCAGGCATGCGCGAACGCACTGTCATTCTCGATGGCTTTTCAAAAAGCTACGCAATGACTGGCTGGCGCTTGGGTTATGGAGTCTTCCCTGATTTCCTAGTTGAGCCTGTGACTCGACTCATGACTAACAGCGTGTCTTGCACATCTGTTCATACCCAGATGGCTGGTATCGCTGCACTTGAGGGTTCACAGGAATCTGTCAAGGAAATGATGAAAGAGTTCACCATTCGACGAGACATCATTGTTGAAGGACTTAACTCCTTACCTGGCGTCACATGCCCAACTCCAAAAGGGGCGTTCTACGCATTCCCGAACATCACCGGAACAGGTCTGAGTTCGCAAGAATTCGCTGAGAAGGCAATGTACGAAGGCGGAGTCGCACTCCTATCAGGAACGGCGTTTGGTGTGTATGGAGACGGATACGTCCGCGTCTCCTTCGCCAATTCGCGTGAGAACCTCAAAGAAGCCATCGAGCGTCTGCGTAAGATTCTCTAGCACTAGCCACTCGCACGTTTCTGTAAGTTCATTTTGAGCGCTGGACGTCGACTTCACACGCTTTCATTAGATCGCGTGTGTTGGCTTTGCCAATTGCTCTCAGCACATGTTGAGTAACTCGTTTTACTTGTTTGCGCGGAGCCTCCACAACGGTCTCTGCTTCTTCGTTTAGCAATCCCCACTGATCGGGTAGTTCAGTAGTTCTGATCATGCGATGTGGAGCCATCACGTAGTGATAGTCGGCACAACGGAGATAGGCGGGATCGTGAAACTTCGTAGACAAAGTATCTAGTCGACGATATGTGGATGCTGATTTGTTGGCCATAGTTTCAACATCTGCCTCTGCCAATGCGATTGCTCGATTGTTACCTGAGGAGTTCGCTCTGCCCTTTGCATCATCGAGGACAGACCTAGTTAACTCCTCTGCCTTAGCCAGTGATTTTGCCTTCCGGCTGAGCCGGTCCTTCGTCCGCTCATTATGGCAGTTACCCACTCAAACCTCTCTCCTTAAGCTGTACGTCTTAATGTGCTTAAGGAAATAGGGGATCTGAAACTAGGGAAGAGAACATATATCTCTAGTGGATAGGTCTAACTAATTTCTTCTTTGAATCTGGACCTGGATGAGGAGTGTAATCCGGGTTAATCTGACGCTAGGTATTACGAACTGAGCAGTTATTCAGGCAGTGATCTAGGGTCATTCCTGCTGAATCTGATCTGAGTACATTTCTTGATTTCAGGAAACTGAGCACACTACAGGTAAGAAGCCCAATTCGTTATCTAAATACCTATATACACAGTGGTGCCTATATTTGAGTTCATGTTGGGTGTTTCAAATATATGTGCTGGGAGAGTAGATATATTCTTGTGAAGGTCCAATCGAGCCTGCTGCCGGGGTCCATTGGCAGCAGGCCCGATTGGACTATCCGATCAGTTTTTTGACGTTAGCGACGTCGGCCTGACCAAGAATCCTGAATACCTTGTTGCTCGAATCTTCCGCTGCAACTCCACGCACAGCCATTCGACCGTTCTTCATGGTGATCAATT
>JBDQHW010000008.1:0-81167 GCA_040264655.1 Dehalococcoidia bacterium | reverse complement strand
GCCAGTCGTTGACGGTTCATGGTGGAAGCCGGGCACTCACATCAATGCGATCGGATCGCACGCGGTTGGTGTTCGCGAGCTGGATTCAGCAACGATTGTGAAGTCGAAGGTCGTTTGCGATCAGGTTCAGGCCTGCTTGAACGAGGCCGGCGATATTCAGATCCCAATAGAAGAGGGCGTTTACTCTGCCGACAAGATTCACGGATCGATTGGCGAAGTAATTAACGGCACGCTTCCAGGTCGTGAGAACGATGAAGAAATCACCTTGTTCAAGAGCGTCGGGCTAGCTGTGCAGGATATTTCGTGTGCATCACTCGTCTACGATCAGGCAGTAGCGCAGGGCGTAGGCCTTGAGTTCGACTTCGGCGGGTAGGGACTGAGAAAACTCGTTATGGAGTTCAATTCACTTATTCCTGAACTGATTGTTAGTGATTTAGCGCACTCAATTCAGTTCTATCGAGATGTGCTGGGCTTCAAGGTTGAGTACGAACGGTCTGAAGAGAATTTCATGATTATCTCTTTGGGTTCTTCCCAGTTGATGCTTCTGCAAGAAAACGACAGCCCGCACTCGACCACGGGTGATTTAGATGCGCCCCGTGGAAGAGGCGTTAATTTTTCTATTCGAGTTGATAACCTCGATGAAATTGCAAACTCGCTTGATGCGGCTGGACATGAGCTGCGGATCCCGATTCGCGACCAGTGGCACAGAGAAGATGACCAGCTTCATGGTGAAAAACCGCTCTGGGTGATGGATCCTGATGGCTACCTACTGAGGTTCATAGTCAGCCTTGGCACCAAGCCGTTAACTGAAACCTAAGCGATCACTACTCTGGTATTTTGCCGAGCACACCTTTGCCGTTTTTGCGTGGGAAGTATTTGATGATCGGAAAAATAACTCGATATGGGTGAGTCATTCTGACGAAACCACTGTACGTGGTGCGGCGTTTAATCTTCTGGATCGACCGCCCCGACCAGTTGGTCACCACGTAGCGTCCTCAGTTCACGCTGGGTCGCGAACGTGGCTGCCATGATCACCGCGAGTATTGCTGCCGAGATCGTCAATGCCCAGCGTTCGTCCAGAATTTCGGCGATGTTGCCGCCCATGAGACCGCCTAACGGCATGAGTGCGAACGATATTGTGTATATACCCATCACTCGTCCGCGATATTTTGATGGAAGGCGCATTTGTATCGCTGTCATCGAGATCACCAGAAATACCGAGTGCATGACGCCGGCAAAGTAGATCATTACAAGCGCTGCAGCGTAGTTTGGTGCGAACGCGAAGCCCGTCACGAAAAACGTGAAGACAAATGCTCCACCGATCATGAACTTGCCGGCATGCTTGCTGTTTTGAAGCTTAGGAACGATCACTGTTCCTGATATCGCCCCCGCAGAGAGTACGACGAAAATGACTCCTAAACCGTCGGCTTCAAGTCCGTGCCTAACTGCGAAGAGTGGCATTAGGAGCAAATACTGCATCCCGAAAAACATCTTGGCAAAACTGAGCAGGATGAGAGATGAGAAGAATCTGCTTCTAGCAATAAATCTCATCCCGTCGGTCAGATCTTGCAGCACGTTTCGCTGAGTTTCTGGTTTGTTGTAAGGAACGCGCAGGCTGATGATGATGAGCAACATGGTTAACCAGCCGAGTGCTCCTGCGAAGAAGACTGACTCGGTGCCTAGGTAACGAATCGACAAGCCTCCTATTGAGGGGGAGATTATCCGACTGATATGCCAAGTGACTGAACTCAGAGCTACGGCGCTCATCATATTTTTACGACTGACGAGAAGTGGGAAGAAAGACGCTTTCACAGGTCCGTCTAGACCTGAGAAGAAACCCTGAATAGCAGCGATGACCATCAAATGCCAGATCTCGGCAATTCCAGTCGTTACAAGTAGCGCTATTAGCGTCATCAGCGTCGCATTGACGCCGGAGGTCAGGATCATGATCAGTCGGCGATCCATTCGGTCGGCGATCACACCCCCGAACAGATTGACGATTATCGAAGGAATGGCGATTGCTGCGCCAAGAAATCCGAGTGTGCTGGCTGATTCTTCGAAATCAGAGATGATGAGCCAGCCGATCCCGAGCTGGACAACTTGTATTGCACCTGACGACACAAAAGTACCGATCCAATATCGGCGGAACTTGGGTTCACTCAGTGCTCCGGTGCGCGTTGCAAAGCGTTGTTTTGTTGGAGTAGTCGTGGCGGAGTCTAGATTCTGAAGATGTGCTACGCGGTGAGAACTTCTGCACCGTCCGGGCCTAGCCAGATCGAGTGCTCTTTCCAACCAACGTGGTGACCGGCGACTTCGATAAGTGGCGGGTATTCACGAGCAACACCCTGTTTGATCAACTCTTTTAGCGTGCGCTCGAATGGCTTCTTAGGTAGGTCGTTGAAGTAGCGTCGGGCTATCGGAAGACCGTGCCACGATTCGATTGCGTCGAGAGCATCTGAATCGATTTTGTTCGACGGTTTTGGTGATCGTTCAAGCATGAAAACTTCGGGTTTGCCGTCGTCTTTGATGTAGCCACGACCCGAAGTGGCGAACGGTTCGATCGCAAATATAGAGCCCGCTTCGAGTGAACCTTTCAAGCCGATTCGTGCGTTTGGAATCTGCGGCGAATCGTGGAGAGTGTATCTGCCGAGTCCGTGCCCGGTTAGATTCAATATCGGTTTGAAGCCGGCACTGGTAATTACTTCTTCGACTCGTTCACCAATGTCTTCGACTTCGACATTTGGCGAGCACATAGCAATTGCTGCGTCGAGAGCATCGGATGCAGCGCCGATCATGCCTGCCCACCGATTGTCTAGCGATAGATCGGCTGACACCCCGGTATCGACGATTAGCCCATCGATATGAGCACCAACGTCGATTTTAACGAGATCGTTTTCTTCAAATTTCGAATTGTCTGAAGGCGATGAACAGTAGTGGGCGGCTACTTTATTTCTGCTCGTTTGGGCAGGAAACGGAGGGAGCGCCCCGGCTTCCCTAATCATAGTTTCCATACCTTCTTGAAGATCACGCAGCAGATATCCGGGCTTAATTGTTTCAGCAGCCCAATTTCTAGCGTTTGAAGCTATTTTGCCGGCTTCGCGAAGTGTTTCTAGTTCAGATGTAGTTGGAATCATGCGGAGAAGGTTACGCGCATGAAGGATCGTCGGAATTCCATCGGTTGAACGATGGCTGTTCGCCGCGAGCTAACGAATCTCGAGTGTCTTTCCACATCTCGTACCAAATCCCGCCATCATGAAGCTCGGAACTTGGATTCGATTGGCTTCGAGCCACAAAACCAGGAAACACGCTTCTACCCGTGGCTTCACCAGTCGGCTGGTATCGAAGATCGAAACTCCATCGTATTCGGTCGCTTACGTTCGGTAGCGCAGCATGGACCGTCTGTTTAGTCAGTAACAGCGCTCCACCCTTTTTTACCGGAACAGGCATTGAGTCGCCGACATTGAACAAATTCTCAGGTATTTGCAGTCCGGGACGATCTTTGTACCCAGGGCAGTGAGTTAGGAGTTCGCCTTTATGCGAGCCGGGAACGACCGTTAGGCAGCCGTTCTCTACTCCTGCGTCCATAAGCGGGAACCAGACTGTGAGAATGTTGGTTTCATCTGCTTCAGGGTTGATTACACCTGCGTCTTGATGCCACGGTGTTGCTCCAAACATCACGTTGCCATCTTCATCCCGAGGTGAAGCCGATTCTGGAATTTTGATACGTACGTGCTGAACGGGATTCGAGTAGACCTCGCCGCCAACGACTGATTCGGCGACATCAAGTAATCCGGGTGCAGTCAGGGCGTTGAATACGGCAGGTCCAGCCCAGAACGGTGTGTCAGCTAAGACACCGTTTTGAGGGAGAGAGAAATCGAAGTATTGGTTGTGTACTTCGCCTGATTCGCCATAGATCTTAGTGACCCGATCACCAAACTCTAGCTCCGAGTATGTTGATGATATTTTGCCTTCGGCATGTAGCTTGTCGGCCAACGACTCGAGAACACCCGCGTATTCATCGACTACAGGATCAATCGTTGCTTCTGGGTCGAACACATCGGGTACATGTACGAAACCGTACTCTTCGAAATGCTCTTTTTGTTCAGCCGTTAGTGCTGGCAATTCATTGGCCCCTTGATAGCACGGGATTGAGACGTGTCTAAGTGCGATTCACTGTTGGGGCGAAATGTTACTCGCTTACCGCATGTCTTGCTGCAGGTGTGGGTTGCAGACAGTGGGGTCGCGAGAATCGCGTTCTGCTATCGGAACCTAGCGATCAAAACCTGATCGCCAGTTATCGATTTTTGCGGGCCGCAGTTAGCGAGTCGGCTTCGATACCGAGACCCTGTGCTGAGTCGACTGCTTTGCGCAGTCCAGAGAGGGCGATTTTGAAGATGTTGATCATGATGTAATTTCGATTCGGTGTACTTGAGGGTAGGAAGAGTTTTGAGACAACAAAAAACCCCTGTTTTGCGACAGGGGTTCAAATTTCTCTTCGTTGAGGCTTGGTGATTTTTGGTCAACAAGTACAACACGCAAGACTAGGAACCCCTGTGGGCGTACAGGTACACATACAGGTACATGCCTGCTGCGAGTTCGTAGTTGTGTTGCGGAGTGCGTTGCTCATATCTAGTTTCAATATACGCCCGTTTTGAACTTCAACGCAAATCATCGGATAGGCAACTTGTGAAGTAATTATGGGTAAAGTCGCAAATTATTAGTTCAACCTTGGCATTTCTGATTGCTGTTATTGGACTCCTAAGACATTAGATGCATTCACGCCCCGAATGAGTTCAGCTTGATGGTCAACAATTCCAGATTTACTGAACTCGTCTAGTGCTCGCTTCTGACTCACCAACGGATAGTCGCTAGCGAATAGGATTTTGTCGACTCCTACTGCTCTTGCAGCAACATCAAATACTTCAGGGCGGTAGAGGAATGGAGATGCTGCTGAATCGAAGTAGGTATTTTTGAGCGCTGATCTGACTTCTGGCATTAGTGCGTAAAAAGGCAAGCCGCCACCGAAATGGCTGAAGATGAACTTGTTGTTTGGAAATGCAGTCACGAGAGCCATAAGCAACTCGGGCGTTACCGTCCCTTTTCCTGGATATCCGTGCCCAACTGGCTCCGAGGCGTGCATCAAAATCGGCATGTCGAGTTCATTGGCTGTGTCGAACACCGGTGCCAGAGCGGCGAGATCAGCATCGAGGAAGCCTTGGGAATCAGGATGTAGTTCACCAATTCCTTTCGCACCGGCCGCATGGCAACGTATAACTTCATCTACTGCATCTTGACCCCACAAGGGGTTCACGCTGCAAAACGCAATGAGGCGATCTGGGTGTGTCTGAGCTGCGGAGATGTTGTAGTTGTTGGACTCTCTGGCGATATCAGGATCGGTCCAACCAAATCCTGCACACACCGATTTATCAACGCCGGTGTCGTTCATCGAATCGATCAACTCTTCGACTTGGGCGAATTTTGCATTTGGGTCGATGAACAGGCTTCGGAACGTTCTGTCCGACCTCGACAAACGTTCCCGATCCGCCTTGAACGAAAGTGGCATGACATGTACGCATGAATCTATAGTTGGGTTTCGTTCAGTTTGATTCAAATTAGACATGCCCGATGATGGTGTGCTGATAGTGACCAAAGATACACTGTCTGAGTACCGCTAACGCATGGGGTGTGTTTATTCTAGATTCACACCGTCATGAAGTGACTATGAATAGCGTTATTGTTGCAGACGCATTCAAGAGGATTTTTAAACGTATGGTCTCGATGATTAGAGATGAAGGGCGAGTCCTAACTCAACCCGACATTCCGCATGCCGAACCCAAGATGGGCAAGGTGGCGGTAATTTACACGACTCCTGAGACAGTTATCGAGGACTACGCCCGGCTGCTTGATCTGGCGGACTATCAGACCGCTCTGACTCCAAATCTCGATACGTTCCTAAAAGTTAACATTTCGTGGCAGCACTACTATCCGGCTTGCTCAACGGCTCCGTGGCAGATCGATGGTGTGGCTCAGAAGCTCAGGGCTGACGGGTTCGACAAACTGACCGCTGCGCACAACGGCACTGTCGTCGTGAATCCCGTCGAAGGTCGAGAGAAGAACAAGCACAAACTAGTTGAAGATCGACTAGGTCTGGATCACATAACGCTCGACGTTCCGCCCGTGAAATGGGTTCCATACAAACCTACGGCGAAGATGCTTGTTCTCGATGATGTTTACAAAGATGGTTTGTACATTCCCGAGGTATTCCCTGGCACGAACATAGTTCAGTTGCCTACGGTTAAGACTCACGTGTTCACGACGATGACAGGTGCTCTCAAAAATGCTTTCGGTGGATTGCTTCACCGATATCGTCATTGGACTCACTCAGTCATTCACGAAACCCTCGTGGATTTACTGCAGATACAGAAAGAAATTCACTCTGGTCTGTTCGCGGTGATGGACGGCACATTCGCGGGTGATGGTCCGGGACCTCGTGCAATGCGGATTCACAACAAGAACGTCATTCTTGCTTCAGCTGATCAAGTCGCAATCGACGCCGTCGCCGCCAAGATGATGGGTCTCGACCCGATGTCGATTCCGATGATTCGGATTGCGCACGAAATGGGTCTCGGTGTGGGCAAGCCAGAAGAAATTGAAGTTGTTGGTGACGATATTGCCGACGTGAACTGGAATTTTGCTGGCAACGAAAGCACTCTGGCATCACGTGGACAGAAGCTGATATATCACGGACCTCTTAAGCCACTCGAAGGTGCATTGCTTCGTTCTCCAATCGCTCCGTGGGCGTATTGGGCTTCGAACGTTTACCACAACAAGTTCTGGCTGCCGATGGTCGGCCGTAAGCGCGTAAACGAAGCGATGAAAACCCCTTGGGGCAAGCTCTTCGAAAACTACTAGGCGCTGGCCTCCTGGTTATTCGCACAAGATTCAGCTGATATGAATGGGGTTGATACCCGCAACGCTGCTTGGGCTTCGTTACATTAGGTTGAATCTTCCATTACTTCATTAGCTGTTGCATTTGAGTGCTGTGTAACACGGAAAAATAACATGCGACTTGGATTCAATTTTATTAATGGTCTCGATGACGGAACCACTCTCGACGATCTGCTCCGGTTCGCAGCCCAATACGGAGCGACCGACGTGGTACTGCAGTCGTATACCGGAAAAGCGGCGCATGAACGGTATACGGTCGTTCCAGGCGATGTTCGATGGGAACTAGATGATCTGGTTGCTTTACGAGAAAAAGTCGAGTCGTACGGACTGCATCTCGAAGCTCTCGAAAACGTTCCGAGCGCGTTCTACGACCAAATCATGTTGGGTGGCCCCAAACGTGACGAGCAGATCGAGAACATGATTCACACCGTGCGAAACATCGCACGTGCTGGAATTCCTATATTTGGATACAACTGGATGCCATCTGGAGTTTGGCGAAATGCTGAGAACTCTTTGCACCGAGCTGGCACCAGAGTTACTGCGTATGATCACTCGCAACACGTAGATCACGAGTTGACCCACGGTCGTGAGTACACAGAAGAAGAGATGTGGGCGAATCTCGAATACTGGATCAAGATCATCACTCCCGTTGCTGAGGAAGAGGGGATTCGAATCGGAATTCACCCTGCCGACCCGCCTGTTGGTGCGGTAGGTGGAGTTCCACGGTTGCTCAATAGTTTCGCCGGATACAAGCGGTTGATTGAGATTGTCGATTCGCCTTCGAACGCTATCGAGTTCTGTCAGGGGACATTCTCTGAGATGGCAGATGCCGAAGGTGAAGGCATCTACGACATGATTCGTTACTTCGGAGAGCGAAAGAAGATTCTGTACGTTCACTTCCGCAACGTCTCAAATGCTGGCGAGCCTTTTGTCGAAGAATTCATCAACACTGGTCACGTAGATATGGTCAAAGCTCTGAAAATCTACAAAGAAGTTGGATTTGATGGCGTGCTCGTGAACGATCACGTACCTGTGACCACCGGCGACACGGCTTGGGGACATCAGGGGCGGGCGTACGCCAACGGCTACATTCAGGCGCTACTGGATATCTTCGACGACTAGATCGACGAATACTCGGCTGGGTCGAGTGGTTTTATTTGGTTAGTCGATACGTGGCTAGGCCACACTAAAATGTCGTTGTCATGCTTGTCGCCAACCTAAATAACGTCACAGCCCAGTACGGGAGCCAGCAGGTTCTAAAGGGCGTGTCGTTCGAGATTGGTTCTGAAGAACGCCTTGGGTTGATCGGTCCAAACGGCTCCGGCAAAACCACCATGCTGAAGATTTTGCTTGGCGAAGATGTGCCAAGCGAAGGAAATGTTCACATCGCTTCGGGTGTTCGAGTCGGTTATGTTCCGCAGTATGTTGATGCCGGCGATGAAGAGCTGGTCATGGACTGGCTAGTGGCTGAGTATGTCGCCCTCGAGGATGAACTTCGTCGAACTGAGCAAGCGATGGCTGCTGCCTCGACCGATGAACTTGATGCTGCCATGGAGGCGTACCAGCTTGCCAGAGATCAATACGATGCTGCCGATGCAGATCGACGTCCCGACGAGGCTCAAAAGGTCTTAGATTCGCTTGGTCTTGGTGGAAAAGAAGACCAGTTGATCGGAACCCTCTCAGGAGGCGAAAAAAATGTTCTGTCTCTTGCTCGGGCGTTACTGAGTGAACCTAATTTTCTAATCCTCGACGAGCCTGGAAATCACCTCGATTTCCAAGGATTAGCTTGGCTTGAAGAGTTTCTTGTGTCGTTCAACGGCGCAGTTTTAATCGTTTCTCACAATCGCCATACGCTCGATCGGGTAGCAACTGGAATTTTGACTCTTGAAAACGGCAAGGTGTCTCGCTATGTGGGTGGATATTCCGACTATCGTGCGACCCGCCTAAGGGAGTTGCTTGCCCAACAAGCCGACTACAGTGCGAATCAGAAGCGTCTCGCTCAACTCGAAGCGTTGGTGAAACGGCTTGAGCTAACCGCCCGCGCACAGGCGAGCCTCAAAGCAGGCAAGCGACTCCGGTCACGGAAATCTCAGTTAGCTAGAGAAAAAGAACAAGCGGTTGAAAAACCTGAGTCTGATGTTTCAGCAATTGGAGCTGAATTTGTCGATGGCAAGACACAGGCAAACATCGTTCTGCAAGTTCGAGGTTACTCAAAACGATTCGACGATAATTCACTCTTGGAAAACGTCGATCTCGATCTGAGCAGTGGCGAGAGAGTCGCAATCATTGGTCCTAACGGCAGTGGCAAAACATCGATGCTGAAAGACATCATCGAGCTAGGTGATTGGAACAACGACATCATTCGAATCGGACCAAGTATTCGAACTGGTTATGCTGCTCAACAACAGGAAGTTCTCGATGGAGACTGGACGATTATCGAAGCGATGATGTCGGCGCCACCCGAGTGCAACGAGACGGTTGCGTTCGCGTTGCTGCGCAATTTCCTATTCAGTCGAGAAGACCTACAGAAGAAAGTGGCTAATCTCTCTGGTGGTGAGCGCAATCGACTCCAGCTAGCCGCGCTAATGAAACTGAAGCCGAATTTCTTGATCCTCGATGAGCCGACCAACCACATGGATATTCCAGCTCGTGAGGCGATCGAAGATGCCTTGTACGAATATGAAGGCTCAATTCTGGTCGTTTCGCACGACAGATATTTCCTAGACAAGATCGTTGGGCGAGTCGTGGAATTAGAGGACCGGGATTTAGTTTCGTTCGACGGAAACTTTTCGGAATACTGGCAGGCAACTCAGAAGTCGGTGTCAGGCGGCGCTGGGCGCGTGACAACCCGAGGTTCCGATCGCAAACGTGGTCGGGTCGAACGAGCTGAAACACGCGCCGACGTGGCGTTGTTGGAGTCTCGAATCGAAAAAGCTGAATCTGAGAAGTCCGAGTTGGAACTGAGTCTCAGCGAAGCATTCGAGAACAAGGACATTCGTGCAGGAAAGAAGCTGAACCAGCGACTAGTACGCAACACCGCGTTGCTCGAAGATCTGTACGAACAGTGGGCTGCAAAGGCGTAACAGAACTTGATGCTACCTAAGCAGTTCAACGATCAGCTGGTCGAACTGTTCTACGCCTGACCGTTCGGTTCTAGGCGCCAAGTATTCGAAGTGCGAGTTTACGTGCATTTCAGGGAAGTTCCATACAACCCGCTCAGGCTCAAGTCGTTCGATTGTTGAGTACCAACGTTCAAGATGGGGTCCCAGTTTTACGTGGAGTTCAAAACTCCTACGCGCTCTGGAGTCATCACCGTCTTTTTGTGCTCTGAGGGTCTCTAAATCTGGAAGCGATACAAGATTGAGGTCTGCGAGTCCGAGTTCACCAGATGCGAACAGGTCACGGTGTAACGCAAGCTCGAACTCCCACTGGGCAAGCGACAGCTCACCTAGTTTCCAGAGTGAATATGCGTAGTGAAGTTTGAACGGATCAGTGTCGCAAACTGCAAGTCCATGATCAGCCTAGATAGCTTTCGCTTCAGACCATCTTTTCGCGTTTTGTTCCACCCAAAATCTCGATGCAAGTTCAGGTTGAGTTTGCCGGCTCGGGGCATTGTCAGGTATCGGTGCTTCCCACACAGTTTGATCAGGAAAGAAACGATTGCACCAAGTAGTCTTTCCGGAGGCACTTAGTCCCTCGGCAACAATGATCAACTTGCGACCTACGCTCCGGCTGCGGGGGGATTTTCGCCAGAGCCTTCGTGAAGCGTGTTTTCGTTGTGGGTGAACACACCGAGGTCACGGCCTTGATGAACGTGGACTACCAAGTCTTCCCGTTCGATTCCGACTGCATCGGTGAGGTCTTCATCAACCATTGACATAAGCTCTTGGATCGATTCCTGAGTCTGTGATTCGGAAACGATCATCGTTCCATGAACAAGGCCAGGCACGAAGTGGAGGTCGAGTCGTCCAACAGGCTTTCCGTCTTCCAAAATGGTGTAGCACTCGCCAGTAGGCGTGCGTACTTCTCGTTCAAAGTAGAACGTCGCCATAAAGCTACTACCTAACCTGCCCCTGCCCACGGACCTTCCACTTGTAGGTGGTAATTTCCTTGAGACCCATTGGACCACGGGCGTGGAGCTTGTTGGTTGATATAGCGACTTCGGCGCCAAGTCCGAATTGCGCACCGTCATTGAAATAAGTCGACGTGTTTGCGAAAACTGCCCCAGAGTCAACTTCGTTCAAGAAGCGTTCGATGGAATCTGTGTTTTCCGAGATGATCGCCTCTGAGTGCTTTGATCCAAACTCAGCGATGTGTTCCATAGCGTCGTCCATCGAGTCGACAATTTTGACTGACGCGATAAGCGCGAGGAACTCAGTTCCAAAATCGTCAGACTGAGCTGGAACCACCTTTGCGCCATCGGCTAACGCACCCATGATGCTCATCGCACGACCGTCCGCACGAAGCTCGATTTCGTGAACTCCAAATTCAGACGCAAGATTTGGCAGGAATTCTCGAGCAACATTTTGGTGCACAAGAATCGTGTCGAGCGCGTTGCAGACCGTCGGTCGTTTCGCTTTGGCGTTCACGGCAATTTTCAGAGCCTTGTCGAGATCGGCATCGGCGTCAACATATGTGTGACAAACGCCAACACCGCCAGTGATTGCAGGCATCTTGGCGTTTTGACCAACGAATCTGACGAGCTCTCCGCTTCCGCGCGGGATCATCAGATCAATCGATTCATCCATCTCAAGCATTTCTTTTACGAGAGCTCGATCTGTAGTTTCGACGAACTGGACAGCGTCACGCGGAATCCCGGCTTCTTCAATCGCGTTCTTTACGATTCCAGCCAATACAGTGTTCGTGAGAATGCATTCCTTGCCGCCACGAAGAATCACGCCGTTGCCTGATTTGAGGCAAAGGGTTGCAATATCGATCGTGACGTTAGGTCGGCTTTCGTAAATAACGCCGATTACACCGAGTGGTACTCGGACTTGCTGAAGATGCAGACCGTTTGGAAGATCGCGTTGATCAAGAATCTCGCCGATTGGATCTTCAAGTGCAGCAATGTTTCGAGCGGCGTCTGCCATGTCTTTGACACGAGCATTGTTGAGGGTCATTCGATCCATCATGTGGAAATCGAGGCCATCACGCTTAGCTGCTTCGAGGTCCTGTTCGTTTGCTCGAAGAATCGACTGACGATTCGCCTCAATTGCCTCGGCAATACCAATGAGCGCAGCGTTTTTCACATCAGTCGATAGCGCCGCTAATCGACGTGCAGCAGTACTTGCCGCTTTGCCTTGTTCTTGAATTGTTTGTGAGGTGGTTGTCATCGTAGATCGGAATTGAGATTGGTAGCGTCGGCTGAAAACTCGTTTACGGCAACGCTAGATTATTTCGGTGTACTACTTCGGCTCCATAGTAGTGTCCAACAAGATCAGGCAGTGCCTTTGAATTCTTGCCTTTAATTAGTTCGACGTCGGATGATGGATACGAACTAAGACCCCATCCGATTGTCGTTCCATCAGTTTCTGTGACTTCAATGATATCGCCTCGTTCGAATGGACCGGTCACCGATACTATGCCAATCGGTAGCAGGCTGTTTCCGTTGTTCTTCAGCGCATTAGATGCACCTGCATCGACAGCGACGCTTCCACGGTGTTCCGAACGACCCGTCAGAATCCATCGCTTTCTGCTTTCACGTCGTGATACGTCTGAGACAAACCGGGTTCCTAGCTCGTCACCGTTGCAGATCGACTCGATCACGTTGGCGACGCGTCCCGATGCGATAACCATAGGGATACCTGAGTCCATCGAAAGGCGGGCAGCGTCGAGCTTGCTTGCCATTCCACCGCTACCTTGTAGATCGTGCGGGCCGCGAGCAGCTCGCTCTATCGCTGCGTCGATCTTGGAAACCGTAGAAATTAGTTCGGAATCTGGATCGATGTGCGGATCAGTAGTGTGTAGTCCGTCCATGTCGCCGAGAAGGATCAGTAGGTCGGCGTCGACAGTATTCGCAATCATTGCTGATAGGCGATCGTTGTCGCCGTAAACTTCGCCAGCTAGTTCCTCAACTGCAACTACATCATTTTCGTTCATGATTGGTACAGCACCGATCGACAGCAATGCGTCGAGAGTGTTGCGCACGTTGAGGTAGCGTGATCGGCTTTGAAGGTCGCCACGAGATATTAGAGCCTGAGCCACTTCGACATCATGTTTGGCAAAGAGTTGTTCGAACGTCATCATCAACTGAGGCTGCCCGAGAGCGGCCAATGCTTGCCGGTAGGCGACGGTACCTCGTTGGAGCTTGTTCTTGCCAGGAGTTCGTGACAGCGACTCGCGCCCTGCTGCGACCGCGCCAGAGCTAACGATCAGCACTTCAACACCAGATGCTTTGACCATTGCGATCTGTCGAAATATGTCGCCGATAGTTTCAAGGTCGAGCGAATCCTTCCTGCTGGTGAGCAGGTTGGTGCCGAGCTTTACAACTATTCTTTTAGGTCGCTTGATATTCATCTAATGTCGATTGTGAAGCAATATGTCGCGGAGTAGCCAAAATATGTAGTGGTTATTTTGTAACGTAGACGCCCCTCAGTGCTAGCATGGAACGACACCAAGGCCACCGGATTTTGTTCGATGGTCCTTTAGCTGTGTTGGCGCGGTGTTGGTTACGGTTCGTAACCACGTGAACGCAGGGCCCAAAAAACGGGTATCCGGAAATCTGAATGAGTCTATCGGGGTTGCTCCCGCTGCTAGGTGAAACCGAGCAGTTTGCGGCGCTTCTAAATAGCCTGAGTGCTCCACGAGCACAGGCAGCAGTGATAGCACCAGACCCTGCCACCGAATGTACGGTGGCATCGATTTGGCGCGAATCTGGCGCGCCTGTTTTCGTTTTAACTCCGAATCCTGAGTCGGCTCGACGCCTACATGACCGGCTCTTTACGTGGCTTGGCGACGATGCTCCAGTCTTCCATTTTTCTGAATCGGAAGACATTCCGTTCGAACGCTATGTTCCTGATCGTGGCGCCAGTCACAACCGCTTGCGAGCACTCGCTGCCATGCGTGGTGAAGTAAAGGGCGTGAAGCAGCCACTGATAATTTCTTCAGTGAACGCCGCTTCTCAGGCGACTCTTGAACGACCCGTATTTGATTCGTCAACTCACACCCTAAGCGTGCGAAACCGCATAAAGCTTGAACCACTAATTCGTCAGTGGGTCGAAATGGGTTACGTCCACGAGCCAACTGTCGAAATTCCTGGAACGTTCTCTAGACGCGGCGGAATTCTCGACATATTCCCGGTTTCGCGTGATCGTCCGGTGCGTATCGAGCTGTTTGACGATGAGATCGAGAGCATACGACACTTTGACGCAGGCACTCAAAGGTCTGCTGGCAAAGTTCGCAGCGTCACGATTCCACCGGCGCTGGAAACCCTTCCGCGACTAGCCGACGAGGAGATGGTTCAGGATCTTCTCGGCAAGATGGATTTGATTGGCACTTCGGAAGAAGCAAAACGTCGTATTCCATCAGAACTAAGCCACGCGCTTGAAGGCGAAGTCCTCGACGAAATATCTTTTTACGCCGGATTCTTCAATCTCGGAAACGTATTCGATTACCTACCAGCCGAGAGCTTGATGATCGTCCTACGTCCCGGAGCCATCGAGGAGACAGCACGTTCGCAGGATCGTCGAATGACGACTCTTCGTGAAGCTAAGGAAAAACGTGGAGACGTCCCGATCGGGTTCGCTCAGCCTCATATCGAATGGGGTTTCATATCTGACGCAATCGATGCGCGACCGAAGAGCGTGACTCTGTCTCCATGGGGTGTCGATTCCGGTGAGTTACCGGGTGGCTCAATGCCCCTTCCGCTTAAATTGCCGACATTGGTTAGTGGCGGTGTCGAGACGGCTTTGGAAGTCGTGCGAAAAGGCATTCCAGAGAAAAAACGCACTGTCGTAATAACCAACCATGCACAGCGGTTTCACGAATTGGCCGAAGAAGCTGGCGTTGAAACTAGTCTCGTAAAAACAGTTGAGACGGCTCCCGAACCCGGTGAAATCCACGTTGTTGCAGGGCATTTGCTTACTGGTTTCTCGATTGAAACTGCCGATGGCTCAGAAATATCCATTCTGAGCGACGCCGAAGTATTCGGAATTCAAAAGGAACGCCGCCGGGTGCGCAAGCGTCCGATTCGTAAGGGGCCAGCGCTTGAACAGCTGAAGCCTGATTCGTTTGTAGTTCACGTTGAACATGGAGTAGCCAAGTTCATCGGAACTGAGGTCATGGGCGCTGAAGGCCAAGAGTATCTAGTCCTTGAATACGCTGAGGCCGACAAGCTGTATGTTCCAACCGAGCATCTAGATCGAATTCAGCTTTATCACGGTACTGCCGATGCCTCGCCTAAGCTGACTCGACTCGGTACTCAGGAGTGGAGCAAGGCTCGTGCAAGAGCGAAAAAGGCAACAGAGCAACTCGCCGGTGAACTGATCGCACTCTATGCATCTCGCAAAGTGGCGACTGGGTTTGCTGCAACACCCGATACGCCTTGGCAGGATTCGTTGGAAGCCAGCTTCCCGTTCGAAGAAACTCCTGACCAACTGACGACCATTGAGGCTGTGAAAGCCGATATGGAGTCGAACCAGCCGATGGATCGACTTGTCTGTGGTGACGTTGGGTACGGAAAGACCGAAATTGCTTTGCGGGCTGCTTTCAAGACGGTTCAGTCAGGGCGTCAGGTTGCCATTCTTGTGCCGACCACAGTTCTTGCACAACAACATCTTGAAACGTTTGCTGAGCGACTCGAACCGTTCCCTGCCTCTGTAGAAATGCTTTCGCGATTCCGCAGCGATAAGCAGATGAAACAGACGATTGCGAATATTCAAAACGGAAGCGCCGATATTGTTATCGGTACCCATCGACTGCTTCAAAAAGACGTGCGATTCAAAGATCTTGGACTTGTGATCATTGATGAAGAACACAAGTTCGGTGTGACTCACAAAGAACGACTGAAACAGATGCGAACTCAGGTCGACGTCATGACATTGAGTGCAACGCCAATTCCTCGGACACTCCATATGTCGCTCGCAGGTGTTCGCGATATGAGCACTATCGAGACTCCGCCTGAAGAACGTCTCCCTATCAAGACGTATGTTTCAGAGGAAAGCGACGATCTCACCCGAGAGGCGATCTTGCGAGAGCTTGACCGTGGTGGTCAGGTCTTCTATTTACACAACCGAGTCAAAGACATTGAGTTGGTTGCGAACAAGATTCAAAAACTCGTGCCCGAAGCGAACGTTCAAATCGGTCACGGACAGATGGCGGAAGATGATCTCGAAAAGGTCATGGCAGCGTTTGATCGTCATGAATTTGATGTTCTTCTCTGCACGACGATTATTGAATCTGGAGTCGACCTACCGAATGCCAACACGTTAATCGTTGATCGAGCCGACATGTTTGGCCTATCTCAGCTGTATCAAATCCGAGGTCGAATCGGACGTGGAACGAACAGGGCGTATGCCTACCTGATGGTTCCGCGGGCGAAGGCGTTGACCGAGCAGGCAGAGCAACGTCTAAACACGATTCTGGCTGCAACCGAGCTAGGAGCTGGTTACCAGATCGCTTTGCGAGACCTTGAAATACGAGGAATCGGAAATCTGCTTGGAGCAGAGCAGTCAGGTCAGATTTCAGCAATCGGATTCGATCTCTATACCAAGCTTCTCGCCGATGCCGTTCGGCAACTGAAGGAAGCTGAAAACAACGGCGAGCACGCCGAGCCAGCACCACCGGAATTCTCGACCGTGCGAGTGGACATTGGTATTGATGCACGAATTCCAGACAGCTATATCGAAGATTTGGCGCAGCGGCTCTCCATCTATCAGCGACTCGCACGTATGCAGAGTTCAGACGAAATCAACGATATCGACGAAGAGATTCGTGATCGCTTTGGCCCGATGCCGACGCACGTGCAGCTTTTGATGAAGTCGACTCACATGCGGGTCATGGCTGAAGCAGCCGGCGTCGAACTCGTGAGTGCCAAAGAATCCAGAGCGACGTTGACGTTGAAGCAACCGACTGGCGGGGCGCGTGAACCGCTTCAGAAGCAGTTGGGCTTAGGTGTGGACGTTGGACACATGCAAATTCGCGTCGACATCGACAGGGACGAATCCGATTGGATAGATGAGTTGATGGCAGTGATGGATCAACTCAAGATGTTCCAAGAGCGAATGCTTCAGATGATGGAAATGGCGATGGCAGCTGGCGCTCTTGATGACTCTGGGTCCACCCCTATGAGCGCCGGTTAACTAATCCAACTAGTCAGAATCTCCAAGCCGTTTTGCCCTGGTTCACATTCCGCTTCGTGTAACCTGCCGTGATTGATCGCATCACGATCCTAGGCACAATCACAGTGGAGCAACCATGGGCGCAAAAAAGCCGTTAACACCTGAAGTCACAATCATCGGCTGCGGGACTCCAACGCCTCTGCCAGATAGATTCGGATCGTCATATGTTGTTCAAGTAGGCGATGAAAAGTTGCTGTTCGACTGTGGCCCCGCAACCACTTGGAAGCTGGCGCGTGCAGGGATCAAGACCACAGAGATCGATGATGTGTTCTTCACCCATCACCACTTCGATCACGACGCTGATTTTCCAACATTCATCCTGACGCGTTGGGATCAGATGATTCCGCGAGACAAGACCCTCAACGTATACGGTCCCAAACTCACGGAAGAGTTCACAAACGGAATTCTCGATGAAGATACCGGTCTGTTCGCCCACGATTGGAAGGCCCGAATTCACCACCCTGCATCGCAGATAACGTTCCAAGATCGGGGTGGTGAGCTACCGAGGAAGAAACCCGACGTTGACCCTCACAACATGGGGCCTGGGCTGATCAAGTCCGGATCAAGCTGGGAAGTCACAGCTGCTCCAGCTGACCACGTCCAGCCATATCTCGATTCACTCGCATACCGCATCGACACGCCTGACGGATCGGTCGTATTGACCGGTGACACTGCACCATGTGACACGGTTAACGATCTCGCTCGTGGAGCAGATGTATTGATGATGATGTGTTGGGAGACTCACGAACGAATGGACGGTAATCCTCACGCAGATGCTTCTTCGTCAGTACTTGGAGCCGCCGAGACCGCTGCTGAAGCCGGCGTGAAGCAACTTGTCATGGTCCACATCGGTGCACGCCTAACAACAGCCGAGATGAAGGGACCACGTGAGATTGAGGCAGCTCAAGCTTGGAACGGTGAGCTGATTTGGGGTGAAGAGATGATGAAAGTACCGTGGCCGCAGGGGTAGCGTGATGTTGCTTGGCTACGCCTTCGTCAATCCCTCTAGAACTTTCAACTTGACTCCAAATTGCCCATGACCACATCTGACAAAAAATATCCGAACTCATCTCCGCTCGAAGTCATTGTCGAGAGCAATCAAGAATTGATGACCCGCGACGGGGTGACGCTACGGGCTGACGTTTATCACCCGGTGGACGGTGGCAAATACCCTGCGCTCGTATGCCGTACTCCATACCAAAAGCTGACTCCTCGTTATGTCGAAACAGCTACTGATCTGGCGGCTCGTGGCTACTGCGTTGTGATGCAAGATTTCCGTGGCCGGTATGCGTCGGATGGCGACTACGAGTGGATGTGGCGAGAACGCACAGAAACTCACGATACTGCCGACGGGTACGACACGATTGAGTGGGCGGCGAAGCTTCCGTGGAGCGATGGGCGAGCAGGAACGTGGGGGCACTCCAACGCCAGCTGGGCGATCTGGATGATGCTCGATTCGCAGCCACCGAGTCTCACATCGACCTTGGCGAGCGGAATTTCTCAGAACATTCTCGACATCAATTTCGGAATTTTCGAGACTGGACGTCGACTCGAATGGACTTACATGATGGCTGCGGACATGCGGCGTCGTGCCGAGCTAACCGATGGAGCCACAACTCCGTCAATCGCATCGAAGCGTTGGGATGAGGTCGAACGCGGCAAGTACATTTGGTGGTTACCGCTGGCTGAAATCCCTGGACAGGTATTTTCTGAACTAGACCCGCAGTTGCAGCAGTACCACCGAGAGCAAAACGGGGAGTTCCAGCACTTCGGCGATATTCATCCGAAGATTCAGACACCGGTTTATCAGATCACAGGCTGGTGGGATCGGTTGATTGGTACCGTCGATAATTTCGAAGGCATTACAACGAACGGTCCAGAAAACCTTCGTTCCCAGCACCGGTTGATTATTGGGCCGTGGGGCCATGATGCAACTCAGTACATCGGAAAAATTGGCCCAGTCGATTACGGACCTGACGCTGCGACAACTTATGCAGATCTGATCGCACGTTGGTACGACTCCGATCTCAAAGGCATCGAAAATGGACTTGAAGCGGAAGCTCCCGTTCAGATGTGGGTACTTGGTGAAGATAAGTGGCGCGGAGAGAATGAATGGCCGCTCGCTCGCACTGAGTACACAAATTTCTATCTTCACTCGCAAGGTAACGCCAATACAGTGGGCGGCGATGGCTCGCTTTCGTTTGAAAAGCCTTCAAGTGAGGAAACCGATTCCGACGAGTACGACTACGACCCTCGGGACCCAGTGATGAGCCTAATGCGGGCAGATTCCCAAGCGGCTCCAGTGGATCAATCGCCTCACGACCATCGTGAAGATGTGCTGGTCTACGATTTTCCTGTGTTCGATTCTGAAATCGAAGTCACTGGACCTGTCTTGTTGAAATTGTGGGCGAGAACCGACGGTCCAGATACAGATTGGACCGCCAAGCTCGCGATCGTCTACGAAGACGGGTTGTCGGTAAACCTAACCTACGGAATCATGCGTGCCCAATATCGCAACGGGTATGAGAATCCAACCCTGTTGGAGCCGGGCGAACTTGCCGAATACACGATCAAATTGAATCCGATCGGCTGCTTGTTCAAGCCCGGACAGAAATTGCGGTTGTACGTATCGAGTTCTGATTTTCCGAATTTTGACCGCAACCACAACACTGGAAAAGACTATTGGTCAGACGCCGAACTTCGCACTGCGCATCAGACGGTCTTCCACTCAGCTGATCGGCCTTCTCATTTGATACTGCCGGTTACTCCACGTGGTTAGTTTGTTGTTACTGTCGACTGATTTAGGTAATAACTATCAAATAAATGTGATTGAATAGTTCTTGTAATGACTCAGCAACAAAACAACTACTTCCAACAAGTTAAAGCATCAGGCCGAATGTTCGGCTTTTTAGGCCTCATGCTTGGGGTTACAGCAGGTGCGCTGACCGGCGTCGCTGTCAAAGGCTTAATCGATGAGCCAGTTGTGACTGGTGGCGGGGCGTTGGCGTTCTATGCGGCGTTCGGCATTAGCTCGCTTATGACGATGTTTGTGATGCTGAACTACCTATCTATGAGCTTGAGATTGTCGAGCGATAAATTCGACATTCGACTTGGAATGAAAGGCTCGGAAGTCGCCGTTTCTGATATCACCGCTGTCCGAGTTGCCGACCCTAAATCACGAATGACTCGTGCAGCGACTCAGGCGAGGCCGGACACACGAAGCATCGCAAAACTATGGAGCGTGCTCGGTGTAAAAACCGGAATCGAGATCGATATTCAGCAGTCCAGCTCTTCTGACGAAGGTAAGCCAGAGACTTGGTTCATTGCTTCGAACGATCCTGAAACCTTAATCGATAAGCTTTCAGCCGTAATCTCTGCGTCTTCCAGTGGCTCCGCCGAACCTTCGGCCGGCGAGTAGCAAGAAGAATCAAAACAGTCTGCGTCTACTGCTAGTAACGTACTTCGCAGTGGCAGCGTCCAGCGATTCTTGCTCACCTGCTGACAGTTTCCACTTCATTGCCGACGCATTGTCTGAAGCTTGAAACGCTGATTTCGCGCCTGGGATTGGCAACGTGTTTTTCTGAATTAACCAGTTCAATGCCACCTGCGAAACTGACACTTGGTGTTCACTAGAAATTTCATTCATCAACCCAATTAGTGGCGGCAGCATTTTTAGGCGTTTTTGCGCCCATCGCCATCGCCGCAATAGCGGTGGTGGATTGTCGGTTCGGTACTTGCCTGTAAGCAGTCCTTCAGCAAGTGGACCGTACGAAATCACCGAGACATCCAACTCTCGGCACGCTTCAAGTACTCCGTTCGATTCAACGACTCGGTTCAGCAGACTGTAGCCAACTTGGTTTGAGGCTAGAACAACGCCTCGCCGGTTGAGTAAATCGTGTGCCCGTCTGGTTTGCTCGGCAGAGAAGTTCGAAACCCCTACCGATTTGATGAGCCCGTCTTGAGCAGCGTCTGCCAGGGCATCGACCCAGTACTCGAAGCTGCGAGGTCGGAACGGAAAGTGAATTTGGTACAGATCGATAGTTTCGCAGTTGAGCCGTTTTAGACTGGCTTTCAAAGCTCTTCGGAACGATGATCGGTGCCATCGCCACGGATATGGAAAGAATTTAGTGGCGACCAACGGTCGATTGCCGCTCGTATCGCCAGAAACGCCAGAGCTATCTCGAAGCTTCGCAATGATTCGTTCCGAACGTCCTCTTCCGTAGATCTCGGCGGTATCAAACCAGTTGATTCCGTTTTCGATACTTGCCGAATACGCCTGAGCTAAATCTTCGTCGGTGTACGACCTCCCGTACCCCCAGTAAAACGCACCACCCCACTGCCACGTGCCCGTTCCGACCGGGCTAACGTTGAGCCCGGATCGTCCAAGAGGAACAGTCGGGCGAGATGCCTCAGCGTGGGAATTTGATGTTGGAATTTTTGAGCTCACGGTATCAAGGTTACGGAGTATCACCCGAATTGGCATTGATACCGGAGAAATACTCGCTTAGTCTTCCGGCAGTTAGTAGCAACTACAGATTGCATCACACTATTCGAATGTAGTTCTGATGCTTCATCGGAGAGTTACGTTGTCCGCAGACCAGTCTCGACCCAATATCGTTTTCCTTTTTCCTGATCAGTTCCGAGCCGACTTCGCTGGATATAACGGAGCCGACTGGTTGCAAACGCCGAACATCGATTCAATCGCTGAAAATGGTGTGCGATACACGAATTCGTTCTCTGCATCGCCAATATGTGTACCTGCGCGCACAGCTCTGCTGACCGGCATGAACGCCATGCGAAATGGTGTGACCGGAAACTTGCACAACCTTCGTGCCGACTGGCGAGATGCCGGTCTTCGCACATGGCCTGAGATTCTGGGCGAAAACGGCTACTACACCGCCGGAATCGGCAAGATGCATTTCTATCCGTGGGACGAACGTCGTGGATTCCAGTACAGAGTTATTTGCGAAGACAAGCGATGGCTTGAAGTTCGAGACGATTATTACCACTATCTAAAACGTCATGGACTTCGCAAGTTGCACGGCAATGAGATGCCGGGCTACCACGAGAACAAGGGTGCTGTGATTCACGACATTCCTTGGGAACACTCATGGGATCGATTCGTCGGATCGGAATCGGTGAAATTCATCGACGACTATGGCGCCGATCAGCCGTTTGCAATGATGGTCGGCTTCCCGGGACCTCACTGTCCATATGACCCTGATGAACGCTTCCTCGAAGGTATCGACGAATCAAAGATTCCAGAGGCCGCTCCCGAAGTTCCAGCGCACACCCCACAGTTGCGCAAAGGAAATGTCGATGGCAACAAACGTCCTTGGAACGGCGTCGATTACACCGAATTCCCGGACGAATCTAAGCACACCGTTCGTAAGCACTACTCCGGCTTAGTTCAGCAGATAGATTTCGAAGTAGGTGCGATTCTCGATGCTCTCCGCAAAAAGGGACTTTTAGAAAACACATACGTTGTATTGGCATCCGATCACGGTGATTACCTCGGAGATCACAACCTGATTGGAAAAGCCTCGTTCTACGAATCTGCAATACGAGTGCCAATGGTTGCAATGGGACCCGGCATTGAAGCAGGGCAGACCCAAGAAGGACTCGTTGAGCTTCGTGATGTGACTGCAACGATGCTGAGCTGGGCAGGAATCGACCAGCCGGCTTGGTACGATGCCCAACCACTGCCCGGAACCGGCATGCCGGGTGAAGTAGGTCGTGAGAACATCTTTGGCTTGCTCGGCGATGGCTGGATGAACTTCGACGGTCGCTACAAGCTGCACAAATATCGCACCGGAGAATCGCTGCTGTTCGACATGCTGAACGATCCGCAAGAGCAGGTAAACCTATTTGATAATCCTGAGTTCGCCGATGTTGTTCGCAGGTTGGAAATCGAGCTAACTCAGGAACTGATGGCGTCGATTGAAAGTTCGATGGACGATCGACTAGCGCAAAACGGCGACATGTCCCAGGACCCGACATTCGGCTACGAAAGTTGGAATCGACCGTGGCCCAACGCTCCAAGAACAAGTGAAGCGACTTACGAAAAGCCAGTTCGATAGCAACGGGCGTTAAAAGATTAGTTTCGGGACCGGTACGAAAGGCTCCTATATGAGTGACAAGAAATTTGACGATGCGAAGGCTGAGGCATTCGGCGATCGAATGATGGACATACTTAATATGGGGTCTCTCGCATTGATGACTTCAGTTGGACACCGCACAGGGCTGTTTGACGCAATGTCTGGTCTGGAGGCTTCTACTTCTCAGCAGATATCCGACGCTGCGGGGCTGAGCGAACGATATGTTCGTGAATGGCTGGGAGCGATGCTGACTGGCGGATTCGTTGAGTACGACGCGAGTTCGAAGTCATATTGACTACCTGCGGAACATGCCGCATTGCTAACCAGAGATGCGGCGCCAGACAATATTGCTGCCTTCGCTCAGTACATTCCGCTTCTGGGCGGAGTGGAAGACGGTATCGTGGATGCGTTCAAGAACGGTGGCGGAGTCCCATATTCGGGATTCCCTCGATTCCAAGAGGTGATGGCAGAGGACTCCGGACAAACCGTAGTTCCAGCGATTCTGTCGCACATACTTCCGCTGGGTGATGGGCTTGTAGACCGACTCGAGAGAGGGATCGATGTACTCGACGTTGGGTGTGGTGCTGGACGTGCCCTAAACATCATGGCGGCAGAGTTTCCAAACAGTCGATTCACTGGCTCTGACATCTCAGAAGAGGGTGTAGCCCTAGGGCGGGCTAATGCAGCTGAACGAGGTCTGTCGAATCTGAAATTTGAAACGGGTGACGCCACCGACCTAGGCTACTCAGAAGAGTTTGACCTGATCACAACTTTCGATTCTGTTCACGATCAAGCAGCCCCGGACAAAGTGCTCGACTCTATTAACAAAGCACTTCGCAGTGACGGTCTTTATTTGATGCAGGACATCAAAGCTTCAAGCGAAGTTCAGAACAATGTCGATCATCCGGCAGGCCCGTTTTTGTACACGATCTCAGTCATGCATTGCATGACCGTATCGTTGGCCGTAGGTGGAGCAGGTTTAGGCACGATGTGGGGTCGAGAACTGGCAGTCAAAATGCTTGGCGACGCAGGGTTCAAGAACACCGATGTGAAACAGCTCGATCACGATTTCCAGAACGATTATTTCTTGTCCACGAAGTAAGAAGCGCGCAACTCAGAATCAAAATCGGAGTAGACGATGACAAACGATCAGGCACCGGAAGCTACAAAGAAGCCGAACATCATCGTGATGATGGTCGATGATCTGGGTTATTCAGATCTAGGTTGCTACGGCGGTGAGATCAGCACGCCGAACATCGATGCGCTTGGATACGACGGGCTTCGCTTCACCCAGATGTACAACGGTGCTCGGTGTTGCCCTTCGCGTGCAGCATTGCTGACAGGGTTGCACCCTCATCAGGCTGGTATCGGCCAACTGAGCGCCGACCTTGGTGTGCCGTCGTATCAGGGATACTTGCGGGACAACTGCGTGACTATCGCCGAGGTGATGAAAACCGCTGGTTACCGCTCGATGATTTCGGGCAAGTGGCACGTTTCGGGAAGCTGGGACAACCGTGATCGTGCGAATTGGATTCTCGGCGACAAGAAGCACCCGATGCCTAAGCAGCGCGGGTTCGATAGGTCGTTCAGCTTGTTGAATGCCGCTGATTCGTTCTGGAACCCGAAGTCGTTGATTATTGAAGACGTTCTGGTTGATGTCGAAACCAGTGATTTCCACATGACCGACGCTATTGGCGACCACGCAATTAATCAGATCGAAGAGTCGGTCGAAATGAATATGCCGTTCTTCCAGTACGTCGCCTTTAACGCTCCCCACTGGCTGCTCCACGCGTGGGAAGACGACATCGTGAAATATGAAGGCAAGTACATGGCCGGATACGACGCGATTCGTACATCTCGACACGAGCAGCAAAAAGGGCTTGGGGTTGTCGATGACAAGTGGGAGATTTCGCCCCGAGATACTGATGCGCCTGATTGGGACGATGTTCAGAACAAGGAATACGAAGATATTCGAATGGCAACCTACTGCGCCATGATCGAGCAGGTCGACCGCCAAGTGGGTCGCATCGTCGACACACTGAAGAAGTCGGGTGAATTCGACAACACCGTGATCATGTTCCTATCCGACAACGGTGGATGTGCCGAGCTATTCCAGGAGGACACCGATTGGCCTGATCCTTCACAGTGGGACACCGCTCTTACCCTCGATGGTCAGCCAGTCCGAGTTGGTGATATTCTCGAGTTACGGCCTGGTCCTGACACCACGTTCCAAGCGGTTGAATTGCCGTGGGCGAACGTTTCCGACGCTCCGTTCCGATTGTTCAAGCGTTGGATTCACGAGGGCGGTATATCGACCCCGTTCATCGTTCACTGGCCTGACGGACTTGAGAAAAAAGCCGACATTCTCAATAACCCGATGCACATCATCGACATTGCAGCGACTTGCTATGAAATCGCCGGCGCTCAGTACCCGAAAGAGCATCACGATACAGAAATCACGCCCTTGGAAGGCGAAAGCTTTTTGCCTGCTTTGAAGGGTAAAGAGATGAAGCGTGATATTCCGATCACCATCGAACACGAAGGAAATCGTGGTATTCGACTTGGCGACTGGAAGCTGGTTGCTGAGTGGAACAAGCCGTGGGAGCTGTACAACATCAGCGATGATCGAACCGAGCAGAACGATCTGATCGACGGTGAGAAGAAACGTGTACAGGCTTTGGAGAAGGCTTACTACGAATGGGCTGAGCGTGCGGAAGTACTGCCGTGGCCAGTAGATCCAAACGTGATTGCTAAACGCCTTAAAGGCGACCATGCCCACATCACGCAGCACCGAGCTCCAATGAGCGGAGCGATGAAGTAGCCGGCTTCGACAGTTAGCTACGCACGGTGCGTTGTTTGATCGCTTCCCAAAGCGGGCCCTCTCGTCGTGCAGCTATAACTGTCGCCACAGCTGCGATCACCACCAGAACCGCCGAGGTTACACAGTACTGGCACACGGCTTTGATTACGAGGAATTCAAGAGCGCTCAGGTAGATCGAGGCGAAAACGCCGACTCCGGCGACTGCTGCGACTATTCGTCGGGAGCGTAGATCGTCGATTGGTGCTTGGGCTGCGTGAAGTGCAGCGAGCATGATGATCGAATAGGTCGCCATGCCGAACAGGGAGACGGGGATTCCGAAGATCTTCGACCACTTACTGCTTAGAACGGTATTGCAGCCGCTCACGCTACAGCCTACTTCTGTGTGAGACAGCGCGTTCGCTGTGAGATACGTCGTGACGGCAAGTCCGGCTAAGCCGAGTAGGGCAATGAAATACCACAGCTTCGAAGGTCGAACTGCGCCATTGCTCACTTCAACGTTAGGCATCAGCCGCCTACTTCGTTCAGTGCCTCTTCGAGTCGTACTCGGTAGTACCCGTAGTCAGGATTGTTTTCGAGCTTGACGCCGTTCAAGAACAGGCTTGGCGTCGAGTTGACTCCAAGTTCACTAGCAGCGTCACGGTCGTCTTCGATCTTCGATAGGTACTTGTTTGAACTCATGCAATCGTCGTACTGGTTCAAGAATAAGCCGGTCATTTCGGCAAATATTCTCAGATTTTCGTCTGAGTACGTGCCTTGGTTCACACCGTTCCAATTAACGTAGACGGTTTCTTCGTATTCGTGGAAACGTCCTTGTTCACCGGCACACTCTGAAGCCATTGCAGCTCGTTCAGATTCGTTCCCTAAGAAAGGAAAGTGCCGATAGAGAATATTTACGCGCCCAGTGTCTACGTACTCACGAATAATCTGTTGCCCTGTCCCGAGGGCAAAATCTCTACAGTGTGATCACTGGAAATCCCCGAATTCAACGAGGGTGACGGGAGCGTTTGGATCGCCAATATAGGATCCACCGCTGACAAGGACCGATTCATCTTGAGGCTCGGTCGATTCAGGCGAGTTCATAAAGATGACTACGATGACTACAATCGCCGCTAAAACGACAATGCCACCACCCCAGAATGACCAGTTAATCTGGCCTGATTTCTCAGGTTTATTTGATTTGTTTTTTCGTCGATCTTGTCGAGAGGTCAATTGCGTTCTTTACGTTGATACGAGATTGATTTGCTAGCGATACACAAAAATATATCAGGCTAGGTTTTACGACCGGTGAAGATCACGTGACGGATTCCACCTTTTCCTTTGTGAGCCTGAATTTGGTGTTTCTCGGCACGGAATCCATTTCGTTTCATCCGCGAAACGAATCGAGGCTCATCATCAGCCGACCATATTGCGACTCGTCCGCCGTTCTTGAGTGCACTTCGAATCGATCCTAATCCATGGTCGGTGTAGAGCCACGCGTTGCGTTCGCTTACGAGCGGAGAGGGCCCGTTGTCGACGTCGAGCATGATCGAGTCATATTCGTTTCGAGCGTTCTTTATTACCTTCGAAACGTCGTCTTGGACGAGTTCGGTTCGTTTGTCATCGAGTGGATGAGTTGCGAACGGTCCGAGCGGCCCTCGATTCCATTCGATCACCTCGGGAACCAACTCAACCTGAACGACTTTGCAGTCTTTGGGAGTTAGGTCTAGTGCTGATCTCAGCGTATAGCCGAGCCCTAGCCCGCCGATCATGACTTTTGAGCCCGGGCGAAGCTTGTTGCAGACGAGTCGTGCAAGCTCGACTTCTGAGAAGTGCATGCGAGTCGACATAAGCGGAAGGTCATCTGCTTTGATGATGTACTCACCATCGTGCTCTACGAGTTCAAGGCGTGTGCCATCGGGCGACAACGCTTCGCCAGCTGTGATCCAAGGTTTCATAGCTATAAGTCTACGGGCTGGATCGAGATTTGGTCCTATGCTGGGTAAACGGGTTCTTCGAACGGATAGAGCGGTACTCGTCGGCTCTTGAACGTGAACGTGTCGAGGTCTGCAGAAGTCACACCCGGACTGTTAACAATGATGATTTCGGCGGCGATAGGTTGGTACGCCGGTCGTGGCGAGCTCACTCCCTTAGCGACCACTACTTGGTAGTCCTCTGGGTTAATTCCCATCGAATACATCTGCGCTCGGGCGGTGTTTCCGCTTCTTTTCGAAGTCAGCAATATCGTCATGCCGTCCACTGTGTTGAACAGCACTCGTTGCCCATCGTCATAGAATCGGCCACCGCCGTGGGTTGGTCGGGTTTCTTCGTACGATCCGTCGTCGATGACTCCTACCGTTCCGACAACTCGGATCGGTTCACCATGCATATCGTCGGTTTTACCGCCAACTTCAAGCGAAATCTCCGCACCCGTACCGGCAGCAACACAGGCTTCAACAGATTCTGGATCGTACAGAGATTGAAGATAACCTTCGATTCCCATTTCTTTCGCCACTTTGAGAATGTGGGTTGAGTCGGCGGAAGAGCCGCCGCCAATGTTGTCGCCAACGTCCATGAGCACGATTGGTCCGAGGTGCGAGTGCTCGGATTCCTCCGATTCGGCCAACGCTGATCCGTCTGTGGGAAGAAAATTTTCAACGCCCTCTGGCTTAGGTCCAACGTAACGTTCCTGAGCCTGACTAAGTGCTTCCGCGATTGACGGAACAGGTTTGTTTAGGTCGACGCGTTTGGTCCAAGCACTAGCAGCTAGGTCTTTCGAGACCTTTTCTGCAAGTTCTTCATCACCGTCGGTAATCGTGATCCACGACATGCCCATTTCGTCAACGTCTGCGTATGGGTAGCCTTCAGCGATTGATGTATCGAGTACGTCGTCGATTTCGTTCGCTGCAACACATTCGTCAACGAGACCGAGCATGGGCTCTTGACCTGTGAACTGCTTGACGATATTCACTAGCATCGGAGGCATTTCTATGAACTGGACTGGGTTAATTTCACCCAGAGCAGTTCGGTAAATCAGCTCAGCTGTTTTACGTCCGCGAAGTTTCGTGTCGAGATGAGGGCACGTTCGCCAAACGATGCAGACATCGGTGTTTGCAACCGTATCTTTCGAAATGTTGGCGTGCATATCGAGGGTGATGCCGACAGGGACATCAGCTCCGACAATTTCTCGTACTTCACGCGTAAATTCAGCGTCCATATCAGGGAATTCTTCGGAAACTGCTGCACCGTGATTGGCGATCAGCACGCCGTCCCACGGACCCTGATCTCGCAGCATTCCTAGCATCTCGCTCGAAAGTCGGTCGTAGGCGTCTTTGGTGATTGTTCCTATGGGACCTGTACGAGCATGCATCAACAACACAGCTTCGAAATCTAGTTCTTCTGCTCCTTGCAGGTAACCTGCGATTGTGTGATCTGATGTCGCGTAGTGGTCGGCAATTTCATCACCACGAAGCAATCGGCTTTTTTCGAACTCTTCATAAGTCGCTGGCACGATCGAAAACGTGTTCGTCTCGTGCGAAATTCCGAGAATTGCGAATCTCATACTTAAACTCCGGGCATCATCATGGTGACTAAATAGTTAGCTGCGATCTGAACTTCCCGGAGGAAGGTCGGATATTTAGGGAAGATGCTTATGCCGGGTAAACAGGCTCTTCGAATGGGTACAGCGGTACTCGACGGCTCTTGAATTCGAATGTATCGAGGTCTGCAGAAGTTACACCGGGGCTATTCACAATGATGATTTCGGCAGCGATAGGCTGGTATGCCGGTCGTGGCGAACTTACTCCCTTAGCGACTACCACTCGGTAGTCCTCAGGGTTTATTCCCATTGAGTACATCTGTGCTCGGGCGGTGTTTCCGCTGCGCATCGAAGTTAGAAGAATAGTCATTCCGTCGACTGTGTTGAACAGAACGCGCTTGCCGTCGTCATAGAAGCGGTAACCTCCGTGAGTAGGGCGAGTCTCTTCATATGGGCCATCATCGATCAAGCCAACAGTTCCGACGATGTGCACCGGTTCCCCGTGCATATCATCGGTTTTTCCGCCGACATCGAGGGCAAGTTCAGCGCCAGTACCAGCGGTAACGCATGCTTCGACTGCTTCGGGATCGTAGAGGCTCTGTAGGTAGCCGGTGACTCCCATTTCTTTAGCGACCTTGAGAATGTGCGTGGAGTCGGCTGACGATCCACCCCCAATGTTGTCTCCAACGTCCATCAGGACGATTGGTCCGAGGTGTGAGTGGTCTGATTTCTCAGGTTCTGCCAATGCTGATCCGTCGGTAGGCAAGAAGTTTTCTACGCCTTCCGGTTTTGGTCCGACGTATCGTTCCTCAGCCTGAGTCAAGGCATCTGCTATCGATGCGACTGGCTTGTTGAGGTCGACTCGCTTGGTCCATGCAGCTGCAGCTAGGTCCTTAGACACTTTTTCGGCAAGCTCAGCATCGCCATCGGTGATCGTGATCCACGACATACCCATTTCGTCGACGTCTGCATATGGGTAGCCTTCTGCGATTGAAGTATCGAGAACGTTGTCGATTTCGTTGGCAGCAACACATTCGTCAACAAGGCTCAGCATCGGCTCCTGCCCTGTGAACTGCTTGACGATGTTCACCAGCATCGGAGGCATTTCGATGAACTGGACAGGCTTAATTTCGCCCAGAGCAGTTCGGTAAATCAGCTCTGCTGTCTTGCGTCCTCGGAGCTTCGTGTCTAGGTGAGGACATGTCCGCCACACGATACAAACATCAGTGTTTGCCACGGTGTCCTTGGAGATATTGGCGTGCATATCAAGTGTCACGCCGACTGGAACGTCAGGCCCGACGATTTCACGAACAACACGAGTGAACTCGGCATCCATGTCAGGGAATTCTTCCGATACTGCGGCGCCGTGGTTGCTTATAAGGACCGCATCCCAAGGGCCTTGGTCGCGAAGCATCTGGTGCATTTCGCCAGAAATTCGGTCATATGCGTCTTTGGTGATGGTGCCAATAGGACCGGTGTTTGCGTACATCAGCGGAACAGCTTCGAAGCCTAGTTCTTCCGCGCCCTGTAAGTATCCAGAGATGGTGTACTCCGACTCAGCGTAGAGGTCGACGATTTCTTGTCCACGGGCGATGGTCGCCTTTTCGAATTCTTCGTAGGTCGCTGGAACTCGCGAGAAAGTGTTGGTTTCGTGCGAAATGCCGAGAATGGCGAATCTCATTGTTTTCTCTTTACTGGATCGTCGCTGATTCTTATTGATCAGCCGCTGAGTGTCGTGACAGTTAGCTGTCTGCCGGTCGAGATAATACCTCTACCCACGTGGGTTTGAACCCTGCTGCGAGGGCAGTTCTCATCGAAGGAATGTTTGATGCCGACGTTCCGTAGTAAGGAAGCTTTCCTACATCGAGCACAGCTTCGGCAACAGCAGATGTGAGCGCCGGGGCTATTCCGCGACCTCGGTGTTCAGGGCTGACGTCAATTCCTAGCTGCCACATGAATGGCGAGTCGGAGGACGCTCCACAAACTCCTACGATTTCACCTTCTCGTTCAGCTATAGCGGCAATCATTGTGGGACGTGCAGTTTCTGTTGGAACTTTGTAGATAGCGTTGTGCCATCGAGCACGCTGCCCGATTGCATCCGCACCTTCTTGGCCAACTACTCGCACGCTGTAGCTATCTGGCGCTTCGACATGGGTGACAGTGCTGTGCGATACGGCGAACCGAGGAAATGGACCATAGAGAAGAAGTCCTTCAGGACGCACAAGTTCCGCCATCCTTCCCATGCGGTCAGGCATGAATAGTTCGTCTCTGGTCGAGGTTGGTTCAGGGTGGAACACTTCTTCCGCCCAATCAAGGTGTTCTTCATCAACGCAGATAATTCCGCCAAGTCCGAGAGAGGCGATGCCGATTTTTCCGGGATGTGGGTCGAACAAACGATGCGCTTCATTTTTGTGGGCATCGGGAGCGCGAACTGTCACATGTACCTGTCCATCGGTGAGTTGAGACTCCGAGCATGAAAGCTCAGCACAGAGCATGGCTAAAACGGTTTCTCTAACGTCTTGCAGAGTCTCGATCATGTAATAGTCAGCCCCTGTTCATGTGATTCGCTAGTGTTGATGATCCTCAGCCATCATACCCGGGGCGATCAAATTGAAGCGGTCTGCGTGTCCCAATCGGTCGCTTGGTCGTATGCGTGAGCTAACTGCAACAGACCCAGATCATCGTGGAGTTCACCGGTCAGCATTGCTCCAACGGGAATTCCCGCTTCACCAAATCCAGCGGGAACACTGATTGATGGGTGCCCAGAGATATTGAACGGTGCGGTGTAACAAGCATTCACACCGCGTGAGTGTTCGCCTCTTCTACGGGATCGTTCGGCTGTTGCGAATGGTGACGTAGGTGTGGCGACCGCACTGAGATCGTGCTCTTTGAGTAGGTCGGAAAAATACGCTTTGAACGCACGCCCGACATCTCCTGCATTGATCAGGTCCGTTGACGACAAGAACGCCCCTTGCAACAGATTCACCCTCGACTGAGGGCCGTAAGTGTTCCAGTCGGTTTTGACTGTTTTCTGATGTCGCTGGTACGAGTTTGAGAACAGAATTAGGAACGTTGCAGCGCGTGCCTCCGCCATGCCTTGAATGTCGACATCGACGATCTCGCAACCGAGGTCTTCAAGATTCTTCAGGAAGGTTTCAAATCCATCCATAACTTCTGGTTCATTAGGGGCTGATTCGATGAATGACCGCGGAACTCCGATTCTCGATCCAGAGATATCGGCTTCGATATTCGCTGTGTAATCAGGAGTTTCGCCCGGCCAACTCAAGTCGTCGGCAGGTTCGTGTCCCACCATTGCCTCTAGCATCATTGCTGTGTCGAGTGCCGTGACACCAAGCGGGCATATTTCGCTATGTTCGCTACGGCCTACGCCGATTCGGCTAACGAGCCCGTGGGTAGGTTTAATTCCATAAAGATTGTGCGCCCCGGCCGGAAGTCGAACGCTACCTCCGCCATCGACACCGATCGTTCCGCTCGCCATTCGGGCAGCAAGGGCGGCACCAGATCCACTCGACGAGCCGACCGACATTCGTTCAGGGTTCCATGGATTCCATGGCGGCGGGTTGAGATCGGATTCCGTCGGCTTTGAGAAGAATTCGTTTAGATTCGCCTTGCCGATAATGATCGCTCCAGCCTCTTTGAGACGGGCGATTGCTGGCGCATCTTCTTCTGGTACCCGGTTCTCGAATAATCGTGAGTTGATTGTCCACGGCATTCCTTTTACTGGCACCGCATCTTTAACACCGAGCGTCACTCCGGCAAGCGGTCCGAGTTTTTCGCCGTTTGCTCTTGCTTCATCGACTTCAGTTGCTTGCTGCATCGCACCTTCGGCATCGACTGCGATCAACGAGTTCAGCTGAGGGTTCAACTTTGTGATCTGATCGATGTGTGATTGAACCAGTTCGACAGCTGTAAGTGAGCCATCACGAATCAGTCGAGCTTGCTCGGAAAGAGAAAGTAGGTGAGGGTTGCTGATCACTACGCATCACCATCCATGTTTCGAGACATCTTGGTTACGTCGATCTCGCCACCGAGTTCAGGCATCAGACTCTCCATCAAGTCGCAGTACTCCCTGACTCCTTTGGCGAGAGTGATCAACGGCGGAAGATCGTCCTCAGCAAGCGGTGCGATCTGTCGGCCACGAGCAATGATTTGTTCGTCGGTTCTATATTCCATGCGTCGGATGATCCTCTTGGTTACTTTTGGAGCAGGATACTCCGAGTAACATGGCCCGGAAACGTAGTAATCCATATGAAAATCATCGCTGCACAAGGTTTTGAGTTTTGCGAACAAGTTCCTCGATTGTCAGTCACGAAGAAATATCAGCCGATTCTGGAATGGTTGTTGCGCAGCATGAAACAGCCGCGGAGGTTGGCGTAGAAGTGTTGCAGCGCGGCGGGAACGCCGTCGACGCCGCGGTAACGTCGGCATTTGCATCCGGTGTGTTGCTGCCAATATGGAACGGAATCGGCGGTGGTGGTGTTATGACCGTTCACCTCGAAGGCGGCGGTGGTGGAACGGTCGATTTCGGAATGCAGGCCCCAGGGTTAGCCCACGCTGAAATGTACGAATTGGAAGATCAGCTTGATGCTCAAGGTCCTTCTCGTAGATTTTCATGGGCGAAGGTAAAGAACAACGCCAACACCGAGGGCTACACATCGATTGCAATTCCCGGCACGGTAGCTGGACTAACGACAGCTCTCGAAAAATGGGGAACGATTGACCTCGATCAAGCTGTTGCTCCGGCAATAAAGTTAGCGCGTGAAGGCTTCCCACTATCGAGAACAACTGCCTTAGCGATGACTGAGAAGCACGCGTTGCTTTCGCGTTTCGAAACTACAGCGAGCATCTACTTGAATAACGGATCACCTCTCAGCGTTGGTTCGCATTTTGTTCAACCGGACCATGCTGACACGTTAGAACGATTAGGGCGTGTCGGTGCATCGGATATGTACGGTGGGGAGACCGGAGCGAGAATCGCAGAGGATGTCGAAGCCAACGGTGGGTATCTGCGTTTATCGGATCTGAAGCAGTACAAAGCCATCGTTCATGAACAGCCGTTGTTGGGCACGTATCGTGGGCTTGGTATTTCTGGTGTGACTGGTCCGTGTGCAGGTCCGACAGTATTCGAAATACTGAACATCCTAAGCAACTTCGATCTTGTTGAGATGGGACACGGTTCGGCGGATTTTGTTCACACTATGATCGAAGCAACTAAGTTGGCAGCGGCTGATCGATTTAGCTTTATGGGTGATCCAGCGGTGTACGGATTCCCTATCGATGTTCTTGCCGATCCTGAGTACGCTGCGTCTCGGGCCAATCAGATAGATTCACGAAATGCGACTGAGTACCTCGCTGGCGATCCGTGGGTATTCGCTGGTTCCGATAGACCCCGGGGCTTCCCAACTCAGGCTGGTGCTGCACCGGACGACGGGACAACCTCTCTTACTACTGCCGATAAGCACGGCAATATGGTTGCCTTGACTCAAACCAATCTTGCTTTTAGTGGGGTCGTGAACCCGGGTGTCGGTGTGATGATGAACGACGCGATGGGCTGGTCGGCTCCGATGCCAGGTACTGTGAACTCGATTGCTCCATTTGCACGTGCGTTGAACAACATGACCCCTATCGTTTTGCACGATGACGGCCATGCAGTGATGGCGATTGGTGGATCGGGCGGTCGAAGGATATGGCCAGCTGTGGTCCAGGCAATAGTGAACCGGGTCGATTTCGGTATAGGGCTTCAAGAGGCACTTGAGCAACCTCGAATTCATGTGGAGTCTGATGATCCTGTTGTCGACCCTCGTTTTGGTGACGATGTAATACGCGAGCTAAAACGTCGTGGCCACAAAGTGGAGCTGCCGCCCAAAGAATTTACACTCTGGCCGTTCTCTGAACCGAACGGAATTACGTCGGAAAAAGGCATACTTAAGAGCGGAATCAACCCTCAGACGAAACCGACTCACGCCGCCGGCTATTAGTTGCAACGCGTGTCTGCGTTCCACACAACATCTCTTTCGAAGAACAGGCTGAAAAACCAAGATGAACGACGGTAAACTCACTGGAAAAGTGGCACTGATCACGGGTGCTGGATCGGGCATCGGCGCGGCTACCGCTCGCCTGATGGCAGCAGAAGGTGCATCAGTTGCAATTACTGGCATTCCTTTGGACGGCGTGATTGCCGTCGCAGCAGAAATCGAGGCGTCGGGCGGATCATCGATAGCTATTCAAACCGACGTTTCAGATCCTGAACAGGTTGAATCTGCCGTTTCGCAGACCGTGGAACGGTTCGGCCGTTTGGACATCCTCGTGCCGAACGCCGGTATCCAAATGCACAACGAAGATCGCAACCTGCACGAATTGCCCGAAGAAGTTTGGGATCGTACCCACGATGTGAACTACAAAGGGCAGTACTTCGCTTGCAAGTACGGTCTTGCTCAGATGGTGAAGCAGGGCGACGGCGGCTCAGTGATTGTTGTGGCGTCTGTAACAGCTTTAACTGGCACCACCCCAAACGTTTCGTATTCAACAGGCAAAGCTGGGCTTGTGAATCTCGCCCGACACATCGCAGTCCACTACGGCGATCAAGGCATACGTGCGAACAGCATTTGTCCCGGTGCTCTCGAACGAACGCCTGATCACGACGATCATCCAGATCCAAACGGTCGAGAATCCACAGCGGTCAACCGGGTTCCACTCAACCGCCTCGGCACTCCTGAGGACATCGCACCGTTTATTACATTCCTGGCAAGCGATGATGCTTCCTACGCCACTGGTGCGAACTTCGTCATCGACGGCGGCCTGACGGTGATCTAGATAGCGACGATTCGGTCACGGTTACCTTAGGAATTTATCCCGACCCTTAGGGCCGATCACCAAGTTGATCCCTACGATAATGATCAGGAGTGGCCAACCGAACTGCATAGCGTTCCAGTTGCCTAGAAGGAAAATGATTCCCAGACCGATCACGACTAGGTTGGCGAATGATGGCTTGCGGCCCTGAGTAGCCCAACTTACTGCGCCCAGCAGAATCAGCAGGCCGGGCCAGTACTCGCTGAAGGCATTTCCGAACATGCCTCTGGCTTCTAGAAAGAAAAGCACTCCAACGACGACAATGGTGATTCCCAACATCAGATTGCCGTTTGATCGCATGAGAGCTATTCCTATATCGAGAACGAATTCAGATTTGTAGCCATCGGTGAGCTACGAACAATGTGTTGGACTCGATAAGGAATATTACGAACTCACCCGATACTTTAGAGGCATCAATTGGTGAGTTCAACTCCGCCCATGAACACTCGTCCACCGATCGTGAGCTGAGGTCCGGGTGCTGAGTCTTCACCGTGTTGCTTTCGGTTGTCGGATATCTCGCCCATATTTATGTCGGCTTCGATATTTATCGACCAAGTCTCCGGGACTTTAACTTTGTAACCACCGAGTACGACATCAAGCTCAAGCAGTGCGCCTTCGTCGGGGAGGGTGGCATTTGTGAGGTCGAGAGAACCGCCAGCTAATTTCACTCTGGCGATGCTTCCTGTGTACTCACCGTCTACAACTCGTTCGCTGTCAGACAGGAACTCGTTTGAGTCGAATGATGAACTTGAATTTCTGTTAGACCAATTTCGTTTTTTACGTCCGCCTTCGAACGCCATTCGAAATTTCTTGCCTCTTTTCTTCCGGCGATACGGGGCGAAGATAATTGAAATACCTACCGCAATAGCCAAGGCAGGCCACAGGTCGCCAAAGCTCAAATCGTCATGCAGGTTCTGAGTTAGGAGTATTCCACCAAGCGACATGAGAACCATGTTGCCTAGTTCAGGTCGTAACCCTTTTCCGATCCATCCTAAACAGCCGAGAGCGATCAATATCACCGGCCAGTAATCACCGACTGGGTAATCACCAGATACATCGATGTTGTCGAACAGCAAAGCTGCTCCAACAACGACGATTATTAGTCCGAATACCATTCCGCTGAATTTCATGATGAATCTCCTACTCGACAAATACTTTGACTAAGTGGTTGTCGACAGTTGCATCGATACTGAGCTCTTGAAGCGCCTCAATTAGCTCGTCGAGGGCGGTTGCGTCGAGCTTTGAAAGATCGCCTTTGTAGCCTTTGTTTAATAGGCTGTCCTGAACCATGTGACCAGCGTCGTTTGGTATCAGGGAAGCTAGGTTGACCCCGGCGCGAATTATTTTTAGCGGCACCCGTACGTTCACGTGATGTCGTGCATGATTACCTGTTGCATCAGGGCTAGGTTCGACCATGATTCGAATGAATTTTGGGTCAAGAATCTGTGCCACCACAGAAGTCGCTGAGCTCGAAGCTGCTTTGCCGACTGAACCAGTTGAAGTTAGTTGGAGTAGTCGTTCTGCTTCATCAGCTGAAATCTTTCCAGCAGCGAGCATTTCCAGTATTTGTCTTCGTTCAGATGTCACGGGTGTTTCGCTTTCTCGTTCAAGGGTGGGGCTAGTCGCAGATGAGGTCGTCATGGCAGATAAATCTCCAGTGTTGTGTTTTCTCTTTGAATATCGATTCGCAAACCTCGAAGTGAACAGATCATCGAATAAGCAGCTAGCGTTATTCGAAGTACTACCCAGAATCGAGATATGCGACCAGCGATGGTCATTCCGAGGAAAACCAACGGAATTAGAAGCAATAGAAGAACGAGCACGATGGGCCAAATCAGAAACAGTGGAATCCATATTCCAAACCACTGAACTTTGAACCACATCACCATCGGTGGAATCACGACATCTTCCTAATGGCCTCGTCAGCAGATATTTCACCTGACGAAAGTTGAGCGAGGATTTCTGATTTGTCGGATTGCGGTGGCGCTGGTTCGGTGAACGGAAGCTGGTCGGCAATTCGCTTCAATCGGTTTTTCACCGTTGGATAGCTAATCCCGAAGACTTTTTCCATCTCTTTGATCGAACCGTTCGCTTGAATGAACGCCATCACGAACACCTGGTCCTCAGCCGTGATTTGGGCAAGGGGTGGCAGCTCGAACTTTCCATCAATTGCGATGTCGGTTCGGACGAGCTTCACCCTTTCGACGAGAATTTCTTCTCCCTGGGTGAGTCTTGTTAGTTCCTGCCAGTCGTTTGCCACACGTGTCTCCTTGTTCGTTATTTAATTAGACTGCCATATTAACTAAATAAAATCAAGTTAAGTATTGAATAAATTAATAAATAGATGATCATCGAGTTCAAATCACATGTGTTCCTAAGAGTCAGAGGTGCTCGGTGTATACCCGGCGAACTCCCGAGCATGTAAAGTGTTGCGGCTGCTGAGCACGTATAAATTGTGCCGTTATCGATTTCTAGTTCTAGTTCGTTGATAAAAGGATTCCCGCCGATGCTCGAACGATTCAAAGTTCCTGAAAAAGACCGCGTGTATGTTGCACAGGAGCGAATTCGAGCCGCGACCGAAGCGATTTTGCGTCATAGCGGAGTACCCGCAGACGATGCGGCAAGTTCGGCCGATGTCTTGATCGTTAATGATCTCCGTGGAGTCGAGTCACACGGTGTATCGAACGGCTTGCGCCGTTACGTAGCCGAGTACGGCTCGAATGACCTGAACGCTACACCTGAATTCAAAGTAGAACGCGAGTCGAAAACTACGATGACCGTAGATGCCGATGGTGCACTGGGTATCCATGTCGGTCCATGGGCGATGCAACAGGCAATCGACAAAGCAAAAGAGTTCGGAATGGCGGCAGTTGCGGTGAAAAACTCTGGCCACTTAGCAGGGTGCGGCTACTACGCCATGATGGCGGCAGAACAGGGCATGATTGGGCACTGCATGACTGCCGGTGGATCGCATCAGACGGTTCCGCCGTTCGGGTCAAAACCTGTATTGGGAACGAACCCAATTGCGTGGGCGGCACCAGCACGAAACATGCCTCCGTTCTTGTTCGATGTCGCGACTACACAGGTTGCCAACAACAAAATAGGACTTGCACGGCGTATAGGTGCAGACATCGAAGGTGGATGGGTAACTGATCTCGAAGGTGAGCCGATCCTTGATCGAATTCCACCACCCGACACCGGCGACTATCACTTGCTTCACATTGGTGGCACTCGCGAGAACGGATCGCATAAAGGATTCGGTCTGGCCCTGATGAACGAGATTATTTGTAACGAACTATCTGGCTATGGTCCGGGTCCGGTCCATGGAACTCCCGGTGGTCACTTCTTCCAGGCGTACGACATTGAGGCGTTCACTGATGCTGAGAAGTTTAAAGACGATATGGACGATCTCCTCAAGCACATTGCTGATGTTCCTCCGGCTCAAGGCTTCGAACGAGTCTTGTATGCAGGACTCAAAGAAGATGAAGACGAGAAGGAGCGCTTGGAAAACGGTATCCCTTATCACCGTGAAGTGATCGAGTGGTTCGAATCGTATTGCGCTGAAGCAGGAATCGACTGCGATCTTCGGTAGTCGAACTACGACCCCTTCTCCCTTCAAGGGAGAGGGCTAGGGTGTGGGTGAAATCGTAAGCCGCCTTCATATACATACAAGCTCGTACGATTGAACCCACTCGCTAACTCCCTCCCTTGAAGGTACGGAGAACTAGTACGAGTTTCTTTTTATTCACATTATTGGAGTGTTTCCGTTGCTGAATGCTGGAGTTGCCCGAGTCGACATTAGTCCCAAAGTTGGTGTGGCTCACGCCGGTTGGGGTGCACAGACGCACCAGGTTTCACTTGGCAACGACATGCCGCTTCACGTGACGGCATTGGTTGTTACCAAAGACGATGTCGAGCTGGCGATTGTCGATGTCGACATAGGAATTTTCACCAACCAGCAAGACAAAGATATTCGTGAGCTGATTTCCTCTGAATCAGGTATTCCGTTCGACAACATCAGACTCGCCTACACCCACACTCACTCAGGTCCGATTACCTTTGGGCAGTGGATCAAAGACGGAATCGACCTAGCAAACGAGTGGTGGAACACGATTCCAGCAGCGTGTGCAAAAGCCGTTGTCGAAGCTAATTCTTCGTTGCAACCTGCACGTACAGGTTTCGGCCGCGGCAGCTGTGACGTCAATATCAACCGGCGTCCTGCTCGCGACAACGGCGAACTGTTTACTGGTCGAAATTGGGACGGGGCTGTTGATCATTCTGTAGATGTAGTTAGCTTCGATGATGCCGACGACAACCCCATTGCAACGATCGTTAACTACGCCATGCATCCTACGATCATGGCTCATGAGAACCAGTGGGTGACACCTGATTTTCCAGGCCCGATGCGTTCGGTCGTCGAACATACGGTTGGTGGGCTGTGCTTGTTTTTACAGGGCGCGAGTGGAAATCAGGGACCGGTCGACGGTTTCACGGGAGATCTTCGGGTCTACCGCAAGGCTGGATCGAAACTGGGTGCAGAGGCGTCACGTGTTCGATTGAATATTGATCCTCGTGAGCGTGAAGAGCGACTTGATCAGATTCTTGCTTCGGGTACCGATCTAGGGATTTACTCGAATGTCCCCAAAGGCGAATCTGACGATACAGTGGCAGTCAGCAATGTTCCGGTAGATCTTCCGAGTCGAGATGTAATCTCTCTAAAAGATGCAACGGATATATTCGATGCAGGCGAGAGAGAACTTGCAGAGATACGAGCTTCGGGTGCGACTGAAGAAAAGGTGCGAGCTGCAGTTTCGAAGGTGATGCGAGCGAATATTCAACTGAGTGTTGCTCGACTTTCTGATATCAATTCCACAGACGGGCATATCGAAATCACTGCTCAATCGATGCGCATTGGGGAGACGGTGCTGGTTTCGATTCCGGTCGAACCGTTCGTTGAACTTGCTCAGGCTGTCAAAGAGCGATCAAGTTCGGCGAACACTGTGTTCTCTGGATTCAGCAACGGACACACTAATTACTTGGCTACTGATATTGCCTTTGAAGAAGGTGGATACGAAGTAAGTGTTAGCGTGTTTGCACCGGGATCGGCGGAGCTGGCGATAGGGGCATCGCTAGAAGCCATTGATAGAGTTTTGTAACGGCTAGCCAACGTTTGATCTTGCCCGAAACAGGACTCATCTCCAAAAATACCTCCGTGGGGAGACGCAGGTAAGCTGGAGCCGAACGAAACTATTGGCATGACTTACAAGTACAACCCATTCGCCGCTGCCTATCCGTCTGACCGGGGACCTCTAGGCAAAATATTTCGACCGGTGATAGAACCTCGAACATACCTTCGTGGCGCACATATGTTGCTGATGTTCCCGTTAGGTATCGCCTATTTCGTGTTCTTTGTGACAACGCTCGCTGTAGGCGGTTCGATGATCTGGACCTTAGTTGGGCCGATCGTTCTGCTTGCCACTTTGTTCATCTCGCGATGGCTAGGCGATCTTGAGGCGTATACCGCTGGGTACGTGAATGGATCAGCCATTCGTAGACCACCGTTCAGGTTGGAAGGCGTCAGCGGATTTAGGTCACAGGTAAAGGTTCGGCTTGTCGACCCAACAACGTGGACTGGATTGCTGTATCTCGTAGTTCAATTCCCTATAGGTATTGCCGCATTCGTTTCGATGATCACCGTCTATGCGTTTATCGGCGCATCGATATTCTCCCCAATCGGAGTGCTGCTCAGCGGAGACTCCCAATTTTGGGACCTAGTTGTTGAAGTAAAACTTATCGGGGTGTGGTCGATTGACCTCAACACGTTCCCTGGTTCGCTTCTGCCAATTCCGTTCGGAATACTCGGATTCGTTTTGGCCTCGCACTTGGTACTGGGGTTCTCATCCTTGCACGGGTGGTGGGCCAGATTGATGTTGGGTTCACGTTCGAATCGTGTATCGAGCAGACCAGCTCCGTCTCCGACAGGCGACGATCCTCCGAAGCCGTCTACTTCGGCGGAACCAACGACAGGCACTGTCATTGCGGCACCAGGTATCACGACCCTAGAGCCAAATACTGCTGGGGAGTCTGATGGCGGTCAGGATGTCGCTGGAGGTGAAGATACTGAAACGAGCATCGAGTCGCCCCAGACGGCGGCTCGAGTCGCGCCGGATTCAGAATCTACCTCACCGGTCGCTCCGTTCTTGAAGCCGGTTCCAAATCCGTCAGAAGTGTCAACTGGAGCTGCAGTAGCTGAAGCCGATTTGGTCCCTGATATGACTCCGATAGCCGAGTTGACTTCGCGAGAGCAGGAAGTCTTCATGCTGATGGCTCACGGTGATACGAACGCCGATATTGCAGAAGAGTTATTCATCTCTGAAGGTACGGTCAAGACTCACGTAAAGCGTGTGTTGGCAAAGCTATACATGCGCGATCGAACACAGGTGGTTGTGTTCGCATACGAAAAACAGTTGGTCATTCCTGGATCAGCTGCCGCCTCTGGTGACGCACAATTCGAAAACCGTTCATTCGGCGGGTAGAGCGAGTCATCCAAACCCTCTCGCTGGAAGAGAGGGTTTTTTATTGGTTGAGGATTACTCGAATACCTTTTTTGTGATGATTGGAGCGTTAGGCATGTGAGTGTTTTTATCTGGTGAGAACTAGAATGTTTAGGTGATTAGCCAACTGGCATAGTTCGCTTGGAGTAGGCTCGACCTACTTCGGCTGTGTCGGTGCGATGGCCCGCTACTACTCGAACACCTTCGTCGATCTTGTCGGCGATATTTTCCGGTGTACAGCCATCGAGGAAAGCTAGTCCGTTTTCTTTGCAGGCGTTTTTTACTCGTTCGCGAGCTTCCAGTAGACGTGGATCCATCGGCTTGTTCGGGTCACGTTTGATTCCGAACGACATGTGGAGATCTCCGGGTCCCCATTCAGCAAATCCGAGTCCAGGAATGGCGAGAGACTGTTCACAGTTCGTCAACGCTCGCACTGTTTCAATTTTGACTCCTAGAAGCAGTTCGCCATCTGGATTTAGCGGCCATGGCTCAGCTTTATCAACGTACGTATCGGCATCCACACCCCAAACTGGTGCTGATGTTGGTTGTGATCCCACTCCGCGAGTTCCACGTTCAAGACCGTAGCCCACACCTTTCATGTTGATCGGGTAGCGGCATGATTCAACGAAAGCTCGAACCGCATCTGGCGTTTCAGCCTGACAGAGAAGGATTCCGTGCACCCCACGAGCGAGAATCATTCGAAACTGCCAAGCGTTAAACCTGATGATGTCTTCAGACGATCCTTCAACAGGAGTCTCCACAATTACTGGCGGGGTGCGGTGACCACTTGCAGTAGGACCGCCTGCGATAAGGCCGTTCATGTAGTTGTCGAGACCGGTCATGTCGAACGCACCATGTTCCATGCCTACGTTGATGTAGTCGGCCCACGTGTGTGCGTCTTTGACGCCCTGTTCGTAAGTGAGCACGTGGCCCGTGTGACCACCGTCGTAGTAGATGGGCTGGTCCTGTTCAAGTAGTTCGATTGCTCGGTTAATTCGCTTTGCCATATTCGTCCTGTTGTGTTGAGTCGCCAGAGAAAGTTCGGAATCCTGGCGAATCGTACTCGCGTTTTTTCTAATGTGCAGAAATTATCAGTTGTTCAATCAGTCATATAACCATGGGAATCCTTTCGGATTCGCTTTTGCCCTTCGTATGAGAGTCTCAGTGTCATGACCTCGGATATCGTTCAGGAAAGGAAAGTCTTCTGGTGAAACCGTGAGTTTTGCGAGAGGTCTAACTTGTTCAAAACTTCGCCACTGCGCTGTCCCATTGTCTGGATCGCTAGCCTGTGGCTCGAACGATTTTCTCGGTAGGACATAGAGCGTTCCCGGCCTCCACGGCTGGTGCTCGAACGCATCGGCGTTGATCGAAAAGAAATACAGCGATTTAACCGCGTCTGCCGAGACTGGCTTACGTACACAAGTGTTACTCAAAGACCGCACGTAGCGTGGGCGATTGACGATCGCAAAGAAAGTCGCCCAAATCGCATCAGAGGACGCATATACCGCTTTTTGATCACCAAAATCATCTGCGTCGACCGATTTTCGAGGTTCGAATTCGTCGATGTCAGATGCCCCGCTGCCGTGAAATAGAACTGCCTTCGATTCAGCTAAGTAATTAAGGAACTGCCATTTTGGTAGTGCTAAATCGTAAGAAGCGAACTTCCCTGCTGCGTGTTCAATTTGGTCTGAATAAAGATTTTCGAACGATTCGATAGCGGTCGTTGAATGACTGATATCTGGAAGGCTGAGTAAGTACGAAGGAATATTCATGTCTGCGTATGAGTAAGAGTTCCTCGGATAACAAAGGCGAATCGTACCTCCGATTTCGGAAGAATGTCGCGGTCAGATTGCTCCGCAAACCACCTTGGCACACACCGGAAACATCGCTGTTACATCGGCGACGCATTAGTGCAACAACTTTGCAACTGATGTGAAACAAACCGTTTCTATCGTTCAAATCAGGCGAGTGAATGAACAGGCCGGATGCTCATTGAGTTATTCAATATTTCGTTTATCTGTCGCCTCAGGCGTATGTCGACTCACATCGAAAGCGGCAATTCACCTGAAATTTGATTACTGACCAATTCATTGGTCTGAAAGGAACTACGGGCGATGGAATACAACCCCATCTACCTGGATATCGTGTGGGTGCTGTTCGCAACAGTGCTCGTTTTCCTCATGCAGGCGGGATTCGCCATGCTCGAGGCCGGTGCTACCAGAGCCAAAAATGCGGCAAACATCATCATGAAGAACGTGATGGATATTTCCATCGGATCACTCGTCTTCTGGATGATCGGTTTCGGGTTCATGTTCGGAGCTAACGAAAGTGGCCTGATCGGAACCAGCAACTTCTTCTTGTCGGATATCGATCCGTCGACCGACACGGGAATGTTCGACTTCTCGTTCTTCATCTTCCAGACAGTGTTCGCAGCTACAGCAGCGACCATTATTTCGGGAGCTGTTTCTGAACGAACCAAGTTTGCTGCGTACCTGATCTATACAGTTGCAGTTACCGCCTTTATCTACCCAATCTTCGGATCGTGGGTATGGGGTGGCGGCTGGTTGAGCGAGCTAGGTGACAACGGCTTCATGGACTTTGCTGGTTCAACTGTTGTTCACAGTGTTGGTGGTTGGGCTGCGTTGGCTGGTGCGATTGTTGTTGGGCCTCGTCTCGGTAAATTTACCGCTGACAAGTCGCCAGTCGCAATCCCTGGTCACTCGATCACTCTTGCGGCACTAGGTGTGTTCATCCTCTGGTTCGGTTGGTTCGGATTCAATGCCGGTTCAACTGTTTCAGGTAACGACGCTTCTATCGCGATCATTGCAGTTACAACCAACTTGGCTGCTGCTGCAGGTGCGGTTGGTGCAATGGCTCTCAGCTACTTCCTCTGGAAGCGCTTCGACGCCTCGATGACTCTGAACGGTGTCATTGGTGGTCTAGTAGCGATCACGGCAGGTACCGCAAACATGAGCCCGGCTATGGCTGTGGTGACTGGTTTGATCGGTGGATTCGTAGTAGTCGCAGCAGTCGTACTGCTAGAACGAAAGCTGAAAGTCGATGACCCAGTAGGTGCTATCGCTGTTCACGGTTTCGCCGGAGCATGGGGCACGATCGCAGTTGGCCTGTTCGCTTCTGCCTCATACGGTGGAGTTGACGGACTCTTCTTCGGCGGTGGAGCCGACCAATTGATCGTTCAGATCACCGGTGTGGTTGCAGCGTTTGCCTTTGTATTCCCAACATCATTCATCGTCTTCAAGGCGATCGACATGACTATCGGAATGCGGGCTTCAGATGAAGACCAGATTCGCGGACTCGACATTAGCGAGCATGAGGCTGCGGGTTACCCGGACTTCGCTCCGACGATCCCACTGTCTGGTACTCCGAATGCAGTTCCAAGCGGAGCGGCTGTTCCGTCTGGTGCGGCTGTCGATGAAACGACTGAAAGCTAAGCATATTTTGCCATTATCCGCTTCAGCTCAGCCCCCTGAAGTTGGGCTGAAGCGGATGGTGAGCTCTATGCACTAGCTACTACTAATTACTGACCGATACGACTCAAAAGCAAAACGTTCAGGCGTGCCTAAAAAGGTGAATTGTGGATACTTCACTCTCCCTAAACGAAAACCTGTTCGAAATAAAATTCAATGGAAAAACGCTGGATCTGACTCCACGGGAGTACGATCTGCTTGTAGTTCTCATGCAGGAATCACAGAGAGTGGTTGGCAGAGCAGAATTACTGCGTAGAGTGTGGATACAGGGCAATCCACTAATCAGGGTGGTCGACACTTACATATGTCGCCTGCGTGCAAAATTACAAGGCGCAGGTCACCCTGGAATTGCCGTTGCGAGGAAGCGTGGATATCGCCTCATCGCTATAGCTGGCGAGTCGTTGGTCGCAATTTAGTTCATGGTCCTGAAGTTAGTCTTGAAGAAAGCTGGCATTCAGAGCCAATATGAAGGGACGGGAGTCCGATGAAAGAAATTACAGCGATTATTCAACCAGTACGACTGGGACCTGTGCGTGAAGCACTTTCTCTAGTTGGCGTGACTGGAATGACAATCTCGGATGCAAGAGGTTTCGGTTCTCAAGGCGGTTCTGTCGATACCTATCGTGGTGTTGAGTACCGAGTTGATTACGTGCCAAAGATCAAGCTCGATATCGTGGTTAGCGAATCATTCGTTGAGCCGACTATCGATGCGATTATCGAGGCTGCAAGAACCGACACCGTCGGTGACGGCAAAATCTGGGTCAAAGATGTCAGCACGGTCATACGTGTCAGGACTGGCGAAAAAGACGAAGTCGCTCTCAACTAACTTTTGGTTTAGTTCGTGTAATAGATAGATCGTTACGAGATCGAGCTACTGCTTGAGGTTGACACTGGCGGTGGCTCGATCTCGTTTCGCGTCTGCGTCTAGAAAATAGATACAGACTCTGCAAGGCTCCGTATTTCCTATGTGTCTGGTTGGACGTGTGCTAACGAGATTTCGGTTCTCACTGTTATCCAGAGAATCCTCATTCAAAAATTATGTCGAGTCATTGCTGGCGTACGAACTGAACGTCCATTCTGAATACGTAGGCTCGGTAAACTGATTGGTGTACGAGCCGTAATCAAAATTCCAAAGGGCTGAAAGTTTTGTCGAGGCGCGCAAGACATAGATTGAAACGAACGATAATTTCGTTCGTGTTGAGTCTCGTCCCTCTCGTAATGATGATGGGATTGGTGGCACCTGTATTGGGCCCAGCTCTCGACCACCACTACGCAGACAGATCACCCGCTCACGCCCATATATTCGTCGGAGATGAAACCAATCTTCACGATCATTCTTTGTCTTTAGCTAAGCACGATCACTCGCACGGCGAAGTGAACGGCGATGGCGTTTCCGTTACTAGCACGTCCGCTTCTTCGGCCCACGGGCCGCTTACGCTGGATGGTGCCACACTCGAGTCGTCGATTCCCAATTACGACTCGTACATGATCGCAATGATGGTTGGAGAACCCCCTGTCCCCGACGGTCAAGCGATCCCCCCTTTAGATCGACCACCACGACGAGCCTAACCACTTTCAAAATTTAGGTTTATTGAACTGCAAGTCGGAAAATTGTGAGTTCATAGTCGGGGAGCTAGAAATGTCTTATTTAAGTTGGCGCACACGCGCCGCACTGTTACTTACTGTTTTGTTTGCCGCACTGGGTACAAGTACAGCACTCGCTCACGAAGGTCGTGACGTTGGCGACTACAACTTTGTTGTCGGGTTTATCAACGAACCGGCCGTCGAAGGAATGCTAAACGGTGTTTCACTCCGTGTTACTTCGCTGGTTGTTGAAGACGAACACGATCATGACGCTGCCATCGATATGGGTGATGGCATGGCAATGGAAGCCGAGATTGATCTCGTGTCGCACGGCGGAGTGTTTGTCGATGAATTGGCCGCTGGTGCCCACTATGAATTCACGTTTGATCATGATTACGAAGATCTAACTGTTCCGTTCCATGCACATCCTATCGAGACGCAAGGCTCGATCATGGTTGGACACGACAACCCGGCTGCTGCCGAAGTGGTTGTAGAAATTCACGAGAATGGATTTCAGCCAGCGATGTTGATGATTCAAGCTGGAACCACAGTCAAGTTCGAAAATCACATGTCGGAACCGACTGTTGTGATGAGCGGTCCACTCGGCGAAGTCGAACCTACCGCTGACGATGGTCACGGTGCAGACAATGCTGTCGCAGGGCTCACAACGTTGCAGGTTGAAGTCACACACGTCGCCTCATCCGTTTCGCAGGTTATGGAACTAAAAGAAGCTTGGAATTCTCCCGGTCACTACAAGTCGGAGTTCATTCCTACTTCACCTGGGGCTTACAACTTCCGATTTTTTGGTGAAATTGACGGTCAGACTGTTGATGTGAGCTTCGAGTCGAGCAATACAACGTTCGATGAAGTGACTCCTGCTACCGAGATTCAGTTCCCAGTTCAGTTGGCTGCACCTCGCGAAACCGAGAATGCGGCTCGTGGCGCGCTTGATGCGGCTACGTCTGCCGGAACCGACGCTAACGCTGCGGCAGACTCAGCATCGACAGCAAATACCTTAGGTATTGTTGCGCTAGTGCTTGGCCTGCTCGGATTAGTTCTAGGTGGATTGGCATTCCAACGTTCAGGTAAAAAAGCATAATCACGCTTTAGGAGATAAAGAATGACATCGATCCCGTTCGATACGACATACATCCCACTTCTTCATGGAGTCGGCGGTGCGTACGATGAGGCGATCATTTTCGGTGGGATCGGTGTCCTTCTGGTAGGTCTTGCTTTTCTATCTTGGAGAGCAAGCAAGGGCAAAGAAGAACGACGTAAAAAGCGGAAGGCTAAACGCAACCGGTGAGTAGCTTTCGTAGCCACATAGACGTTCGTTTTAGGATTGTCCTCGGGCTATTCGCTCTATTTTCGTTGCTGTTTCTGGTCGTCTCGTCAAGTGGACCAGTAGACGCACACGCCAACCAGATTAATTCGAGTCCTGCGCCCAAGAGTGAGCTTGAAATTTCGCCCGATCGGGTAATCATTTGGTTTAGCGAGCCGATCGAAGAATCGTTCAGCACAATCACCGTGCTGAACTCTGCGGCAGAACGTGTGGATCTCGACGATTCTGCACGAGATCCTTCTGAAGCATCCGCGATGTCGGTTGGGCTACCAGAGCTTGAGAACGGTACCTACACCGTAGTTTGGAAGAACCTTTCATCTGTCGATGGTCACAAAGTAATAGGGTCGTTCATATTTGCTGTTGGTGAGCCGTTATCGGCTGGTGCCCAGATCGAGGCAGTGGAACAACCGCTTCTTCAAACGGTTGCCGACCCGTGGTTACGCTGGCTCGTATTTCTTATGGCTGCGATCGTAATTGGCGGATTGTCATTCGAGTTACTCATTGGTGTGCCCGTCATCTACGGATCGACTGCGAAAGATAGCTGGCAGGCGGCTGGAGTCGCTGTTTCGGCAGCGTGGTCTCGTCTCGCAACAATCGCATTGGGTGTATTGGTGATTGCGTTGTTCGGGCAACTACTTCAGCAGGCAAGTGTTTTGTCTGGAAACTCGGCGTTTGCACCAGATTTCGAAGTTTTGCGTTCTGTCGCCGTCGATAGCGGGTGGGGCCGACTTTGGACCTATAGATTTATCGCCGCTATTGGGATTGGCGTGTTATTTGTAGTAGCCAAACGAATGGCAGCACCAATCGACGAGATCGATGAAGAAGATTCGGATGACGACGAACTTGAGGCGACTCTAACTGGCGATTCGGTTGTTGCACAGGCAGCAACGGTACTAGGTCTGGTGTTCCTCGGACTGATAGCTGCCAGCAGTCACAATGCTGCCTCACCATCTGAAATCAAGACGTTCGCTATCGCTACCGATTTCGTACACCTTGTTGCCTCGATGGTTTGGCTTGGCGGTCTAATTTATCTGGCAATTGCCGTTCCTGTTTTTCTGAAAAAACTGGGGAGTTCGGGTGTTTCTGAGTTGCTCGAATCGACGATTCCACGTTTTACGGTTCTAGGGCTTTTGAGTGCCGGAATACTCGTAATTACCGGAATTTTCTCCAGCTATATGCAGGTCACTGAACCTGCAGCTATGGCGACACCGTATGGATGGTTCTTAGTTGGAAAGATTGCGCTAATTATTCCGTTATTCGGGTTCGCAGGGTTCAACGGATTCAGGTTGGCAAAGCGATTCGGTGTTGGTGGTGAGAGAGACCTCGGAAGATCTCTGCTGATCGAATCTGTAATAGCAGTGTTGGTATTCGTTGCCGTCGGTTGGCTAGCAAGTTTGGAACCCGCACGGCAATATGCAGGTCGAACTGGAATTGGAGCCGAAGATAAAGTCGCTTATCAGGATGTCGCTGACGGTACCGATTTCGATATCAAAATTAACCCGGCTGAGGTCGGGGAGAACGACGTAATCGTCCGTATCACCAAGCCAAATGGTGAAGCAATCGAGAATGCTGTCGACGTTCGTGTTCGACTGAAATTTGTCGATGACGACTTAGGTGAGCCGTTGGTTTCGCTGGAAGATACCGGTGCTGGTATTTGGCGTCTCAACGATGCCCAGCTAAACATAGCTGGCGAGTATCAGGCGGAGGTTGTTGTACAGCGTCCCGATGCGTTCGACGCCAGGACCGCGTTCAGATTTGATGCACGGTCTATAGCGACAGCTGCCGACAGCATCAAACCCGACACCGAAACCGCGAACCTACTGTTCGGACTTCAACTGCTGCTTATCGGTGGTTTGGTCATCGTAGTAGGATTCCGAGGCAACATCGCCCCATCGCTGTTCAAGGCAACCAGTATTCAAAAGGGTCTACTTGCTCCGGGTGTCGTGGTTGCAGTGCTCGGACTGGTGTTCGTATTGAACGTTCAGGTGCTGCGAGTTGGATTAACCGACGATGATCGTAATCCGTTCCTGCCAACGGCCGACTCGGTAGCTCTGGGCGAACCGACATATCTAGCGACCTGTGTGGCTTGTCACGGAGTTGGGGGCCGGGGTGATGGTCCAGCCGGAGCGGGATTGCCTAAGCCACCTGCCGATCTGCTTATTCACGTGCCTCTTCATAGCGACACAATCCTGTACGAATTCATCCGTGATGGAATCGCACAGGCAGGTATGCCCGGTCAGGACGGTGTTCTCTCAGAAGATGAAATGTGGCACCTAGTGAACTACCTGCGAGCTGAATTCGACAACCGTTAGAAGTTCGACTAGATGTCGTTCGTAACGGCAGCACCAGAATCGACTAGTGCACTGATCTCTTCAGCGCTGTAACCGGCATCAAGCAACACCTCACGCGTGTGCTGCCCTAGCAACGGAGCTGGTTCTGTGATTCTGCCAGGTGTTCCGTATAGCTTTGCTGCCACACCAATGTTCTTGGTAGTACCGGCAGTAGGGTGTTCGAGGACGGCTTCCATATCTCGGTCTTGAATTTGAGGATCAGCCCAGATCTGCGACATGTTCAAAATCGGTCCGGCTGGAACGCCAGCTTCCTCAAGAATATCGAGCCACTCATCAGTGGTTTTCTGAGTCGTTGATATCTCGAGTTCTTCTTCCAGTTTCGCCCGGTTCACCAATCGTCCCGCGTTGTCTTTGTACTCTTCGCGTGCGATCAACTCTTCGCATCCAAAAGCGGTTGCGAGCCGCTCGAAGTTTGGCTGGTTTGGTGCGCCAACGACCACGTGACCGTCGCTCGTTGCCAGTGCCTGATACGGAGCCGAATTTCGGTGAGATGATCCGAGAGGACCTGCTACTTCTCCAGTAGCGAAGTACCCTGCCGATTCCCACACCGTGTAGGCGAGAGCCGCTTCAAGGAGTGAAATCTCAAGGTACTGACCTTCGCCGGTTTTCAACTTATTGATGTAGGCGGTAAGAATGCCGTATACCGAAAACATCCCGGCGTTCATGTCGGCAATCGGCACGCCGGCTTTTACCGGCGCAGTGCCCGGCACACCGGTGAAGCTCATGATTCCGCTCATGGCTTGTGCAATCAGATCGTATCCACCTCGCTTGGCATATGGACCCGTGCGACCAAATCCTGAGACAGAGCAGTAGATAATCCCCGGGTTGATCGCTTTCAGGTCCTCGTAACCGAGACCAAGACGTTCCATCACACCAGTACGGTAGTTTTCGATCACGATATCGGCGTCTTTGACCAGCTTCTTCATCGCTTCGACGCCGTCTTCTTCTTTGAAGTTAAGCACCATACTTCGCTTGTTGCGATTCATCGCAAGAAACGCAGCCGATTCGGTGTCTATGAACGGAGGTCCCATACGGCGCGTATCGTCTCCACCATTCGGCTTCTCGATCTTGATCACATCGGCGCCCATATCGGCAAGGAGCATGCTGCAGAACGGACCAGCAAGGATTTGTGAGCAATCAAGCACTCGAACGCCTTCAAGTGCTTCAGGCATGCCATTGGGATTTGGGAGAGTCAGCATATTTTCTTTGTATGGGTGCGGTTGTGTTGGAGGAGCCAACATCGATGAAATCGGTCGAAGGAAATTCTATGCCGAAAATCGCCTTGCTGGGCGTCCGAGTATGGCGAGCGCGTGAACAAAGGTATTTCCGAGGCTTTGATGCATCGTTGTTCACGAAGCTTCACGTAAGATGCCGTGCATATTCGGATCACAGGAGAATCAGAGCATGTTCAACCTAGATGGAAAAGTGGCATTCGTAACCGGTGGCAACGGCGGTATTGGGCTAGGCATGGCGATTGGTTTTGTAGAGCAGGGTGGGTCAGTAGTACTCGCAGCCCGAACGAAGTCCAAGCTTGATTCTGCGGTGGCAGAGATCGCCTCAATTGGAGCCAGCGATCGCGTTTTGGCTGTTGAGTGTGATGTGACCGATCGAACATCAATTCAAGCCGCGCTCGATGCTGCGGTTGAAAAGTTCGGCGGAGTCGATATTGTCGTCAACAATGCCGGTACGAATAAGCGTGCCGACGAGCCACACCTGTTGTCGGAAGAAGACTGGCAAGACGTTATCGACACCAACCTAACGAGCATGCACAGCGTGACATCGCTGGCGTTCCCGCTGATGAAGTCTCGTGGCGGTGGAAAGATCATCAACATAGGGTCAATGATGTCGATTTTCGGTTCACCGTACGCACCCGCTTACGCCGCAAGCAAAGGTGGGGTTGTGCAGTACACAAAGAGCTGTGCGATTGCTTATGCGAAGTACAACGTCCAGGTGAACGCCATTTTGCCGGGCTGGATCGTTACTGAGATGACCGACGAGTTTGGTCGGTTATTCCCAGACCGCTACGCGGCTATCGAAGGACGGACACCAGCAGGGCGCTGGGGCCAGCCACACGATTTGGCAGGTACCGCAATATTCCTTGCCTCAGATGCGTCGCAATTCGTATCAGGTGTGTCGATCCCGATCGACGGCGGGTACAGCGTTCAGTAAATCTAAGAGCGACTACTCTTCGCCAGCGCCTTTAAAAATATTCTCTCGATACCACTTGAGCTCTTCGACGCTTTCTTTCACATCGTTCATGGCAAGGTGCGTACCTTTTTTAGCTGGTGGCCGAACGTTTTTCGGGTACCAGCGTTCGATTACTTCTTTGAACGATGAAACGTCGATCATTCGGTAGTGCAAATAATCTTCAAAAGTCGGCATTTCTTTGTGGAGAAAACGTCGGTCGACCCAAATGGAGTTTCCGCAGAGAGGAGCTTTACCCTTTTCGGTCCACTTCTTCACGAATTCGAGGGTCTGACGTTCAGCTTCGACGATATCGATTTCTGAAGCTTCGATTCGGTCGAGCAGTCCCGAGTTCTTGTGCTGCTTCGCCGGCCAATCTTCCATGCGCGCCATTTCTTCAGGCGTGCGGTGGATGGCGAGTTCAGGACCTTCAGCTAGGACGTTGAGATCGGCGTCGGTTACGAGCGATGCGATCTCAACGATCACTTGCTCGTCGCCAAGGCCGGTCATTTCGAGATCGAGCCAGACTAGATTCGTATTTTTAGGCATGGATCGATTCTAGGGCAGGAACGCTCGGCTCGCTTGCAGAACCGTCGGCCAGCGAAGCACATTGGTGCATTCGTGCAGTCGGGAAGACGCTTGGCTGAAACGAGGCGGCGTTCAATATTGCTCTGAACGTGTTGTTAACCCTCGTGAATCGTCGCTATACTCCGGAATCTCATCGCTCATTGAATTCTCAGGAGATTACGCTTGCCAACTAACCGTATTTTCGCGGCAAACAACGAAGGTAGAAAAGCGCATTTTTTACAGATGCATTTTCCTTCAACCGAACTAGTTGAGCTTGCCGTTCTTGCAGGGATGGACGGAGTCGATCTCGACGGCGAGCAGGGACATTTCGATCTTTCAGAAATCGACGAGATTTGCCGTGTTGCCAACTCCGCTGGATTGACGGTGACTGCCCGAGTTCCGTCGGTTGACGCTGTCCCTATCAAGCAATATCTGGCGCGGGGAGTGCAAGGGATTCAAGGACCAGGTGTCGAAAGCGGTGAGCAAGCACAGATACTTTCCGATTCTTGTTACTACACCCCAGCTGGAAAGCGATCTTGGGGTCCCGGGCGAGGTCACTTCTACGATTATTTGCCGACGATGGACGAAAAGTTTGGTGGCAACAAAGGCTATATCGCCGATGCCAACGACAGTATGTTTGTGATTGCTCAACTGGAAAGCCAAAAGAGCATCGATAACCTAGACGCCATCGTTTCCGTGCCTGGAATCGATTGCATTACATTCGGGCAGAACGATATGGCATCGTCACTAGGTGTTCCTGGTGAGCCAAGTCACCAGAAGGTCAAGGACGCCCACGCTGATCTCGAACGTCGAGCACGAGCCGCAGGCAAGCACTTATTGTCCGATCGAGTTAGCTATGTTCGCGCCACGGTCGCCCTGCTCGACACGATGCGTGGACATCTCGCCAATCACCGTGACGACCCGATTGGTCAGATCAACTAGCCTTATTCGATTTTTCAACTAACCAGCAACTGAAACCAAATCATGATTATCAAAACTCCGATTCCAAAAATAGATATTGAACGCCCTTCACCCGATCTGATTAAGCGATTACAGGGCATCGGCAGTGCGATGGCCTCTGGCGAGCTAAGAAAGCTTGGAATTAAGGCGTCTGTGCTCGATGGCATCAAGACGTTTACACCCGGTACGACCGTAGTTGGCCCTGCGATAACGCTTCAGTACCTGCCGAAACGGGAAGATCAGTACCCAGAGGGTGAGTACCGTGACCCTGAGTCACAGGTTCACCGTCATGCGCTGTATCACGCTCAAGCCGGGGACATCATCGTCGTGGATGGTCGAGGTGAAAACACGAGCGGTGTTTTTGGCGACATGATGCTGACGTATCTCAAAGGACGAGGTGGTTTGGGCATCATTATCGATGGTGCGATTCGAGACATCCGGGGTGCCAAAGAAACCGGATTGGGAATATGGCTGACTGGTGTGACTCCTTATGCTCATACCCAAACTGTGCAGTTCCCGTACGCATACAACGTACCGATCGATTGCGCTGGGACGTTGGTCATGCCCGGCGACATAATGATTGCCGATGACGATGGAGCAGTTGTTGTCCCTAAAGAACTTGCTGAACAGCTTGCCGAGGCAGGAGGTGAACACGCCGAATGGGAAGAGTTCACTCGTATCAAACTCTCAGAGGGTGGTGATCTCAGGACTTACTACCCGCTTTCCGATGAAGGCAGAGCCGAATACGAAGAGTGGAAAAAACCAATGGGTAACTCAGCTTAGGTTCGCCCATCAGAAGTTCGCTTAGGGACTGTTATGCCGCTGAATGTGGTGTTAGTTACGCCAGAAATACCGCAGAACACCGGGAACATCATTCGGTTGTGCGCCAATACGGGCGCACGTCTGCATCTGGTCGAACCGCTGGGTTTTGATCTGACTCAGAAAAGTCTGCGTCGGGCGTCGTTGGACTACAGTCATCTTGCAAACGTTGCCGTGCATGAGTCGATTGATTCTGCATTGGCAACCAGTGATCTTTCGAGGGTTTTCGCCACTGAAGTTGATGGCGTAAAAAGCTACGATCAGGTTGATTATCAAGAAGACGACACGATCATTTTTGGCCCTGAAAGTCGTGGAATTCCTGAGGATGTCAGCCTGAAAATTCCGGCCGGAAATCGGATTCACATCCCGATGATGCCTGCGAACCGAAGTATTAATCTGTCGAACGCGGTAGCGTTGGTGCTATATGAAATGTGGCGTCAGCTCTCGTTCACTGGAAGCGAATCCCCAGCTAACGGCTCTCAAGAATACTTTTCGTGATTCGCAGTAGTTCGAGTTAGATTTTGCTCAGATTCGAGCACATTCAACATGTCGCCGCTCTAGCAACATCTACCGATCCAATCATTGCGGTACGATGATCGCCAATTCTGTCAGTTAGCCTGTGTTCTACGGCATGTAGCTGACATCTATACGGAGGCTTGGATAGTGAACACGCAAGCGATTGTTGGATCGACGATTATCGATGGCACCGGTGCTGTACCTGTGGCAAACGGAACGATTCTCATACGTGACGGGAAAATCGTTGAAGTTGGCTCCGCGGAAAACGTTGTTGTGCCCCCGGGTGCAAGCGTGATTGATGCGACCGGTAGGTTCACAATGCCGGGGATCATTGACGCTCATGTTCACGTGACTCCGAACCAAGATGTACCAAACGATGTGAGGATAAATCTACGCATCGGATTCAGCGCAATAAACACGCTACGGCAATCGCTGGGAGCCGGCGTGACGACGGTTGTAAGCATCGGTGGTGGACCAGCAGCGGTTGAACTGACGAATGCCATTAAAGCTGGCTATGTCGATAAGTGTGCGAATCAGATCACCGCAGGGGTTGTGAACGCTTCAGGTGGGCACGTTCGTGGTCGCCATGCCGACGGGCCGTGGGAGATTCGAAAAGCGGTCAGGGAGCTTGCATCTGCAGGTTGCACAATGATCAAGACCGCCGCGACCGGCGGATTCCAATGGGAGCACGAACGAGTACATTGGCCCGACTACACCGAAGAAGAGCTAACCGCATTGGTCGATGAAGCCCGGATGCGAGATATGCCAGTTGCAGCTCACGCACATGGGCACGAAGGTTTGAAATACGCCGTCAACGCGAGAACGCACATGATCCATCACGGTGCGTTGATCGATGACGAGGGGCTTGAAGCAATAACAAACGCTGACCTCTATTTCGTTCCAACGCTCTTTACAACCAGCGTTGGACGAGTCGCAAAAGTTGAGTACCCATGGACCAAACAGCGCATGGAAGAGGCCTACCCGATTCACAGAGAAGGCGTTTCGAAAGCGCACAAGATGGGCACAAAAATTGCGCTAGGTACCGACGGTGGTCCAGGCGACGCAATGATCGAACTTTCCGAATTTGTTGACTGCGGGCTCTCGCCGATGGACGCTATCGTGGCAGGTACAAGGAATACAGCGGACGCGCTATCTATTCTCGACAGAGTTGGAACGCTTGAAAACGGTAAAGATGCAGACATCCTGATCGTCGAGAAGAACCCGCTCGATGATATTAGTGTGCTGCAGATTCAAGACAACATCTCACTCGTAATGACGCACGGTAAAGTGCAAACGACTTCTGAATCAATGAAGACTTATCTCGACCCACGCCTCAGCGGCCCACCGAGGCTTATCGTTCGCGTGAACACGGATATGTAACGCTTACCCGCGTTCTGCCTTGTCGTATTCCGCGTAGATGTACGGGTGCTCAGGGTCGTAGTGAGTGAGCGTGTCGGGGTTGTCGACCCGGCCCGCTGGACGAACATCGTTTCCGACGATTCCGTTGACTTGGTCCCCAAGGTCCTTCTGACATGCTTCAATTAGCGCAGTCAGACGAGCGACTACATCGGGGTGCTGGTCAAATACGTTTGTCGTTTCGCCTTTGTCGGATTCAAGATCGTATAGCTCGTTGATTACTTGATCTTGTTTTCGGACGTGCAGCTTCCATTTTGCATCTCGAACAGCCTCTAGGTTGTTCCCATCGTAGTAAAAGAACTCTTTTCGAGGCGAAGCCGTTGCCTCAGTTGCGAACATCAGTGGCGACATATCGTTGCCGTCGGTCGTTCGATCCTGAGGTACCGTAGCCTCGGCGAGTCCTGCAATAGTCGGGAAGAAATCGATAGCCGTGATGAGCTCGTTTCGAACCTCACCGGCTGGAATCTTCCCCGGCCATCGCATCATGCAGGCGACGCGCTGGCCGCCCTCCCACGTGGTGCCTTTCTTGCCACGTAGTTCGCCGTTGCTACCGCCTTGGTTGTCCAATCGTGATCCGTTATCGCTCGTAAATATCACCAAAGTGTTTTCGTCGAGTCCCTGCCGTTTGAGTTCATCGAACAGTACTTTCGCAACCCAGTCGACTCCGGCAACACATGCCCCGTAATCACCGTTCTCAGAGGCATTGACCAAGTTTTCCGGTGCGTACAGAGGTAGATGAACGTACATGTGGGCGAAGTAGAGGAAGAAAGGATTCTCTTTGTTGCCACGAATGAATCGGACAGCCTCTTCTGCATAGCGTTCAGTGAGCGCACGAAGGTCGGGCTGTTCTTGAATTACTTCTTCGTCGCGTATGAGCGGCAGCGGTGGGCGACTTCGGAGGGCCTCGAGACGGTCGTGGTCATCGATCGCTGGATCTTCGACCTGACGTCCCATGTCGTTGCTGTACGGGAGTCCGAAATAACTATCGAATCCATGATTCGTCGGTAAAAATTCTTCCTGATCGCCAACGTGCCATTTGCCGATTATCTTGGTTGAATATCCAACATCCTTCAACGCACTAGCAATAGTTGTCTCATCAGGATTTAGACCGATGGCATCACCTGGGAACAAGACTCTGAAACCATCGAACTCGCCAAAGCCGATTCGTTGTGGGTAGCAGCCTGTCAGGAGTGCTCCGCGAGAAGGTGAGCACACCCCGGAAGCGACGTAGAAATCGGTGAAGCGCACACCCTCTTCTGCCATCTTGTCGAGCGTCGGAGTTTTATTGATCTTTGAGCCGTACACGCCCAAATCGCCGTACCCAAGATCGTCGCAGTTGATTAGTACGATGTTCGGCTGTGTCATCAAGCTTCCGTTTCGAATTCGTTGTTGCCCAGAATAATCGGCTTAGTTTGCACTGGAATATCAGTGCGTAACAGTCACGATGAACTCAATTTACGAGTAACTAATGGAATTAAATCGTCGATCTGCGATATGGTCTGCCTATCCGAACGTGATGTGATTGGGCGTCACAACGAACCACTGGAGTCGAAACGATGCTGTTCTTCCTGCTTGCCAATTTGACCGATGACGGCCTTCAGGCATGTGTGGAGAACCCAGATGCGTTCGCAGAGGCGTGTGATTCGATAAACGTACCGGGCGCTCGATTGTTGTCCAGATATGCAACCTTGGGTCAGTACGATTTCGTCGTATTGGTGGAAGCTGACAGTGCCCAGACGATGTCTCGACTCTCAGTTGTGTTGGGAGCGAACGCCCACGTCCACGTCGAATCGATGCAGGCGATCACCGCCCATCTGATGTCGGAACGTGAAGAAGAACTGATCAGATCTGGCTTCCCGGAAGGTAAGCAAGAGCCAACACCCGCTGCTAGCTAGCAGCTATTGCAGTGGAGCTGTGCTGAATACGACGTGGAACGGTTGGCAATAGATCATCACGGCGTTGTAGTCGGCGATATCTGAGTCGGTTGGAATCTCGTAATTCTGATTTCCGACATTGCCTTTGAGCTTGCCTAGATCGAGATAGCCCTGAATTTTGTCGCGCCCTTCGGGATCGACCATCAGCAGTACGTGCAGGTCTGGGCCATTCGTGACGTTTAGATCCTCGAGTCGCAGTACGTGCGAGGCATCTTCAAGCTTGTAGACCGTTGCGTTGCCGCTCCCTCGGTGCAGCCTGTCTTCATCTCGGAAGGAACCCATTTTGAGGCTGATAGTGGAAGCCTCACCCATTTCGGCGCTCATCGATTCGTTCATAGGTGATTCGAGCTTGGCGGCTGTTTCCATCATCGATTCTGCTTCAGATCGAGATACGTCGTCTGGAAGCGTGGCATTTGCGGTGAGTGGAAAGTCTTCGTTGGCGACATCGTCGATAAACAGTGGAGAGCCCAGCCACCATGCGAGCCACAGCACGGGAACCAGCAGCACTAGAGCCAGACCTATGAGTGCTCTTGTCGCATTTTTACGTTTGGGAGTTGCTGAACTCCAGTTCCAGAATTTAGTTACGATACCCACGGTCAGCCCTTTCGATTGAGTCGCTACTAATATTTACGAAGCGCTGTGGCATTCGGACGCAATGATGCCGTATTCGGAGATTTGATGTCGAACTTTCGACTTTCCAACAACATCATGGTTACGCTGATCAGCAATCGAACAAATCTGATTGTTTTTATACTGGTCGTTCTAATACTCGGATTCTCTGGCTGCAACGACGATGAAGGTTTTAGGGATGACCCTAGGTCATCCGACACCAGTGGTGGTGCGCAGAAAGATAGACCACCCGGTGCTAATTCATCTGACGATTTCGAGCCTGAACCAGGCCAGTTACCGGGCCGAATGCACGGCAACCGGACTTACGGAATCTGGCCGCAGGTATGGTCACAGCATGCACCATCGATTAAGAGTTGGGAGTACAAGGTCAACTGCGACCTTGCCGAGTCGCATACTGATCACTGCTTCTTGTCAGACCTAACCTCAGTCAAGGTGACAACACCTTCGGGTGAACTAATCGAACTCGAAAAAGATTTCAACACGAACGGTTTCTCTGGTGAAGTGACTCGACGCTGGGTTCTTTACGGGCCAAAAAGCGGTGATTTGCCTGAAAAGGGAGATTACGTTTTCAGCTACAGCCGTGGTTCAGAGCTGATGTATGAGCAAGTCGTTTCGTACGATTCAGGAGTAATTTCATATCCGACAGGCATTGAATGGAAGCGCTCGGCAAACGACATTGTCGTGAATTGGAACCCGCCACCTGAGGCATCAGAAGAAATGCATTACAAGGCGTTGATATGGCAAGCAGATGACACGCCAGAGGTATTCATTTCAGATGTGTTTGACTGGGATGCTGATACGGCCGTTCTCAAAGATGTGCCAATGATCGTTGGCGGTAAGTATTCACTCAACGTCGCTATCTACTTCGATGATGGATACGCCTATAGCGAATACGTTATCTTCGAATGGCCGGAGTCTGAAGATTCTGGTTACTAGCAACTCGGAGCATGTCTTGTAGTCTGTTTGTCATGTCTAAATCCGAACGCCAAAATCTTTACGATAACGACGATTTCTTTGCTGGCTATTCAAAGACGCGAGACAACCCTGCCGCGATGAACTACACCGTCGAGCAACCGGCGATACGAGCGTTGCTTCCCCCCGGGCTGGTCAAAGGTGCACGGGTTCTGGATCTTGGCTGCGGTACTGGTGGGTTCGCTCGGTGGTTGGTTGGAGGAGGCGCTGCAAGCGTGTTGGGCGTTGATCCTTCAGAGAACATGATTGCTTCTGCCCAGCAACAACAAAGCGATTCGATTGAGTACCGGCAAGCGTTCGTCGAAGATCTGGAACTCACAGACACACCGTTCGATCTCGTCGTTAGTTCGTTGATGTTCCACTACGTTGAGGATTTGCGACCTGTCATGGAAAAAGTTCGACAATGGACTCGTCCTGGTGGAACTCTGGTTTTCTCAATTGAACACCCCATCACAACAGCCATTCAAGGCAAGCGTTCGGGTTGGGTGGAAGATGAGGTCGGAGCTAGGGTCGGTTGGGAAGTGACCGACTACTCGGACGAAGGACCGCGCGTTTCGAAGTGGATCGTTGATGGCGTAGTTCGATATCACCGGACAATGGCAACCATGATGAACATCGTCGCTGATTCGGGTTTTCGAATCGACAAAGTATCCGAACCTTTCGCCACGGCTGAAGGCGAAAAGCTTGATCCTGAATTACTCGAAGAACGGATACGCCCACCGTTTTTGTTCATTCGTGCAACCGCCGATTAACGCCAACTGACAGTTCGACTTCGTATACTCGTTACATGTTTATTGGCAATGTCGAAGTAAAAGGGCTGGCGCGACTGGCTCCAATGGCCGGAATTTCTAACGCCGCGTACCGCATGGTCGCTCGTGAGTGCGGAAGCGCGCTTACGACCAGCGAAGAGATCGACGCGACTGGTCTTACCCGCAAGAACACTAAGACCCGTTACGACATCGCAAAGTACCTACCTGAAGAGAAGCCGATCGCTTTGCAAATCCTCGGATCGAACGCTGAAACGCTCGTGCCAGGTTCTCAATGGCTGCAAGATCAGGGTGCCGATATCATCGATTTGAACATGGGTTGTCCTGTTCAGAAGATCACGAAAACAGGTCGTGGCTCGGCGATGATGAAGGATGTGGCAAAGACTGCAAAGATTCTCGAAGCAATGAGAGCAGTGATCACGGTGCCTTTCACGATCAAAATTCGTAGCGGTTGGGATGAAGAACATCTCAACGCCGTCGAAGTCGCCAAGATGGCGGAAGACGTCGGAGTCGACGCCATTACGGTGCACCCTCGAACTCGTACGCAGCAGTTCACCGGACTTTCAAAGTGGGACATGATCACCCAAGTTGTCGACGCTGTGAATATTCCAATTACGGGTAACGGCGACGTGAAGTCAATGGCCGACGCTCGTCGCATGGCTGCCGAAACTGGTGTTGAGTCTGTGATGATCGGCCGTGGAGCGATGGGTAAGCCGTGGGTATTCGACGAGTCGTTTGAAGATCTTTCAGATCAGGAAAAGTACGAGTATCAGACCCGAGTCGTGAATCGTCACACTGAGCTGATCGTTGAACTATTCCCTGAAAATGTCGGTCTAATTCAGATGCAAAAGCACCTATCGTGGTACGCCGGTGGGCGAGATCGAGTTCGAGCGTTCAGAGTCGAACTCTTCGGTGCCAACAGTTACGAGGAGACTCGTGACGTTTTCGATCGTTACTGGGCATCCGTCGATCCATCGACATCTGAACAGCCAAACATGGCTGTCGTTTAAGGCGCTACGCCTTGAACGAAGTTGCACTTCGTTAATAAATCCAAACGATCTGAATCAGCAACAACACGATGATTATCAAAGTTGTTGCAGCCGCTGGAACCGCGATTAATTTAGCCATTATTCGAGTCTTAGGCTTCCCCAGTCGAGAAAGATTCCATGTCTCTAAGTGCTAGCAACACAATTTGCGACCCAGCGATCGGTGAGAACTAAACCGTAGGAAGTGGCATATCGTCGCCAGTTTCGTCTTGCCAAATTCGAATACGAGCAGCCATCTGACGAATACGATCTATGTGCTCTGGTTCGTTGAACAGATTTGTGAGTTCAGCGGGATCGGTGTTCAGATCGTAAAGCTCGCACTGATCACCAGGCGACAGGTTGAGTTTCCAGCGATCGCCAGAAACTACACCTCTCCACGGAATCGAAACCATTCGATTTATCTCAGGCGAGCCTAGATTGCGATCACCCATTCCGTTCCACTGGATGAACACATCGTTCTCTGAAAGATCTTCTTCACCGCGCAGAACAGATCGTAGGGACTTGCCTTCTATGTGATCTGGAATTTCACTCCCGGATAGATCTAGCAGTGTTGGAACGAGGTCGACTTGACCGACGGAACCTGCGATTCGTCGTGGCTGCATGTCGGTCATCCAAGGTACGTACATCAGGAACGGTACGTTTGAGGCTTCTTCATACAAAGATCGCTTCTCAAGCATTCCATGATCGCCGCCCATTTCGCCATGCTCACTTGTGAACAAGATGATCGTGTTGTCGGCCTGTCCGCTTTCTTCAAGCGCCCCGAAAATCTTCCCGAGCTGATTATCGACCAGGGTTACGTTCGCGAAATACTGTGCGCGTAGCTTGCGGAAGCCTTCCTCGGTAGTGGTGTCATGATGATCACCTCCGGCTTCACCCAGTGGATTATTCCCACCACCCATGTAGTAGTCAGAGCGCAGGCGATTCACGAGAGATCCCGAGTCTGGGCGTTTGCGGAACCCAGGGCCAACTTCAATTTCATTCGGGTCGTAAAGATCGTTGAACGGACCTGTGTAGGGCGGATGCGGTTCGAAGAAATTGACGTAAAGCATCCACGGCTGGCTTGCGTGGTTGCCTTCTGGATATTCACGGATGAATTCTGAAGCCGTGTGTCCTAAGAACCCTGCCTGAGTCTGCTCTTCAGTTAGCTCTGCGACGCCTACCCAACCTTCGTATGAAACCTGCATCGAAGGCGGCTCAACCCCGTGATCTTTCAGCCACTGGTTGTAAGGAGCTTCCTGATACCGATACTCCTTGCGGGTAGTACGTACTCGCTGGAAGTCTTCGACAGCTTCCCACCTATCGAACCCGTGCTGAGCGATCATGTCATCGCCCAAATGCCACTTACCCATGTGGGCGTTGTAGTAGTCATCGTCGATCATGTCGCCGATAGTTGGGATCTCGCGTGAGAGCGGAATGTTGTTGCGCTGAAGCCCTGTCGCAAACGGGTACAAGCCGGTCATGATCGACGCACGAGCCGGCGTGCAAACCGGTTGCGTTACATACGTGTTTTCAAAAACAAAGCTCTTATCGGCAAGCTTGTCGAGGTTAGGAGTCTTGATCCAATCGTTACCGTACGCAGCCATCGAGTCGCGACGTTGCTGGTCGGTGAGGATGAATAGGATATTGGGCTTGCGTTCTTGCATCGTTCAGATTGCCTACAGAGTTTAGAGTTTCGTTCTCGTGTCGCCGGTCACAGACTGGAGTCTAAGTGCTATCAGCCACCGGAAGGGTACGGCATCCCCGCTCGCGCGCAACCTCTACCGCAGTTAATCTGTGATTATGAGCCTGCTTTTGCACGAACAACTTGAGACTGATCGTACTCGTCTGACGCCGCTTACCGCGGAAGTCGCCGAGGCGATGATGGCGCGTGATGGCGACTCGTTACTCTCCGAATCGCGACTAAAGTTTCCTCAGCCATTTCAAGTTCCACCGATGATGCATGACGACTATCTCCAAGCTGTCGCCCAGCGTCTGCAATACGAGCCAGGTCAAGTCGGCTGGTGGGGTTGGTTGTTTTATGAGAAGGAATCTCGAAACGTTCTAGGAACGATCGGGGTGAGCGGTCCACCTGATGACACAGGCTCTGTCGGAATTGCGTTTTCGATCTATTCCGACAAGGAAAACTTGGGCTACACCAAAGAAGCTTCCAAAGCTGTTGTCGATTGGATTTTGGCGCAGGAAGGGGTGAAGTCGCTTCGTATGACGATTCATCCAAAGAACTTCGCTGCGGTTCGTGTTGCTCAGCATTCGAAATTTGAGCTCAAAGGCACAGTCGTCGACCAAGTAGTCGGTGAGGTTCACTTGTACGAAGCGAAAAAACGCGTCATATTGCCGCCGCCCTCTGCTTTGGTTTAGTTCCAATTCGTTTTTTCTGTTTGGTATCTCGATTCGTGCTTGATGTTGTGACCTGCCGCCACTTAGGCACTAGAATCTGTATGTCGCTTATTTAAGCGAGTATCGATGCATTCCTCATTTGGAGATTTCCTACGTGGCAGATCAGTCTGAGACCAGTCCGCAAGTAAAGTTCGAAACTCCAGCGAAGAAGAAGCGTGAGTCACGCCCATGGGGTTCGTACGAAGTTCTGACCAGTGGTCCCGGATTCCAAACGAAACGCCTAACGGTCAAAGCCGAGAAGAGACTCTCATTGCAATGGCACCGACACCGTGACGAAACATGGGTCGTTGCACGAGGAACTGCTCGAGTGACAGTTGGTGAGGACCAACACACATTGGGTCGCGGCGAGACCATGTTCGTGGCTCGTAACATTCATCACCGCATAGAGAATATTTCTTCTGTCGAGCCTCTCGAAATTATCGAAATCCAGACGGGCGACTATCTCGGTGAAGACGACATTGTTCGCGTCGAAGACGATTTTGGTCGGGCTGAGTAGATCGTCCTCCTGAATCGGTCAGGTATAGTGCCGCATCTCAGGTGTATCGAGCCAATCGCCACCGCCAAGAAAGATTTTTAATGACCGTCCGCGGAATACACACGGTCAACAACAAGGGAGACCGGCAATGGGACAGCTTTTAGTAGATGATCAGTTCCCTGACATTGAGCTGGAAATCGCCGGTGGCGGAACAATTTCGCTTCCTGCTGACGTTGCCGGTAACTGGGCGTATGTACTTTTCTACCGTGGAGGCTGGTGACCGTACTGCACTCGGCAGTTAGCCGATGTAGAAGCTTCAATAGCCGGACTAACAGAACTCGGCATCAAGGTCGTCGCCGGAAACACGGACGGTGATTCAGATACAGGACAGACTCACGCCGATCATGACCTCTCGTTCCCTGTTGCCCACAGCGTTCCGATAGAAGTCGGTGAAAAAATTGGCGCTTGGATTGGCGAACGCCAAGGCAAACAGATTCTCCAACCTTGTGAGTTCGTAATTCGACCGGACGGCACTGTCGCCGCTTCGTTGTACGCAACGACGCAACTAGGACGAATGAACCCAGAAGAGATCATTCGATTTGTGACCGCACGGATTTAGCAAGTCGACCCTCTCCAAGATGGGAGAGGGCGCACGACTTGTGGTGGATCTGCCGAATTACTTCAGAGCTACGCTGCCGTCTTCGCGAATCGGCGGAGCGACTAGCGCTGGGTCGAACGGGTGCATAGCTGGTGCGTCTTCGTTGAAGATGACACCAAGTCCAGGTTCTTCCGATGGCGTGTACCAGCCGTTTTCGAGTTTGATCACCGTGTTGGTGACGTCGCTGCGAGGGGCAATATCTTCTTGCACTGACTCTTGAACGTCCCATGAAGGCGATGACGTGGCAACCGCAATACATGCGGCTGTTGCGATCGGAGTTTGGAAGTTGTGCGGGCAGATTTTTATGTGGTGCGCCTCGGCAATCGTGGCAATCTTCTTTGTAGCGGTGATACCTCCGGCAACTGCGGCATCAGGTTTGAAGAACGCCGGTTTTGCGAGCTGGGCGTACTCACGGAACTCCCAGACGCCCATGTTCCGTTCGCCGACAGCCAGTGGCAGCCGCATCTTGGCGGCAACGTCACCCATGGCAACAACTGAATCAGGAACTATTGGATCCTCAATGAAATATGGACGAAGTGGAGCGACCTCTTCGCAGAATGCGATTGCCTCGTGTGGCTGCATGTTGCGGTGAATCTCGATTCCGATATCGAAATCCCACCCGACGGTTTCTCGAACAGCACCGACCATTTCGACCGCTAGTCCAATCATCTTTGTGTAGGTCAGCTCTGCCCAATTCTTTGGCATAGGAGTGAACTTCAAGGCGGAGAAACCCTCGTCCATCTTCTTCTTGGCACCCGCAGCCATCTCATCGGGAGTGTTGCCGCCAATGCCTTGCGCGATTCCTCGGATTTTCTGACGAACCTTGCCGCCGAGCAGATCCCAAACCGGAGCCTGGAGCCGCTTGCCCTTGATGTCCCACAGCGCCATATCTATCGCACTAATCGCACCACCGATGCTATTTCCTCGGAACGCTGAGTTGTAACGCCAGAGGTAGCTCCAAATGTGCTCGATATCGCCTGCGTCCATGCCAATAATTGCGTCGGCGAATCCATGAATCGTGGCTTCGGCGGCCTTCGGGTATGACCAGTAACAAGACTCACCAATTCCCTCGGTCCCATCTTCGGTCGTGATCTTCACGATGAGGAAACGTCCTACAAAAAATGTCTCTATCTTTGCAATCTTCAAAGTATTTCTCTTTACTCAAACACGCCTAAATAATCGTCAATCCGCCCGATACGATGAAACTAAATATTCCAGTGGGCGTTGATGCTTGCTTCGTACTGGGCTGTTTCTTCGTTTTCGATTTCTTCGACTGTAACGGGACGACCCAACACTGAAGATTCGAGCGCAGCATTGCAGACCGCTAGGTCCTTGCGGCCGACATAGGCATCAACTTCAGGTTGAGTGCCTTCGGCAATGCATTGACCGAGTTCGTAGTACTCGAGTGCCACGAGGAATCTGTCGGCATCCTCGAAGGGTGTGTCGTAAGAGCCAAGTCGATCGCTGCCGAAAAGTCGAGCAGGGAGTTCATCGAGATGGAAGTCAGGAACTAGTTCGAGGACTTCATCACCTGAAACTTGTCCGACACCATCGATGGTTAGTGTCAACGGATTGCCTCGGCGTTGCTTTGCTGGCGCCATTGATCCCTTGCTGCCATAAATCATTCCGTATTCAGTCGGTTCGCCGTGGGCGGCGAACATCGAAGTCCACTGGCCAACGGCACCGCTCTTGTATTTGAGCGTTGAAATCACCATATCTTCGGCATCAGCATCGATCTCGTCAGGTACCTCGTTAGCCCAGTGCTCATAGAAGTTGGCGACACCAATCTTTTCGCCTTTGTACCGTTTTGGCTCCCAAACCTTGGATACGGCATAAACCTCTTCGATGTCACCGAGGTAGTACATCATCTGGTCGACAGCGTGCACTCCTGCATCGACAAAGATCCCGCCGATGTTCTTGTAGTGTCGCCACGGCCAGATGATGATGTCGTTTCCGCCACGGGCTGAGCCAAGTAAGAAGCTGTACGGGTCGCCGACGGCACCTGAATCGAGTAGCGCCTTGTTGAGTCGGCACATCGGGTCACGTCGCTCTTGCTCACCGACGCTGAGCACCTTGCCTGAACGCTTCCATGCGTCGATAACCCGATTGCAACCTCGAACGGTCAGTGACAGAGGCTTCTCGCAGAGAACGTTGTATCCAAGATCAAAAGCCATTTCGGCGACGAGGTGATGAGAGCCCGAATCGGTTGTTATATCGACCGCTTCGATGTCGGGTCGCATCTTTTTCATAGTCTCCATCGAAGTAAACACTTCGGGTCGACTACCCAACATTTCTTCTGCGTTGTCGGCTAGGTGAATAGCGTTCTCTTCGCGTGTGTCACACACGGCCGCCAGTTCGACGTTTGCCATGCCGCTTTCGTACAACGCACCAAGTGCGCGCAAATGTCGCCCACCCATGCCACCAGCACCGACTATCGCAATTGGAATATTGACCATTGATATTTTTCCTTTTTGTTTATCGGTCTTGGACGCTGCCGTCGAAGCCGATCGGAGTGTCGAGGATTTTTGGATTTTCAGGACCTGCGAGAGCGGCTTCGTTGAGTTCGATGCCTAGTCCAGGCCCCTCAGGAACGATGAGATACCCATCGACAAGCTCAAGGGGAGTTACCAGCAGATCGCTCTTTGGTGGTTCAGATTCGCCAGTGTATTCCTGCAATGCAAAGTTCGGGATGCAAGCGTCGAGTTGAACACAGGCTGCAGTGCTGACAGGTGACAACGGGTTGTGAGGAATGACCTTCACATGCTTCGCCTCGGCCATCGCAGCGACCTTCTTTGATCCTGAAAGTCCACCGCAAAGGCAGAGATCCGGTCTGATGTAAGAAGCTGCATTTGCCTCTAGCAGTTGCTCATATTCAAATATGGTCGTGAAGCGTTCGCCGGTGGCAATTGGAATGTTGCACTGATCGGCGACTTCGCCCATCCGAGCTGGACTGTCGGGCAACATTGGGTCTTCATAGAAGAACGGGTTGAACTGTTCGAGTCGTCTTCCCAACCAAATACTTTCGGCTGGAGCCATTTGGCGATGGATTTCTACACATATGTCGACGTTGCCGCCAACAGCTTCTTTCACGGCTCCGACGCGATCAACTGCTTCGTCAGCCCATTCTGTGTATGACTTATGGAGGTAGTAGTCAGGTGGGAATGGGGTGAACCGAACAGCCGTAAAACCATCCTTGACCGCGGCCTGCGCACTTGCAACTAGATCGTCTTTCGTTGTGCCACCTACGTGCATGTAACAGCGAACTTTATCTCTGGTTTTGCCGCCCATCAGATCATAGATTGGTACTCCAAGTCGTTTGCCCTTGATGTCCCAAAGTGCGATATCGATTGCCGAAAGCGCGCCCTGAACAACGGAGCCCATGAAGTGGGATGATCGGTACAACCACTGGTAGTGATGCTCGATGTAGTCGGGATTTTTGCCTTTGAGGTATTCCGACATCGTGTCGACCATCGTCTTGGTCGGCCGCTGCCAACCATGGACTCCACCTTCACCGATACCGACCGTGCCATCCTCACAGTAGATACGGATCAATAGCCAGCGATCCCACAGCATTGTTTCGACTCGTTCGATTTTGGTAGGTGCAGGCATTTGTGAGGATCCGTTTCGATTGATTTGGCTCGTTGCGCCAGACGTAAGCCGGTAAGAGACCGCCGTTAGCCGAGAAGGTAGCTCGGAATCGGGGCGGATACAAGATCAATTCGGTTTGTGTTGAGGTCTCAGCGGGGTTATAACGACGACAACGATGGGTCAGCGACAAGTTAGAGAGAAGAATTAATTGCTCGATCTAGTAATTAAAGGCGCAACGGTTATCGATGGTTCTGGCTCTGCCGGAGTTGTTCAGGATGTTGGAATTGAAGGCGACCGCATTGGTTCAATCGCACCGAAAATCGATGCTGAGTCGGCTGAAACCATTGATGCGACAGGACTTGTTCTTTCGCCAGGATTTATCGATGTTCACTCACACGATGATTTTCATGTTTTGATCGAACCTGAAGTTCGTCACAACGTTCTTCAAGGAATCACGACAGTGATTGTTGGAAACTGTGGGTTTGGAGCCGCCGGATCGGCAGCCGGAAAGATCCAGATGAAGGCGATCAATGAGCCGAGTGCAGATCTGCCTGACTGGGAAGGCTATGCCGGATATTTCGAAGAAGTTGATAAGACTTCACCCGCACTGAATGTCGCGGCGTTGATCGGTCACCACACCGCCAGGCGCGAAGGTATGGGAGGCGTCGAAGACCGCCCGCCAACAGATACAGAGATGACAGCAATGTTGGCGAACGTAACCGAGGGAATGGAAGCTGGTGCGGTCGGTATGTCGACAGGACTGGTTTATGAGCCCGGGCGATATGCGGACACAGAAGAAGTAGTCACCCTCGCAAAGGTGGTCGGGAAATATGGCGGTCTTTACGTCTCTCACATGCGTGATGAAGGCTCAGGACTCCTGGATTCTGTACGAGAAACTCTTCACATCGGAGAAGCCAGCGAAGCCGCAGTAGAAATATCGCACCACAAATCTGTAGGCAAATCGAACTGGGGCATGGTGACACAGTCGTTGGAAATGATCGAAAACGCTGTCGCACAAGGCAGGGACGTCACAGCCGATCAGTATCCATACACGGCTCGAAGCACGATGCTTTTCGCACTAGTACAAAACGGTACGTTCAATGACAGCGCAGGCGGAGCGATGGGCAAGTCGTCACCCGATGAAGTACTGCTGTGCTCTGTACCGGGTCAGGCAGATTTCGAAGGTCGAACTTTGCAAAGCTTCGTCGAAGAGTTTGATCTACCTGGAGAGGAAGCAGCGAACAAGTTGTTGCGTGACTACTCAGGCGATATTTTGGTTGCGGCATTCGGAATGGACGAAGGCGATGTGCGAATGGTCATGGCTCATTCATCGACCATGATAGGAACTGACGGACTTGATCGAGGATCAAAGCCTCACCCGCGAGCATGGGGCACTTACCCGAGGGTTCTAGGAAAGTATGTTCGAGAAGAGGGCGTGATTTCGCTCGAGAACGCGATCTTCAAGATGACACAGATGCCAGCTGAGAAATTTGGGATTGCGGGGCGTGGGTTGGTGAAAGAGGGTTACTTCGCTGATCTAGTGTTGTTCGATCCTGACACCGTTATTGATCGTGCGACCTACGGAGAATCACGCGTAGGACCAGACGGAATGCCTCATGTGATCGTGAACGGAAAGTTTGCTGTGCGCGACGGCAAGCACGCAGGATCAAGATCAGGTCGAGCGGTTCGTCGTGGTCAACCCTAAGCAATTGTCCTGAAATTGAGAGTAGACTGCGCCCGAATATTCGAGCCTAAATACGAACGCTAAGGAAATCTTGTGGCAGAAATAATCGAATCGATATCGGTAACGCCAATTCCGTCAAGCTATCAAAAAGAGCTCGGCAAAAACGCATATATCGACAACATTGGTAAGCAGAGGCTTGAATGGGTTGTGCGTGCTCGAAGTTCCAGTGGTGCCGAGGGTATTTCGATTGCCAATCGCTTGATGCGTGATGGCTCGGTCGAAAGCATGTTGGCACACATCAAGGGTGCGTTGCTGGGGCGGGAAGTCGATCAGCTGCTTGAGATTTCCAATGGTGTTGTGACTGGCGCTGGCCCCGGAATGGATCGCTGGTATCGTCGTAATGGTTGGATGACGATTCTGGCGTTTGACCTTGTCGGCAAAGTTCTAGGCGTTTCTGCAATCGACCTTCTGGGTGGCAAGCGGCATGACTCAGTTCCAGCCTATGACACGACCCTCTATTTCCAAGATTTCCTGAATCCCGCAAAAGGCGCTCAACAAGTTGGTGACGAAGCGGCGAAAGCCGTCGCTGATGGTTGGAAAGCACTCAAGTTAAAGATGGGGCGAGGCGGGAGATGGATGCTCCCTGAAGCTGGAATGCGGCGTGATATTGAAGTAGTCCAGTCTGTTCGAGAATCGGTTGGGTCTGATGTGAAAATCTACGTCGATGCCAACTTTGGCTACGACGGACATCTTGATCTACTTGATCAGTACGTCAAGGAAGTCACCCCGCTGGATATCTTCTGGTTCGAAGAGATGATCACTCACGATGTCGATGGCTACAAGGCGATGCGAGAGATGCTAGCCAAACACGGATCAGATGCGTTGCTGACTTGCGGTGAAGTCGACCGCGATCCGATTTCAGAAGTATTCCAAGATCTCATCGATGATCGTTTAATCGATGGCTACCAGCCCGATATCGTTGGACACGGTTTCTTGGGTTGGATGGACATTGAGAGGCAGTTGCAGGGCACCGGAGTCCGGACAATCCCGCACAACTTCGGCAACGGCTGCTTCGGTAGCTACGCCAGCATCGTTTGGGGAGCAGCGTCGGAGACTTACGTGTCGCTCGAAGATGAACGAAACCTGCCTCACTACCTGACTGCTTTGCCTGAATTCACCAACGGGGCTTACGCACTGCCCACTGGCCCTGGATTAGGAGTGGATATCGACGAAGCCGGTTACGCCCCGCATGCCAAGCACGAGAACAGGATGGAGGCGTAGTCATGTCAGAGCTTTCAGGACATACGATCAACAAGATCAGCATTACGCCTGTCGAGACTTTTTTCGGATCACCCGGAAATGGCCGAATTGTTGGGCGTAACTCCAAGAGCGAAAACTATGGCTACAACCAGCGTGAATGGCTGCTTCAGGTTTTTACTGATTCAGGTTTGGTTGGTCTGAGCAACGCTCGCCCGGCTATGAACAGCGGTCGCATGGATGACGTTTACAACGATTTCCAAGATTTGATCGGCAAGAAGCTCTCCGAATTTTTCAGCGTATCTTCAGAGCGCGTAACGAACATAAATCCGCGATGGTCTGACCTAATCGACCGATACGGATTCCTAGACGTTGCTTTGTTCGATTTGATCGGACGAGCGCTTGGTCAACCTGCCTACAGTCTTCTTGGGAATAAAGTCCGAGACAAAATCGAAGGCTACGACTCAAGCTTGTACTTCCAAGACCTAGTCAATCCAGCTGAAGGCGCGAACGCCGTTGCAATCGAAGCGGCTGAGGCTATCGAAAAGGGTTGGCGAGCGGTGAAGCTCAAGCTGGGCCGACCCGGTAAATGGTTCGAACCTCTGGCTGGCACGCGTCGAGATATCGAGGTTGTAGAGTCTGTTCGGGCCACAGTTGGCGACGACACTAAAATTCTAGTCGATGCGAATAATGGCTACGACGGACGACTAGATTTGCTCGAAGATTTCGTACGTGGGATCAGCGATCTCAACGTCATGTGGATGGAAGAGATGATTACCGAGAACATCTCCGATTACCAGAAGCTAAATGAGTTCAGAGATAAGTACACACCCGAGACGATGATCGTTGACGGGGAGAGTCATAAGGGCCGCCAGACGATCTATTGGCAGCTCATGGAACAGGGACTGCTCGATGCAATTCAGCCGGACATGCTTCATATGGGATTCTGGCAGTTCCACGAACTGGCGCGAGATATTGAAGAGTCTGGTGTCGACACCCTCATCGCACCTCACAACTACAACGCTGCGTATCTCGGTTTGCGAGCGGATATTCAGTTTGGAGCCGCTACAAAGCGGTTCGTAATTGCGGAAGATTCGACTCTGGACTTCGAGTTGTATCGGGGCGATGAGTACGTATTTGAAGAGGGAATGTACACAGTCCCTGAATCGCCAGGATTGGCAGTGAGTATTGACCAGGATCTCTACGACCGCGTATACAAGCAGCACGAAACAGTTATCAGCTAACAGACAACATCGGGACAACATCGAACTATGAAAGTACTAATCACAGGTATCACCGGGCGAGTTGGTGCCAACATTGCGCAGAACTTCTTGGACCGTGGGCACGAGGTTCGCGGCATGGTGTGGTCGGGAGATCCGCAAGGCGAGAAAATGAAGGCAATCGGTGCCGAAATCGTCGAAGGTGATCTCGCCAGTTCGTCAGATGTAAATGCGGCAGCCGACGGTCAGGAAGTGATCCTCCACTTGGGCGCCGCTTTTCAGGCGGGTGGCCCGTTCACCCCCGAGCAGTACTTCGATACGAACGTAAAAGGCACGTTCAACATTCTCGAAGCATCGCTCGGACTAGGTGATCACCTGAAGCACGTGTTGATTACCAGCACTGATGCCACGATGTTCAAATACCCAGAAGGTGGAATCGAAGAGCCGATTGCAGAAGATTCTCTTCCACTATCAAGTACCGATTGGTACGGGTACACGAAGGTTCTTTGCGAGAACCTTATGAACCGATATCACTCGAAAGAAAACCTTCGTGGCACGATCATACGGTTTGCGAACGTATGGGGCGCCGGAGAAATCCTGAACTTCCGTCAGTTCCATTTGAGCAACTTTTTGGATCAGTTCAAAGATCGAACCGACGACGCTGGAAAAGCGACATATGCGAAGCTCCAAGAGGAAAATGCGAAGAGCGATGGCGGACCTAGATTGATAGTTGCCCGCGATTCGAACGGCCGGCCGTGGAAGAAGCATCAGGTTGAAGTTCGTGATCTCGTACATGCCTACGAGCAGGCTGTTGGCAACCCTGCGACGTTCGGAAACGTCTACCAGTTAGGCTCCAAAGAACCATTCACCTGGGACGTGCTGATTCCGTACATATCTGAGAAGACTGGAATTCCATATTCAACGGTGGATCTAGCTATGAATCCTACGTTCTACGAATACGATCTCTCAGCGGCCCGAAACGATTTCGGTTACAACCCGAGTCTTTCGCTAAACGAAATGGTCGACGAAGCGATTAGGTACAACACCGAAGGCGGCGGCGGAATTATTCCAACGAAGGTTTAGTCGAACTGCTCAGCAGTAAGTTGGCGTCTACGGTCGAACGCGATTCATCGCTACGTAGATGCCGACGCCGAGCCCGATATAGGCAACGATGTTTAGGAACACTCCGTTCCAAACACCTAGCATTGACGCCACAGTGAACCCGACCATCCAGATTCCAAGCATGGTTAGAGCTGCCACGATGCGTAAGCGAGCGTCGAGCTTGTATCTGCCGACTCTACGAACATAGTCGCCAACCGGTGCTCCTGCGAGCGCAATGACAAACGATGCTGCCACGTTGCCGATCATGAATCCGAGCGGTAGTACCCAGAGAATCCAAACGGCAACAGCGTAGGCGACTCCGAGAACCAGAACTCCAACGATCGATAAAAGAACAGCTGACGAAAACTCACCAGCGCTTGCTCGGAATATCGCTGGTTGGCCGATGCTCGCGCAGTCAGGGCAGCGCGCACCTATAGGTGATTGCACCATGCACTGCGGGCAAATCAAATCACCGCATCGACTACAACCGAGATTGGAAGTAGTGTCGGGATGGCGTACGCAAGTGCTTTCGAAGGCAGAATTTGTCATTGGCGAATCAGGATACCGAGAAATTGTGAATATTTTTCGAGATATATCAAGAATTGGTTACTGATCGACCCATTCTTCACGATTGGCGATATCTCTGTCGAACACCAACCGCGTGGCAAGCAACCGGATCGATATTGAACCATTTTCGTCACGCAGGGAATTAGATGTCATTCGTTTCGTCGCGGTTGCAAGCGCCAACGCTATCGAGAACCAAATCAGCTCGATTGGCAAGTTCAGGAGAGCCGCCCATCCTGGCAGCGCTATCACTGCAATTAGCCACCATACCGCTGAGTCTTTCCAAGGTGTGAAAAGCACTCCCAACGCCGGAACCGATCCGTAAACAACGAGCAGCGGGAAGTTCAGCGCCAACATCGATCCGAGACCTGTCGCCATGCCTCGCCCTCCCTGAAATCCGGCAAAGACAGACCAGTTGTGCCCCGCTATTGAGGCGATCGCGACAGCTGCTTCCATCCCCACACCTAGATCGAGGATAACTTCGGAAACGAGAAATACCGGAAACGAGCCTTTGATCAAAACATCAAAAGCGACGACAGGAGCCGCCCATTTCGCTCCGACTTGAGCAGTGAGGTTCGATGCTCCAACGTTTCCTGATCCATGCTCACGGATGTCGATTCCTGCGACCCAACGGCCAACGAGGTACGACGTTGGAATTGAACCAAGGAGATAGGCTCCAATGATGATCGCAGCAGGAATCAGGAGAGTCATGACCGTTAAAGCACTCCAGAGGGCACGCTGCCGATTCGTTCACCGTGCAGCGACTTGGCGCGTTCGAGGAGTTTCGTAACGGTGTCGGGTGGGGGGCCATTTGAGCCGGGAGTAGGTTCGTTTTTAGATTTCAGGGCGTGGTAGTCGGTCCCACCACACGGAACGAGATCGAACCGGGTTGATATATCGAGATATGAGTCTCGACGATCACTCGCATACTTTTCGGCGTAGACCTCGATGCCAACCAGTCCTGCTTCGACCAACTGCTTCACTAGACTGTCGAGCTTGTTCACCGTCCGAGGGTGAGCGATCGCCCCAATTCCTCCAGCTTCGTGGATCATTTCGAGTGCTGCGACGGGATGAAGTTTCGGACGTGGAACGCGGGCTATACCTTTGTCTCCGATGTAACGCTCGAATGCTTCCGCAACTGTGTCGACGTGTCCAGCTTCGACCATCGCTCGACCAATATGTGGTCGGCCCACTGAGCCGCCAGCCATTTCGATCACTCTCTCCCACGAAACAGGTCGCTTTATCTCGGCAAGTTTGTCGACCATTGCTCGTGCTGCGTCGACACGTTCTTGGCGAAACTGTGCCAGCTTGGTCTGAAGGTCTGGGTTTTCCGTGTCGATGAAATATCCGAGTAAGTGAAGTTCAGAATCTTCAGTTGCTGTACCAAGTTCGATTCCGGGTATAACCGTCAGCTGTGAGTAGGGCTGTGATGCCTCGATTGCCTCAGCGACCCCCTCTGTTGAGTCATGATCCGTAACTGCGATCGTTTGCAGAGAGGTCGAGGCTATCTGGTCAACCAATTGCGTTGGAGTAAGTGTCCCGTCCGAGGCTGTCGTGTGCAGGTGTAAGTCGATCTCAACTGACCATTCCGGCGTCACAGTAGGAGCTGAAGGGTTGTAGCGACTTTCCGCTGCGTTTTGGCCGGTGGAGTCGCTCAAACTTCGATCTGCCTATCGACCCGTTCTACAGAAGTGGCGAGACCGGTTGAGCTATCGATGTCAATCATGACCGAGTTGAAATTGATTAGTCCACTTCGAACAGGTTGCATGCGTTGTCGACGGCTTGTGAGGAATCTTTCTAGTGAACCCTCGACTTCTACGCCGAGAATTGAATCGACAGCTCCGACCATTCCAAGATCAGTAACGAACCCTGTTCCTTCAGGAAGAACTTTGCAATCGGAAGTGGGAACGTGGGTATGAGTTCCAACAACAGCGGCAACTCTGCCATCGAGATGCCAAGCCAGAGCAGCTTTTTCGGAGGTCGCCTCAGCGTGGAAATCTACGACGATAGGTTTTCCTTGCCCGAATCCACCTGCAAGAAGGTCGTCTACAACAGCAAACGGCGAATCAAACTCTCCAACCCACACACGGCCGATTAGATTTATGACGGCAATTGGGCCTGAATCGTCGGTTGAACCTCTTCCAGGAGATCCGAGAGGGTAGTTGAACGGTCGTAGTACTGGCAGGTACGGATCGTCGAGATGTTCGATGAAATCACGCTTGTCCCACACGTGGTTGCCGGTCGTAATTACATCGGCTCCAGCTTCGATCATCTCTGTTGCGGTATCGATGGTAAGGCCTATGCCAGCGGCAAGGTTTTCACCTTGAAGCGTGACGAAATCGATATCTAGCTCGGATTTGAGGTCTCGAAGAAGTTTAGTAACTGCCTTGCGACCGCCACTACCTACAACATCACCGATCATCAATACTCGCATGCGAGCCTTTCAATTTCTTGCCGAAGCTTAGAGATGTCCAGATTAGGATCATCTGCATGTTCAACAATGCGGGAACCAGCGAGCGAATTCAAGTTGGCTAGATCGCTCAGGTTAAGCAAAGACACCCGACGAGTGATCCGTCGGGTGTCTTAATATTCACTTTGGAATCGCTAATCGCGACTATTGAGCCACTTCGATTGATCGTGATTCTCGGATCACAACCACTCGGATTTGACCCGGATAAGCGAGCGTTTCTTCGATCTTCGCAACGATATCTCGTGCAAGTGCTGAAGCTGTCACGTCATCGACGTTTTCAGGGTCGACAAGTACTCGAACTTCGCGTCCAGCCTGAATAGCGTAAACACGTTCTACGCCCTCGAATCCTCGGGCTACTTCTTCAAGCGCTTCGAGTCGTTGGACGTAGTTTTCTATCGTGTCGTGTCGCGCACCTGGTCGAGCTGCACTTATCGCGTCAGCAGCCGCCACGAGGAACGACTCGACCGTTGTCATCTCTCGGTCGTGATGTTCCCTGATTCCAGCTACAACACGATCTTTCTGACCGTATCGTTTCGCAATATCGGCTCCAATTTCAGCGTGTGGCCCATCGACTTCATGTGTCAGTGCCTTGCCTATGTCATGCAAGAACCCTGCAGTTTTTGCGATTTGAGGATCGGCACCGATTTGTGAAGCGAGAATTCCAGCTACAAGTCCAACTTCAACAGAGTGTTGAAGTACGTTCTCGCCGTAGCTGTAACGGTATTTCAGGCGGCCGACCAGTTTGACGAGTTCGGGGTGCAGACCTTTAACGTCGGCATCGAACATCGCTTTTTGACCAGCTTTGCGAACCGTTTCGTCGACTTCGGTTCGAGCTTTTTCGACCGATTCTTCGATTCGGGCAGGATGAATTCGTCCGTCCTGAATCAACTTCTCTAACGCAAGTCGGGCAACTTCACGCCTGATTGGATCAAAGCAGGAAATCGTAATCGCCTCAGGCACATCGTCGATTATTAGGTCGACTCCTGTGGCAGCCTCGATAGCTCTGATGTTCCGACCTTCACGACCTATGAGTCGTCCCTTCATTTCGTCGTTTGGCAACGAAATGCTCGTTACTGTCGCTTCTGAAACAACTTCGGCCGCGAGTCGTTGCATGCTTGCAGCGAGAATTACGCGAGCCTTGTCGTCAGCCTCGTCCTGTGCCTCTAGTTCAGCATCCCTGTATCGGCGAGCTAATTCGAACTGGATATCTTCTTCAGCCTGGTCGAGCAGTTGTTGTCTGGCATCGGCTACTGAAAGTCCCGAAACTGATTCGAGTCGTTCAGCGGCTTCATGTTTCAAGTCTTCGACAGCAGATTTTTCATCTGCGATGCCGCTTCGTTGAACTTTTAACTCAGATTCGAGTTCTTTGACTGAATCTGTTCTGCCTTGGAGTGTCTCTTCTCGTGCTTCGAGACGACTCTGTTGACGTTGTACCTCTAACTTCTGTTCGTTGAGCTTTGCTTCCGCGTCGCTGCGTACTTGAAGCGCCTGCTCTTTGGCCTCGAGAAGAATCTCCTTGCTGCGAGCGTTGGATCTGCGCATTTGCTGCGCAGAAGCTTCTTCTACTGCTCGCCGTGATTTTGCCGAAAGGAGGTTGTGAAGTTGGAAGCCAATTCCGCTTCCGATAACAACCGCTACTAGGGCTACCAGGACGGCAATTAGGATGGTGTCCATCCGTGCCTCCTGAGCCAGTGTGTATTTGATTTTCTAAAGTGCGCTTGGCCAGGTGAAATGCCTCGCTGCGCGAGAGCATGGTAAGTTCATGCGAGGCTTCATGCAAGGAGTTGAACTAGGAATACGGTTCATCACTCACATCTATGGAACAAAAAATCGCCGCAACCAATGGCTGCGGCGTTTTGAATTTCAGTCTTGAAGAAGTCTGAGTAGAACGATCTACTCCTCTTCGCCGTCTGCACTCTCTTCAGAGTCACTGTCGGCAGCGTCTTCACTGTCTTCGCCTTCTTCACCTTCAGCGGCTTCGGCAGCTGCGTCATCATCAGCAGATACACGTGGTGGCTGAATCCAAGCGATTCGATCT
>JBDQHW010000007.1:0-88193 GCA_040264655.1 Dehalococcoidia bacterium | reverse complement strand
GCATAGGAAGTTGTGATGACATCCAGAGTGGACTCAGGAATCTCAGGAACAGAGGTAGGAGTCTGAATTGTGTCTTGCGAAGCACATGCAGCGATGACTAAGAGCAGCGGCAATGCGAGAGCGACAAATGGTCTCAGAACGACGGTCCGGTTCATGTATTTCAAATCCTTTGAAAATACTTGTTGGCTTACCACAAATGGCTTGCGGTTGGTCACACGGAGTACCGGTGATGTTGGAGTCACTATAGCGCAGAATTAGTGATACCAGGTATCAATGAGGCGGCAAAATTATTAGTGACCTACGAAACGCTTAAACACTCGTAAATAACCTTAAAATTATCTAAGTGTGCAGTGAGATATAACGCATTGTTTGTGACCTAAATAAATGAGACAAAGTATCAATACTGTTATTCTGAAATTGACTTATCTTGTCTCTTCACTAGATGCGTCTTCTCCGGGGAGCTCCATGTCGCACCACTCCGAAGGGGTTACGTTCTTTTGACCCAAATGCGATGAAGTCGGCAGGGCTGTATTTAACATGAGCTACTTGGGCTAACTCTGTCGCAACAGAAGATGTGTACAGCCTGAGCATCTCGATATCTTTCCAGCCCATCACTTCAAGGATGTCGCTGTCGTTCATCCCAAGTCTCTTCATCTGAGCAGCTGCAGCGCGTCTGAATGCATGAACGCCTTTGAACTCCACTTTTGCTCTCATGCAGAGTTTTCTGATCATCTGATAGACACCGGACTCATTGAACTGTCCTCGTTCACCCTTCCATAATGGGCCTTCAGAGATTCCCCAACGACGTACATACCGCTGAATTTCTAAGATGGCTACTTCCCCTAATGGGACAGTTCGCTGACCAGTTTTGCCATTTACGATGATCGTGTGTGTCTGCCAGTCAGGAAGTCCCATCGAGACAAGTTCTCCAACTCTCACACCTGTATCAAAGAGAACCGTGACGATCGCTCTATTCCTGATTCCGTTCCAAGTGCTCGATTTGCAGAAACGCAGAATCTGTTTAACTTCCTCGGATGTGTAAGCAGGTTGAGGTTTGTTTCGAAACTTGACTCGTTTGACCTTCACGGTTGGATCATTAGTTATTTCTCCTTCGTCTAGGAGAAAACGGAAGAACTTACGTAGTCCCAGCTGACCTAGAGCGACGGTGGCTGGAGAAACACGATCGGACAGCCAATCAACGTACTTTCGAACGTCATGAGTTCTAAGAGAAGTAGGGGACTGCCAGTCCATTAACTCCCCCATTCTTCGGACATCGCGCACATAGCTTGAGATGGTATGAGGGCGTAAGCCTTCCAATTTCATGACCAAAGAAAACGACTCTATGTACCTTGCCCAAATAACTGCTGAGTTTTCGTATTCCATATATCTACTCCCCAAGCACATATATTTGAAACACCTAACATGAACTCAAATATAGGCACCACTGTGTTTATAGGTATTTAGATAACGAATTGGGCTTCTTACCTGCAAACAGGTGAATTAGAACGAGTGTTCGGAATAAGTGTTCTAAACCTCTTCCAATTATTAGAACGAAAGTGCTAATTTAATGATCCGGTCAGGGGTGAGTCGCATGATTTTGTCCCGGAAGAAGCCGAGATATAAGGCAGGTTCTGATGTTGAAAACAATCGAGTCACCCACAACAACTAACGTTGATGTTCGAGTCATCGGTGTCGGTGGGGCGGGATGTTCGTCGCTCAATCGACTTTCCGAGAATGTCTCTGAATCGGTCAACATGCTTGGAATCGACAGCGGTTCGGCAACTCAAAATTTATCGTCAAACATCGAGACTCTGGTAATTGGAAATGGGTTCGGAAGCGGTGGAAATCCCGAATCAGCTGGTGAACTGTTCTCTGACATCGAATTGGCAGTCGCAGATTTTATTGGCGAAGCAGAGGTCGTGATAATTCTCGCCGGGTTAGGTCGAGGTACAGGATCTGCGCTGTCACTACGAATTGCAGCGCTTGCTCGTGCATTCGGAGCGCTTACGATCGCTGCGGTAAACATGCCTTTCGAATTTGAGGGTCGCTTTCGCAACCAATCTGCAGTTCAGGCTCATCAAGAACTCTCGGCATCCGTCGATGCAATTGTCACTATGAACAATGATGATCTGTCGAAGCTTAGTTCTGCTGGAGCATCCCTGAACGGAGCGTTCCAAGAAGCAGACCAGAACATCTCTGACGCTGTTCACGCAATTACAAACGCCTTGGAGTCGTCAGTCGGGCGTAAAAACGCCTTGCAAGAGTCGCTGACAAACGCTGGTGAATCGTTGGTCCTTTCGGCACTGTCGAATGGATTGCATGCAGGTAGCTCGGCGGTTACGGATGCGTTCCGAACTATCAACGGTGAGCAAGGACATGTGAACTCTGCCGTGATTCATGTTGAAGGTGGGATAGGGCTTTCACTCGGGCAGGTGGCAGAGGTAGTAGCTGAGACCCGAAAACGTATCGGCCGTAGGGCTGCGATTCATGTTTCGAGTGAGCGCAGTATCGAGCGCGGGCAAGACGTAAAGGTCACAATCATTCTTGCTGGAGTTGAAAGCACTGAACGAATTTCTGAGATAGGTGACTCGATTCTTCAACCTGAGTCGGGCGACCTGATTCCAAGTGTTTCTATATTCGACACGCCAGAACCACGACGGACACGTGGTCCTGTGCTTCTCCCAACTGGTTAGTCATAGGATCTATCGAAGAGCTATATGGCTGACTCGGTCGAGGGACCGGGGAGCACGAACGTCGCACCAAACGCCTCGGTGCGGTGTTCTTCTTTAAGTTACAAGTAGAAACGGTCGAGTCAGAATTCGAGGCTTAGTCTGCGACGATCACGGAGTCCGCTTTAGATGCCGGCGGGATGAACATGTATCCGCTGCCTCTGACAGTTTTGATCGTACCTTTTCCAGCTGAAGTTTTGCTGAGCTTCTTACGCAGTCGGAATATGGCTACGTCGATCGCATTGTCCGCGGGCCGAGATTCTTTGGTCCAGCAGCGATCCATCAGTTCAACCGCGGATACTGGGGTCTCGGGCGACGATGCAAGGGTGTGCATCAGCATGAATTCGGTAGGGGAGAGAGAGATGAGCACACCATCCATCTCCATCCTTTCGGATTCTGGATTGAGCGTGAAACCCGCCAGACGTATTGGGACAAGAGTCTGCGCCGTTGTTGCGTTGGTAGTGGTCTTTTCGATGGATCTGAATGGTTGATTCTGACTTTGAGAAGATTCGTTCACCGGTGACCCCGAATCATTCGACGCGAAATTTATGACCAATTCCAGCTGCTCGATCTCGTTCAGAGTCGGTAGTGCTGTCGATTTGTTGAGGACATAGACGACACCGACTGTGTCCAGTCCTCGAGTAATTGGGGCGACGATACCCTGGGTGAATCCTGATTGTTCAGCCCAAGCAGGAAGAGCCTGTTCACTTCCCGCAGACATCGAAACGACGATAGCCGAACCATGTCGGGCTGCAACTGCGCCAGGATCGTTGCTATCAACAGGTTCGAATTCATCCCTGATGTGTGAAAGCTGCCCGTCATAGCTCCAATTCGATGGAGCAAGAACACCGTGAGCATCGCGTAAGTTGAATACAATCGCCGCGGGGTACTCAGTCGCCATGCGGGCCGCGGCTGCAAGACGAGCATCCCTACTTAGTGTGCCGTTCCCACGCAACGTTTTAATGCCGGAAAGAATGCGGCTAGCACTCGCTTCACCCGCCAATCGTTCCTGAGCCTCTAGCAACTGCGTGCGAACAACGGATTCCGTACTAGTAACCTGAAGGTGTGCTAATAATCCGATAACTATCAAAACCACAGCAACAGGTACAACCACAGCAATTGTTCCGCTTCCAATTGCGATTCCAGTAACGCCAATCAGTGCTAAACCCGTAGCGATGGAATAGTTGGTCCAATTTCCTCTAAATGCGTTTACCCAACGGTTCGTCATGGGGAGGTTCGACTCAAGGATTTCTTCGTATGGCGTCTGGAATTGTCGAGTGTTCATGTGATCCACCGTACCCAAAATCGCCTCTTGGTTACCTGTTTGCGGCTGAACCGAGTTTGACCGAAACGATAGCCAGCAATTCTCGGTTGTCGAAAGTGCGTCACGAGGACGTACACTAGATAGAAGTACTCTAACTATTACGAACATCATTCCTACCATCAGAAGGGCACCAGAACACTGGGCACTCTAGGCCGACTGAAAAGTCTTATCGGTCGCGGCGACTCGAACAACGAATCAACATCTGCTGAATCGAACCCACGAACTAGCAAACGCAAAGCCGCCAACCGCAAATCAAATTCCCCCGATTCCACTAGCTCGCAATCTGCGAAATCCTCAACTGAGCGACCTCGCAAGCGAAAACCTCGCTCAAACCAGAGTTCCGAACAGCGTGACGACTCGCGCCGGTCTGGTTCACGCAGAAGCGAGTCCCGAAGAGACGATCGTGACTCTCGACGGTCAGAGTCAAACGACCGTGGTGGCGAACGTCGCCAACGCTCTCATCGAGAGCGGCGCGAAGACAGAGATGATCGAAACGACGCTCGTGCGATAGGTCCACGTGACCGAAACCGCCGAGACCGAGATGATCGAGACGCTCGGCGTGATGATCGACGTCGACCTGCACGGGCCGATTCAGATCGAAACGGTCGACGATCACGGCGAGACGACCGTGGCCCACGAGAAGATTTCAGAGATCGCCGTGACGACCGGCCGGCAAGGCGTGAACGATCCGAATCTCGTGCTCCTCGTCGAGAGACGCGAGCACGAAGAGAGGACCGGTATTCGAAACCTGAATACCGCGAGACTCGTGAAGAGACGCCTACTTCAGACAAGAAGCGAACGCCCGTTCGGGGTCGACCGATTCGTCGGCGCGACAAGGAAGTACGTCAACTGCAATCCGAAGCGCTAACCCAAGTCCGCACCGATTTGCAAGGAACCACTGATTGGGGTGGTCTCGAACTCGAGAAGACTATTGTCAATTCAATCCTGAATATGGGTTACGAGAAGCCATCTGACATTCAAGAGGCTTCAATACCGTGGCAACTTAAAGGTCGAGATGTCGTTGCTCAGGCCGTAACTGGCTCTGGTAAAACCGCATCGTTCGGAATCCCAATGTGCAACCTCGTCGATCCAGACTCACGAGATGTTCAAGGATTAGTTCTGGTCCCTACTCGTGAACTTGCTCAGCAGGTTCAACGTGAACTTTCGTTGATCGGTAGAGACCGAGGTATTGGCGTCGTCGCCGTTTACGGTGGTGAGCCGATTGCCAAACAAATCCGTGCTTTAGAAAAAGGCATGTCGATTGTTGTTGGTACACCTGGACGGCTCAAAGATTTGATGAACCGACGAGTTCTTGATCTCGCCTATGTGCGAAATGCCGTGTTGGATGAGGCTGACGAGATGCTCGACATCGGATTCGCCGATGACATGGAGTTTATCCTCAAGCGAACTCCAAGCACCCGACAAACAGCGTTGTTCTCTGCAACCATTCCCGGATTCATTCGAGGACTGATTCGTCGCTATTTGGACGATCCACGCTGGATTCAACTTGTCTCAGATTCCAAGGGACTAGAAACGGTTGATGAAGTCGACCAGATCTTCTACGACGTTGCGTCTCAGGACAAGGCTGACGGCATCATGGAAGTCCTTGACGATATTGACGGTGACTCTCAAATTCTGATCTTCAGGAAGATGCAAGTCGGTGTCGACCGCCTATCCAAAGGATTGGCCGGAGAGGGATTCGCCATCAAGGGTATTCACGGTGGCATGTCGCAAGGCGAACGAAACCGAGTTATGACAGCGTTCAGGGATGGCAGTTTACGGATGCTTGTTGCCACCAACCTGGCGGCACGTGGATTAGATATTCCAACCATCTCTCACGTCATCAACTACGACATGCCTGAGAACATTGAAGAGTATGTCCACCGGATTGGCCGCACAGCTCGAATGGGTAAGCGTGGAACAGCGATCAGTTTCATTGGTGAGTGGGATTTCGAGCTGCACGAGCAGATCGTTGCCAAGATCGGTGAAGACAAAATGATCCGCCGAAAGTTCGACTTCTACTAGGTTTTCAAACTGCTAAGAAACGATCTAAGAGAGCCGTCACAAAGAGGCGGCTCTCTTTTATATCCCTACTTTGCCACCACGCACGTTTGTGCCATCGCCTGTGATCAACTGAACAATTTCTTGTGAGTAGATAATTTCAGTGTCATCCTCAGGTTGGTAGTCCAAGTATTTTCGAGCGGTTTCTAGTGACCAGAACCGACGGGTGTTGTCGCTGCAACCATATGCAACGACGAACGGCACGCCGTGTTCGTTTTCGATGTTCGGCGCCTCAACGGCTTTTGTGAATAACTGAGTGATATCGCGTGGGCTGATGAACGCTCCGAGGTTGCGTTTAAACTCTTCGAGTCCACCTCGGGTTTGTTCAGACATTGAGTCACTGGAAAGATAGTCTGCAGCTTCGATCGGACGCGTAAACCCGATCCGCAGCATCACGGTCTCAAGTTTTCTTCCGAAAATACCGCATGCGTACGGATACGACAGTAGCTCATACGCCGCTTTCGCCCAACCATAGAAATTGTCTGAAATCGGAAAGTCGGTAGGGCGGACCATATCCATCTTTCGGTCATGAATTAGTGAGTGCTCATACCAGTCGGCGGCATGATTCGAACTGGCAACAGCAATTCTGCGGACACCGGCGTCGTAGGCTGAACGATAGATGTTGTTCGCCATTTGAACGTTTTCGTGCTCGTTGTCGAAACGATCGATAGGAGCCTTCTCGTCATCGGATCCGCGTTGTGTGTGAGGTTTGAATGCCAGGTGAATTACCGCGTCGACACCTTCAAAAAGATGCGCGTAATTTGAGCGGTCTGGATCAATGAAATCTGCGATGTGGACATCGTCGATCTTGTTGCCATCCCGATCTGTGTTGGATACATCGGCTAGCACCAGTTCAAATCGGTCTCGAAGAGTGGGCAACATTAACGACGCAATGTAACCGCTTGCTCCTGTCATCAGAACTTTTCGCTTAGCCATGTGCCCAATCTCCTATGTAAGCATTCGATGCTCTTCAAACCCGATAATGCGGGAGTCTCTAGCGATGATTGCCGTCTGTCAACGGCATTGCCTGCTCAGTCCCAGTGATTGATCTGTAAAATCTGTCACATGACTACAAAAACTTGGCTCAAAGGCAACCTTCACACCCACACCACGAACAGCGATGGTGACGAGTCACCTGAGCATGTCGCCGAGTGGTATCACGAACAAGGCTACGACTGGCTTTGTCTATCTGATCACAACCACCTGACGATCTTGGAAGGTTCTGACGAAGAAAAAGCTAAGTGGCCGTTACTTGTTGCTGGTGAGGAGGTCACTTCTCGAAATGCCGATGGACCAGTTCACATCAACGGGTATGGCGTTACCGAACTTGTAGAGGCTTCAGATTCAACCGACATCGTGACCGCCATGCGTGAGAATGTCGACAGAATCATTGCTGCAGGCGGAATGGCCTCGATTAATCACCCAAACTTTCGCTGGGCGTTTGACGACGGAGCGATGATGCAGGTCGAAGGCTACAAGTTCATGGAAGTGTTCAACGGCCACCCTGAAACTCACAATGCTGGCGGTGGTGGTAAGGCCAGTACTGAAGGTATTTGGGATCGATTGCTAAGCAACGGACGACGTGTATGGGGCATTGCGGTCGACGACTCTCACCACTACACAGGTGAGTTCAGTGCCAATCGTTCCAATCCAGGACGAGGTTGGGTCCAGGTGAAGGCTTCGAAGTTAGCTCAGCAAGATATCTATGAAGCGATGTCAGATGGCGAGTTTTATGCTTCAACCGGCGTGACATTTGGTGACATGTCAGTCGGTCAAAGAGTGATCACAATTGATATCGATCCTGAGACAACTGAAAGCGATGGTATTCAGGCCAAGTACACGACGTTGTTTACTGGAACAAACGCCCGGCTGTTGCATGAAACGACAAGTAATTCACCGACGTATCGCCCAACACGGTTAGATGGCTATGTGCGGGCCACTGTGTACTCGTCTCGGGGCACTAAGGCGTGGACTCAACCGGTTTTCATCGATACGTAACCTCCGAGCTTTCTTCGCTTTTAGGAGATGTGACATTCATCATCGGTTCCACTGAGTGAGATACTTCTGACACGCACGCTTTTTATTCGACTGTTTATCGGGGGCTTGGGTTGGCGACACGGTACGAAGGCACGATTCATGCTCCGCAGTTTCCTGAGGGGCTCGAGTGGTTCAACACTGAGTCACCGCTGACGCTCGCCGATTTGAACGGTCGGCTAGTGATTCTTCACTTCTGGACGTATTGCTGAATTAACTGCATGCACGTACTTCCGCAGTTGCGGAAGCTGGAAGAAAAATACGCAGACGTCTTGACTGTCGTGGGTGTTCACTCGGCGAAATTCAACGCTGAGAAGTCATCTGACAATGTGCGAGAAGCAGTGCGCCGATATGGAATTGGTCATCCTGTAGTCAATGATGCCGAATTCGATATCTGGAAATCTTATGCCGCCCGCGCTTGGCCGACATTGATGTTTTTAGATCCAACCGGAAAAGTGATCGGTCGCCATGAAGGCGAGTTTCCTGTCGATGCCCTCGATCAGGTTATTTACGGAATGATTGATGAGTTCGAACCACAAGGGACGCTCAAGCGAGGAGATTTTCACGTCCAGCCGGAATCGCAAGCCGATTCTAAATTGTCGTTTCCTGGCAAAGTATCAGTCGATTCTGATCGCGAATGGCTCGTGATCTCCGATTCGAACCATCATCGATTAGTGATCTGCGATCTTGATGGCAAAGTCGAACTTGTAATTGGTAACGGTGAATCGCCGCTGAGCGCTGAGAACAGCTCAGGATCCTTCGAATCTCGCGGGTTTGATCAGGCTCTGTTCGACAGCCCGCAAGGAGTCATGATCGACGGTGACAGAATTTACGTAGCCGACGCTGGCACCCACACGATCGTCAAAGTCGGGCTAATTTCTGGCACAGCAGAAACAGTCGCAGGTACTGGCGAACAATCTTTGTACCGGCACAAAGGTGGAGACGCTCTTAGTGTGCCATTGAACTCGCCATACGATCTATCGCTGAACGACGGTGTTTTATACATCGCCATGGCCGGCTTTCATCAGCTATGGGCACTAGATATTTCGGAGAACTCAATCATCCCGTTTGCTGGTGATGGTGGAGAAGACATTGTCGATGATTTGAGAGACTCTGCCCGGCTTGCTCAGCCGTACGGGATCGAGGTGTCTAACAATGCAATCTTCTTTATCGACAGCGAAACCAGTGCCTTGCGAGTGTCTGCGATAGCCGAAGAAGGCAGAGTCGTGACACTGGTTGGTAAAGGGCTCTTCGATTTTGGGGATTATGACGGCGTGGGAAAAGAGGCACTGCTACAGCATCCACAAGGACTGGCAGTGCACAACGACCAAATTTATATCGCCGACTCCTATAACAACAAAATCAAGTCTGTTGCGATTGGCTCGCTTCAAGTTAAGACTGTGGCCGGCTCCGGTAAAGCAGGTGACATGAACGGTTATCTGAAAATTGCCCAGTTCAATGAGCCTGCGGGGATCGCGGTTTCTGGTGACCGAATCTATGTTGCCGATACTAACAATCACAAAATCAAGATAATCGAACTCGATAGTGGTGAGGTTTATCCACTTGAGTTGACCGGTCTCTGAGCACCGCCTTACATATCTAGAGCATCCAACTCTCGAACGAATTCCAGCCTCCTCAGTAGATCAACCAAACAGGACGAACATGCCCAACCGACTGGCGAAAGAAACTAGCCCGTATCTGCTTCAGCATCAGGACAATCCAGTGGACTGGTATCCCTGGGGTGACGAGGCGGTGGCTGCCGCTCGGGTGTTGGACAAACCGATTCTACTGTCGATCGGATATTCGTCCTGTCACTGGTGCCACGTAATGGCCCATGAGTCGTTTGAGAACGAGTCGATCGCTTCGGTGATGAACTCGAATTTCATCAACATCAAAGTAGATCGTGAAGAGCTTCCCGACGTTGATTCGATCTACATGACCGCGGTACAGGCTATGACCGGTTCTGGCGGTTGGCCGCTGACGGTTTTCATTACACCTGATGGGCAACCATTTTTTGGCGGGACATACTTCCCACCAGAAGACCGCCCCAACATGGCGGGATTTCCACGGGTTCTGGCTGCCATTTCCGACGCCTACTCTAACCGACGTAAGGAAATACTCGAGAACTCAGAGCAGATTGTTACCGCTATACGGGAGCAATCGACTCCGAAGAAGATCGAAGGGGCAGTCGACGAATCTCTTATATTCGGAAGTTTTACTCAGCTCATAGGTAACGCCGATCTCGAAAACGGTGGAATGCAGGGCGCACCGAAATTTCCACAGCCGATGATCTACGAGCTGTTGCTCAGATACTGGAAACGAACCGGTAGTTCTCAAGCCTTAGAGACAGTCAGTCTTACGCTGGAAAAGATGGCTCATGGAGGGATCTACGATCAGATCGGTGGGGGATTTGCTCGGTATTCAGTCGACGATAAATGGCTAGTGCCTCATTTCGAGAAAATGCTCTACGACAACGCCCAGCTGGTTTCCTTGTATCTACATGCCTATCAAGCGACCGGAAATCCACTTTTCAGACGAATCGTCGAAGAAACTCTTGAATATGTGACTCGAGAAATGACTCACTCGGCGGGTGGCTTTTACTCCGCCTCCGACGCAGACTCGGAAGGCGTTGAAGGCAAATTCTTCGTCTGGACACCTGAAGAAATTGATGCCGTCCTAAGCGAACAGGATGCCGAGTTTGCCAAAGCATATTGGGGGGTCACATCTGAAGGGAACTTTGAAGGATCGAACATCCTGAACCTTCCTATCTCACAGGATGACCTTGTCACTCATTCTGAGCGCTCATCGTCAGAACTGATTGAACAGATCGCTCGAGTCAGGAGCTCACTTCTTGAAGAACGCTCGAAGCGAATCACACCAGGTATCGACGACAAGATTCTGGTTTCTTGGAACTCAATGATGCTAAAGGCCTTCGCTGAAGCGGGGGCGGTATTGGAAAATCCTGAATGGATTGCAATAGCTGAAAAGAACGCAGCGTTGCTGCTAGTGCAGTTGAAGGATTCGGAGGGTCGACTACTTCACACGTGGAAGGCTACGAGCACGTCGGAGGGAGACGCTCGGATACTTGGGTATCTAGATGATCATTCATATCTGATCGACGCTCTGATGACCTTGTACGAATCAACGTTCGACTATTCTTACGTGGAGGAAGCTGAGTCACTCGCCAAGCAGATGATCGAGAGGTTTTGGGATGTCGATTGGGCGGTGTTCTACGATACTTCGCTTGATCACTCAAAGCTTCTCGTCCGACCCCGTGACGTACTCGATAACGCGTTGCCGTCCGGTGGTGCAGTTGCAGCCATGGCTCTGCAGCGGCTGAGCAAGATTACGGGTGAACTCGACTACTCGAGCAAAGCTGAATCTTCGATGAAAGCGCTCATACCGCATATGGAGCAAGCTCCTTCGGCTGTAACGTCGTGGCTGGCTGCTGTGGATTTCTTACGATCGAACGCTCAAGAGGTTGTCCTGATTGGTGATTCAGATGACCAGACGATAGCCAATATGAAACGCGAACTCAGGAGTTCGTTCAGGCCAAATACCGTGTACGCAGGGGCGACTAAGACTCCACAAGCAACCGAGAAATCTCCATTGCTACAGGGGCGGGCTCAAGTGAACGGCAAAGCAACTGCTTTCGTTTGCGAAAACTACGCATGCAAGTTGCCGGTGACCAGCGTTGCGGAGCTGATTGAACAGCTGGACTAGTCTTTGTTCTAAGTATCTGAAGAATCGGAATCTTCTGATGCAACGTGTTCAGAGGAACTACGCTCTTCAGCGGCCTTCTTCGCAGCTTTTGAATCGGCTCGACGATCAATGCGTTCTCGAATAACCGCGAGACCCACTCCGGCCGCTGTTCCCGCAACACCCATCATCGCCAGCAAAGGGCCTGCGGTGGTTCTGCACATCTCGTAATCGCGTCCGTTCTATCCAATAAAAAAGCGACAATACAACGTAGAAATTGTACTGCCGCCTTAGATCAACCGAAACTAATTAGTGATATCACTTCAATCAGTTATTCCGTCGCAGGTACATCAAGAGAACTGCTGGCGAAACCGATCTTAGTCGTCGCTTGCGTACTTCTCCATTACTTCATCAGAGAAGTCACCGTTGGAGTACACCTTGGAAACATCATCCAACTCTTCAAGGGCATCAAGCAAACGTAGTGTCTGCATCGCCCCCTTATCGTCAAGCGGAACCAGCGTTGTCGGTACGAGGGCTACATCACCGCTTTCAACTGTGATTCCCGCCAGAGATTCGACGCTGGTTTTAACCTCGGCGAACTCTTCGTATGGAGCAGTAATCTGCACAATCGAGCCGTCGACCTCAACGTCTTCGGCACCTGCATCCACGATTTCGAGAGCGATATCTTCAGGGTCGCCATCATCGACAACCACCGTGATCAAACCTTTGTTTTCGAAATTCCACGCGACCGCGTTTGCACCGGCAAGATTACCGCCAGCACGAGTGATCTTTGCTCGAACTTCTGCCGCAGTTCGGTTCTTATTATCTGTAAGCGTCTGCACAATGATTCCAGCACCACCGGGACCGTACGCTTCATAGCTGATCTCTTCGAGGACTACTGCATCGCCACCGACGCCTGAACCACGAGCAACAGCGCGGTCGATGTTGTCTTTCGGCATGTTTTGCGACTTAGCATTGTCGATCGCAAGTCGGAGGCGAAAGTTCATCTCAGGATTTGGGTCGCCACTTTTAGCCGCGACCATGATCTCTCTCGCAAGCTTTGTAAAGAGCACACCACGCTTTGCGTCTGCGGCACCCTTTTTGTGCTTGATCGTGCTCCATTTAGAGTGACCTGACATTCAGATTTCCATCCTCTGTGTGATATCGCAAACGCTCCACTGGCGGAGCCGTTCGAACTGAGAGACACAGTTTACCGAAATTTACGTGCTTAAAGTAATCCGTCGGGTGGGTCGATTTTCATCGTATTCGACTCTTTGTCGACGTCGACGATAATGCCGTCAAGAACCGGGATAAGGATTTCCGCCGGTTTCTTCTCACCTGATTTTCGTTCGGGTCGGATGATTAGTACATCGTTGCTGCCGGTTTCGAGTATTTCGGTAAGAGTTCCCAACTGCTGACCATCGACGGTAGCGACATCTACTCCGAGAATTTCGTAGTGATAGTAGACACCCGGTGGATTCTCTGGGAGTTCCTTGGCTGGCACGAAAAGCTCTAAATCTCTAAGGTGATCCGCTTTTTCTATTGAATCAATATTTGCGAATGTGAGCTTCGCGGAGTCGCCAGATTTACCAGTGTCGACTACTTCGTACTCTTTGCCGTCAGCGATGACTGTGTCACCGACAACGAATCTGTCTGGGAGGTCTGAGTAAACCTCAACCAGCACAGCGCCTTTTATTCCAGTGGGGCGTCGGACGCGCCCAACCACGACCAAATCTTTGTCCGAAACATCGGACTGATTATTGAAACCGGTCATGGTGGTGTAAATGTCAGCCTGTGCGGCTAGTCGATTTCAAGGCTGACACGAGTGTCGGCCTTTACTGCGGCGACTCTCAGGAGAGATCGCATCGACTGGGCTACTCGACCGTCTCGGCCGATGACTTTGCCCTTGTCTTGGTCGTCGACAGACAGGTGAAGGAAGATGCGTTCGCCATCGTCTTCTTCGGTTACAGAAACTGCATCCGGGTTTGAGGCAAGTGCACGAGCGATGTATTCGATCATCTCGCGCATTGAATCGATCGCCGACATGTCATCGGCGTCGATGTCTTCCACACGTGCTTCGTCGTGATCAGCCACTTGGAGCAGCTGCCTTCGGTAGGATTCCTGCAGTCTTTAGCAGGCTGGCGACAGACTCGGATGGCTGTGCGCCCTTTTTGATCCACTCATTGACCTTCTCTTCGTCGAGTTTGATCTCAGGTGGGTTTGGGAAGGGATCGTAGGTGCCGATCTGTTCGATGAAAGCACCATCGCGGGCTGCTCGCTGATCTGCAATTACTACTCGGTAAAACGGGTGCTTCTTGCCACCAACGCGTTTAAGACGGATTCGAACCATTCGTGAAATCACTCCATGCCGTAATTAAGGAGACGGCGGGAAAAGGAAGTAGTTGGACTCTGACCAAGCGCCAAAGTTCAACACAATCGGCCTAAAATTGTATTTGCCATTGTGGTGAAGGTCAAAGGTGTTCCAGTTCAATACTGAACACGTCGACCTCACAATCACATTATTCAGGCAGATTTCTCTCAAAAGCTAACCACTTCTGGTCATGCGGGTCATACCCTTTTCGGCTACTTCGGCAGTAACCTGAGCTACCTCGAGCACACCTTCATCGCTGTAGATGAGTATTTCTTGACCAACAACGAACATCACATAACCGTTCTATTCTTCGCCGTTCTTCACGAACGAGCGGGGGCGAGACGCGTGAGAATTGATGCGGTCGACAGTATGACCGTGGACGAAGCAGTATTGGCCGCACGTAACGCAGCTCCAAACGACCCGAAACCCGGTTCCAGCGTGATGCTGGCCCTAAACGGCGAGTATGTGAAAGGTGATCAGCGAGTTTCGTCCGGCGACGAAATTGCCTTGATTCCACCTGTGAGCGGTGGCTCAGACGATATTAAGACCGATTTGGACTGGGTATTCATCACACCCGATTCGTTGGATCCTGCGGCTCTCACTGAGTTCGTGACGACAAGAACCGATGGTGCCATCGTTACGTTCTTGGGGAATACCCGCGATCACAATCAGGGCAGGGTGGTCGATTATCTCGACTACGAGGCATATCAACCGATGGCTGAGAACAAGATTGCAGAAATCATCGCTGAGATGCGTGGTAAATGGGATTTGGGGAAAATCGCTATTGCCCACCGCATCGGGCGAGTCGATATCGGCGAGACGAGCATGGTGGTGGCGGTCGGTTCCGCACATCGGCGCCCGTCGTTCGAGTCTGCGCTGTATTTCATAGATCGTCTCAAAGAGATCGTTCCAATTTGGAAAAAAGAGTTTTTTGAGGGTGGAGAAGTTTGGATCGGCGAAACTCCCGGTGCCAACAATGAAACTCCACCACCCGCTCCGACTGTTTAGACGAAACAAACGATAAATTTTTTATTCGCTCCAAATGTTGCGAATTTCCTAATGTGAAGAGGCAAGTTGACCAACGAATCACAACAAAACTCGACTGGTGTTCGGAACCAGAACGGTTCAGTAATCCATGCTGAAGGTATTCGTAAAATCTACGGTGATGTTGCTGCTGTGGACGGCATTTCATTCAATGTAGAACCCGGCGAAACTTACGGGTTATTGGGACCTAATGGAGCCGGTAAAACAACGACGATGCGAATGCTCAGTGGTCTGTCTCCTGTTAATTCAGGATCGATCATGGTCGCCGGTGTCGACGTTGTGAAAGACAACCGCGGTGTTCGGGAAGTGATGGGGGTTGTGACTCAACACGATGGTTTGGATAACGGACTCACCGTGTTTCAGAACCTGTTTCTTCACGGATTCTTAGCAGGACTTTCGCGTAAGGCATCAAAGAATCGTTCGCAGGAAGTGCTTGAATTCTTCGGTCTCCGAGACAGATAGAAATCGAATGTTTATGAACTTTCAGGTGGAATGAAACGCCGACTGGCAATTGCCCGCTCAATGATGACTAGTCCAAGCGTAATCGTGATGGACGAACCATCGACAGGGCTCGACCCACAAAGTCGAAATCGAGTGTGGGAAGAATTAGCAGTTCTCAAGGACGCCGGAGTCACCGTGCTTCTCTCGACTCACTATATGGAAGCGGCGACGATACTGTGTGACCGTCTGTCGATCATGGATCACGGGAAGATTCTCGACGAAGGCTCCCCGGATCAAATGATCGAGCGCCACGCTCCAAAGGAAGTTGCCCAGCTTCGTGTCACACCTGCTTCCTTACGGTCTGTTCGTGACTACTTGAACAATCGTGACATCACATTCCGGGAAGTTGGTGCTTTAGTGAGTGTCACAGGGTTAGATGGTGATCGACCCGATTTGTCGGGTCTCGATGGGTTGGAAGGCGTGAGAACGTCCTATCGACCCGGCAACCTTGAAGATGTTTTCCTCGCTATTACTGGCCGAGAATTGAGAGACGAATAATGAACCTCGCAATCCCAACTCCCGGTATCCGGCGTCGCAGTGTCACAGGTTTGTGGCTCAGGCATGCAGTTTCGTTCGTTCGATACTGGAAATTTGTACTTACTTGGGTACTCATAGAGCCAGTAATTATCTTGGTTGCAGTCGGATTCGGCGTCGGAAAGCTGGTCCACGAAGTCGAGGGCGCACCTTCATATGCTGAATTTGTCACGCCGGGGCTGATCATTGGTAATGCAATGTTCCACGCGTTGTTCGAGACGTCGTGGAATGCCTACAACCGAATTGACAACGATGTTTATGAAACGGCTCTGACCACTCCTATCACCATCACGGAAATCACGATGGGTGACATTTTGTGGGCGGTCACGCGTTCGATAATGACTGTAGTTGGAACCGCTATTGTTGCTGCTTTGTTCGGCTGGCTGAACCATTGGGAAGCCGTCGGGATACTCATTCCAGCGGTGATGGTTGGTATCACATTCGGGGCGCTCGGCTTCCTGTTCTCCGCGGTCGATCCGCACACGACGTTTTTGACGCTTGTATTTACGTTGGTTGCGTCACCGATGTTCTTCTTCTCAGGTTCGTTCTTCCCGATCTCGATTCTTCCAGACTGGGTTGAGCCTGTTGCGTGGGTGATGCCGTTAACTTCGGCGGTTCACATTGGTCGTGGCTTCGCACTAGGCAGTTTGGACATCACCCACTTGTGGGCTGCGTTGTACATGATTGCCCTGACTGCGGTGCTTTGGCCCGCTGCGATCTTCTTGTTGCGTCGGCGACTAATTAAATAGTCGTCCGGAAAACAATGAGACTCGTGTAAAACTCCTTTGCCGATGTGCTGGTGTGAAGTTATATTGAATTGGTTCGCACTGGCACATCTTCCGCGGAGGGTTCGCATAGTGGCCTAGTGCGCCCGCCTGCTAAGCGGGTTGGGGGTGTTGAGCCTCCTCGCGGGTTCGAATCCCGCACCCTCCGCCACTTTTACTTTTAGATGTTGATCGGCCCTACCGCAGGTCGAGTCACAGGTGTGCGTAATCGCACTCTCGACCTAGCAGACAGCTATGACCCAGCCCACTCGCGCTACGTTCCGATTCGTAGGCCAGGCTCGCAAATTGATCGAAGTGTTTCGATTGCCGCCAGTACCGCCAAGAAACTCGTTTTAGGGTTTGTCTCATGCGGCATGTTTTCAAATCGGAATGAAAACTTTCCAGCTTTACTTATCGCGTTGATTTCGTGGACATTGCCCGGCGAGTTGGGATCGGCCACCACTCGAACTTTCGTAGCATCAGGACCGATTCCTGCCATGCTGACAGTCGCTGCGACGTTGACATTTGCGGGAAATAAACCGACTGCTTCTGATGCAGAACCTTCGTAAATGACCGTTGGTTCAGTGATTTCAACGTTTTCCCAATTGGCGAAACCAGGTGCCCCTGTAAGTGACACTGGTTTTTTAGTGGAAACGATAGTTACTTCTTCTAGGAGTGCTTTCGACGCCCGAAGAGCGTCGATTCCGCCAACCGCTCCCGAAGGTATGTAAATAGAGGCGCCCGAAGCTTGAGCAGCGGCGGCTACGGTTTGCATGAAGTCGGACGAAATCATTGCGCCAGAACTCATTACCAACATCGATTTACCTGAAGTCAGCACCGTTTCGGCGTGTGCCACAACTGCAGCTTGCGATGCGCACTCGATTACGAGATCGAGGTTAGGCAGAGCAACCAGCTCAGCTACCGTTTCCGCCTCGATTGGGGCGGAATCTGTACCTGCACTGAGTTCATTCGCCAACGCAGATCGCCCTGGTTGGTACTCATCAAATAAGCCGATGATTTTTGCTGATCCAGCTTCGCCACGATGGACAGCGCGCGCCAACTCCGATCCCATGGAACCACAACCGATAAGTCCAACATTTACTTGATCTGGCAATGGAAAATATGCTCCGGAAGAAAGGGGTTTTGCTAGCGGTAATAGGATCGTGTCGTTGAAATCAGTCGTACAAACAATTTGTTCGACCACCGATTACGACGATAGATGATAACCGCCACAGCGGTGTGGTTGTGATCACTTTGGTTCACCTGTTGTCTGGTGCACGGTCGCGAGGAGAGATATCCTTGGTAGGTAATTACTGGATAGATATTTCACAATCTCGAGTTAAGGCTGGTTTGCACTCCAATTGTTCCAGTCAGTAACCCGACCCGTCATCGCTTAAAAATTGCCTAGTTATCACGTTTGGACCGTCGGTTGTCAGATGAACACATCTGATTCAGAACGGCTGTCCAGCGGCTTCACAAACATGGGGTTCGATCAAACGGACGATATGGCCAATGCCGACGTCGTTGTTCTGAACACCTGTGTTGTTCGTCAGTCAGCCGAGGACACAGCGACAGGTGTACTTGGACGTCTAGGAAAGAAGACCAAGGGCAATGACGACCGAATGATTGCCGTCATGGGTTGTATGGTTGGTCCCGAGCAAGCCGAACTCAAGCGACGTTTTCCCTACGTATCGATTTGGGCGCGACCTCAAGAATTCGAGCCGATTCTGGAAACGGCCGGAATGAAACATGGCCTCGATCCTGAAGGCTGTCTTAGCGGTGCAGTTCCAGAAAACCCTAATGTCGCGTCATTTATCCCGATTGTTCACGGCTGCGACAAGTTTTGTACGTTCTGCATCATTCCTTATCGAAGAGGACGCGAGAACAGCAGAACCGCATCAGAAATTGTTCACGAAGCAGAAATGATGGTCGCTCGTGGAGTAAAGGACATCACGCTGCTTGGGCAGAACGTCGATTCCTACGGGCATGACATCCGCCCACGAGTCGACCTTGCCGATTTGATGGAGCAGATTCACGAAATTCGGGGTCTTGAGCGAATCCGTTTCTTGACATCGCATCCAAATGATATGTCTGTGCGAATTATCGAAGCAATCCGTGACTTGCCTAAAGTCTGCGAAATGATCAACCTCCCGTTCCAAGCAGGTGACGACACGATCTTGGCCAACATGCGTCGGGGATACACACGTGGACAGTTCCTGGACAAAATCACTCAGATCAAAGAGCTGATCCCAAATATCACTCTGACTACTGACCTCATTGTTGGTTTTTCCGGTGAAACTGATGAACAGTTCGAGCGATCAATGGAAGTACTTCGCGAGGTCGAGTTCGCTAAAGTGCATACGTCCGAGTACTCGTATCGAGAAGGAACTTTCGCATCACGGAAAATGACCGATGACGTTTCACGTGCGGTCAAGAAAGCTCGTAAAGTGACCGTTGATGAGTTACAGCAGGTGATTCAAGGCAAAAACAACGCCGCTCTGATTGGCTCGACAGTTGAAGTACTTGTCGAAGGCCGTAAGCGAGGCAGGCTGCACGGTCGTAGCAGAGGCGATAAACTTATTTACTTAGACGGGCCAGTTGAACTTGGGACGGAAGCTCCATCACCAGGCCAAATGGTTCAAGTTGAGATAACCGACAGCACGCCGTGGTCGCTCGAAGCCGAGCTAGTTGCCGCAAACGTGACAAAGGAAAAGGTACCGGTCGTATGACGACTGCGTTCACAAAGCAGACAACCATTCCGATTACGGAACTGGAACAGTCGGCTTTTTGCCAGACCGATGGCAATCTGCGAACAAAAACTCTTGAAGAGGAATTTCAGGCAGGTGTGCGATGGCAAAAAGTGCCAACTCGCTATTTGAAGTTGACTCCTGAAGAGATTTCCGAAGGTATCGAATTTGCTCGAAACGAGATCGGCGACAAAGCTGTCCTCCTCGGTCACCATTACCAACGTGACGATGTGATCCAATACGCAGATTTCACCGGTGATTCGTACAAGCTGTCAAAAATGGCCGCTGAAACGAAAGACGCCAAATGGATCATCTTCTGCGGTGTTCATTTCATGGCTGAGACCGCCGATATCCTCACGTCACCCGATCAAAACGTCCTGCTTCCAAACATGGCTGCAGGTTGTTCTATGGCCGATATGGCAACAGCAACAGATGTCAGCGACTGTTGGGACGATATCGAATCGGTTCTCGGATCAACTGAGAGCGTTGTTCCGATCACATATATGAACTCTGCAGCTGCTATCAAAGCTCACTGTGGTAAAAATGGCGGACTCGTTTGCACTTCGTCCAACGCTGATAAAGCGTTCGATTGGGCGCTCGAACGCGGCGAAAAAATTCTGTTCTTGCCCGACCAACATCTAGGTCGCAACACAGCAATCGCCAAAGGCATTTCTGAAGACGAAATGGCAGTCTGGAATCCCTTTTTGCCGATGGGTGGATTGTCTGAAGACCAGATTAAGAACGCAAAAGTCTTGCTATGGCAAGGGCATTGCTCGGTTCATACTCGGTTCACGGTTGATCAGATCGAGGCCGCGCGTGAACGCAATTCGGAAACAACGATTATCGTTCACCCCGAGTGCACTCAGGAAGTGGTTTCTGCCGCTGATATGTACGGCTCAACAGAGCTAATACTCGAAACGATTGCGAACGCGCCAGCCGGTTCGTCCTGGGGTGTCGGTACGGAAATCAGCATGGTCCGTCGACTAGCGGCTGAGAATCCCGACAAAGATATTTTCTGTCTCGATCCCGTTGTTTGCCCTTGTGCCACGATGTACCGAATTCACCCCGCTTACGTTCTGTGGGTTTTGGAAGGCATCATGGCTGGATTGGCTATCAACCGAATTGAAGTTGAACCAGAAACCCAGCGAAACGCCTTGGTTGCACTCGAGCGAATGCTTGAAATCGCTGGATAGTACGTTTCTTCCATTCACGAATCACTCCTAGAGAACCTGCATGCTCCTGACCCCACGTGAACTCAATGTCTTTATTGATCGGGCGTTGGAGGAGGATTCGGTTGGTGCCGATGTCACTACCTCGGCACTGATTCCACCTCATCTTGAAGCGCAGGCATCATTAGTTCCGCAAGAACCGGGGATTTTAGCTGGACTTGACGTTGCAGCCGCATCGTTTCGTCGAGTAAATCCCAGTCTCGTGTTCACCCAAAAATTGCTTGATGGTGACCGGGTCGAAGGCGGAGAAATTGTTGCGACGATCTCTGGATCAATGGCGTCAATACTGACTGCTGAACGAACAGCTTTGAACTTCCTGCAACGTATGAGTGGAATCGCAACGCTGACCGACGAATACGTTCGTGCTGTCGATGGAACTACCGCATCGATTGCAGACACAAGGAAGACTGTTCCCGGTCTAAGGCTTCTCGACAAGTACTCGGTTTCAATCGGTGGTGGGCGAAATCACCGCATGACCTTAGCGGACGGTGTTTTGATCAAGGACAACCATCTTGCTGCGTTACAGGGTGAAGGTGTTGACCTTGGGCAAGCGATTAAGCGTGCACGAGTCAAAGCGCCACACACAGTAAAAATCGAGGTTGAAGTCGAATCTGTCGACGCCGCATTGGCTGCTGCTGCTGCAGGAGCCGACATTGTGATGCTCGACAACATGTCTCTAGAAGATATGGCAAAAGCGGTCGATCAAATAGCCGCTGATTGCATCGTTGAAGCATCTGGTGGGATCACGTTAGAAAACGTAGCGGAAGTAGCGCAAAGCGGAGTCGACATAATTTCGATTGGTGCCCTAACTCACTCGTCACGGGCGCTCGATATTTCGCTCGACTACGAAACGAAAAACGCCTAACTCTCGTTGGTGCGCGCGGCTTTTGTAAGTTCGCATGTGAACCCAATTACCACCAGTTCACGTAGTAGCGGATATCATGCATTTTCAATCCGATCGTTTGAAACGAAGTTAATTGCAAATTCCAAGACGTCGTGCCGTAGTAGCTTTGCTCGGTCTGCTTGCTGCGCTGCTGATGGTCGGGTGCTCAACGTCACCAGCGGAACAGACCGGTGGCGTACCGGTTGATCCAACCGCAACATTTTCACCTGCCGATGCAACTGCTACTTGGGTGGCATTCAAACCTGAACGAGACCGCATTGCGGCAGACCTACTCGAGCAACAATCAGCTCAACAAACTGTTGTGGCTGCAACTCAGTTGGCGATGGAGCCTCTTCCGACCGCAATAAACGCGGTGCCTGACCCAACACCGTTGGTGCTTCCTGAAAGAGCGATTCCAACCGGGGTTGTTGATCGGATTGCATTCAGCAATGGAAGCGGATCTGTATTCACAGTGAATCCTGACGGGACTGACTCGGTGGCAGTTGCTGAAGGTTCGACACTGAACGGAGAGTTTCGCTACACATTCCCAGTGTGGTCACCCGATGGCGGAACCGTTTCTTTTTCTTCGTTCTTGATTGTCGAGGACACCGTAAGCCAGAGTTCACTGCACAGAGCCGATGCCGATGGCAACGGTGTGATTGTTACTCTGGCGATCGACCCAACCTCTCAGAGCGGAGTCGGACCAGGCGTCCCTCATTTCACGACTTGGTCGCCTAATGGTGATCGAATAGCCCTAACTACGAGTGGTGAATTCGGTATCGGCACGATGCTTCTAGGGTCCTATTCCGGAGAGAACCCAAAAGGAATCGCAATTGGTGCGCCGCTATATATCAACTGGGCACCCGATGGCTCTTCAATTCTCATTCATCAGGAAGCTGGTTTACACCTGACACCTGTAGATGGTGCAACCAGCGGGTTGCCGCGTGCAGTTGGTACAGGGTCGGTGTCGTTCAATTCACCGTCATGGGCACCAGACAGTCGCTCATTTGTGCATGTCGATACCGTTGACGGCAATCGCTCAGTCGTAATTACTCAGGCCAGCGATCTCACAATCCAGTCGGTTGTCGGAGACGGTGACACTCGTGTCGGTCTCGGGTGGTCACCGAACGGCGATAAAATCGCAATCGCATATGGATCAGGTACTTCGTTTCACACGGTGTCTTTGTATGACGTTGAAGCCGAAATAGAGACGGTTTTATACGAAGGTGAAGTCAGGGCTTTTTGGTGGTCTCCTGACGAATCTAAACTAGCGATTGTCGAAGATTCATCGGATATAGACCTCGCTCACACTTGGTCAGTCATCGATGTCGAATCAACGGTAGTCACACCGTTGGTAACGCAAGTTGCCTCAGATGAATTCTTGTTTGTTCAAGTCTTTTTCGACCAGTACGTCGACTCTCATAATATTTGGTCACCAGATAGCACTCGGCTCGTGATCAGTGGGGCAATTCTGGATTTAGACGAAGTGCTTCGCTCAGAAGGCGACGTTAACCTGCCGGAACAGTTCGATTCCCAGATATGGGTGCTGGATGCCAATGGTGACTCCGAACCGATCAGCGTTGGCAGAGGCACGATAGCCAGCTGGTCACCCCGATAGTCGGGTTTGAACGAACTAACTGCGGCGAGGCATGTTTCGTTCAGCAGAGTCCAGAACGATTGTTACCGGTCCGGCGTTTTCAATCTCAACATTCATTGACGCCCCAAAAACTCCGGTCTCCACTTGAAGACCACTGTGTAGTCGGAACGAATCAACCAATTGATTAAACATTGGTTCTGCTTGCTCAGGACGGGCAGCATCAGTGAAGCCTGGTCGTCTGCCTTTTCGTGTCGATGCGTACAGCGTGAATTGGCTCACCAGCAGTAGGCCACCCTCGACGTCTTTGACCGATTCATCAAATCCGGAATCTCCAGATTCTTCTGGAAAAATCCTCATGTTTAAAGTTTTATCGACGATGTATTGGAGATCGTCTTCGGTGTCTTCGTGTGTTATTCCAATCAACAGGCACAGACCGCGTTCAATCGAACCGCTAACTTCACCCGAAACGGTGACTGAGGCTCGGTTTACTCGTTGGATTACAGCACGCATTGACGGTGAGTGCCTTAGTGAGTGTGACTTCCGGCGCCGTGTGAGTGGCTGGCTCGACCGTGGGAGTGAGAGCCTCCACCGCTGTCTGACGAAGACGCAGACGACGAGGAATCTGAAGCAGATGACGAACTAGATGAGTCCGAGTCGGAAGAGCTGTCAGAGCTGCTTGAAGAGGTGTTACTCGGCTTGCTCCCAGGGCTGGAGCCAGAACCGTAATCGGTGGTGTAAAACCCTGAGCCTTTGTAGATCACGGTAGGAGCTGAAATCTGGCGCTTTGAAGCACTACCACAGGTAGGGCAGTCAGCTCCGGGATCATCGCTAAACTTCTGGATTATCTCGAAGATGTGAGCGTTATCGGCGCATTTGTAAACGTAAGTTGGCATCTTTTATTTCGGCTAGGGAACAACACACAAACGCGACCGCCAAGGCACTCGCGTGAATTTCTGTAACTGAACTATATTCTGATTTTATACGAGTGAAGCAAGGATGTACCGAGGAGTTAGCTCGTCATCCACGTGTTCGAACTCGTCTGGTGTGACTCGTCGATTGATTCCTGTGGTTACGACCGCGGAGTCAATACCAACGCTGTTGGCACCAGCGATGTCGGTTTCGAGTTGGTCACCGATCATCACGGCATGATTTGTACCGGCACGAACCACAGCAGCGGTGAAGATCGGTGAGTATGGCTTCCCTAGTTTGGACGCCTTTAGCGATTCGTGCGAACCGTGCACACGTACAAGTGCCTGTTCGAGTAGGTCTACAAATGCAGCAGCACCAAAACCAAAGTTACCCGGACCATTTGGGTAGATAAAGTCGGGATTCGGGAGCACAAGTCGGATCGGGTTGTTTTGCTGAAATCTTCGGCTGAATAATGCAAGCAGTGATTCGAGCGTCGACTCCCAATCGTGTGGTCCGCTATGACCCACAACTACTACGTCAGGCTCCACATCGTCTCCTAGCTCGACTAGGACGGCGCCACCGGCGATTGAGTAGTCTTTGGCATCTTCGGTTCCGAGAACCAGTGTCGGGCTGCCCTGAAGCTGGTGTTCGTCGAAATAACCTGCGATCTGTGAACCTGAATTAATTATTTGATCAGCAGGAATATTGAATCCCTTTGAAGCAAACGTTTTGACTCTAGATTCAAGAGAAACAGACGCATCGTTCGTAACGACGAAGTAGTTGACATCGTCAGCGTTCATGCGGTCCACGAGTTCGACCGCTCCTGGAAGAGCGTCGACTCCATCGATCAACACTCCGAACGAGTCAAAAAACAGCGCATCGTACTGTTCGATCAGTTCTGTCACATTGGTTTCGGTTGGGATCGCCAAAATCTAGTCTGATGTTGCCCGACTGAAGCCGTTTTTCCAAGCGTCGTCAGCGTCGGAAAGCGGTGTGGTTATTGATTCTCCAAACGACAGAGAATCGCCACCAACCGTTCCAATAGCTTTCATTGGAACATTTCCGGCAGCAGCTATCGCTTCAAGCTTGCTTAGATTCTCAGGCGATACGGTGACCAAGATACGCGACTGGGTTTCGCCGAACATTGCAGCATCCCAGCGTTCTCCGGGTGCCTCATCGATTGAAGCACCGAGTCCACCAATGATCGCACTCTCCGCGATCGCTATTGCGACACCGCCATCGGATACATCGTGTCCTGAAGCGATCAAATCATTCGCAATCGCCTCACGGCAGACTGCTTGAGTTCGGATTTCAAGATCGATATCGATCTTCGGTTGTCCTTCGACCTTATCGTGAACAAGGTCGAGATATTCACTACCTGCAAGCCCGTCGATTCCGTCCCAAGTGGTGTCGGTGCCCAAGAGAACAATGACATCACCTTCAGATTTGAACGATACGGTTGCGTGCTTTTCTACGTCTTCGAGTAGACCCAATGAACCGATAATCGGGGTAGGGAAGATATCTTTGCCAGCCGACTGGTTGTACATGCTGGCATTTCCGCTGACGATCGGGATGCCGAAAGCTTCGGCTGCACGGCTCATGCCGGCGATAGATTCTGTGAGCTGGAACTGCACGTCAGGTGTTTCTGGATTTCCAAAATTGAGCCCATCAGTGAGCGCTACAGGCTCTGCACCTGTGACAGATAGATTCCGGCACGCTTCTGCAACTGCGATCACTGTACCGACCTCTGGGTCGAGGTAGCAGATTCGTCCGTTGCAATCAGTAGAAACAGCGATCCCACGCTTTGATCCCTTCAGTCGAAGGACTGCAGCGTCACCGCCCGGTTCAACAACCGTGTTCGTCTGCACGTGATAGTCGTACTGGCGATATATCGGGAACCGTGATGCAATGTTGGGTGCTACCAACATCTTCAGGAGCAATTCCGACGGAGATTCTGACGGCACGGGAACCGCCGAAAGGTCGGCATTTTGAAGATCAGTAAGCCACTGAGGCTTCACACCGGTGAATTTGTATTCAGGCGCGTCCGTCAGCGTAATTACCGGAGTTGAGCTGACCTGTTCGCCGTCGTCGAAGATTCGTACATCTTCACCTAGTTCAAATTCGCCAATAACCGTGGCATCGAGATCCCATTTTTCAAACAGGTCGAAAACTGGACCTTCCTGTCCGGGTGTTACAGCAAGGAGCATTCTCTCTTGGGATTCCGACAGCATGACTTCGTAAGGAGTCATGCCTTCTTCACGTCGAGGAACTTCATCGATTAGCAGTTTTAGTCCCATGCCAGAACGTTCGGCCATTTCGATAGCGGCAGATGTTATTCCCGCTGCGCCACAATCCTGGAGACCAACGACGCCGGGCAAATCAAGAGATTCGATACAAGCCTCGATGAGAACCTTTTCAAGGAACGGATTTCCCACCTGTACCGCAGATCGCATCTCTGCTTGCTCTTCGAACGAACGAGAAGCAAGACCAGACGCACCATGGATGCCGTCACGACCTGTGTCGGCTCCGACTAGCAATAGCAGGTCACCTGGCTCTTTTGCCGAGGCACTTGCCATCTTGCCGTCTTCAATGAGCCCGACGCACATTGCGTTTACAAGTGGATTGCCTTTGTAGGTGTCTGAGAAGAATATTTCGCCACCAACATCTGGAATACCATTGCAGTTTCCGTACGACGAGATGCCGCCGATTACGCCATTCAGCAGGTAACGAGTGCGGGCGTCGTCGGGTTGGCCGAACCGCAACGAATTTAGAAGGGCGATCGGGCGGGCACCCATCGCAAAGATGTCCCGAATGATTCCACCAACACCTGTTGCCGCACCCTCGAACGGTTCGACGGCGGAGGGATGGTTATGCGATTCGATTTTGAAGCAGACCGAAAGTCCGTCACCGAGATCGACAACACCAGCGTTTTCAGCTCCGGGAGCGACTAACAACCGTTCGGAAGAAGAGGGGAGAGTTCGGAGCAGAGCTTTGGTGTGCTTGTACCCGCAGTGCTCAGACCACAACGCTCCAAAGAGGCCAAGCTCGAGAGGTTCTGGTTCTCTGCCAAGGCGATCAATGATCGCTTCGTATTCGTCGCGACTAAGGGCGATTTCGTCGAGTGTTTCCTGGCTTACCGTCATGTGGATGATTCGTTCCGTTTGCTGAATTACTTTTAGAAAATAACTAGTTTCGTGACTATGCCAATGTAGCGACGATGTTTTCGATCATCGAACTGAAAATTACGTTTCCGTCGTCTCCACCGATCAGCTTCTCGGAAGCTTTCTCCGGGTGAGGCATCATTCCCATAACGTTTCCACGCTGGTTGATGATTCCGGCGATGTTGTTGATAGAACCGTTGGGATTTGCTTCTGGCGTAACGTTGCCGCTGGGGTCGGCATATCGGAATACAACTTGTCCGTTGTCTTCTAGTTGCTTGATCGTCGACTCATCCGCTTGGTAGTTGCCTTCACCGTGCGACATTGGGATGTGGAGAGTTTGTCCCTGAGTTGCGGTGGACGTGAACATTGTCGACGCATTTTCGACCTTCAGATCAGTCCAAATGCATCGGAACTCGAGATGGTCGTTGCGCATTAGCACACCGGGTAGAAGTCCCGACTCGCAAAGAACTTGGAACCCATTACAGATACCGACTACAGGCCCACCTTTGTCGGCGAAATTCCTTACCGCTTCCATCACAGGTGAGAATCTGGCAATGGCTCCGCAACGGAGGAAATCACCGTAAGAGAAGCCGCCGGGCAGAACGATTGCGTCGTACTGATCAAGCTTCTCATCACCGTGCCAAATGTATTCAGCGTCTTGCCCTAAGACTCCGTTGACAGCGTGGTGAGTGTCTTTTTCGCTCCAGGTACCGGGGAACACGACAATCCCGAACTTCAATTTAGATGCTCCGTTGCTGGAAGGTGATGAATGCCAATGCGTCCAATAGGTCGCTCCGCGAGTAGCGTCTTTATTGTCACCTCTCCCGAGTGAAAAATCACTGCTGCCGCTGGTTGTTTTGTTAAGCGGTTGTGAAATTAACAGAGTTTGGCGGGAGCGAGGGAGTGTCTCGAAATTAGACAAACAAAAACACCTCGGAACAAATTACCGAGGTGCTATAGCAATCGTGCCGATACTTCGCATGGAAGTCCGGCGTTTGATTACATGTTCTTTAGTGTTGCCTTGACGCTCTTGCGTCGCTTTGCAGCAGCAGTCTTCTTGCGAGTGATGCTAGGTGGCTCGAAGTGCTGTCGGCGTCGGGCTTCAGAAATGATCGATTCCTGCTGCACACGCTTGGTGAAGCGTCGGAGGAAGCCTTCGAAGCTCTCGCCTTCGTTGATTCGTAGTTCTACCAACGGTGATCCTGATTCATAAATTGAGCCGCTCAGTAAGCAGCCGGTCGGAAATTCATCTGAAATGCAGATGCGCTACCTTCCAGTATAGGTAGTAGCCCAACGCAAGGTCAACGGAAAGTTTGATCTCGAACTGGAACTAAGCCGAAGTTGTGCCAGCTGAACGCAATATTCCGATTGCTTTTTCAATTCGTTCGATACAACGATCCTTCCCGATAGCCGCCATGGTGTCGAACAATGGGGGTGCGAACGCTTTACCAGTTATTGCGACTCGAATAGGGGAGAACAGTTGCCCTGGCTTCATCTCGATCTTCTCGGCGAGAGAGCGGTATTCAGTCTCAAGAGATTCTGGCTCAAATGACGAAACAGATTTGCATAGATCCAAAGCTGAATCGAGTGCATGCTGGGTCATTTCAGCGTCCATCTTCCGACCAGGAAGGTCTTCAGCTGCAGGGTTTACATTGTCTGCGAAGAAGAAATCTAGGGTTTCTGTTCCTTCGGTCAGCAGCTTGAGTCGCTCGTGAACCAAAGGTAACAAGCGTTTGAGATAGGTACGGTCGATCGGGCGGACTACCGAATCTGGAAGACCACCATCAGCTTCTGGTCTCTCCATGAATGGAAGGAGTTCCGACATCAACGTGTCTTCGTCCATATTGCGAATGTACACACCGTTCATCCATTCGAGCTTCTCTGAATCGAATGTGGCCGGTGAGTCGTTGATCCGATCGATGCTGAACCGGCGCACGATTTCGTCGCGGGACATTACCTCGGTATCGTCAGCCGGTGACCATCCAAGAAGGCACATGAAGTTAAACACCGCATCCGGCAGGAAGCCCATATCTCGGTATTCGAGTGCCGATGTTGCACCGTGGCGCTTGCTGAGTTTCGCTTTGTCCTTACCGAGAATCAACGGGACGTGCACATACGTTGGTGGCTCAATGCCCAGCGCCTGATGAATCAGCAGGTGCCTCGGAGTGCTCGAAATCCACTCATCGCCTCGTATGACGTGGGTTACACCCATCGCCTGATCATCGAGGATGTGGGCGAGGTGATAAGTCGGCATTTGATCCGACTTGAGAATTACGAAATCATCCAGCTCTTTCAGCTCAAAGGTGATCTTGCCTCGAACGGCATCCACAAATGAAACCGCACCGTATTCCGGTACTTTCAATCTAATCGTGACCGGCAATCCAGCTTGTCGAGACTCTTCGATCTCCTGAGGACTTCGGTGCCTCCCACGACCGTCATAACGTGGTGGCTGTTTTGCCGCACGCTGACGCTCACGTAGTGCGTGCAGTTGCTCTGGAGTCGTGTCGTCGAAGTACGCGTGCCCAGACTCCACAAGGCTTAAAGCAGCATCGATGTAAGTCTGTTGCCGCTCTGACTGAACATAGGGTCCGTGCGGTCCGCCTTTGCCAGGCCCTTCATCCCACCCGAGACCTAGCCAGTCCAGTGACTCAAATATCGCCTTCTCGGCGTCAGCGTCGTAGCGAGTTCGGTCAGTGTCTTCGATTCGGACAATGAATTGGCCATTTGTCTGTTGGGCAAGTACCCAGCAGAAGAGTGCCGTACGAATATTGCCGATATGGGGGATACCGGTCGGACTCGGGGCGTAGCGAACTCGAACAGGAGAAGTTGGACTAGTCATTCAAAAACTTTAGCAGTGAAGGGTGATTGAGGAAACGATCTGTACATCGATCTGTGAGGATCACGAATCGTTGTTGGTTATCTCAGAGTTTCCAGAGCTCTTTGGAGATCTTCCGGAATATAAGAGGTTAGCGATAGTTTTTTGCCAGATATTGGGTGGCTAAATTCAAGCCTCGATGCATGTAAAAATTGACGGTTCAGATTCGGTAGGTTCTTCCGCCTACCATATGTTTGATCACCTATTACGGGGTGGCCGATGGCATCCATGTGAACTCTAATTTGATGCATACGACCTGTTTCCAGTCGTATTTCAAGAAACGCAAAGTCACCTAGCTCATAATCGACTCGGTAGTGAGTTCGCGATGGCAGTCCGTCTTCACTGATTGCCTGTCTCTTGCGGGAATGACGGCTACGCCCAATAGGCGCATCAACAACACCTTCGGCAGATTCCGGGATGCCATGAACTAGAGCGCTATAGATGCGAGTGATTTCGCGCTGATAGATCATCTCTTTAAGACGACCGTAAGCTCTGTCACTCAGCGCTACAACCATCAGTCCACTAGTGTCTTTATCGAGACGATGAACAATTCCCGGCCGGTCGGGCTCACCGACCCCTCGAATACTAGGCCACCGATGTAGCGCGCCATTCGCCAGCGTGTCGTCGGTGTGACCAGCAGCAGGATGAACGGTCATTCCGACAGGCTTGTTGATAACTGCAATGTCATCATCTTCGTAGACGACATCTAACGGAATATTGGTCGGGTCAATGGTTTGAACTTTTGGATTCTCGTCGGTGGAAACTTGAACCGCTTGACCCTCGGTCACCTTTGCTGACACTCGGGTAGCGCTTTTCCCGTTCACCAGAACTTCACCAGCTTTGATTGCACGTTGAGCGCTGGATCGTGATTCAGCATGTTCCCAGACTTCCGCTAAGAACAGATCGAGCCGTTTCCCTGCCTGCTCGGCAGCGACGATGAATTCAACCAATTGAATTATTCTGCCGTGTCGGTTGTGGAAGCTTCGGCTGGTGAATCCGGTGAACCACCGTTTGTGGCGTCCGCCGGCTTGCCTGAGATGGATCCTTCATCGAGGAACCAGAAGTAGAAAATCATCAGGCTAATTCCGATAACGATCGATGAATCAGCAATGTTGAATACCGGCCACCATCCGACATCGAGGAAATCAGTGACGTGACCCAATCGAATGCGGTCAACGATGTTTCCGATAGCACCACCGAACTGAAGACCGAACGCCAGTCGGAGTACCCAGTGTGGACTATCGATCGAACGGTAGATCCAAGTCAGAACACCTACTGCAACGAGAGAAACCCAAGTCAGAATGTCGCCTTGTCCCTGAAACAGTGAGAACGCAGTGCCAGTGTTCCAAGCGTGAGTAAACCGGAAAAAGCCCGTTTCTGGCCAAGACTGACCAACGGCGAGTTTTTCTATCACAATCCACTTGGTGAGCTGATCCAAAACCAGCGCGGTTAGAATCGTGATCCAAGGCACCGGATCAGAAAGCTTCGACCGACTACTACTTGCTAATTTGTTCGATTGGTTGGTTGCCAAAACTGAATGTTCTCTATCTCGGAAACGAAATCTGAGCGCTAACCGCTCACAAAGTCCTATTCGAGTATACGTTCAGACCGTATGCGTGGAGTCATCGGACGGTTAGAATCTCGAATCGAATTCGATTACCAAACGACAAAATTTTTCGTTGGAGTGTTAACGACATGATCCGAGTTGATCTTCGGAGTGACACCGTCACCCACCCTAGTCCCGAAATGCGTAGGGCAATGTACGAGGCTGAGTTAGGGGATGACGTTTACGGCGATGATCCAACGGTCAATGAACTTCAAGATCGTGCAGCTGAAAAGCTTGGCAAAGAGGCTGGACTATTTGTCTCATCGGGAACACAGGGAAACCTAGTCTCGGTTCTTGCTCAGGCTCAGCGCGGTGATGAAGTATTGGTCGGCGATCAATGTCACATCATGAACGCCGAAGCCGGTGGAACAATGGTGCTCGGTAGTGTTGTTCTATATCCGATCAAGACTGACGATTTTGGGTTCATCGAGCCTGAGTTGATTCAGGCAGCCGTAAAACCTCGTGACTACCACAAGCCACCAACGCGCTTGCTGACAATCGAGAACACTCATAACGGCTCAAGCGGACGCGCACTGAACGCCGATCAGATGAAATCGATGGCAGATGCGGGTCATGAAAAAGGGCTCAACGTTCACCTCGATGGTGCTCGAATCTTTAATGCGGCAGTGGCGCTAGGAGTGCCTGCTTCTGACTTAACAGAAAATGTTGATACAGCAACCTTCTGTCTTTCCAAAGGACTTGCATGTCCGATCGGATCAATCGTTGTCGGCTCAAAAGATTTCATTGAAGAGGCCGACAGGTGGCGCAAAATGCTTGGCTCAGGGATGAGGCAAGTTGGAATAGTCGCTGCTGCAGGACTAGTTGCGCTCGATTCCATGATCGACCGAATGCAGGAAGATCACGATAGCGCTCGACTCATTGCGTCTCGAATGGCGGACATGAAAGGGATATCAGTCGACCCTGAACATATTCAGACAAACATCATTCGGTTTGGTGTCCCTGCCCACACCGGCGATCAGATTGCTGCGAGATTGATGGAAGAGGGCGTCTACATCAATGGCGGCGATTCTGATCTTCGAATCGTCACTCACTATGGTGTGTCTGACGACGACTACGAATTCACGATTTCAGCGCTCGACAGAGTGATGAAAGAGATTTCAGCCTAGCGGTCCTACGAATCCCGCTAACGGACAACGTTTATGGCACATGCGCTAGAAATAGACGGCTTAACCAAGCGATTTGGCGATAAAACGGTGGTCGACGATATTTCGTTTTCTGTCGAAGTAGGCGAAGTCTTTGGGTTTCTTGGTCCCAACGGTTCAGGCAAAACCACGACGATTCGAACCGCACTAGGAATCCTTCATCAAGATGCTGGTGATGTTCGATTGCTCGGTGGATTAAGCGCTGCCGAGGCGATGCCTCGAGTTGGCTATCTACCCGAAGAGCGTGGTCTTCTTCGTAAAGAAAAAGTCTCCAATATTCTTAGATATCTAGGACGTCTGCGTGGTCTGTCCAAGACCGAAGCTTTAGATAGAGGGTTGGAGCTCCTTCATCGTGTTGGTCTTTACGAGCACCGAGATAAAAAGGTCGAGGGGCTATCTCGCGGGATGACCCAGTTGGTGCAGTTTGTTGCCTCTCTGATCCACCATCCCGAGCTGATCATTCTTGATGAACCATTCTCTGGGCTGGATCCTCTCAACGTGCAGTTGATGAAAGAGATGCTCGCTGTTGAGCAAGCCCGCGGCGCAACCGTGATTTTTAGCACCCACGTGCTTTCCGATGTCGAAGAAATGAGTGAACGGGTAGCGTTGATCGCTGATAGTAAGCTGATCTTGTTTGGCGACTTGAACGAAATACGCCGTTCACGAGGTGCTAACGCCGTTGTAGTTGAGGCTCCATCACATCCGAATGACCTCCCCGGTGCGCAGCGACACGCCGGGCGAGCCGGTCAGGTCGAGTACCGACTAAGTGATGAATTGTCACCAGAGATGATCTTGAACGGTTATGTCTCAGCTGGAATCGCCTTATCTCGGTTCGAACAGGTTTTGCCTTCGCTGAACGACATCTTCATCGAGGAGGTGAGCAATGCTCGGAAACACAGCTGACGCTTGCATAATCTTTGAAGAAGAATTTAGGCGTCAAATTCGCCGAACCGGCTGGCGGATTTTCACGGTCGGTGTGCCCCTCCTGATGTTGATCGTGGCGTTTATCGTCCCGCTCGTCGCTGACAGATTTTCTGGCCATGATGATGGTGATGACATTGGCGAAACTGTTGGCTATATCGATCATTCCGGTGTGACCGACTCGTTAAGTCTGATACCTGGAGTAATCCGATTCGAAGGATTGGATACTGGAACTCAGTCGCTAGTAGATGGAGAAATCAAAGCTCTATTTGTGATCCCAAATGATTACGTTTCGACCGGAGAAGTCGATTGGTATCGCAAGGGTTCTGGTCTTGCGACCGAAGACAGTACTGGTGATGCTTTTCATGCAGTTCTGCGCATCGCTCTTACTGACGATGTGTTGTCAGACGAACTCATAACGAGAATGTTACAACCCGCCAGCTACACATTGTTCAAAGTCGATGACCTGGGTCGTCCTGATTATTCTGGAACGGTCCGCGATGAAATAGCCCGAGCAGCTCCTGCGTTCATCTCTGCTATGTTGTTGATGATTTCCATTTTCGTGGGGTCGGGCTCTCTTCTTCAGAGCGTTACGGAGGAGAAAGAAAACCGGATGGTCGAAATGCTGGTGACTTCGACTTCACCGATGTCGATCATGCTCGGGAAAATTCTTGGTCTAGGAGCGGCGGGACTACTTCAAATCGCAATATGGCTGTCAGTGGCATCCGTTTCCGTGCCGCAGATAAGCGATCAGTTTTCAGGATTGGGCTCATTATCGCTGGAGCCCGATCTTATCGTGTTGCTTGTAGCGTTCTACTTCGCTGGCTACTTCGTTTTCGCCGCACTTATGGCATCAATCGGTGCGGCTTCGACAAGTGTTCGGGAGGCGAGTCAAATTTCAGCGATCGTCATGGTTCCAGCAATCGTTCCGATCTACACATCGGCCCTGATCATTCCTAATCCAGATGGAACGCTTGCGCGAGCGTTATCGTTCTTTCCACTGACATCGCCCACTGCGTCGATGATGAGAATAGCAGGTGGCACCGATCGTATGTACGAAGTTGTAATCGGGTTGCTGATTACGGCTCTAGCTGGAGCGTTCCTGCTGTGGCTGAGTGCACGAGTATTCCGGGCCGGTTTGCTGCTGTACGGACAGCGGATGAGCGTGAAATCGGTTTGGGGAGCGCTCAGACAAGCTGACTAGCCGTCGCTATTTGTCTGACGGCTTGCCATATCGCTCACCCCACCAGTTCATCAATCGTTCACGTATTGCGTGTTCCGCTCCTAGATCGCCGGGATCATAAAAACGTTCGTTTTGAATCGCCTCAGGCAAATTATCTGATTGTGAAAAGTGACCCGGCTTGTCATGCGGGTATTCGTAACCCTCACCGTAGCCTAGTTCTTTCATCAGCTTGGTAGGAGCGTTGCGTAGGTGCTGCGGAACTGCTTCATCTCTTGAACCACGGACGAGCTCAAGTGCTTTATCGATCGCCTTGTACGCTGAGTTGGACTTAGGAGCGGTTGCAAGATAGATCGTTGCTTCTGCGAGCGGGATGCGCCCCTCAGGCATTCCGACGAAACTAACCGCCTGTTGGGCCGCCATTGCCACGGCTAGGCCGTTGGGATTTGCGAGGCCGATGTCCTCGGCAGCCGAAATTACCAGTCGTCTCGCTATGAATACCGGGTCTTCTCCGGCATCAATCATTCGCGCAAGGTAGTACAGGGCGGCGTCAGGGTCGGAAGCACGAATGGTTTTGATAAACGCTGAAATCGTGTCGTAATGCATATCGCCGAGTCGGTCGTAGCGCGACTGGCGCTGTACAGACTCTTCCATCGTTTCGACTTCGACAGATATGTTGCCCGTCTCATCACGTTCCGTAGATTCCACAGCAAGTTCAAGCGTGTTCAACGCTGAACGGGCATCACCATTTGCAACTCGTAATAGGAAATGCATCGCCTCGTCCGAAAGCGATACTCCCTCTCTACCTAACCCGTGATCTTCGTCGGATATTGCTCGTTGGATAATCTCGGAAATATCTTCATCGTGGAGCGGTTCGAGTGTGTAGACACGCGTCCGAGACAACAGAGGGGATATGACCTCGAATGATGGATTTTCAGTTGTCGCTCCGACAAGGGTTACCGTGCCATCTTCAACGTGAGGCAGAAGGGCGTCCTGTTGCGACTTCGAGAAGCGATGAATCTCATCAATGAACAGAATCGTTTTTCGCCCGGTCTGTCCTAGCCTGTCTCCTGCCAGAGCCATCACGGCTCGGACATCTTTCACCCCAGAGGTAACCGCGCTCAATTGCTCGAAGTGTGAGTTCGTCTCACCAGCAATTAACCTAGCGAGCGTCGTTTTACCGCTGCCAGGTGGTCCCCACAGAATCATGGACGGGAGGCGATCTTCGTCTATCGCTCTACGGAGAACTTTGCCGGGAGTGAGGATATGTTTTTGCCCAACGTATTCATCGAGATTTTGCGGTCGCATACGAGTCGCCAGCGGGGCGATGCGATCCTGAATCTCTTGTTTACGTCGGTCGAATAAGGTCATGTCGAAATTAGCGTGATTATGTGCTGACAGCTCAGTGCTGTTGCCGACAGGTTACGCCAACACAATGATCACTGTACGAGTTACATGGCGCTGTGACAGCAACTACTTTCGCGGTAGGGCTTTGGGCACAATCGAATTGTTTGAACGGCGGTTGAATGCCTTGTGCCCACCGTAATCCAATTCGGCGATTGTCACTCCATCGCCGCCATCACCGTATGATCCAGCATAGTGACGTGCAACCAGATCGCTTTTGGTGAGGATCTCGCGTGCTAATTGTTTGAGCACACCAGATCCGTGACCGTGGATGATCTTGGCAACATGCAACCGGGCGTTGTGGCAACGCTGCAAATGAATTTTTATTTGGGTGTCAGCTTCGTGCGCCCTCATCCCGTGCAAATCGATTTCAATCTCAACAGCATCTATTCCGCTTTGTCCCGAGGAGGTCGACTGCCAGGACTGTTCTGATGAAGGTTTCGGTCGGCGACGTTTTGGGCTCATTTCGAATCCCGTGCAAGTGCGAAATTGATTGCTTCGACCACAACGCTGTCTTGGTCAACAAGAACGGTGCGGGGATCGAGTAGGACTCGATCATTTTCTATTCTGGCAATCACACTGACCGGACTCAATCTGAGATTGGCTGCGAACGAATCGGGGCTTCCGGTCGGAGTTATTGCGAGAATCGTCGTAGGCAAGGTCTGTCCAGGTAATGAACCACCGCCAACCGCCGAGCGTGCGCGTTCGACACTCCCTGTGCCAATCTGTCTGCACCACTGTTCAGCTCGATTGGCGATCTTCGATTCACTCATGGAGATCATGTTCCAAATGGGGATTTCGGCTTCATGGGCACCTTTGAGGTACGCGACCAACGTTGCTGCGATTGCGGACAACGTCATCTTGTCGATTCGCACCGCTCTCGCCAGCGGATGCTTCGAGACCAAATCTACCCATTGATTTTGACCCGCAATTAATCCTGCTTGAGGTCCGCCTAACAATTTGTCTCCAGAAAACAGGGTCAACGCTGCTCCGTCGGAAACTGAATCCTGTGCTTTCGGCTCTTGATCTAAACCGTACTTCCTAGTGTCCACAAGGCAGCCTGACCCGAGATCATTGATAACAGGAATACCGTGTTTATTACCCACGGCGACCATATCCGCCAGTTCTGGCACATGAGTAAAACCTTCAACCACGAAGTTGCTGGGATGCACTTTGAGAATTGCTGCAGTGTTGGGAGTTATTGCAGCTTCGTAGTCAGATGCGTACGTTCGATTCGTTGTCCCAACCTCTACCAGAGTCGCTCCGGACTGACGCATCACGTCAGGAACTCTGAACCCGCCGCCAATTTCAACCGCCTCACCCCGAGAGACTATGACCTCGGTCTTCGATGGATCTGCTGATACGACAGCGGCAAGGGTCAACAGGACTGCCGATGCGTTGTTGTTGACCGCTATACCTGCTTCAGATCCAGTTGTTTGAGATATCAGTTCCGAGATGTGGGCATTACGTGATCCGCGCTTGCCAGAGGTAAGGTCAAATTCAAGATCGGAATATATAGACGCAGATGCACCTGCGGCTTCAGCGACTGAGGGACTGAGAGGCGATCTTCCTAGATTGGTGTGGAGCACAACACCAGTGGCGTTCACAATTGGTTTTGGCCATGCACCCCAAGCTTGGTTAGCGCGTTTGCCAATGTCGGCAATAATTTGCTCGGTAGATAGCGCCTGCCCCGAATTCTTGATGGTTTCGCGTGCTTTTCCCAGTACGTCTCTCGCCAGCATAGTCACAGCATCATGGGAAAAATCGGCGATCAAAGTAGCTATGTCGTCAGATTTTAGGAGAGCATCGACAGACGGAAGCGATCTGTACGCAGATTCGGTCATTTGAACTCTCCCTACCCCGTAAAATTAGTGGTGCGTTGTGTGCTAAATCAGGTGCGATGTCCACGTAATCGCTTTTAAGGACCTGCCGACTCAAAAGTTTACTACTGCTCATCTGGAATCTAGCGAGAAAAAACACAGCGATAGAGCACGCGCGAGCGTAAGATTACCCGGTTCGTCACATTTGCAAACGACGCAACGAGGATTACGAGTGTTAATTATCGGCCTTACTGGTGGCATTGGTGCTGGAAAAACCGAAATTGCGCATGTTCTTCGTGAACTAGGTGCAGTGGTGATCGAATCGGACAATGTTGCGCATTCGACTTATGAGCCAGGTACTGAGGCACATGATGAGATTGTCAGCCGCTTTGGCGAAGATGTAGTGGACGAATCCGGTTTCATCGATCGGAAATCGCTCGGAAGCATCGTGTTCTCTGATCCTGTCCGACGTTTGGAACTTGAGGAAATTGTTTGGCCAGCGACGCGGAAGCGCACGTTGGATCTCCTGAAAGAAGAGGATGAACGCGGAACGAAAGTTGTTGTAGTTGAGGTCCCGAAGTTATTCGAATCGGGATGGGACCGAATAGCTGACTTTGTATGGACCGTTGAAGCACCTTCAGGCGAAATAGGTAAAAGGGTGAAACAACGTTCAGGGCTTGATCAATCGGATACCGACTCGAGAGTGGCTGCGCAGCTAACTCGAGATGAACGGGTGACAAAGTCAGACATCGTGATCGAGAACGACGGAACTCTTGACGAACTGCGTGATCAAATATCAAAACTCTGGGAATCAATATCCAAGTAAATGAAATCGGGTGTAAATCCGAATTAGTTCACCATGAAATTGGTGAGGAAAAGCCTTCAGGGCGCGAGTACTAATGGCCACAGAACAGAAATACGACGAGCGAAACATCGAAGACTATTACGTATCGGATGAACCGTTTTACGTACCAACATCTGATGAGATCGAGATTTTTGAATCGGCCTACCGACAGCGAGTTCCGATCCTCCTAAAAGGACCTACAGGTACAGGAAAGACTCGTTTCGTTGAACACATGGCATGGCGATTGAGCGAAGGACTAACCGCTCGGAATCCCGGTGACGAAGCTCTGAACGGAATGGGTGAAAAGCTTCCTCTGATCACCGTCGCTTGTCACGAAGACCTAACTGCAAGTGACCTTGTAGGTCGATATCTGCTCGACGCCGACGGAACACGTTGGATCGATGGCCCGCTGACTCGTGCGGTCAAAGCCGGTGGAATTTGCTACCTCGACGAAATCGTCGAAGCTCGAAAAGACACCACGGTCATCATCCACCCGCTTACAGACCACCGTCGTTCACTAACCATCGACAAGCTTGGTTCAACAATTGACGCTGCTGACGGCTTCCTGCTGGTTGTTTCTTACAACCCGGGATACCAGAACGCGTTGAAAGATTTGAAGCACTCAACTCGACAGCGATTCGTCGCCCTAGAGTTCGACTTCCCGGAAGAAGAACGAGAAGCTCAGATTATTGCTCACGAATCGGGATGTGACTCCGACACTGCCGAACGATTGGCACGTCTAGGTTTGAAGATTCGAAATCTACGAGAACATGGCCTTGAAGAAGGTGCCTCGACTCGAATGCTGATCTACGCTGGTCGCCTGATCAAGGAAGGTGTCTCACAACGCCGAGCATGTCAGGTGTCGGTAACTTGGGGTATCACCGACGATCCACAGGTTCAGCGCAGCATCGACGAGGTTGTAACTTCGATCTTCGCGTGATCAATTCTCAGCTTACGATCCAACGGCTTGAAACTACCCTGAAGTCTTATTCAGGAAAACAGCATGAGGCACTGGGTAGTAGCTCTCCCGCGGCCGTAAGCGTTCTGTTCAACATCACGAATGGCGAACCATGTGTGTTGATGATCAAACGTGCGGAAACACTCAGGCACCACAGTGGTCAATGGGCGTTTCCGGGCGGAATGATTGAAGATGCAGATGAGTCGGCAATGGACGCAGCTTTGCGTGAGACCGACGAGGAACTCGGAATTAAGTCGAGTGATATCGATATTTGGTGCCAAATGCCACCAATCGATACTTCCACCGGTTTCGAAGTTTGGCCTTACGCAGGGCGAGTCGCAGACGACGTAGCTATGACGCCTGAGGAAGCTGAGGTAGCTGAAGTTGTCAGCGTCCCAGTGAGAGTGTTTGTTGAAGAGATATCGCGTCGTTCCATCACGGTAATCCGTGCAGGATCGACTCGAAAACTGACCGCGTATGCATATGAAGATCGCATTATCTGGGGTGCTTCCGCTCAGATTATTGCGAACACTATCGACATTGTTATGAACGCAGCATGACCAAGTCTGACAAAGGGCAAGACCAGAATTGACCAGTTCTGACGACTCAACACAAAACGCTATTGAGACCACGAGGAAGGAACTCGAACAGTTCCCCGCTCCGGTACTTGAACGCTATGAAGTTGCGCTTGAAAAGCTCGGGGGCAGACTCGCCGAAGAGACTTGCCAGCAATGGGCTCTCGAAGGCTTAGAGATCGCACGCAAGACTGTCAGGTCTTGGGAGGCAGCAGCTGAATTCTTCGATGCTTCAGTCGCCGTTCAGCGCCAGCTTCCTTCTGGTCAGTTCCTGAAGTGGGCTAAGACTGGCACATCACTGTGTGAAGACTCGCCTTCGCTCGCAGTTGCCTATTTCAAATCGTCCCCAAAGGCGATGTTGCGTCTGCGTCCTCGATATATCGATGACTGGGCGAACGTATGTCGAGCGCTATACCGCGGTACTTGGAAGTCGTCTGCACTAGCATGTCGCCTATTCGAGGCTACGCCAGACCTGCTAGAAACCCTGTCGTTTGAAGAGTTTTGTCACTTCGGTGAGTTCTTAGAAATACTGTCCCGACGCTCTTACGATCAGGCAGGCGATGCGCTCAATGCTGGCACGGATCTGTTCCCGAAGATCACTGGTGATGTGGATCGATTTATCAACCTCGCCCAGATCGTTGCCGAGAAGTCGTGGCGTGAAACGGCAGTACTGTTCGATTCGGCTACGGCTGCACTTGTCGAGCTTGGAGCACCACATCGAGCACCGCTGATTTCTTTGGCTCGTCGTCTTGCGATAACAGGTGTAAGCGATGCCGCAGGCATTCTTCGTGATGGCGCTAATACCGTAAACAAAGTGCCAGCGGACAACCGAGACCGATTGTTGGAAATGACTGACGGAATCGCAGCTGTGTCAGCTCCGGCAGCACCAGCGTTTTTGAAGATCGTTCCTGAAATTCTCGAGCGAGTTACGTTCGAACAGATGGGGCAGTGGCAGTCAGAAGGTGTCCGCACTGCTCGTGAGAGCGATGAAGCCGCCGTTACATACTTCAAGTTGGAATCTCCTGCCTCCCAAGAGATGCTCGACTCTCTGTCGTCATCTATTGAATTATCTAGGGTCCGAGACGTCATCCAAATGTACTGTCTAGCGCTTACGGGGCACACGATCGATGTTCAGGCGGCACAACAGCTGGCGGAAAAGAACATAGGTTGGTTCCAGGGAGAGCTTCCGACAACTGAAGGCACGACTATTTACATGCCGTCAGTGATCAACAAGTACACCTCTAAAGAAGAAAACTTCGGATTCTTCAAAGTGATTTCGACTCACCAGATCGGTCACATTGAATTTGGATCGTTTGCATTTGATTTCAACACTCCGTCAATGCTGTTCGACGATCTGCGTTCACGACTTCCTGGTGCAACAGAGTTGAAAGCCGCAAAGGCCGCAGATGAGGCAGCCCGAAAGGCTGCTGAGAAGCCGCAAGTTGTGGTCTTCGGCCATGAGACACCGGAAGAGCCGTCCTCAACAGCAGTAGATCCGGTCGCTGAAACAGAAACCCCAGAGTTCCTAACCGACATGAGTCGGTTCTTCGACTTGTTCCAAGAACGCCGACTGGCACTGGACGTATTCACCGTTGTAGAGAGTTCACGAATCGATGGATATGTTGAGGAACTTTACCCGGGTGTAATGGGTATGTACGAAATGGTGCGTACGGCTGCTCTGGAATCGCGACCCGACGTCACTGATCTTCCAGCTCAGGAAGCACTCGTCGAGTTCATGATTCGAGTAAGCCTCGGTCAAGTCGACGACATGATTGTCCCTTCTGCCCACAAAGACGCAGCAAGAAAACTGCGCAAACTCATTCGCCAGATTTCCAGCATCGAGGCTCGAGTTGAAGACGCGGCCGAAGCAACGATCCGTGCCTACTCAATTCTGATCGACATCAAGAATGAAGATCTTGAGGACGATGATTACGAGCAACTCGAACCTGAAGAAGAGGAAGACCAGTCCGAGGAAAACGACGACGAAGACGTAGTTGATCCTGACGAAGTGATTCAACAGTTCATGGGGATGTCTTCACCTGAAGGACAAGGTGAAGGTGAGCCTGAACAGGGCGACGAAACCGGCGAGCAAGAGTTCGAAGGACAGGGTGAAGAAGACTACTCATCACCTCAGGAAGTCGACTACCGAGGCGAATTCAAACCTGAACTTTCGCAGCTGCTGTCACAGATGCAGATGATGGAAGGCGGAGAGATGTCTGAGGGCGGCGAAATGGAGCCGATTACTCAGGAACAGCTCGAAGAGATGATGAAGAACGCTCCCGAGATGGAGATGGAGCAGACCGAAGGCGAAGAGGGTGGCGATCAACAGGTTTCCGAAATGATCGAAAACCTGATGAAAGAGCTCCAGAAACGCGATCCAGAAAATCAGCAGTTCCAGCCGGGGCCATCGCAACACGTGGATGAAGACGGCGGGCCGCTGACTGCGACCGAACCCGACACATTCACCTACCCCGAATGGGATTTCAGAGCGAACGAGTACAAGCCGAACTGGTGCATGGTCCACGAAAAGATCATGACTGATGGTGAACCAAACTTCTTCCGCGAGACGCTTGCAGAAAATGCTGGGCTTGTTGCTCAGATCAAGCGACAGTTTGAGTTGGTCATCCCAGAGATGTACCGCAAACAGAAGCGTCTGGAAGACGGTGAAGAATATGATCTCGATGCTGTGCTTGAAGCTCTGATCGATTTGAAAATTGGAGTTTCACCAGAAGAGAAGCTTTACTGGCGTCGAAACAAGAACGAACGATCGGTCGCAGTAGCATTCCTGCTCGACCTATCCGCTTCGACCGCTGAAGCAATCGACGAAGCTAAGAAGCCATCCGATGACTGGGGAGCACCCGACGACCCTGTTGAATACATGGTCTGGCTGCGCTCACGCCGCTCAGAGGGGCTGCGTCGTACCTACAAGCGCATCGTGGACGTCGAGAAGGAAGGCATCACGCTTCTGGTCAACTCCCTCGAAACGCTCGGGGATATGTACGGAATTTACGGCTTCTCAGGATATGGGCGAGAGAACGTGGAGTTCTACACGATCAAAGATCTCGACGAAAACTTCAGCGACATGGTTCCACGTCGTATCGATCGAATCGCCCCGCTTCATGCCACGCGTATGGGGCCTGCAATTCGACACACAGCTGCCAAACTAGCGGAGGCGGAAGCTCGTTCTAAGTTCCTGTTCCTGATCTCTGATGGACGCCCTCAAGACCGTGGTTATTCACGGGAAGGCGTGGAAAAAGAATACGCAGTGCACGACACACGTCAGTCATTGATCGAAGCACGGAACCTAGGCATCACACCGTTCTGCTTAACTGTAGACAAGGCCGGGCATGACTACATGAAGACAATGATGGAAGACTTCAGTTACGAAGTCTTGCCAGATATTAGTCTGCTTCCAAAGCGCCTTCCGCAGTTGTACCGCAACCTAACTACATAAATCACTCCGGCTGCTCTCTATGAGGGCAGCAGAGTGGAGTAGTCACGTACTCGAACAGCACTTCTTATTGTTCAATCCGACATGGTCGTAGCTTTCAACATGAACGACCGTCAAAGACCGTGCCTAATCAATTCTAGGGTCGATCGGCTCGAAGGCTCCTGTCGATTTTTTGAACACACTAAACCCGTAGATCAACTACTCGATAGTGAACTCGTGGACGTCTGGATCACGAGCTGAGAGAACCGATGTTTCTTGTGGAACCGGCTACTAGCCGTTGTCTACAAGTAGCTCGCCGAAGAACAGATCAAGAACTCGGTCTGCCCATGCAGCGTCGATCTTGATGATGTCAGAAGTCTCGTTAGCCACGGCGTAACGAAAAGCACCATCGTCGGTTAAGTCGCCAATCGTCATCGTGAGCCTTGTGACTTCAACGACGTTGTTGATCGGGTTCAGGTTCTCAATTCGAACCGCTATATAAGGTGCTTCGAGGATCGTTCCATATGGAGCGAAATCGACGTCTTCTGCCAAGTTCAACGCAACAGCGCCACTGATTTGCGGTGCACCAAAGTGCTGAAGTTCAGTCTCGATTGCTTCGGCGTCTGCGAGTTGCGCGCCAGTGCATGGGTCAGTGGCTAGTGGAATGTCACATACATGCCAAAGCTCAGTTTCTCGATCATAACCGTAGGCCCGGAGAACCTCATTGTTGTTGAACAGAATTAGTTCTCGGGCCTGACCGTTCAGGGTGTAGTACCACTCTGGATATGGTGGTTCGTCCACGAGTCGTTCTAGAACCACTCCCCAAGAGGAGTCAACTAGAACAAGCTGGGGGAATCCCTCGACTCTGGCGTAGTTGTTTTCACCATCTGGGGTGAGATTGCCTAGAACCAAGGTCACTATCGATCCATCGCGCAATGTCACAGCGAACGTGGCACTAGGTACATCAAGACCGTATAGCGCTTCATCGTCGATTTGTTGAGATAGAACTCGCTGAGTACGTGGCCCACCTAGAAGCTGGGTAATTCCACCCCAACGGAATAAATCTGCAGGAATATTGTCTAAATCATCGAAGTACCAGCGATTGGCCTCTTCACGAAGCGACCAACTGGATGAGCTTTCACCCGTGTCGATACTGATCGTCCGGAGGTCTTCCGGAGCGAGAGTGTAGAAGAACGGTGGGGCCTGTTCCACAACCTGAGCTTTTGGATTCGTGATTAACCAAGTCGCACCGATTGCGACGTACGACAGAACAGTTATTAGTACAAGTAGAAGACGCAGATTCATCGTTTAGCGCCTTCTCCACCAGGTCCAGAACCCGAATGCACTGATTAGGAATGGCATGAGCAACCAGCCTGACCATCGAACGAAATCACGTTCGTTCTTGGTTAGAAAAAGTTGTCGGTTTGCTTCAGTCTTCGTTCGAATCGAAATGAGTTCGAAGTCCTTAGCAAGATAGTTCACTGCATTTACGAACAAGTCAGAGTTGTTGGCTGATCCGAAGTAGTTGTTCGTTGCAAAATCCGTGTCACCGATAACGATCATGTTCATGGTGACTAGTGATTCTCCGTCGGAGTACACACCGCCAGCAATCTCACCAACAGCTTCGACGACCACAGCTACTGGCAGCGGTCCAGCAACTTCGGTTTCAATGTCGAATTCAAGCACGTCTGGATTCAACTCCGACCAACTGCTAAGAGTTGTCGAAGCGAGAATTCCTTGTTTGACCAGTGGGGTGGTGTCATCTACGAGCGGAAGAGACTGCGGGTCAACTCCCCAACCAAAGTGGGTCGTGCCCGGCATGTAAAGAACTTCAAACCCGTCGGTGACAGGGTGAGACGGCAACTGGCCGTTGCTCTTCTTCACCTGAATGAACGTTGGGTTTGGAGCGACAAAGCTTGCGATGTCGGCAGATTCACCTTCACCTATCACAACTGCGTATCGAGAGAGGAACTGCTTGAACGAGTCGGGGGTTACGTTCGGCTCAAACATGAACAGAATACTTCCACCAGATCGAGCGTAGTTCAGCAACGCCTGTTGATCGATAGGGAGGAGCTCTTGAGTCGGTCCTGCGAACACTATTGCGGCAGGAACCTCTTGTGGATCTCCATTCGCCATTCGGGTCCCGAGTTCCTGAAGGGTTTCGTTCAGGACAACGTAGTTCTCACGGTTTAGTGCTCGACCTGCGAGGCCAATGCTCGTGATGTCCGCCACGTTCGTTACATCACGTTCTGAGTGACCTGTTACGAAAATGATTTTCTTCTGAGCGATCTGGTTGATTACGAGGAGTCCTGTAACAACCTGCTGTTCGGTAAATACGTTTGAGCCATTACTTGGATTGTCGCCGATCACGATTTCTGTTCGTCGGCTTTCAACACCTTCAATGGCGAGAGCAGGGAACTGAGTGACACCAAGGGCGATTGCAGCATTAGGGTTCAACTCAGGGTCGATCCGTTCGTAGGTAAGTTCGAAATCACCGGATCGGCGTCGGAACTCACTCAGCATATCTTCAGTGTCACGCCATGCTGCTGCACCTGCAGCTGAGTCGATCTCAAAGAACGCTGTGATCTTCACAGGCTCTTTCAAGTTTTCTAACGTGTTTACTACTTGTTCTTCAAGCAAGAACTGCTTGGTTGCCGTTGTATCTACACGCAACCAGCCCTCAGGGTTTGGTCGGTCAGTTGCCCAGTGAAGAGTGAAGTTGACTGCAACCGCGATCGCAAGAAATACGATAAATACGATGGCGGTGTTGAGTCCATAGCGACCCCGTCGCCCAAAAACTGCTTGGCGAACTGTTGCTAGGGAAATAACTGCGTCAATAACGAGCAGCGCAACACCGACACCCGCAACGATAAACGCCGGCCCTTCTAGCCCACGAAGGAATATCCAAATTAGCGCGCCGAATACCACGGCTCCCACACCAACAAGTGCGAGTGCCTGCCTGATCGATTTCGTGTTGTTTTTCAGACTCTCGAGAATCGGGGTCTTTTCACGAACAGAATCGGGGGATGGCCGACTCTCTGGGCTGTTCTGCTGATCTGTTGACATCTACCGGCCTAGCGCCATCGCCTTGCTTCCAACACAAGAACTGTGAGGAGCAAGAACACTGCTGTTATTGAGGAGTAATAGGCAATATCAGTCAGAGAGATAATGCCACGTGCGAAATCTGCGAAGTGACCGCCTTCGGCAACGCCGAAGCTGTCGAGGTCGAAGACTGAGAACGATGCACCGAGCTGGAAAGCATCCAATACTTCCGATGCGGCACCTGAAAGGCGAGCGCTAACGAAATCAATGATCGTGAGTGCTGTAAGAATTCCTGAGCCAACAACAAGACCAACGATCTGGTTGCTGCTAAGGGACGATGCAAATAGTCCAACTGCCAATGTTGCCGAAGCGTACATTGCAAGTCCGAACAGACCAGTTAGTAGTGGTCCGATGTCCGGGTCACCGTAGACAAACAACACTAGAACAAAGTAGAGCGACAGCCCGATCATAATCAATGTTGTGACGAATGCTGCAATGAACTTACCGAATACGATCTCGAATTCACGCAGAGGTGAAGTCAGAAGTAGTTCAAGTGTGCCGAGTTTTTGTTCTTCAGCAAGAAGTCGCATTGTCAGTGCGGGTGACATGAAAATCATGAAGAAAATCGCACCTGCAAGGTAACCACGAATACTGGCTTCTGCGAACGCATCAGAAACTGATGCGACGAAGAAGAATCCTGTGATTGCCAAGAATGCCGCCGAGACCACGTAGGCCATTGGCGAGGCAAAGTATGTGCGAATCTCTTTGATCGCTATGACGGATATGAAACGCAATTCCTACTCGCCTAAATTCTCTTCGGTTGTAAGTTCAAGGAAGATTTCTTCGAGAGTCATTGGGAGCGGGGTCAAATTAGTCAGCCCCCAACCATTCTCGACGATGGTTTTAGCAATTTTCTCAGATGCCTGAACGTTAGGACGAGCATCGACGATGAACGGTAAGAAGTCTTCCCGTTCGGCCCTCTGCAGCACTGAAACACGCTGGTCAGATCGGGCGTCAACGACATCTGAGATATCTCGCATGGCGTTGATGAATGATGGTGCTTCAGCCCCACGAACACTAATTTCTATGCGCTCGGCGTGCTGAAGTTTTTCAGAAAGGTCGTCTGGTTTGTCGTCAGCGACGATTCGACCGTCGTTGATCACCAAGACTCGTTTACAGATTGCACTGACTTCGGGAAGGATGTGCGAACTGAGCAGCATTGTGTGCTCTTCACCCAGGTTGCTGATCAATTCCCGAGTTTCCACAACCTGAATCGGGTCGATACCGATGGTTGGCTCGTCCATAACAAGCACGTCAGGTTCGTGAAGAATTGCTTGGGATATTCCAACACGCTGTCGGTAACCCTTTGAGAGCCGACCAACGAGAGTGTTCTGGTATTCACCGAGTCGAACCATATCGATGACTTTAGGTAAGCGTTCTTTCACCCAGGAAGAGTTCATGCCCCGGATTTCACCCATGTACTTGAGATAGTCCGTAACGGTCATATCTAAGTACAGCGGAACAGTCTCAGGAAGGTAACCGATGTGTCGGCGGACATCGAGTGAGTGAGATACCACGTCATAGCCGCCAACAGTTACGTCGCCCTGTGTAGGTGGTGTGAAACCTGTAACGACTCGCATGGTTGTTGTCTTGCCGGCACCGTTCGGTCCAAGGAAGCCAACAATTTCGCCTTTGAGCACTTCGAATGAGATGTCGATTACGGCCGGATAGGGCCCGTAACTTTTCGACATGTGCTCAATCTTGATCAACTACTAACTCCGGTTTTCGGTTCAATGGCATTCATTTGTGCCACAGCAGATCTATTCTGCCAAAATAAATTGCGCCGTGGGGTCACGGCAGATAGATACGGCAGAATTGTTTGCTCGGTTTTCAAACCAAAATATCTTATCCAAGCAATTCGCCCCCTGCTACACGGATTCGTTGCCCTGCAGGGTTTACTAGCGAATACTTGTGAAATGACTACGCCAGAAGACCGTATTAACTATCTCGATCACGCAGCAACCACGCCGGTGCGACCTGAGGTGCTTGAGAAAATGTTGCCGTATTTCACTGAGAAATTCGGCAACCCTTCGAGCTTGTACTCGATTGCAGGTGAAGCCCGCTACGGAGCCGATGAGGCGAGAGAGCAGACAGCATCAGTACTAGGATCACGTTCAGGTGAAATCGTATTTACCGGTGGAGGATCTGAATCAAACAATCTCGCGATCAAAGGCACGGCAGCATTGCGCACGCCGACTACTGGTCACATCATCACCACGGCGATAGAACACCATGCTGTGATCCATCCCGTCGAGCAACTTGAGAAGCTCGGGTTTGAAGCTACGTATGTGGGTGTCGACAGCACCGGACGTGTAAATCCTGACGAATTCGCGGCAGCCGTCAGACCCGATACGTTCTTGGCAAGCGTGATGCTTGTGAACAACGAAGTCGGAACTATTCAGGACGTGGCAGAAATTTCCCAAAAGACACGAGAGGCAGCAGCCCGAACCGGCGGGGAAATCCTTGTTCATACCGACGCTGTCCAAGGTGCGGGGAAGCTTTCCCTTAACGTCGACGACTTGGGTGTCGACCTAATGAGTCTTTCTGGTCACAAAATCTATGGCCCTAAGGGAGTTGGGGTGTTGTACGTGCGTCGAGGTGTCCAACTTGAGCCGCTGATTTCAGGTGGGGGACAAGAGCGTCAACGGCGATCTGGGACTGAGAACGTTGCGAGTATTGTCGGATTTGGTGAGGCTATTGCCATCGCAGAGTCTGAACGAAACTCGTCACGTCCTGGAATGACTCAGCTAGCTACCAAGCTAATTGAGGGAATTCTCGATCAAATCCCAGGGTCATCGTTCAATGGCAGTCGCAATAACCATGTCCCTGAAATCGTGAACTTCTCGTTCCCAGGTGTTGAGGGCGAGCCAGTCTTACTAGGGTTGGACTTCAAAGGCATAGCCGCTTCGAGTGGAAGTGCTTGCAGTTCTGCATCCCTCGAACCGTCGCACGTACTACTCGCTATGGGGGTAAGTCCTGAGCTTGCCGTCGGAAGCGTGCGCATTTCACTTGGTCGAGAGACAACCGAAGTGGATATCAATGACGTACTTATGGCATTGAACGATGTGCTGAAGCAATTAGCGACCTTCCCGTCAGCCAAAAACTGACTGCCTCATGCACGTTTGGATTGTTTGTGCAATATTTGTGCCGGATTCGCCGAAACGAAAAGTCTTGGCAATAATTAGTTCTGCACAAATGAAAATGTCGTGCGATATGTGTCGCACATCATGTATTCTCGCTTGTCGGTCCAAGAAAGACTTGGACAGTGGAGCAATGGATGACTGAAGAGAATCGAACTGAACAGGACGCTACGGATAACACTCAGCCCGCTGAGGACACCGTACGTGCCGAATCGAATGAACCCGAAGCTACCGCGCCTAGTTTTGCTTTTGGTGACGATGCTGCTGTCCAATATCCTCTCCAAGTCGGGGCTGCACTAGAGTACGCGGCAGCTAACAAATACGAGTACGGGCCACGTCTTCGTAACGCCGAACTCAACTGGAACGTAGTTTCGGCAGAGCCGATGGCGAATGAAATTGTTCGGGTTAGGCTCGAATTTGCTCCAACGTCAGGATTCCGCGGTGATCCCGGCTCTGAGTACATGGATATCGACGCTGGCGGCGCAGTCCTCGCCCGTCGTCAAATTTCAACTCCAAACGAGAACAGTCCTGTCGTCTTGATGGGAGTAACTGCATTCTCTGTAATCCTCGCTGTTGTCCTAATCAGCATGATGACTGTCTTCAAATCTGAGGGTGGAGATCCGCTTTACGTTGCTGGACGAACACTTTGGATTCGGGCAGAAGAGCCCAAGCAACAGGAGTACATCACGTACACCGGTGCCGATAGCTCGGGCACGATCTACAACTGGGCGATGGCGCCTGAAGATGAGGCAAACAACGACCTCGTTTACGTTAAGGTCACTTTGATCAACCAGACATCTGGAACAGTGAATATGGTGGTAGACGAGGGTGCTGCAGTGTTGCTCGATGGCGACCGCAGAGCATACGCACCAATCAATACGATTTCTCGTGCTTACACCGCTGAGGCAGCCCCGAAATTCAACGTTCCCGGATTCGTCCCTGTGTGGGGAACGGTCCAGATCAATGCTGGTGAACAAGTTGTCGGCATGATGGTGTTCGAGCTTCCTTCTGGAAGTTCGTTCACGGAACTTCGCTGGACAGCATCCGATTCAGCGACGATTCGGTATCAGTAGGCGTCGAAACGGCAATTACAAACCCTAGATTCAGGCTAGAATCGGGGCGATATGTCAGCTACCCAGAATTCGACCGCTTCTACAACCGTCAAAGGGCGGAAGCCCGCGTCGTCGAAGTCTGCCAAGAAAAAGCCGTCCAAGGGTAAAAAAATATCGCCAGGTCGACGTCAGTTTCTTGAGTTCAAAGCGAAATATCCTGATTCGCTACTGCTAATCCGGATGGGTGATTTTTACGAGGCCTTCGACGATGATGCTCACACGCTTTCCAAAGTACTCGGCATTGCATTAACCGCGAGAGAATCAGGTGAAGGGGGTAAAGCGCCTCTTGCCGGAATTCCTCATCATTCGCTCGACAATCATCTCGGAACGCTCGTTTCAGCGGGACTGAAAATTGCGATTGCTGAGCAGACAAGCGACCCTGCCAAATCTCGAGGATTAGTCGAACGTGCAGTAGTTCGAGTGGTCACGCCTGGAACAGTGATTGAGCCTGCACTTCTCGACCAAACAACGAACAACTATTTGGCTGCCGCAGTCAGCGACGGTGAGCGAGCGGGGCTTGCGTACGTAGATATATCTACGAGCGAGTTCGTGACAGCAGAATTCCCCGCTTCCGAACTAAAAGATGAACTCTTTCGACTGTCTCCCGCCGAGTTAATCGCCGATTCGCAATCGCTCGAGCTTGTTGATTCAGATGAAGATTCACTGATGGCTGTTCGTCCGCTCGATGAATCTCGCCTCGATACCGAACTTTCAGCGGCTCGGTTGATGGAGCACTTCAAGGCTAAAACTCTCGAAGCGTTCGGTTGCGAAAATATGCCACTCGCAGTCATCGCTGCATCGTCCGTTCTCGATTTTGTGGCCGATACGCAATTTGGTGCCATTCCGCAGTTGACCTCGCTGCGAACAGAATCTTCGAGTTCGTTTATGAAGTTGGATCAAAAGGCTCTCCGTGACCTGGAGGTATTCAGCTCTCCAACAGGGAAAGCTACGGCTCCTACACTATTTCGCTCACTCAACTTCTCAAAGACTGCGATGGGAGCACGTTCACTCAGGGCATGGTTGACTCGTCCGCTCTTGAACGCAGACGACATCCAGCGGCGGCAAGAAGTCGTTGCATCGTTCTATGAAAATCAGAGCACTCGGTTACAGATTCAGAGTCTTCTATCTCAAGTTTCCGACCTCGAAAGGCTAACGAACCGGATCCGAACCAATACCGCCACTCCGCGTGACCTCGCTTCACTGCGAACGGGACTGGTGGTGTTACCAGAGTTGATCAGTGCATTGCCGGATGAAGTTGTCCCTGGCGGAGCTGTTATCGGAAAACTTCACTCATCTTCTGAGGCTGTAGAGCTACTAAAAACAGCAATTCCAGATGAACCGTCGCTCAACGTAGGTGATGGCTCCGCGATCCGAGATGGATTCCACGCTGAACTCGACGAAGTTCGTTCGCTCTCTGGTGACGCCAGATCGAGCATTGCTGCGCTCGAAGCCGAGCATCGTGAATCAACTGGAAACAAGAATCTGAAAATCGGGTACAACCGAGTTTTCGGTTATTACCTTGAAGTAAGTAAAAGCAACGTTCACTTGGTGCCGGATGGGTTTGAACGACGCCAAACACTTGTGAACGGTGAAAGATTCATTACCCCGGCTCTAAAAGAACTTGAATCAAAAATTCTCAGTGCGCGTGATCGCATCAGCGAGCTTGAACGGGATATTTTCCGACGAGTTTGTAGCGAGGTTGCTGTTCACGGTAACCGGATCATGGATACAGCCAAAGCGCTAGGCACACTCGATGCTCTTGTCGGTATGGCTCAAGCGGCAGCCGAGAATGGCTGGATACGCCCGTTGGTCGACGATAGCACTGTTCTTGAGATTGAAGCTGGTCGCCACCCGGTCGTCGAGACCTCTTTGGGACCAGGTCGATTCGTTCCGAACAATCTAAACCTCTCGAACGACGAGCGACAAGTAATGATTATTACCGGGCCAAACATGTCCGGTAAGTCCACATACATTCGGCAAGCGGCCGTGCTTGTGCTCATGGCGCAGGTTGGAAGCTTCATTCCGGCGTCACAGGCAAGAATCGGCATTGTGGACCGTGTATTCACTCGTGCAGGGCTGTCTGACGATATATCCGGGGGGCAATCGACATTTATGGTCGAAATGGTTGAGACCGCCTCGATCTTGAATCAGGCAACGAATCGTTCTCTAGCGGTCCTCGATGAAATTGGACGAGGTACATCTACCTACGACGGCCTAGCGATCGCTCGGTCAGTAGCAGAGCATATTCACAATTCGCCAAAGCTCGGATGCAAAACGTTGTTTGCGACTCACTATCACGAGATGACTCAACTCGCCGACCAGTTGCCGAGAGCGCACAACCTTCGAGTGGCCGTAGCTGAGGAAGCAGGTGAAGTTGTGTTCCTGCACCAGATAGTTCCTGGCGGGGCTGACAAATCCTATGGAGTTCATGTCGCACGGCTAGCTGGAATGCCTGGTGCGGTTGTCAGTCGAGCTTGGGACCTGCTCGATGAACTTGAGAATGGATCTAAATCGTCGAAGCCAGCGGGTTACCAGCTGCAGATGCCTTTCGGAGAACAGCAGGGCAGTAACGAAACGATGGATGAGCTCAAAGATTTAGACGTCGCCAACATGACTCCAATCGAAGCCTTGAATGCACTGTTCCGGCTTCAAGAACAGTCCAGTAGGGAGCTTGATTGAGTATAGTCGAGTTTGGACTTGTGTTTGCTGAATTGTCGGTTGAGAACAACCGAGAGGACACTCTATTTATGTGACTCATGTGATAGTCACACCCATTGCAATTGTGGGTAAAAGCTCCACGTCGATATTTGATCATGAGTTCACAATAGGCACTCATGGAACCAGGACTTTTCGCAATCTTAGGACTACTCGTCGGAGGCGTGCTAAACGTCGTCGTCGATCGATCGCCGCCTCACGACTACGTTGATGGGATGGTCTCCAAAGGTGCACGCCCGAGACCTATCCGCTTCTGGGAATGGCTTCCAGTATTGTCGACCGTTGGTGTGTTGAAACAGTCGCGAGTCCCATTCCCGAATCATTGGTCTCGATACATTCTGGTCGAGTTAAGCACTGCGGCATTGTTTGGCATTGCTTGGTATCGAATTCCAGATCCATCTTGGCTATTCGTGATCTGGTTGGCATTCATCGCAGTACTTGTAGCTCTGGCATTCATCGATTTCGAAACGACTTTCTTACCGGACGTGTTAGTTTTGCCGATCTTAGTCGTCGGGCTACTAACCTCGTTTTTCATACCTGATCGTGAGTGGTGGCAAGGCCTAGCGGGTGCAGCTGTCGGATACGCAGTGTTCTACCCTTTTGCATGGGTGGGCGATCGGATTAACCGGCCAATCATGGGTTGGGGCGATGTAAAGCTCTCGGCAGCTCTCGGTGCGATCCTTGGATTGGCACCGTTACTGCTGGGTCTGTACATCGGAGTATTGATAGGTGGAGTTGTTGCCCTATTCGTCTATGCAGCTCGCATCTTTGGCTTCAACCGCATATTGATACCCTACGGACCGTATTTGATTACAGGCGGGATAGTTTCAATGTTTTACTTCCGAACTATCGCCGATTGGATAGAAACTCAACTCTAATCAGGGAGTACGCGGTTCATGGTGGAAATTGAAGCAATCCAAGTGGGCGTACTTGCCACCAATTGCTATGTAATTCGAATCCCCAATCAATCTGAGTGCGTTGTTGTCGACCCGGGTGGGGAATCCGCAAAAATTATCGAACATCTAGATTCGAAGAAGTTAGTCCCGAGTCTAATTTTGGCTACTCATGCCCACGCTGATCACACTGGAGCAGCCAGCCCGTTGGTCGACAGGTATGGCAGTAAGTTCATGATTGGTGGCGGTGACGTCGACGCGGCCGCTGATCAGCTCGGATGGCTAAAGAGTATGCTCGGCGACTTCCAAGAGCCTCCTACGCCATCGCAGGGTCTCAACCATGGTGATTCAATCTCCACAACCTCTGGTGTCACTATCGGGGTTCTCTCGACACCGGGCCATACCCAAGGGAGTAGCTCGTTCACCGTCGATGGCTATGTGTTTACGGGAGACACACTATTTCGCGAGACGATCGGCAGGTTCGATCTTTCAGATGGTGACGAACATCAAGAGATATCAAGCATAAAAAATGTGCTGTTTGCGCTTGATGAAGATACGATCGTGCTTCCAGGACATGGACCGTCCACCACGATCGGTCATGAGAAAGCCAACAATCGATACGTTCGCTAGTTCCTCTCATAAAACCATGAACGCAAAAACGCCCGAGTCATTTACGACTCGGGCGTTTTCAGTTTTCGATTCAGGCTTCGATCAGCCTCAGTTCGGTTTCTAAACGAATAGTGGACCAAAAATGAGCGAAACGATTGCCATCAGCTTGAGAAGAATGTTGATAGCTGGGCCGGAGGTATCCTTGAAGGGGTCACCCACGGTGTCACCAGTAACAGCAGCGGCGTGAGTGTCTGAACCCTTGCCACCGAAGTTGCCAAGTTCAACGAACTTCTTAGCGTTGTCCCATGCTCCACCTGCGTTCGCCATGAAGATGGCGAGTAGGAAACCAGAGACGATAGAACCAGCAAGCATCCCACCAAGAGCGGCAGCGCCCATAAGAGCACCGATTGCTATTGGTGCAACGATAGCGATCATGCCGGGCACGATCATTGCCTTGAGCGATCCCTGTGTGCTGATTGCAACGGCTCGAGCGGCATCAGGCTTCACGCCTTCTTTACCTTCTCGTAGTCCTGGAATTTCTCGGAACTGACGTCGCACTTCTTCGATCATTTCACCAGCAGCTGTTCCAACAGCCTGCATTGTTAGACCTGAGAAGAGGAACGGCAGGAGACCACCAATGATCGTGCCCATCAGAACCTTAGGGTTCAGAAGGTCGAGTTCGGTGATGCCTGTTGCGAATGCGTATGCCACTAGAAGGGCCAGAGCTGTAAGCACAGCCGATCCGATGGCGAATCCTTTACCAGTTGCCGCAGTGGTGTTACCAAGGGCGTCGAGAGCGTCTGTGCGTTCTCGGACTTCGGGGTCTAGATGAGCCTGTTCTGCAATACCACCAGCGTTGTCGGCTACAGGACCGTAAGCGTCAGTAGCAAGAGTGATACCGAGAGTCGATAGCATTCCAACAGCTGCAAGTCCGATTCCGTAGAGGCCAGCAAGTTCGTTAGCAACGAAGATACCTACAACAATCGCTACAGCCGGGATGACCGTGCTGTAGAGACCTACCGAAAGTCCGGCAATGATTGTGGAAGGGTGACCAGTTTCAGATTGCTGAGCAATCCATTTCACAGGGTTGAACTCTTTTCGAAAGATCGTCAGACCTTCGTACGAAGTAAACCATTCAGTCGACGTACCGATCACCTGACCAACGACGATACCAGTGACGACGACCCAGAAGAGGTCGAAGCTGAGAGTGTCGTTCATGCTGATGTAAAGACCAGTACCTACGAGCGATAGAGCACCTGCACCGAAGATTCCGTAACGGAGCGTCCAGAGCAGTTTGCCCATGTCGGCGTCGTCACCTGTTCGAACTAGGAACATCCCGAGAATCGAAGAGAGAATTCCTACACCAGCAATCACCAGTGGGAGGATCGCCTTTGATGCGTCGACCTGGAATGCTTCAGCAGTTACAACACCAGTAGCGCTGACTGCGAAGAATGCAAGTGAGATCGTTGCGATAATCGATCCGACATACGACTCGAAGAGGTCGGCACCCATTCCGGCAACGTCTCCAACGTTGTCACCAACGTTGTCAGCGATAACAGCAGGGTTTCGTGGGTCGTCTTCGTCAAGGCCAGCTTCGACCTTACCTACAAGGTCAGCTCCAACGTCGGCGGCTTTGGTGTAAATACCGCCACCAACACGAGCGAACAGTGCGATTGATGATGCTCCGAAACCGAATCCAGCGATCACGTTGGGGTTCTCGAACAGCAGCCACAGTGCCGACACACCAATGATGCCGATACCGACAACGGTGAGTCCCATTACTGCACCAGTGCTAAACGCCACCTGAAGTGCTTTATTGAGTCCGGTCTGAGCCGCGGTAGCAGTTCGAGTGTTACCTCGTACCGCGATGCTCATACCAATGAAGCCTGCGAGGGCAGAACCGATTGCGCCAAATATGTAGGAGATCGCAGTCCATGGGCCTTCAGACGTCATGGCGCCGCCTTCGCTGAGCGAGGCAATCTTGTCGTTATCAAGAATGTTGTAGTCGATGAAAAGTGCCAGGATCACAAATATGATCGCGACGAACACTGCAAGGATTGAATATTCCTTGCGCAAGAACGCTGATGAACCTTCCTGAATGAGGTCACCAATCGCCTTAACTTCATCATTGCCCTGAGATTGCTTCAGCACTCGCATGGCGAGTAAGGCGGCGGCCACTAGACCAACTGCACCTGCAGCAATTGCAAGCAAGATCGATTCCATTTAGATATCTCCGCAAAAAAAACCTTCCGAGAGTCGACGAGCTAATCGTCGCAGGAAGGCATGTATTGAAAGTTGGAACATCGAAAAACCGACCGTCATACGAGTAATGAACTCGTTTCGGCTCCACCCAACTTTAAGTTGACTAGTGAATGCTAGCGTTGGTGCATATGGCAGTCAACGAAACTGAGGACTGATTGTGACGATTGGTCGTCAGTAGGAGTGATGAATATTGAGTGTTCGGGGATCTCAGGCCGTTTGGTGAGTGACGATCCAAGTTCAAATCAGAAATCCACTTGATACAGGAGGCAACGGCAACAAGTATTGGGGAAAAGTTTCCAATCAAACTCCTGACGCGTTTGCACAATGACCACTTGTAGGGGCAGGCGAACCTGTATTTCGATAAGCTTCGCCAAAACTGCTTAGGCAGCAGAGATATACGTGAACTAACTTGGAGCTAAATCTCAATGGCAGTCAACTGGCCTTCTCAAGACGAATTGCTGAAATGGATGAAAAGCGACCTTAATAACTGGGGGCGCTGGGGTGACGGTGATCAAAAGGGGACTCTTAATCATCTTTCGAGCGAGAAAACGCTGCAGGCTCTGAGTTTGGTCTCAGATGGTGTGACCGTCAGTTGTGCGCGACCAGTCGGATTCAGCGCTTCTGTTGACGTACCTCGTCCTCCTCAGCATTTCATGGTGTCGGCTGGCGATTCCTATCGAAAAGGCGAAAGTAGCGATCGCCAAGTTGCCATGGATTACTTCGGGATGATCTTCCATGGTCACACTGTCACGCACATCGATAGTTTGGCTCACTTCTTCTGGGATGGCGAAACTTACAACGGTCGACCTTCCAGCGTCGTGTCGACTGCAGAAGGTGCAACTGAGTTCGACGTTATGGCTGCTTCAGGTGGGATCGTGACTAAAGGCGTTCTTGTTGACGCTCCGCTTCTAAGGGGAGTTGATTACATCAAGCGGGGTGACGGGGTTGGTGTTGCCGATATTGAGGCTGCCGAACGAGATCATGGTGTGGAAGTAGAGCAGGGCGACGTTCTACTGCTCAGAACGGGGCAACTTGGACAACGAGAAGTGAGTGGTCCGGTTGATGTGAATGTAGGTGGGTCGGCGGGGCCGTCACCGGAAATACTCCCGTTTCTTCACGATCGGGGAGTGGCGGTTATGGGATCAGACACTGGAAATGATGTGGGGCCGAATCCATACGAGAGGTTTTCGAACCCTGTTCACCAGGTTGGAATCGTTGGACTTGGACTTTGGATTCTCGACAATGCTTGGTTGGATGATCTCGCGGAGGCTTGCAAGCAGCGTGGCAAGTGGGAATTCATGATCTCGATTTTCCCTCTGAAAATGCCATCGGTTACAGGTTCACCAGTCAACCCAATGGTGATCTTCTAGACTCTCAAACTTCAGAGAAGTAGAGTTTAGTCGAGTATACTGATATCTTCATGGGTCATGCCTGCTCCTCTATAGCAAATTTGAAGTGTTGAATGTCGTTGACTGATCCTGATTTAGACATTTCTATGCTGAGTAAATCGATCCTCCATTCAACATTTGAGCTGTGGTTTTCCAGGAATCTTTGAGCGGTCTCCTGGAGTCTCATTGCCTTCCGCCCAGAAATCTGTTCCACCCCTAGTCCGTAGGATTTGTTGGTTCGGGTCTTAACCTCGAAAAACACGAACTGCGAATCAGTTTTGGCGATGATGTCGATTTCACCGCCTTGGGTTCGGAAGTTTGTTTCAACAATTTTGTAGCCTAAATCGTTGATCACGTACGAACGAGCTGCTGCCTCACCAGCCCGGCCGACACCTGGAGGCAGATTAAGTTTTCCGCTCGGTTTGGCCAAGTTGCTTGTCCTAAATCGATGTTTTTAAACGCAAATCACTCACACAGGCGCCGAACGCCTATGGATGGTCTACCAGGTCTTTGACGGGCTTAAAACTTCGTCTGTGAATCGGAGAGGGTCCAAGATTTCTCAAAGCATTTATGTGAAATGCGGTTCCGTAGCCCTTGTGTGACGCAAACCCATACCCCGGATATTCACTATCAATGACCTCCGACATCAATTTATCGCGAGTAACTTTCGCAATGATCGAAGCGGCAGCTGCACTCTGACTTCTTGAATCTGCTCGAACTATCGAAGTTTGAGGAATCGGGACTGCATCAAGAACCACTGCATCGATAATGAGATGATTTGGTTGAGGGTCAAGTTCTGCGATCGCACGAGTCATTGCTTGGCGAGTCGCAGGGACTATTCCGATTGCGTCAATCTCTTGAGCAGTACAAGCACCGACTCCATAACTCAAACACCATGTAACTAGCCAGTCAAAAGCCTTTTGGCGTTGTGAGGCAGACAACTTCTTACTGTCGTCGACTAGGTTTACGTATTCGGTAGGTACGCGCCTTGGAAGAATTGCAGCACCTGCCACAACTGGCCCCGCCAACGTTCCACGTCCTACTTCATCGACTCCTGCAACGAGAATCGACGTCCCACGAGAAATATCAGTCTCGATCGAAAAGTCAGGTAGTGATTTAGCAGCTTTCGCCAATACATATCCAAACAGAATGAAGGCGGAAGTATTTTGAAAACCAGCAAACACCGCCGTCTAATTTGCTGTAGACCGCAGGTTAACCTTTGGGTGGGAAAAGTCAGACCGTGATGGCAGCCGATTCGGATGCGTTTGCTGAATCCTCAGATGATTCGTGAGTCGGTGTGCTCAATTCAGGCAGTGACGTTTCGATCAACCCACCGCCGAGAACGAGGTCGTCTTTGTAGAAAACCACCGCTTGGCCGGGAGTGATCGCCCGAACCGGTTGATCGAACTCGATTTCGGCACCGTTTGATAATCCACGTACCTTCGCTGGCGTATTTTTGCCGTTGTAGCGAATTCGAGCTTCTGCTTCAATTTGCTCAGCAGGGGCAGAACCGGATATCCAGTTGACACCTGAAGCATAAAGACGAGTCTTCATCAGATTTTCGGCAGGCCCAACTGTCACCTTGCCAGAATCGGCGTTGATATCAGTCACGTACATCGGTCGGGGAGTGCTGTTGAAGATCGGAATACGTTTGCGCTGACCAATCGTGAACCCGTGGATTCCCTCGTGCTCGCCGAGCACGTTGCCTTCTGAATCGACAATATCACCAGGAGCTTTTCGCTTTAGGCGTGGTTCGATGAACCGGTTGTAATCGCCGTCTGGAATGAAGCAAATGTCCTGAGAATCAGGTTTGTCAGCGATCGAAAGGCCTAGCTCGCGTGCAACTTCTCGAATCTGATCTTTCGAGTAGTCACCAATCGGAAGCGAAAGCTTCGACAGCTGCTCTTGGTTCAACGTGTACAAGACATACGACTGATCTTTAAGCGGGTCGACCCCTGCAAGAAGGCTGTATTCGCCTTCATGTTCATGAATTCGGGCGTAGTGACCGGTGGCGACGACGTCGGCGTCCATCAGTTCGGCTCGTCGAATTAGGAATTCGAATTTCAAGCGATCGTTGCAAGCGAGACACGGGTGCGGTGTCCGTCCTCGTTCATATTCGCCGACGAAATAGTCAACCACGTGCTTTTGGAATTCTTCCTCAAAATTCAGGAAGTAGTGTTTAGCACCAATTTTGCGACAAACAGCTCGTGCATCTTCTACATCTTCTAGGGAACAGCACGACTTGTTGAGGCGAGCGACTTGCTCGTTGGGCGCATTGAACAGCCGCATGGTTACACCAACGACTTCATAACCGTCACGAGCCAGTAAAGCAGCTGCGACCGATGAATCGACTCCACCGCTCATTGCTACAACTGCACGTTTTTTCTTGTTCTGATCTTTCGCCATCATTTCAGATTACCAAATGATCGACATTTAACTGCTAATTCTGAGTTAAACGTCTTGAGTAAAAATCGTCAGTAAGAATTGTTCAAGGTGAGGCTATAATTTATGCAATGGAAGACACCGCAAAAACTAAAACAATCGCCACGAACGAAGAAATCGCCCGTGCGGCAGTCGATGAGGCATCCGAAAAGCTCGGTTCCGACATTGTCTTGCTCGACACAGAGGGGATCAGCAGTTTTGCTGACTACTTCGTCATCGCCAGCGGTGAAACCGATCGTCACATCGAATCGATGGCTGAGGACATTAGTCGTAGGTCACGAAAGATGGGTGTTCACGTGACTCACCGTGAAGGATCGGGAAAAGGCGGTTGGCTGTTGATCGACTTCACTGGTGTAGTTGTCCACCTATTCACTAGAGACCAGCGAGATCACTACGGTCTGGAACAACTCTGGGCACGTGCTACTGAGATCGTCCGAGTTCAGTAAGGCTACGAACCACCGGGCAGCATGAGCTACCCGATGATGTTCTGAAGCTAGTTACTCTACGATCCAAGGCTGAGTTGCCCGGTCGTAAGAAGTTAGTTCCGAATCGTTGAAGAAGAGTGAGACTTCTCGTGTGGCATCGTCTTCGTTAGCTGATCCATGAATCAAATTACGGCCCATGTCGACTCCGAGGTCTCCGCGAATCGTTCCTGGAGCTGAGTCAGCTGGGTTAGTTGCACCCATAATTTTTCGAGTCGTAGAAATTGCGCTTGGTCCTTCGAGGCACAGAGCCACAACTGGGGAAGAAGTGATGAAGCTTACTAGGCCAGCGTAGAAAGGCTTGCCTTCGTGCTCACCATAGTGGGTACCAGCTAGCTCGTCTGAAATCTGCATAAGTTTCATACCGACAATCTGCAGACCGGTTCGCTCAAGGCGCCCGATGATTTCACCGGCAAGTCCACGTTGAACGCCGTCAGGCTTTACTAGTACGAGTGTTCGTTCCGTTGTCATTTCTTCTCCCTAAGAGGATTTAAAGCAATTGTGTTCAATCATTGTGCCGCTAATTTCACGAATTTGGGTGAAGATTGATGAAAATATTCTTATTTAGCTGGATTCGGTTTGCTGATAGAAGGTGGCCGGGCGTAGATAGGGCGTAGCTCTTCGTACGTTGTTGAAATACCGGCGTCAAACTTCGCAATCGCTAAGTCCAGAAGTATGTTCGGATCGCGGGTGGGGGCTGTACTTCCTCTGAATTGCGAGGGAGCGCTGTACCCAGCCATCAGATCGGAAGCCTCACCGCAGACCAGGGCTCCGTCTTCAAGCTGGCTAGAAAGTTCCTCAGGAGCCGAAATTCCCTTGGTAGTATCCGTATCTGACCCCGAAACATGTCGTGTCCACGATATTTCGTTGCGACCGGCAGGAATCAGAGAATATAGCGGGGCGTCTGGGATTGCCTCAGACAGATAGGGCGCTGCTTCAATATCGTGTGTAGGAATGCCGAGCACCGGCAACTGCCGAACAACTGCCAAGCCCAAGGCTGCACTGATACCTACTCGAACGGCGCTAAATCCACCCGGTCCAAGAGCTATCGCAACGTGCGTTACGTCTGGGGCAGTAAGAGATAACTCTGAAAGCGATTCAATAATCGCAGGCATCAACTCCCGACCATGATTTTGGTTCGATCGCCAGGTTCGAGTTGCTCTGTCGCCCGCGTCACTTATTACACCGACGCTAGCGTGTCGCGTCGATGTATCAATTGCTACAAGATTCATGATTTTGACTGACCAGACGGATCTGGTTCCTGTGAGGAGGAATGAGTTAGTCCAACTGCGGCATCGAGTGCTTCGAACACGGCAGCCGAACGGCTAAGAAGTCCAGCGGAGCGCGGACCAGTTGGGGTGAACGTAATAAACCGTTGATCATCATGATCGCCGTTCTCCAGCTTTAGGAAAAGTACATCTTCGGGCAGAACGTTGGCTCCGACTTCAGGCCATTCGATCACTAATGCACCGGTTGGAAGCCGTTCTTCTAACGATAGTTCTTCGACTTCATCAATTGACCCGAGACGATACAAGTCGCAATGACTCAAATGAATTCTTCCAGGGTATTCATTGACGATGACAAAAGTTGGACTCCGAGCCGGAATAGGACTCTCTATTCCTTCCGCCATGCCGTGAACCAAACGAGTCTTCCCGGCACCTAGATCTCCAGAAAGCAGAACAGTGTCACCGGTGCGTAAAGCATGACCGATTGATTTCCCGATTCGGACAGTATCCTCTTCGGAATCGGAGATAAGAAGCAGAGCAGGGCTTGGCGCACCGGCTGAAGGGGAATCAACCATTTAGGTGATCCCATCCTTTACGAACTGGTTCGTAGTTTCCACCATCTTTGTCCAGCACTCTGACACTTCCAGCATCTTGATTATCGCTCGTTACCGTACCAATAACACTAATCTGATTGCGAACTTCGGATGGCAAAGATTTCACGATCAGTTCTGGCGCTGTAAACGCTAGTTCGTAGTCTTCGCCGCCACCCAAGGCAAGATCTACTGCACTCGTACCGACCATAAATATTAGCTCGGACGCGAGTGGGATTTTAGGAATATCAATAGTAATTCCGACGTTGCTCATTTTGGCAATCTTTTCAAGATCACCGATTAGCCCATCGCTTATGTCCATCGCACAACGAACTCCGCAGGCAACTAACGCATTGCCCAACGCTACTCGGGGTGTCGGCCTGAAATGCCTGTCTACGAGGATTTGTCCGCTTGGATTTGTTAGTCCGCTTAGCAAGACCTCTAGGCCACCTGCCGCACTCCCGAGCGGGCCGGTAACGCACACCTTGTCGCCCAGTTTCGCTTCATCGCGGGTGAGCGATCGTGTTGTTCCGTCTGGTCCGACCGATGGATGACCAGTCAATGCCAAATTCACGAACATAGTTGCTGACGAAACGACGTCGCCGCCAACTATTCTTCCACCGAAACTCTTAAATGCATCGTTCATTCCTGCATAGAATTCTTCGTACGTTTCGATCGAAGCTCCAGGTGGTACTCCGAGGGTGACCAGCGCGTTATCAGGAGTACCACCCATGGCAGCAATGTCACTGATGTTGGATACAGCGCATTTCCAGCCGATATCGAACCACCGTTCGTCGACGGATCTGAAATGAACACCGTCAACAATCGCATCGGTCGTGAGGAGCATCTGATCTGAAGGTGTCGAAACTACGGCAGCATCATCACCGATACCAGTGAGAACGGTCTCTGAACTTTGCAGATCGGATGCCGTTCCGAAATTCGCAAGTCGGGCAATTAGCTCGAACTCACCGACATGGTTGGATTCTTTTTTTTCAATTGATGCCATCGTTGCGCCAATTATATTGGCAAAACGTCAGTTCATTTAGTGTTCGCATGAATTCGATCGAATCAACGAACTGGAAAATGCCTATAATTCGCCACTAATTGTGATTTCCACACAGACAAAGACAGCCGAGGTGAACTAATGCCGATAGTGAACGTTGCACTCTACGCAGGTCGAACCGATCAGCAGAAAGCAGAACTTGCCAAGGCAATAACTCAGGCAATTTCGGAAACAGCTGGAGTGCCAGATTCAGCCACGACTGTTATTTTCCAAGATGTAGAGAAGTCTAACTGGGCTGTCGGTGGAGTTCTGATCTCGGACAGCTAGTAATCATCGAATCTGCTTGAGACGGGTTACACATCGATTAGGTAGCTAACAATAGCCGAGCCGGTTCAGCAGATGATTGAGATAAGTTCCGCACACGATATTCAGGGGTCGTGAACGAGAACAGGGCTGTTCCTAGCCATAATCCCTGTTGAAGTTTCGGTAAAAAACAGGATTTGGAGTTCGAATATGTCCGATCCCGGCAATGTGGCCTGGATGCTGACCGCGTCGGCGTTAGTGCTTTTGATGACCCCCGGTCTCGCCTTCTTCTATGGTGGACTGGTACGCGGAAAGAACGTCATCTCGACAATGATGTACAGCTACGTTGCGATGGGTGTAGTTAGTGTTTTGTGGGTTCTATGGGGCTACAGCCTAGCTTTCGGCCCAGGTGGAGACTTCATCGGAAACTTTGACTACATCGGGTTCCGCGACGTCTCCACCGAGGGTGTAGATGGCGGCATATCCCCGATGCTGTTTGCGATCTTCCAAATGATGTTCGCCATCATCACACCCGCTCTGATAACTGGTGCTTTTGCTGAACGGTTCAAGTTCACCACTTACATCGTGTTCCTATTTGTTTGGGTGACACTTATTTACGTCCCGGTCACTCACTGGGTCTGGGCACCAGACGGTTGGATCGCAGGAATCGGCGCTCTCGATTTTGCGGGTGGAATCGTTGTCCACGCATCTGCAGGAATCGCTGCGATCGTTGTAGCTAAGATGATCGGAAGCCGAAGGCAAGTTGAACGTGGTGTCGAGCCACACAATGTCCCATTCGTTCTTTTAGGAACTGGACTTCTTTGGTTCGGTTGGTTCGGATTCAATGCTGGGTCAGGCCTTCTCGCTGACAACGTTGCGGTGATGGCGTTCCTTGTAACGAATACCTCGGCGGCCATCGCAGGTCTGGTATGGATGGTTCTGGAGTTTCAATCGACAGGTCGAACAAGTGCTGTTGGTTTTGCGACAGGAGCAATTGCCGGTTTGGCGTCGATTACACCTGCTGCAGGTTTTGTTGGTCCGATGGGAGCGTTTGCCATTGGTATCGTCGGCAGTATCGCTGCATATTCGGCAGTGAAACTCATGGCACGAACCGGAATTGATGACGCACTTGAAGTATTCGCTGTACACGGAGTCGGCGGGATATGGGGATCGCTTGCCACCGGCATTTTCGCTATGCAAATGGCAGACGATAACGGTGTGCTGCAAAACGTTGGACTAATTGACGGAGAATACGGATTGCTTTGGGCAAACCTGCGTGCCGTCGTTGCCGTGGGTGTCTACTCCGGTGTCCTCACATTCGTAATACTGAAAGTCCTTGACGTACTCCCAGGCCTTGGACTTAGGGTTGAAGGGAACGAAGAAGATCTCGGTCTGGACATCACGTTGCACGGTGAACGTGGTTATGTCGCAGACGGAGCTGACTAAACGATCAGTGAAAATCGTCGTTCATCGCTCATATTGCGGTGAACGACGAGGTCACTACTATTCGCAATAAAACGTGCGGTAATGAATGAGGTTTTCTCAACGTGATAAAGATTGAAGCAATTGTTCGACCCGACCGGATTAACATCATCATCGATGCACTAGACGCCGTTGGTTGTCGTGGATTCAATGTCCAAAACGTGAACGGACGAGGACAACAGCAGGGCGTTGAAGTGTTCACTGGACGGGGTGCAACAACGGCTACACGAACGTCGCTTCCTAAAGCGATGATCGCCACAGTTGTGGCAGATGCCGACAAGGACAAGATCATCGAAGCCATTCTTAGCTCGGCCAAGAGCACAGAAGAGGGTGCAATTGGTGACGGAAAAATATTCGTATCGCCAGTGACCGAAGTTATCCGAGTGCGAACTGGCGAGCGTGACGAATCGGCTCTTTAGTCATCTGGTGCTTGTCAGTCTGACGTTGACGCTCAACTGGCGTTCTCGTCAGATGCGGTGGTTAGATCAACCGCATTGCTGAATTGCGAAGATTATCCCGTGTTTGTGCCACAACATTGATCGAGACAAGTTCGACTGGCTCTGATACCGACACGAATTGCCGTTGACACCGCAGATAGGCTCCGTTTGAATTGTTAACAGCGACGGGCTAGCTCAATGGCAGAGCAAGTGACTCTTAATCACTAGGTTCGGGGTTCGAGTCCCCGGCCCGTCACCATTTGAACGTCAAACAGACCGCCATTTTTTGAGATGGCGGTCTGTTTGTTTAAGTCTTAATCGATGATCAGTTTGAGTTCGAATTTCGGCAGGTCTACTCAGAGTCGTTTTCTACACTTTCGTACAGGTCTTTGACCTTTTCGTGGTCTTCAGATTTGTGTGGTCGAATCGGCGGAAGTTTTCCCTTTCGCATCGCAGCAATCCCGATAGGAGCCAGATCAAGCAATCTTGGGAGGTTAGTCCAACCAGCAGAATCTACCGCTAAGCGGGTTTCGTCGAGCCGACCATTCTTTTTAACTGAGTTGTAGAACGATTCAGTGTGCCGATAACCCGCTGTATTTGTGTTTCCAGCTTGAATGGCAGCCTCACGCATCTCCATGATGCGATCCATCGGTGCGACTTCTTTTGGACAAACCTCAACACATTTCATGCAGCGAGTGCAATCCCACATCCCGCCATCGGTGTTGTTCAGGGTGTTGAGCCGTTCATCAGTGGCTGAATCGCGAGGGTCTTCTGTAAATCGCCAAGCTTTGGCTAGTGCAGCCGGCCCCATGAATGATTGATCTACTTCAAGGACCGTACAGTCTGATACGCAACAACCGCACATGATGCAGTTGACCGCCGTCAGAAGATTCACCATCGATTCGTTGCTGGCAACGCGCTCGTTCTCTGGTTCAGGGCCTGATGTTTTTAGGTAAGGATTAACCGAGCGGATCTTGTCCCAGAATGGTTGGAAATCCGCCACAAGGTCTTTGACGACCGGCAGATTTCCAACAGGCTCGACCGTAATCGTTCCGCCATCTTCAGCGACTTCAACGAGACGCGTCTTGCAGCCCAGCGCAGCCGAACCATTAATCTTCATCGCACATGATCCACAGATCGATGAGCGGCACGAGTAACGCATAGCTACCGTGCCATCAATCTCTTCGTGGATTTTGATGATGGCATCTAGAACAGTCGTAACTTCGCTAATTTCGATTCTGTATTCCTGAAATTTGGCGATTGGAGCAGAGGTCTCAGGGTCGAACCTCTGTAGGCGAATTGTGATGTCCATCAGTACACCCGCTCCACTGGAGTCCATTTCGTTATGTCAACAGGACTCGTGTCCATTCTTGGAGCCCCTTCGGTTTGGTATGCCAGCGTGTGCTTCAGCCAGTTTTCATCATCTCGAGCTGTTAGATCGGTACGGTTGTGGGCTCCCCGGCTTTCAGTCCGCATCATTCCACCAGCAACGATCGCCTCGGCGCAATCAACCATGTTTTCAAGTTGAAGGACGGACAGTAGATCGATATTGAATATCCGACCTTTGTTGTCGACCGAAACCCCAGGCAGTTTGGTCTTCACCTCTGCAATTTTTGCGGCCGCAGATTCCATTCCTGCTTGATCGCGGAAGACCGCCATGTTTTTGTCCATTTCGAGAGCTAGCTCACGTCGAACAGCAGCGGCTCTAGGACCTGCCGGACGATCAAGTATTTCCTGTAGGCGTCGTGATTCTGATTCTTTCACCGACTCGTCGCCTACCGACCGCTCCGCTTCCTCGCGAATAAACTTCACGGCTCCAGCAGCAGCACGTCGACCAAACAGTACCGCTTCTAACAGGGAGTTTGCTCCAAGCCGGTTAGCGCCGTGAATGCTTACACAGGCCGCCTCGCCGGCAGCAAACAGTCCCGGTATGTCGGTTCGACCATTTACATCGGCTTTTATTCCGCCCATGTTGTAGTGCATGCCGGGCCGAATCTTCGCGGGCATTTCAGCAAGATCGATGCTCATGAAGTCGGTTGCGACTTCTTGTAAATATCCGAGCCTCTCATTGATGAAGTCTCGTCCAAGATGACGCAGATCGAGAAGCACACATCCATCTACTCCGCGACCCTCATTGATTTCCGTTTGCTCAGCTCGTGAAACCACGTCACGGGAAGCAAGTTCCATATATTCGGGAGCGTACTTCTCCATGAAGCGTTCACCGTTTGAGTTCAGTAAGTACCCGCCTTCGCCACGAGCCGCCTCCGACATCAACACACCGTTCGTTGGCAGGGTAGTTGGGTGGTACTGGATCATCTCCATGTCCATGAGAGGTGATCCAGCCCGGTACGCTAGCGCCTGACCGTCGCCGGTACATATAGCCGCTTGGGCTGTGGGCTCGTAAGCTCGGCCAGCTCCGCCGGATGCCATGATCACAGCTTTTGCTCGAACTGTATGAAGTTCGCCAGTTTTCATGTCCATGGCGACGACGCCTCGGCAGACTCCATCTTCCATGATTAGAGAAGTGGCAAACCATTCTTCATAAGTTCGTGCCTCATGTTTGATGATCTGTTCGTACATAACATGGAGTAACGCTTGACCAGTGATGGCCCCCACGAAGAACGTTCGTGCGACTCGTTGTCCGCCAAATCGTCGAACAGCTAACTTGCCTTCTTCATTGCGACTGAAGATGACACCCATATGCTCGAGTTCAAGAATCGCATCACCCGCTTCACGACACATCACTTCCACAGCTGACTGATCGGCGAGATAATCGCTCCCTTTTACAGTTGCAAGTGCGTGGTCTGCCCAGTCATCACCGCGGCTGGCGAGTGCTGCATTGATTCCGCCTTGGGCGGCATTCGAGTGACTTCTCACCGGGTGGACTTTTGTCATGAAGGCGACGTCGAGTCCTTCTTGAATACCTTCAATAGCCCCACGTAAGCCCGCCAGCCCCGCACCGATTATCAATAAATCGTGTTCATACATCTATGAGTTGCCCTTGTGCCGATCATGATTCGATTCCGCGTACTTCTCAATCGGGAAGTACTGAGATCGGATCAGTTGGCGACAAACCAACTCCGGACGACCGCACTATTTCCACATATTTACGGTAGAGGCTGCATTCAAGCACGTGCATGGCACGAGTGTGAGTCGTGACTGGGCAGTTGTGAGCTACGTGTGAAGACTTAGAGGGATGAGAGATGTTCTGTTGGCGTAGAACTAGCGAATATCTATCGACCCGTTCGAGGTTCGCAACTCTAGTGAGGCAAGACCTTCGCCATACTTTCCGACCAGTCGAGATTTCTCCGTGGTAGTCGTGAGAATCGGTCGTTCGTTGTCTACTGAACCGTTGCTGGTACGGGCATCCAGATCAACACTGGGATCTCCGCTGAACTCAACGATAATAGACCCATTTGATGTACGGAAGATATTGTCTGATCCATCGACGAATTCTCCAGAAAATATGATCTTTCCATTTGACGTCTCGACGTCGAACTGTCCCGAGACATCTTCCATGATCACAGAACCGTTACTCGTGTTCGCTGTAAATTCGCCTTCGACGTCGGTCAACGAAATTCTACCGTTGCTCGTTTTAAGAACTCCGCCGCCTTTGAAGTCATCGATGATGATTGGACCATTACTGGTGTGAGCAATGATCGTCGACATTTCAGGTGCAACGATTCGCATAGATGCTTCCGGTGAGCGCCCAATTGTGAACATAGAGCTAGTTTTCTCCGCAACTACGGTAACTTTGTTTCCATTGACTTTGGCAGAGTAAGAAATTCGACTGGGAAGGCGAAGGGTTGCTTCGACATCGACTTCACCGTCTTCGCCGGCAGCAAACTCAATAGACCCATTGAATCCCGTGACATCGATCGTTGGACTGTCGGAAACCGTAAATGTGTTCTTCTGGTTTTCCTCAGACATACCGTCAGAGTTGTTCCCATCAGAAGTGATTGAGACACAACCTGCAAGCAATAGAGCAGGAAGTAAAAACACAATTCCCATCAGGGCTAATTTGCTGCGCCTGCTCTGGTCATTTGTTCGATTTGTTGTGTTCAATTTATCCGTACCTCTGATCGTTCATGGAGTGATGCTGACTCCGACTCGGCTTACGATTTCGTAGTAATAGTTTTGACGAATACGATCGCCGGGTCGTCTCCCTCCAGAGGTATTTTGTTCGTCGAACAGTAAAAGATCGGACACGTGGTTGGATTCTTCACGTTCAGGCGTAGTATGCGTATCGCCTTTTAGATCATCAGTCACACCGCAAGGAACTAGTCGTTGAAAATCACTGCAATAAAACCGTATCCCGCTTGGTCAGTTTGGCGAAATGTGTTCCTTGTAAAAATCGAAACAGATGAAGGTATTTATGGGTGGGGTGAAGGCGGCACGTCTTGGCGAGAACTTGGAGTTAAAGGTGTTACCGAGCATCTGAGCCAGTGGATGATCGGTAAGGACCCCATGGAGGTCGGACGGCTCTGGCAGGAGATGTACAGAAGTGCCTACTTTGAGGGTGGAAGGGTAGTGACCGCTGCCATTTCTGCGATAGACATTGCGCTTCACGACATCATTGGCAAGAAACTTGGAGTCCCTGTTTACCAATTGCTGGGTGGACGGCAGCGAGATTATGTTCAGTGCTTCGCTACCACGGGTGGCAAGACTGGCGAGGAAATGCTCGAAAACGCCCAAGGCTTAGTCGATGACGGATGGGAGTGTATGCGACTGTCTGTTCAAGCTGGAGTTGATGGTTACGACGACTCAACTTTCGAGCCCAGAATGAATATCGCCGACAACGCAAAGTGGTTGGTCAAGGCGCGTGAAACGCTCGGCGAGGAAGTTGTGATTGGAATCGACTATCACCATCGATTAAGTGTTGCGGAAACCGCTTCGTTCTGCCAAAAAATGCCAGACGGAACGCTCGATTTCCTTGAAGAACCAATTCGTGACGAAAGTCCCGAAGCCTACGAGGCATTGCGAGCTATGACTCCGATGCCGTTCGCATTGGGCGAGGAATTTTCATCCAAGTGGCAATTCGCCCCATACATTGAACGTGGGCTAACTAACTACGCGCGTGTTGACCTCGGCATCGTTGGCGGGTTCACCGAAGCTCAGAAGGTCGCAGGATGGGCGGAGACTCACTACATCGACTTGATGCCCCATAACCCGCTCGGGCCCGTCAATACTGCTGCAACTGCACATCTAGCAATGGCTACTCCGAACTTTGCATGGCTCGAAATGTTCCAGCGGCCGGAAGAGCTCGAACAGAAGCACGACGAGCTCTACCCAGGTCATTTCCGGGCTGTCGGTGGAAAGATGAACGTACCCGACAAACCAGGGTTAGGTATCGAGGTAGATGAAGACGCTATTGCAAACAGCCCACTTCATCCAGACGACCACATTTCTACGCGATTGCATAGGCGTGACGGATCGGTGACGAACTGGTAGATCAAGTTACTTATGTCGGGGGTGTCGGTTAGGTGTCGCACACGTATGTCGATTGAAGCGGTTGAGAACTAGGTCAACATCTCAAGAGTCTGAAGTGCTGTGAACCATTGGTGACTTCTGTCTGGTAAAGAAGCCGAACTGGCGTCTGAGAGCTATTGCGAGATGTTGTGCGCCGTTCGATTAAGTGCTGCTTAGTCGAAGGCAGCTAGGGCTTGGTCTATCGCTTTAGTGTCGAAGCCCGGTAATACCTGAGTGCCTATTACTGCAACCGGAGTCGAATCGAAACCCAGTGCCAGCAATTCTTCTCGACCTTCAATATCAGTAGTCACATTTTTAACGATGTACTCGACATTGCGGAGCGAAAGGAACCCTTTCACCATTTCGCAGGAACCGCAGAAGTTAGACGAGTAGACGATTATTTGTGACATGCAGATAGGTTCGTAAAAGGCTAGGAGGTGTTCTCTTGGCGAGGAATTGAGTTATTTCACTCCGTCTTGAGGGGCGTATCCGAGAATGTCCTTGGCGTGTGAATTGTCGCGGAATAGCTTTCGATTGTCAGATGTCGCCCAGAAAATGTCGAACTTCAAATCTGAAGGCGCCTCAATAATTTTCACGGTCAGTTGTTGAAGATCACGATGGCTCGACCAGTTGGCTTGTCCGCGACCAGGTCCAGCCTCATCGACTGGACCACAGCTGCTAATTCTCAGGTTAATCACCGACAGATCTGTTGTGAGCGCGTAGTACCTGCCGATGTCTTCTCCGAACAACTTCGTCACACCGTACAGACTTACTGGTTTCGGTTCAGAAAATTCATCAACCATGTCCCATGAATCTGGGAGCTCAACGTCTTCAGTCGAAACCAAAGTTTTGTACGGCTCTTCCAGCTCGTAACCGTTCGATGTCGCACCCGAACTTGCCAATATGACTCTTGATACGCCGGCTTGATTGGCAACTTCAAGAACGTTGTATGCACCAATGATGTTGTTCTGGAGCATCGATTCCCAACCAGCGTTCATGCCAGCTTCGCTGCTCATTCCGCCATCGGCAGCCAGATTGAGGACTACGTCAATTCCTTCAAAAGCCGGTCTGAGGGAGTCGATATCCGCAATGTCGGCCTTGAATACGCGTTCATCGGGTAGACCTTCAACTCCGCTACGTGACAATGCACTGATCGTGTACCGCTCTTCGAGTACCGGCCGTAAGGCTTTTCCGACCACGCCATTTAGACCCGTAACAAGTAGGTTTAGCTTCTCTGACACTCTTTACACTCCAAATGATTTTTGGCGGTAGATGACATAAACACCCGCCTAAATGAGGATGATTACCCAGATTGCTGCAGCTGTTACCAGCGAAATCAACACGGCAGCGGACCCTAAATCCTTTGCATTCTTTGAAAGAGGGTGCTTTTCGGTACTGACTCTGTCGATTGCTGATTCGACCGCTGAATTTAGCAATTCGACGATCAATACAAGTGCGAGCGAACCGATCATCAAAGCACGTTCAACCGTTACGTCAGTGAGAATAAACGCCGCCACGGAACCCGCCGCTAGTAACACTACTTCTTGCTGGAACGCACGCTCGGATTTGATCGCGAGTTTCAAACCAGCGAGCGAATTCGAAAATGCTCGAATTAGTTGTCCGGGACTGATCAAACTGATTAGGTGATTCATAAGACGGAAATAGATTAAAGGCTGGATCGAAGTTCGGTGTAACGTGCTGCTCCCCGAACGTTAATCAAGTAGTTGTCTAGGTAGTTCCTCGCGTTCAGACGCTTTCGAACAACGGACATTTGCCCTAGAGTACATCTGGTTCACAAACTACGATATCGCTCAGTTAGAAGAATAAGCGAAAAACGAAATCATCTATTTTGGCGACCGCTTTGCTGTCCCTCGTAATTATGGCTTGTGGCAATGAGTCGTCGGAAGTTGCTACAAACACGGTTCCAGCCATCGTTTCGAATCAAACAGCAACAGTTGCGGCTGAACCGACAGCAATTCCAAACACTGCCGAGCCGATTGCCGCTACCCCAACCGCGAGCCCCGAACTTGCAACTCCGACAAGCACATCTACCCCACAAGCCACATCATCGCCAACCAGTGTTCCCCAAGTCAGCACAGCGGTCCCGACACCCGCTCCTACTCCTACAGCGGCTCCGGCATTCCCGAACTATGTTCCGACCCCGATACCTACACCGGTCCCTCCAACTCCTACCCCAACGGCGACTCCGATAGGCTTCGCATTGTTTTCAGGAGGAGGGACTGTCGATACAGGTATTTTCACGTCTCCTCCGCGATTGCCATGGTTGATCGAATGGGAAACCGAAGGCGTGGGAGCAAACACCATTACGGTGTCCTTGATGGATCCTGAAAGTAGTACAGAAGTTAACGAATTGGTTAACGACAGCGGTACCGGCGAACTAGGTGGAGTGAACCTGGTAATTGGCAATCTCGGCACGTTCTATTTGCATATCGAAGGACCGGCCGAGGGCTGGACGGTGTCAGTGCGACAGCAATAGGCGGTTTTGCGCTCTAGTCCAAGGGGCCGATCCAGCCAGTTACTCCTCCATCGGCCAGCAATTCACTTCCGGTTACGTATTTTGCTTCATCTGAAGCGAGAAACAATATCGGTCCAGCAATATCTGAAGCATCCGCGACTCTACCTAGCGGAACCCGTTTTGCCAGTCGTTCCGCCCATTCATCGTTGAACGCATTTGCCGTAAACGGCGTCAAAGTCCACCCAGGCAACACTGTGTTCACCCGGATGTTGTCAGGACCATACTGAACCGCCGCCGACCGAGCAAAATGAGTCATACCTGCTCTTGAAGTTGCATACGCGTTTGCTTGGTCACGAACCACTCTTGCCATCATTGATGAAATCAAGACAATCGATCCGCCGCCGCTAGCTCGCATCGGTTCGACAACGGCACGGGTGCCTAAGAACATTCCCAGGTTGGTCACATCCATCACTTGACGCCATTTGTTCACGTCGGTTGTGTCGATAGTCTCTCCGCGATCAGGGATTCCGGCCGCCATGATCAAAATATCGAGACGACCGTATTTGGCGATTGTGAAGTCCACGGCGTCACTCCAGTCCGATTCTGAAGTGACATCCATGTGCACGTAGTCGGCAGTGAGTCCGGCTGCAACCATTTTGCTTACCGAACGTTTGCCCGCTTCATCGTCGATGTCGCCAACGACCAGGTTTCCGCCCTGTCGTGCTATTTCGAGTCCTGCTAATCCCGCAAACCCCAACAGCTGATCTTCATCGGCGTTCGCTCCACCAACTACCAACGCTACTTTGCCTTCAAATCGCTTGCCCATGCTGAGTCCTAAACCGGTGGATGGAGATTGTGGAAATCTGTCGCTTGCTCAAACGCATCACCAGCACCAACCAACAATGGTTCAGATAAATGGTGTCCTGAGAACTGCAACGAAACTGGCATGCCGTTGTCGTCCAATCCACATGGAAGGGCGATAGTAGGTAGACCGGAGAAATCGAACGGCACTGTGAATCTGCTATCCCATGGGTCTCGATTCGATGGAATCGGACCGTATAGATCCTGGGCCTTTACGGGATACGAAGCCTTCGAAGTCGATGGCCCGGCAAGCACATCGATGCCCCGCATTGTGTTCCGTAGCGCACCGTTTAGCTCTAGTCGCAATCTATGAGCGTTGGCGTAGTCTGTCGCACTGTGTGCCGTTCCGTTGTCGAGCCACTGTCGGAAGAATGGACCGTATTCCCCTGAGCGCCCCGGGTAGGTGTCAGCGTGAGCCGCAGCTGCTTCAGTCGAACAAATTATTGGCCATGCTGTCATTGCTTCTCGCATGATTTCCGGCATTTTGACGGAAACGATGATTGCGCCTAGAGATTCCATGACTTTCACACCAGCAGTTACTGCGCTCGCGAATGATGGTTCCATTCCAACTGTCGAATAATCTTCGTCCCAACCAATCCTTAGACCTTCAACACCAGAACCCACTAGTGAGAGCATGTCAGGCACATCATGTGGAAGCGTTGTCGGGTCGTTAGGGTCTAGCCCTGAAATCGCTTGCAACACAATCCCCGCGTCGGCAGCTGATCGAGTTAAAGGGCCTACATGGTCGAGCGATTGAGCCAAGTCCATCACACCTGATCTCGAAACACGCCCCCACGTCGGTTTTAGTCCAACAGTTCCGCAGACAGCAGCCGGATGCCGGATCGATCCACCGGTATCACTTCCTAAAGTCCCGTATGCCAACCCGGCAGCAGTTGCCGAACCAGATCCACTGGAAGATGCACCAGCCCAATGCGATTCTCTCCACGGATTTTCGGGTATCTGAAGCTTTGGGTTGTAACCACCCATCGCCCCCTCGGTCATGTTGAGTTTTCCGAGCGACACTGCACCGGCGTCTCGCAGCTTTGTGACCACCGTGGAGTCTCGGTCAGGCACGTTGTTTTCAAAGACCGTTGAGCCACCCATAGTGCGAATTCCAGCGGTGTCGCATAAATCTTTCACGGCTATCGGAATGCCATGAAGCTTGCCGCGATACTTGCCAGCGCTAATCTCTCGCTCAGCAGCTTTTGCCTGCTCGAGTGCAAGCTCAGAGGTTACAGTCGCATATGACTTTAGTTTCGGGTCGAGCGCGCTGATCCGATCCAGCTGAGATTGGGTCAGTTCAACGGGAGATAGCTCACCACATTCGATAAGAGGTGCCAGCTCTGAGATGGTCTTGTAGTGCATTTAGGTCGAGCCGTCCTATGGCTTTGGTAATTCTCTTCTTGGTCCCAACCGAGCTGGGATTACGGGACCACCATGATTATGACGGGTGATCGTATTTAATTTTGGACGAAGAGTGAAACCTGGATTCTCCCAGTCTTCCACTTCGCATCGTTCCGCCCATTCGTTGTAGAACCGAATCATGGACTTCGCGCGTTCGCTTTCTCCATCGATCAAGTCATTGAGCTCCGTTCGGTCGTCTCGAATGTTGTACATCTCCCAATCCGCTTTGGAATCAGGATCAGCCGGGTCACCGATTTCGCTTACTAGCTTCCAGTCGCCCATTCTGACGGCACGGTTTCCTTCGTGTTCCCAAGCGATAGGTGCGTCCCGTTCCCAATCCTTACCAGCAAGAACATTGGCGAATGATTCACCTTCTTGTGGTTTGATGTCATTGCCCTTGAAAGTTGTTGGGTACTGAGCACCCGCAATATCGAGAAGAGTCGCGTTGATATCGATGATGTGTGCCGGATTGTTGAACACGGTTCCTTTATCGGCAACTCCGTCGGGCCAACTGATGATGAACGGTGTCGAAATACCGCCTTCATGTGTGTAGTGCTTGAATAACCTAAATGGTGTGTTGTTCACGTTCGCCCAAGCTATATCTACACTGGCGAAAGTATCGGCTGGACCAGGATCGATTGAGGGTGAATTACCGGTTCGAACAACACGACCATCGACTGTTGGGTAGTTGTAGCGAGATGGGTCGGGCACAGGTGAATCTTCGGCCAACAGCTCTGCACAGCCGCCGTTGTCGGCGAGGAAAACAACTACTGTATTGTCGGCTTCGCCAGTCTCTTCCAGCTTCGCCATAAGCTGGCCGACACCCCGGTCGACTTGCTCTACTTGAGCGGAGTAAACCGCCATTTGTAGATCTCGCCATTCCTGATCGGGCGCCTCATCCCACGGCAGCACGCCGGCGTCTCGAGGCGATAGTTTCCAACTGGGATCAACCACTCCTAATCCACATTGGGTTTCATGGCGGTTCAGGCGTGTTTCATCCCAGCCTTTGAGATATTCACCTCGGTACTTTTCGATGTCATCAGGCCATGCATGAAGCGGCCAGTGAGGTGCGGTGAAGGCCATATAGAGGAAGAAAGGTTCATCCCTATGAACTGCATCGTCGACGAACTGCGTCGCTTTGGAAGCTATGGCGTCGGTGAAATGGTAATCAGTTGTCTCAATGCTTATCCGAGTGAGATCGTCCATGAGCATATTCGGGTTGTAGTAGCTGCCTCCACCTGAGAGGATGCCGTAGAACCGATCGAATCCTCGCCCTTTCGGTGATGGATAGCCGAGCATGTCTGGATGCCACCCATCGGGAAGGTTTCCTTGTTCACCACCGACATGCCATTTACCAGCCATTAGAGTTCGGTAACCCGAAGTCTTAAGCACTTCAGCAATCGTCACACAGTTGTCATTGAGATAGCCCTGATACGCCGGGACTCCAAGATCGTTGATCATGTGTCCGATACCAGCTTGCTGAGGGTTCAGCCCAGTGAGCAGCGCCGCTCTCGAAGGGCAACATCTGGCAGAGTTGTACATCTGCGTGAACCGCACGCCTTTGCCCGCAAGCTTGTCGAGATTGGGTGTTTTTATCTCGGATCCATAGCAACCCAAGTCCGACCATCCGAGGTCGTCAGCCATTATTAGAACAATGTTTGGCTTGCCAGATTGGGAAGGACGTTCACCAGCGGAAGATTGAGTCATGTGATGCGTGAATCCTTGAAAGTTACGTAAATCAATTCGGTTGGTTGCGATAATCGCAAACTTTACACTTGCCCTGAAATGGCACGTCCACGAACAACGACGAGGCTATGCTAACTTGCGATTACTGAGTATTTATTTGAGTTCGCAAAAACGTACGTTGAAGAGGTTTTAGTTGGTAGAACATTTCGATTCAATCGTGATTGGTGTGGGTGGTATGGGTAGTTCTGCTATCCATAATTTGGCTACTCGCGGGCAAAAAGTACTCGGTATCGAAAAGTTTGATATTCCACATTCCGAGGGTTCGTCGCATGGTGTGAATCGAATCATCCGGCTTGCGTATTACGAGGACTCCTCATATGTACCGCTGCTGCGCCGTGCGTACGAGATGTGGGCGGATATTGAAACTATTGCCGGCGAACAGCTTCTATACAAAGTTGGGTCAATCGACACAGCGCCGTCGGGGCATGAGGTATTCGAAGGCTCACTTGAATCATGTCTCGAGCATGACATTCCGCATGAGGTCTTAAATCACAAACAAATCAGTGAACGATTTCCTGGTTATGAAATGCCAGCCGGTCAAATGGGGTTGTACCAACGAGACGGCGGATTCGTCTTGTCGGAACGAGCGATCGTCGCATATGTAAACGCCGCTGTTGCAGAGGGTGCTACCGTTCACGCTAGAGAATCTGTGGTGAAATGGGAGCCAGAAGGTGACGGAGTTCGTGTTTTCACTGATAGATCGGAATACGCCGCGGATCGACTGGTGGTCACCGCTGGTGCATGGTCTTCGGGAATGGTTCCGTCTCTTGAAGAATTGGCGATTCCCGAACGACAGGTCTTGGCTTGGCTTCAACCTGAAGAACCAGCGTTGTTTGCGCCTGAGGCATTCCCGGTGTTCAACGCCTACTTTGAAGAGGGGCGTTACTACGGCTTCCCTGTATTTGGAATACCTGGGTTCAAGATCGGTCGCTACCACCATTTGGAAGAAGTAGCCGATCCTGATCATGTCGAGCGAGGGGTGACTCAGGAAGACGAAGATGTCCTGCGAGCAGCAGCAGCACGTTACTTCCCCAAAGCAAACGGGACGTTGATGACTCTGAAGACCTGTTTGTTCACGAATACACCTGATGAGCACTTCATCATCGATATTGTTCCTGATCACCCTCAGGTCGCGATAGCAGCAGGCTTCTCAGGGCATGGCTTCAAGTTCGCAAGTGTCGTCGGCGAAATTCTTGGTGATCTAGCGATAGATGGCACGACAAGGCACAACATCGATCTGCTAAAAATCGGCCGTTTCTAACTGCGAACGCTTGCGATCAGCTACTCCCAAGGAACCTCAAGTAGCTCTTCACCCCAAATAACCGGTCCGTCGTAAACGCTCTTCACTTCGAACAACGCCTGAGATTTACGCACGGGCTCTTCCATCTTTCCTTGCTGATGTACAAGAGCTAACCGTTTTACACCTGCATCGACTGCAGTCTGCGCCGCCCCAAAAGTACCGGTTTCAGTTTCGTAGCTTGGAGATCCCGGGATCATGTCCTCATCGACTTTGATGCACTCCATCACAAGTAAATCTGCGCCAGTCGCCAGATCGGTTAACGACTTGCAAGGGCTTGTATCGCCGGAGAACACGATCGATCCTTCATCCGAATCGATTCGGTATGCAAGCGAATCTAGATATGGCTGGACGTGATCGACAGGAGCTGCGGTGATCTCCCAGTTTTTTCCGGTCGCCACAGTGCCAGGCCCTATGTCACGTGCATGGATCTTTGGGGGCTTTCGCGGTGGAATACCTCCACGTTCTACATATGCAGCGACGCTCAGAGGGTGTTTTGTTCTGGCGACGATGTCGTGCCAGTAAGCCCCAGTACCTTCGCCGAGTAATCTCTCAGTCAACTGCTCGGTAAGGGTAGGACCATATACCTCTAGTTCACTCTCTTTCCCGATAGACATATCGAATCGAGTTAACAGGAACGATGGGTAATCGGCGTCATGATCTGAGTGATGATGAGTGAAAAACATGCGATCGACCTGAGTCGATTGGAACCCGGCTTTGTGAAGTTTGTAGTTGGCTCCATGTCCGCAATCAAACATCAGCCATTCGCCGCCAATTCCAACGAGAAACGACGAACCCCAGTGCGCCATATCAGGTGCAGGGGTGCCGGTGCACAACATAATCACTCGGGGAGCCATTCGATCCTCCTTGAGGTCGTATTCAGTCCATGTATCCTCCGGAATCTATCTGGTTCCCAAATGCTTATAGAAACAAGGCTTGTGTATACATAAATAGCATATCGGTGCTACTATTTCGAGCGTATCGATGACCGAAACTCACTTTTTGAGACTGTTTTGATCGCTATTCGAGATATGTGCAAATCGAAAGATAGAAGTTAATTCTTTAGGCAAACAATTCAATCGAGCAGTCACAGAGTCCTCTGGACTGCGACGGTTCCTGACGAGAACAAAATACCACTCGGTCGCAGCTGTTTCCGATTTCAACACAGAGATTAGTGAAGGTGAATTCTTCTCACTGCTCGGGCCGAACGGTGCCGGCAAAACGACTACTGCACGAATTCTTTGTACGTTGCTTTTAGCAGATTCTGGGACATGCCAAGTCGCTGGTTATGACGTTGTGAATGAACAACGTGCGGTTCGCCGAAGCATTGGTGTTTCAATTCGAGGCGAACGCAGCGTCTACTGGAAGTTGACCGGTCGACAAGATGGCTTGATTTGCTTGATCTGATGACAACTCCTCCCTAGGGCAGTCTGCGGGCGTATACTCCCGGCGTCCCGACCTGAACGCATCTTGATCGGACTCACTTAACGCTGGTCCTCGCCGGCGCGTGAAAACGCTAGGGAGCACCGTACGAACTCTTCACCTACCAAGCCCAACTCCGGTCAATCTGACCGTCAACGTCGCAGTGTGCGCGCTCGGATTACCGAGTCTGGCCCGACTGGCTCCGACGTTCTCTGGCGAATAACAAAACTTACTTTTAGTTACCGATGGCATCTTGCTGCAGCGGCTATATTTTCGGCGACTACAGCAGTGGTTTCTCTCTTTATTCCCCGCCTACTTGGTGAAGGTGTAGATGAGGCGCTTCTCCTTATCAAAGGTGGAGCAGCGAACAGGGGAGATGTTGAGTCGCTGCTACTCAACACAGCATTACTCGTGATCTTGGTGTCTGCGTTGCGCGGCACTACAGGGTTTGCCCAGATGTTTCTCGGTGAGACGCTCAGCCAACGTGTCTCCAACCAACTGAGAATGCTGTATTTCGACAAGCTCCAGGTTTTAAGTTTCAGCTTTCACGATCGGGTTCACACAGGACAATTAATGTCTCGAGGACTATCCGACATTGAAGGCGTTCGAATGTTCGTCCAGTCAGGCCTAGTCCAGATTGTTCGGGTAGTGGTCGTGCTCGTAGCCGCTGGCGTATTCATGGCTCAAATTGACTGGCAACTAGCCCTGCTAAGTTTGAGCTTCGTGCCTTTCATGGTCTATCGCAGCGGACGTTTGCGCCTTCAACTACGGGCAACGTGGCGCCAGATTCAAGATGCGCTTGGCGACTTAACTACCACCATGCAAGAAAACCTCGCGGGTATTCGCGTGGTTCGCGCTTTCTCCGCCCAAAAATACGAAGAATCGAAATTTGATGTCACTGCCCGCGAAGTGGTCGGTTTACGAATGAGTGCGGCGCGAACGCACGCGCGCGGGGGCGGTTCGATCTCGTTTGCGTTCTTGGTCGCATGGGCAATCGTGTTGTGGGTGGGTGGCGAAAAGGTGATCAGCGGGGATCTGTCAGAAGGAGAACTTACACAGTTCTTTTTCTACCTGGCGCTGCTGAGATTCCCGGTGAGAATGCTGATCATGATCATCAATTCGACTGCTAGAGCGTCGTCGGCGGGTGGTCGGATTTTCGAAGTTTTGGATATTCCGTCGGAAATAGCAGATGAATCAGAAGCAGAGCCACTCAACGTTACGGATGGCGTTCTACGATTCGACGATGTCTCGTTCAGCTATGGAGACGCTCCGGCCTTGTCGGGAATCAGCTTCGAGGCTCGCAAGGATCACACGGTCGGTATTGTTGGAGCACCTGGAAGTGGCAAGAGCTCGATTACGAACTTGATCCCGCGTTTTTACGATCCAACTTCGGGTTCAGTGTCTATTGATGGAACCGATCTCAAAACGGTCACGATTTTGTCCGTTAGGCAAGCCATAGGATTGGTTGAACAGGACCCATTCCTGTTCGATGGCTCGATTAGAGACAATATTCGTTATGGTGATGTGACTGCATCTGATGAAAAAGTCATCGCAGCAGCACAGATCGCTCAAATTCACGATTTCATCGATGGATTGCCCGACGGTTACGATACCGAACTTGGTGAACGAGGAGTCGGGCTTTCAGGTGGTCAACGCCAACGAGTTGCTATTGCAAGAACGCTGCTCACTGATTCACCGATACTTGTGTTGGACGACTCCACGTCATCTGTCGACGCTGGTACCGATGCCCGAATTCGTCTCGCTCTGAAGGAACTCACTCAAGGCCAGACAACGATCATCATTGCCCATCGACTCGGATCGCTTCAACACGCCGACGAAATATTGGTTCTGGACAACGGAAAAGTCGTAGAACGCGGTTCGCACGATGAGCTGTTGGCATTTGAGGGGCACTATAGGCAGCTGTGGGACCTTCAGAGCGGACGCGGTGTGGAGGATGGAGAGTAACGTGACAAACACTTCAAACGCTTCTCCATCACAGCAGCAGCCGAAGCGAGAGCGACCAGCAAATGCTGAAGAAGAGCACTCAAAACTGCACGAGTCTGACGAAGAGATGTTCGCCCAGCTCGATAGCACTGTGTTCAAGCGATTCTTCTACTATGCGGCTCCATACAAAAGAGCGATGTTTACTGCGACTATGGCTGTGATCGGATTCACACTCGCGAATTTGTCACTTCCATTGCTCGTTAAGTTCGGTATCGACAGTGCTATTCGAAAAGGAGATTCGAGTCTTCTTGGCGTAATAGCTATATCACTTATCGGAGTTGCCGGTATCTACTGGTTCACAAACTTCCTCCAGAGCGTGCTTATTACTCGGGTAGCGTTGACCGTTTTGTATGACATTCGAGCCGACATGTTTTTACAACTTCAGCGCTTGGCGTTGTCGTTCTCTGATAAGACTCCAATTGGGGCACTCATGTCCCGAATGTTTGGAGATGTCGGGGCGTTACAGGAAATGTTGGAATCATCGATTGAAATTATCGGGGATGTCCTCACGCTGGTCGGGATAATCGTGATCCTTCTTTTGTTAGATTTCCAGCTCGCAATCGTGACTCTCGCAATCGTTCCCGCTCTGTTCCTTATACGGATTATCTGGCAGCCGATCGCTCGCCGAGCATTTCTTAGAATGCGGCGAAATTCATCGGTAGTAGGTGTCTATCTCGATCAAAACGTCAGCGGGATCAGAGTCGTTCAGGCGTTAAACCGTCAGAAAGAAAATCACGGGATTATGGGCGGAAAAGTCCGCACGTATTTCTGGTCGGCGGTCAAGGCGTCGAGGCTTGGTGGCGTACTGATGCCAACCGTCGAGTTGATGACCGGTGCTGCATTGGCAATCGTGTTGGTCGTGGGCGGTGGAAGAGTACTGAGCGAATCGATTGAAATTGGAACCATGGTAGCGTTCTTGCTTTATGTCCAAAGATTCTTCGAGCCGATTCGCACCCTGACGATGCACTACGCACTGCTACAACGCGCGGTAGCCTCGGGCCACAGAATATTTGAGCTACTCGACATTCCCCTAGAGATTGAGGACAAGTCAGACGCCAAGGCAATTCGAGATGTACAAGGTCGTGTCGAGTTTAAGAACGTTACGTTTGGATATGATCCCGAAAGACCCATTCTTAGGAATATTTCCTTCACCGCTGAGCCGGGTCAAACAATCGCACTGGTCGGTCCTACTGGTTCAGGTAAGACCTCGATAACTGCGCTCGCTCACCGCTTTTACGATGTTCAAGAAGGTTCCATCACGATTGATGGCCAAGACATTAGAGACGTGACGCAAGAGTCGATCGGTGGAGTGATGGGTATGGTTCTACAAGAACCGTTCCTGTTCTCAAAGAGTGTCCTTGAGAACATTCGGTACAACACAGTGGATGCCACACGTGAGGATGTTGTTTCAGCTTGCAAGATTATTGGCGCACACGACTTCGTGATGCAGCTCGATGACGGTTATGACACGACGTTGGAACAACGTGGGTCTAACTTGTCGGTAGGGCAGAGGCAGCTACTGAGCTTTGCTCGAGCACTAGTCGCAGATCCGAAGATACTTGTCCTTGATGAAGCGACCGCCAACATCGACAGTTACACCGAGCGAATCATTCAGGATGCCCTGAAAAAGCTTCTTGAAGGTCGAACCGCTTTGGTTATAGCACACCGACTCTCAACAATTAGAAACTCGAACCAAATCATCGTCGTCAGGGACGGTGAAATCGTCGAGAACGGCACGCACGATGAACTAGTGAGTTCCACAGGGCTGTACTCGCAATTGTGGAAGACAAACTACACATCGTTTGACGACATCGCTGGCAACGCTGATGACCTAACGGGCGCGCCTGCTAGCAGCACGTGATTCTGTTAGACATTGTTCTTCGCTACTAAAGGCATGAGCAGTCGAGACGGCATCTCAGAATTGTGGAACACGGTTTGTTTAGCGACTTTAAGTTCCGTGTCTGACCAAAAATCCTTGCCCGTATTGTGGTTCCTGTCGAAGTTAGGAAAATCTGAGCTGGAGACATCCAGTCGTAAACGTTGACCCGGCTGAATCTCTATTCCAACCGGGTTGAGTTTGATCACAAACTTGTTTGCAACGTGAGGATCCAGCAGTTCTTCTCGATCGAATCCCGACCGGTAACGTGCCCTCATGATGCCGTATGTGAGGTTGACCGCTAGCCCGCTTTCTTCAACAACAACTAACTTGGCAGTCCAATCAGTATCTAGGGCATCAGTGGCTGCCCAAAGCTCTAAATCTACCGGTCCAACGAATCGAGTCGGAGTCTCGAAAGGCGCGGTCTGGTAAACCAAGACATCTTGTCGGCCGTCCAACGGGCGCTGGTCGCGCGGCATCGCTTGAGCGTCGATGTCCATGACGCTCATTACTGGATCTTTTGGATCGTAAGAATAAGTGTCCGGTAGTTCTCCTGAAGGTTCGTCGTAAGAAAGAGTCCCATCACCATAGGTAGTGTTCGCTGAACCATCACTGTGAAGATAGAGCGGTGCCGTTTCCGCTCGTTTGATCGGCCATTCGTTCTCGAACGTCCATTCGTTCGCACCAAGAATGAATAGCTTTACACCAGGTTCCGAGCCAATTCCATCGTCAATCCCTTTGAACTGATAGTCGTACCAGCGAAGAATCAGGTTCTCCCAAGTTTCCTCGGCTTGAGCACCGTAATCGATAGGACCCAGATCTCTGTTGAGAGTCGTCATCATGTGAGACCACGGACCTACGACAAGCCTGTGCTGCCCTTTTAGGTGGTCTGGTCCGTTCGTTTCTAAACCGGAGTATTGCTTGACGGTACCGATTACGCGATCCCACCAGCCGGTGAACATTCCGGCCGGGATGCTCACTTTTGGATGAACGTCATCAAAATTCCACATCTCGACATTTTGTTCTTTGTAATAGGCCTTGAGTTGTGGAGTGAGACCTGAGAACGTTTCATCGGGGATGTTTTCGAAAGGCAGGTACCAAATCCACTTGCCACGCTCGATAGCTCGCCACTGGTTCACGGCTTCGACCGGGGAGTGTGGGCCGTGCTTTGCACCCGATCGTCGCCGCATGTCCGCAGCCATCATATAAGTCCACTCAAGACGACGACCTGTTTCAAAGATGCCAAAGTTCATGTCGAGCGATTCGGTTCCCATTCCGCTCGCGTGAATCGCCCTTAAAGACGGTGGCTGAAGTTCAGCCATTCGCCATGATGTCCAACCGTCGTATGAATGACCCCAAGTGCCAATTTGTCCGTCAGAATGTTTCAGATTGGCAGCCCACTCGACGGTGTCGTAACCATCTTCTGCATCACCTGTCAGCGAATTGTCCATGAACTGCCATTTAAACTCTCCATCAGAGTCGTATCGCCCTCGCATGTCCTGGCAGATTACTGTGTATCCGCGTTCAGCCAGATTCCGTGCAGTGTTGATGTATCTCGGATTGAGCTTCCAGTAAGGCGTTCTCAGTAGGAGTACCGGATGTTTACCACCATCGTCTGGTCGATATATGTCCGCTTTGAGAATTGTGCCGTCCCTCATCTCGGCTGAGACGTTCTGTTCCGATCTGATCGAGGGCAATCCGGTTCTCCTAGTTCAACAGGCAATTAATTGCTGCAAATCGTATCGAAGTTTTTGTCAGAATGCGTCTTCGCTAATGTGCTCACGTCATCCCGTCAGTCGCGCTCGTCGTAGGATGACTCGGCTCCGAATCGCATTCTCCGATCCTAGTCCTTCCATCAGGAAAGGGACTCGAATTGCCCCTGCTATCCCCGAACGCGCAAATGCCCTTCTCGCCGGGTGAGAAGGGCATTTGAATCTTCGGGCCACCCGCTCAGTGCCTACTGAGGGGGGAAAGCCTGATGCGCTGTACGGCTGGCCTGAAGATGGCCTGTGTCCGAGAGTTATCCGGCCGGGGAATGCTCTCGAATGCACTACATAAGGGCTTTTATGATTTACCTGATTTTTTTAGT
>JBDQHW010000006.1:0-93637 GCA_040264655.1 Dehalococcoidia bacterium | reverse complement strand
TTCACGGTGTCTATTCAATACGACAGTCGCCTGTACCGTGAAGACATCGCCGGATCGATAGCGCACGCTCGCATGTTGGGTCGTCAGGGCATCATCGAATCCGATGACGTTGAAAAGATCGTCGAAGGTCTAGCCGCGATCGTTGAAGAGATCGAAGCCGGCGAGTTCGAATGGAAAGAGGAACTCGAAGATATCCACATGAACGTGGAATCTCGCCTCTACGAACTAGTTGGTGACGCCGCCGGCCGTCTTCACACCGCACGCTCACGCAACGACCAAGTCGCGACCGATACCCGTCTGTGGACACAAGTCGCTTGCGGACGTGCATTCGACGCTGCTGTTGCACTTCAATCGTCATTAGTAACTCTCGCTGAACAGCACATCGACACCATCGTTCCCGGATACACCCACATGCAGCGTGGTCAGCCGGTGGTTTTAGCCCATCACCTGATGGCGTATTTCGAGATGTTCGACCGCGATGCTACGCGCTTTGCGCAGACGGCTGAGTCAGCGGATGTAATGCCGCTCGGATCGGGTGCAATGGCGGGTGTGCCGTACAACATCGATCGTGAGTGGGTCGCCAAGCAACTCGATTTCAGCGATATCTCTCGTAACTCGATGGACGCTGTTTCAGATCGTGATTTCATCGTCGAATTCTTGACCGCCTCATCGTTGGCAATGGCTCATTTATCGCGCCTCGCCGAAGAGCTGGTCATCTGGTCGTCGGACGAATTCGGATTTATAAAGCTGTCCGACGAATTCACGTCTGGTTCCAGCATCATGCCCCAGAAGCGCAATCCTGATTTCGCGGAACTGATCCGCGGTAAGACAGGTCGCGTCTACGGGTCGTTGGTCGGACTACTCACGACCATCAAGGGCCTCCCGCTCACTTACAACCGTGATCTGCAGGAAGACAAAGAAGGCCTGTTCGACGCCGCCGATACGGTCATTACAGCGCTCGAAGCCGCCGCTGGAATGGTCGCGGGAATGACTGTGGACGTCGATCGCATGCGCCAGGCCGCCGAAAAGAGCTTTGTACTCGCAACCGACTTTGCCGACTATTTGGTTGGCAAGGGCGTGCCGTTCCGCGAGGCGTACATCGCAATCTCTGACCTGTCGAAACAGTGCATCGCAAACGGAGTTGGTTTCGGCGAGCTTGAACTGAGCGATTTCCAAAACGCTTCTCCGTTGTTTGACGAAGGAGTCATGGAGATCACTCTTGAATCTGCCGTCGCAGCACGTAACGTTCCTGGAGGAACTGCACCTGATCGTGTCCGTGCCGCCATCGAAGAAGCTAAAGAGCTTCTCGCCGACGCAGGAGAGTAGAGTTCCTCAACTGGCGATACAATCTTCGCTAATCGAATAACAAGCCTGTGCCGGCAGTGTCGGCACATGTCCTCTCCAGAAAGTCACCCTGTGGCAATCATCATCGCTCACCGTGGTCTCGACGAGACTTACCCAGAAAACACCATCACCGCTTTCAAAGCCGCTCTAGAAAAGGGCATGGCAATAGAAATCGACGTGCGCGGCACTAAAGATGAAGAACTCATCGTGTTGCACGACGATACGGTCGACCGGACGACAGATGGCGAAGGCAGAGTTGCTCAGATGACTCTTGCTGAAGTGAAGGCTCTTGATGCCGGTAGCTGGTGGGGCGAGGATTTTGCAGGCGAGCGAATTCCGACTCTTGAGGAAACGTTCGATGCCGTCAAAGAGTACGGAACTGCGGAAACAACTCTCATCATCGAGATGAAAACCCTCGACCCCGGCTGCATCGCCAAGATATGTGATGGACTCGCTTCCCGCGGACTACTTGGAAGCACAGTAGGAATAGGACTGATCCATCAATCGGTCGATGTACGACGTCGGTTCTATGGTGGAAGTCCGGACTTCCAGTGCGCTTCGGTGGCTAACTCTGCGGCCGAGCTTCCCGGTGCCATTTCTGATCCGTACTCGTCGTGGATTTACGCTAGGTACCTGATGAGTCCTGAAGACGTAAAAACCGCTCACGACGCAGGAATGAAAGTGATCGCTTCTGGTCCAGATGTGATGGAAAATGTCGACAACATGGTTGTAAGCGCCAAAGCTGGTGCCGACACGATCATGGCGTATCACCCAGATGCGTTAGCAGCCAGACTGGCATAGTCAGATTTTCAAACGGTCTGTCGTGCCAAGATGACCAAAGCGAAAAGGTTCACTCGTTTCAATGGCTCCACCCATCAAAATATCTCCTTCCCTTTTGGCGGCTGACTTCGCGCATCTCGCTGATTCCATCGCCGCTGCTGAAGAGGCTGGAGCCGATGAGCTTCACTTTGACGTGATGGACGGTTTTTTCGTTCCAAACATCACCATTGGAATTCCTGTCCTAGAAGCGATTAGGCCGCTTACGAAGCTTCCAATCGACGTTCACATGATGGTTCATGAGCCAGCTCGCTACGCCAAGCAATTCGCCGACGCTGGTGGAGACGTGTTCACTATGCACGTTGAGGCTTGCGACGATCTGGAAGCATCACTTGGCGACGCTCGAGTAGCTGGGATGGTCGCCGGAGTTTCGCTGAAGCCCGACACGCCAGCCTCAGTCCTTCAAGCCTCGTTGCCTCTGATCGAGCGTGTCCTTGTGATGACGGTCGAACCTGGATTCGGTGGCCAATCGTTCATGCCTGAAATGCTGCCAAAGATTTCTGAACTAAAGAACATGGCGCTAATAGCCGGTCATGAACTCGAAATAGCAGTTGATGGCGGAATAAAAGTCGATACAGCAGGCGAAGTGATCGATGCAGGTGCCACGACCTTGATCTCAGGTACCGGTGTCTTTAACTTCCCCGACGGAATGAAGATCGGCATCGAAGCAATCCGCAACGCTGGAAGCTAGCTGAATTTAGTGCGGTCGCACGTTCCAGATATCAAACCCTACGAACGACGATATCGCCATATCGGGCGCAATATCCTCCTCGGCTTCTAGCGCAACCTGACCAACTCCCACACAAGTCATGCCCGCCGCTTTTGCGGCAAGAAATCCGGCGATAGAGTCTTCGAACACCACGCACATCGACGGATCCGTTTCGACCAACTCAGCAGCCTTCAGATATGGCTCTGGATGAGGTTTTAGATTCTTCACATCGTCGAGCGTAACCGATGCTGAAAATACTTCACCAAGTCCTGCCATTTTGATGAATCCATCAGCGTAAGGACGTTCGCCCGATGTGACCAAGGCCGCTTTGACTCCCGATGCCGCAAAGGATCGCACCGCATCGTTGGCTCCCGGAAGCATTTCGATACCAGAAGCAGATATTCGCTTCCACTTCTGCAGATACTCGTTCAAAAGAGCCTCTGAGTCTTCAATACCGTAGTGCTCGGAGACCATTTGCGATCCTGGAATCACTCCGTGGCCGAACGTATCTGGATGATCATCCGCAACTTGGTCGATACCGAATTCACGCAGTGTCGCAGCTTCTGCCTCACGATGAGGTGGACCAGTGTCGATCAATGTTCCGTCTAGATCGAAAAATGCCGCACTAAATCTTGGAGTGAGAGGAGGGTACATATGTGGACGCTACATGCCGAGGGCGACGAAAATCAACGAATATTGTTCAAACACCTTCAACCGATCCTGAAGAACGGACGACTAAACATATCTCTCATTGATAAAAAAGTGTTGCCTAAAGCTGACGCAATTTAGGATCCCAGCGATCGCGTAGCCAGTCGCCGAGGAAGTTCACGCTCATAACGACAAGCAAAATAGCTATGCCTGGGAATACGGCGATCCACCATGCAGTGCTTAACCACTCACGTCCTTCAGAGATCATGTTGCCCCAAGTTGGCGTGGCTGCTGGAATACCGGCTCCCAAGAAACTCAACGAGGCTTCAGCGAGAATCAGACCACCAACTCTCAAAGTAGCCAAAACGACAATCGTGTTGACCACTCCCGGAAGAATGTGGCGCATGATTATTCGGAAGTCCGAAGCACCCGCAATTCGAGCAAGCGCAATGTAGTCGCGGGTCTTCAAAGTAAGAACCTCAGCTCTTACATTTCGAACACCTCCTGCCCAAGCGATTAGAGCGAGAAGCACCATAACAATGGTCACAGATTGACCTAATGTAACGGCCGCGAGAATAGCGATTAACAAGAACGGTAAAGCGTTCCAAACGTCCACAGTTCTCATCGCAAATTCGTCGATGAACCCACCGTAGTACCCCGCAACCAACCCAACGGCCGAACCGATGACAACACCGGCTGTGAGCGAAATAATTGCGACCATCAACGAGATTCGAGCACCGTACAGCATTCGAGTTAGAACGTCTCTTCCGACGTGATCGGCTCCGAGTAGGTATCGCTGCTCATTCTTAGGATTATCGTCGTACCACTCTTGCTCCCAGATCGGAGGTGCGGCTCTCCCACGCAGATTAATATCACGTGGGCCAGTAGGCGAGATTAGCGGGGCGAAGACCGCCGCCAGAATCATCATCACCAAAATGACCATAGGAATAATCGGCCATCGACGGATAACGTACCAAGTTTTCTGACCAAGAGTCTGCTTTTGTACCCCAATGACCTGAGAGGCCATCAGGTTAGACATGTCAGGACCGTCAGTTTGTTGTTGTGTTGCTGCTTCTTGGGACATGATTAGTCGTACCTAATCCTAGGATCAACAACTGTATATGCGATGTCGGCAAGGAAACTCCCTACGACATAAAGAACAGCGAACATCAGGATCACACCTGTGAGCAACGGGAAGTCGTTGTTGTGAATCGACTCAACAGCCATTCGTCCGATTCCAGGCCAGGCGTACACGGCTTCGATAACGACTGAGCCCTCAAGAAATCCGACTAACACCAGAGCCGAAACGGTAATGGGAGCGATGAGCGCATTTCGAAGAGCATGCCGCCATATGACTGCTCGATTCGACGCTCCTTTGGCTCTCGCCAATTTCACGTATTCAGAGTCGAGTACTTCAAGCATCGCAGAACGGGTTAAGCGCAGATAGACAGCTGCAGGTAGCCAACCAAGTGCAATTGTCGGCATCACCAAGGCTTTCGCTTGGCTTGGCCAGAACGGATCTTGAACTGGTCTGGTACCCGCAGGCAGCCAATGTAATTGGACCGCGAAAAATAAGATCCCAAGAATTCCTAAGAAGAAAACAGGCGCGGCTTGCCCAAATAAGGCAAACATACGGCCTAGATAGTCCCAAATTGAGCCGCGTTTAACCGCGGATAGCACCCCGAGCGGCACTCCGACAAATGTGGCAAATATCCAAGCCAGAATTCCGAGTTGGAATGTTGCTCCGAGCTTCTCACCGATCACAGTGGACACTTCTCGCTCGGCAAGGAGCGTCTGCCCCAAATCACCACGAACTACACGGCCAAGCCATATCAAATATTGAACTACAAGCGGCTTGTCTAAAGCCAACTTTTCTTCTAGGGCCGCAATCTGCTCTGGTGACACGCCATAGCCACCAGGCTTGGCATAGAGCAGCAGTGGGTCGCCAGTCATTCTTGAAAGCACGAATACGATCATGGTCGCAGCGATCAGCGACAAGATACCGAAGAAAAATCGTTGGATCAGATACTTCCGCAATTGCTACTCAAAAATGCTAAGGGTGTGGTTCTAGCTCGCATAAAACGGAGCTAGATAAAGAACCCGGGAGCGTCCGCACAAAGGCGGAACACTCCCGGGCATATTGTTTGTCTAGGTTTGCCTAGCGAGCGTGTTCGATTGACTCGAATTCGTTCATCGTGGCGAACATGGACGGTGTACCTAACCAACCTGAAATTGAATTCGGGTTGTAAACAACCAACGTTGGAACCTGGACGGTACCAGCGAAGATCATCTGATCGTAAAGGTAGTCGACCATCTGAACGTTTCGGGCTGCACGTTCGACAGGGTCTGTCATAAGAGAGACCTCACCAAATGCGTCCGAAATTTCTGGAATTTCAATTCCGCAACCGAAACCACCACGTGTGCGGCTTGTCTCAGTTAGGCCGTGCGGCCAGTCGAACGGAATTGTTGTCGAACCTTCGTCACAGTCACCTGCGTAAGGGATTGTGTTTGTTCGACCAACCAAACCAGGTCGGATGATCGAGTAGGCAGACTTGAACACCTGAATGTCCATGTCTGGCCACAACGCGAGCCACATACCGGCAATAGCGTCGTTAAGTTCAGCGTTTGATCCGCTTGATCCACCGAGCTCACCACCGGTCCAAATACCGATTGTGAACTTACCGGTAGGCCATGCAGTGTTTTCCATGTGCTCAATAGCACTTGATGGGTCGTAAGGAATCAACCATCGCTCTTCGAACCAAGGAGCAGTTGTGTCGACGTATTCCATCGAACCAACGGTTCCAAAGCCATCAAGAATGGTGTCAGCGAGAAGTTCTCGGTCAATTGCCTTAGCAAGCGCCCATCGAACGTCTCGTGCTTCTTCCATGTCACCAGGCTGCTTACCTTCGATGTTGCAACCAACCCAAGGCAGGTCGTGAACACAGTAACCAGAACCAGTTCGGTTCAGGTCTTCGCCTGTTACAGCGTGGTTAGCTTCCCAGTAGTTACCGGAGAAGATGATTTCGTGGACTCGACCAGCTCGAGTAATTGACTCAGCCTTGAATCCACTCTCTGCTAGAGGACGGATGTCCTTCAGCGGAATGGAGTCTGCGATGTCTACTTCACCTGTCCTGAGCAATGCAACACGAGTTGAAGGCTCTGGAACTTCGATAAATCGAATGGAGTTTGAAGTCGCATTGGTTCGCCAGTGGTCGTATCCAACCTTGCTAATTACAGCTCGGTCGTCTTGTACCCACTCGTCGACCTGGAATGGTCCAGTGGAAACAATGTTTTCCAACATCCATGATTCGCCCATGGTGTCGAATGCATTCTTCGAGAAGAACGCAGTTCCCTGAGCTTGTTCGTTCAGGAAGTTACCGTTCCAACGCAAGTCGAACGAGTTGAAGTGGAACCTTGCAGTGTCCTCGTCAATTTTCTCGGTCGAGGTGAACAGTGCAGCAAAGTCACCAGCCTGACCATGAATACTGGTCGCATTAGTGTTGGCGTTTGAGTCGTTCATCGTCCATACGATGTCGTCGACAGACAACTCACCAAAATCACCTAGGTGGTTATGGAACTTCACACCTGATCGAATGTCGACATCGACGTACGAAAGGTCAGATGCAATGGTGAATCCAGTTGCCAATCGGTTGATTACAGCGCCGCCGGCGTCCATAGCGAAGAGACCTTCACCGACACCCCAGTACTGCATAGCTTCAACAGGAGCTTGTGCGCTACCTAATCCGACACCAGGTGCGATGTCAAATACGGCGGCTGTCAAAGTCCCTGCTGCGTTAATAGGTGCTGGAGCTGGTTCAAGCGGAGCGATCGGAATCGCTGTCGCCGTTGGTATCGCCGTAGCGGTTACCACAACCTGCACATCGTCACCCTTTTCGGTTACGACAACTGTTTGGATTACGTCATCACCTTTGACTTCGACTTCACGAGTAACTTCAACCGGTACTTCTACCGTGTCACCCTTGACTTCGACTTCACGAGTGACTTCGATGATTTCTGGATCGCTACTACACGCGGCTAGTACAAATGGTAGTGCCGCGAGAACAGCTAGAGCCAGAAGAAGTCGCTTCTTAGCAAAGTTCATATTCTCCCCCTCATGCAAGCGTAGGAACGATAAGGCTCTGCCGAAAACGGCGCCACCGTGCAATCGTCGCGTTGCGGGTGCAACACTTTGAGCATGCGTCAAGTGGGCGGAGTATAGGCAAGAAGTAATGATGTGTCCACCACCTATTCAGGCCTTACGGCGACGGAATTCGCCACAAGATGCGCCCAATGCGACTTTAATACACATGTTGAGTTTGATTCACACTGATTTACGGCTTGCGGTAGTTACGATTTTCACAAAGCAATACCGTACAGGCATTAAGGCTTAGCTTCGCCCAGTCAGTGTGATGAGGTCGGCGAACAGCAATAAAAAAGCCCTTCTCTAATGAGAAGGGCTTTAGGCGCAAATGAGAACGGTTTCTACTCTGAAAGGAGAGAAATACCCTTCTTGTCGAGAGTTCGCATCTCTCGAGCTGTCAGCTTCACTCGGTATCGCTGACCGTCAACCATCACCCACTTGTTCTGCAGGTTAGGCTTTGAAATCTTGCGGGTCGCATTCAGTGCGTGTGATCGGTTGTTACCGAACATTGGCTTAGGTCGTGGACCCAATCCTAGTTTTGCCCTGATCTGGTCGGAGCTTGGCATAGCGTTTAGACTCTCGAAATAACTTCTTGATGGTGGGAGTGTCTCTAATCGAATGTCGAAATTCCCCGTTAGGAGAGCGAGACTCGAATAAGACTCCAGCGATTAACGCTACCATGCAAGTCGGGTCGGAACAACTGAATTCTTGATCAATGAATTGCGAGTCTGAGCCACCTTTTTGAACTGCAGCGATTACGATACAGCCAGGAGTCAAAGCTGATGTCGAATTCTCAAGCCGGAATACCGAGCGCCACTTCATCACGTCTCACCGACATGATCCGCGCCACCACTAAGGCGGTAGAGGCTAATCGCGACACAATCAACGCCCTAAACGTGTTCCCTGTTCCAGATGGCGATACAGGCACGAACATGTTGCTGACGCTCAGATCGATCATTGATGATTTGCCGTCCAAATCGACAGAATCTGCAAACAATGTGGCGAAAGTCATCGCTCGATCGGCCCTGCTTGGTGCTCGTGGGAATTCAGGTCTCATACTTGCTCAATACTTCAAAGGGCTTGCCGAGGCGATAGGGGAAGACACCGAACTCACCGGAGAGCACTTCGCACGCTCTATACGAATCGCATCCAACAGCGCCTATAAAGCACTGCCGAACCCTGTTGAAGGCACGATGCTGACTGTGTACCGAGAGTGCGCTGAAGTAGCCGAAAAGTCTGCAGCTGTGAACCACGACCTCAAGAGCGTAATGACCGATGTAGCTGAAGAGGCTATTCAATCAGTGCGCCGTACGCCTGACTTGCTTCCTATTTTGGCGGAAGCCGAAGTGGTTGATTCAGGTGGGTTTGGATTCGCAGTGATGCTCGATGGTGCAATCAGGGCGTTAAAGGGTGATGAACCGGTCGGCAGGGTGATCGAAGTTCCCATGCCACTAGGCAAACAATTCTCTGGATCTGTCAAAGCAGATTTTGTCGATGCTTCCGCTGAAATCGACTGGGGCTACTGCACTGTGTTCGCCATTAAGTCGGATCAGCTTGATGTCGAGGGATTACGCGAACAAATTGCAACAATCGGTCGCTCACCGATTGTTGATGGTGCAGATGGTATCGCCAAAGTTCATGTTCACATGGAAGATCCGGGTGAGGCACTGAGCGTTGGGCATAGCTACGGACAACTCTCGAATATCGAGATCGAGAACATGGACGATCAGACGTCCGAATGGATCGACGATCGGCGTTCGAGCAACAAGAACGACACAACACTGATCGAGAAGGTCGAGACTGCGGTGGTTGCAGTCGCTGCTGGCGATGGCTTATCTGACTTGATAGTGAGCACAGGCCTCGGTGCAACATCTGTCGTCGAAGGTGGAGACTCGATGAACCCATCAGTCTCTGAACTGCTTCGAGCAGTTGAAGCTGCACCATCTGACCAAGTAATCCTTCTGCCAAATAATAAGAACATCCTTTCTGCGGCTTTAGAGGTTCCCGCGTTGAGCAAAAAGGATGTCCGGGTAATCCCAACTCGATCAGTACAGTCGGGTGTCGCCGCTCTGCTGGAATTCAACACAACGGTTTCTCTCGAAGAAAACGAAGCAGCGATGAACGAGGTTGTCAGCGATGTCGGCGATGGCAGAGTTTGCAGAGCAAGCCGAGATGTAACGGTTTATAGCCATGAAATTCGCGAAGGAATGGCGTTTGCGACGTTCGACGACGAGATTGTCGCTGTAGGACGTGACCCTTTGTTCGTCCTGAGCAAAATGATCGAGAACAATGCCGTCAATGCGGAAATCGTAACGGTATACACAGGGGAATCACTCACAGAAGAGCAAGTGGCTGCAACTTCAGAATCGCTCGAATCTAAGTTTGAAAACGTTGAATTCGAAGTCGTCTATGGTGGACAACCTCACTACGAGTATCTCGTTGCAGTAGAGTAGCCTGATCGTCAAAGTTGCAGAGATGCGATTCCGCCTGAATATGTGTACGAATCGCATTCCCAGTGATCTACAAACTGACTTAGTCACCCTCTACGGAGTACAAAAATGAGCATAGCGGTCGTAACCGACAGCACATCTGATCTTCCGGTAGATATTGCGAAGCAGCACGGAATATCTGTAATACCGCTCAATGTTCACATTGAGGACGAAACATTTCTCGATGGAATTACGATCTCCGCCGACGAGATGTACCAACGCCTGCCCGACCAAAAAGTTATTCCTACGACTTCAGCTCCATCTGTTGGGTCATTCCTAGAGCTGTACGAAAAACTTGCTGAAACTCACGATGAAATCATCTCTATACACATCAGCTCAAAACTGAGTCTCACGTTCAATGCTGCTGTAAACGCCGCGGGTTTAATGAAGGAAAAAGGCACGAGAGTTGAAGTTGTAGATTCAGAGCAAGCCTCAATGGCTCTGGGCTGGACTACCGTTCAGGTCGCCGAACATGTTGCGGCTGGCGGATCGCTGGATGACGCGGTTTCACTCGCCAAGAGCTCTAGTGAACGAGCATCGTTTGTCGGCATGGTCGACACACTTGAGTATCTTGTTCGAGGTGGAAGAATTGGTAAAGCTCAAGGATTTGTCGGTTCGCTACTCAGAATTCGACCAATACTCACGCTCACAGAAGGTGTAGCTCATCCAGCGGGCAGAGCGCGCAATCGCTCAAAGGGCATCACCAAACTTGTCGACATGGTGTCTGAAGCTGCGCCGCTGGACAAGCTAGCGATTCTGTATACGACTGACAAAGCCGACGCGGAAGCGATCGCCAAAGAGGTAGCCTCGTTTGGTCCCGATGGCGCACCCGTAGTGGCTCAATTGGGTCCGGTTGTAGGCAACTATCTTGGACCGGGCACTCTCGGTCTTGGGCTGGTCAGGTCAGACTCGAACGCCAGTTCTGCAAAATGAATGTAGGTGGACGTGAAACGGCTCGACGATCACAAATGTCGGCTCGGAACATGGCTCCCGACCGAGCGATCAACGCGCTAAAAAACGTTCTTGAACTTGAAAGAAAACTTGAGTTCACTGACCGCGCTGTAATGGGTGGGCTAGACAAGTTCATCGAACAGTCTGCCAATTCGCTTCCGTGGATACGAGGCATCGAGCCTTTGGGTGGCACTAGTTATGCCGCCCTCCAACCGGGTCAACGGCACAGATGGGCTTCTGCGGTCATGGGGCGACTTCGGGTTGAGACAGGCTCCGCTCCGGCACCTGAACCCGCTCCAATCGCAAAGAAACCTGCCGTAAAACGTGCTTCGACGCGAACCAAGTACACACTCGATACTCCGATTGAAGATCTCAAATTCATTCACAAAGCGACTCGCCCCAAGCTCGCTCGGCTCGATGTAGCCAACCTTCGGGACATGATTCGGCTATTCCCGAATCGACACGTGGACTACTCACAAGTTACGAAAATCAGTGAAGTTCTATTCGGCGAGCAAATGACTGTCGCAGGTCGGGTCGTGCGATCTGAAACTGCAAAGATAGGACCTCCGCCGGGCGCCGCCAAGATATTGATCAATGACGGAACCGGGCTGCTAGAAGCGACCTTCTTCAGGCAGGCATACCTAACGAATCGGTTCAAGCGTGGCGATTTGATCGCGTTCTCCGGAGAGATTAAGGAGTTCAATGGTCGAGCTCAGATGCAGAATCCCGAGTATGACCAACTTTCATCCAATTCGTCGTCGGGCTCAGGTCGAGAAGATGTCCAACTCACTCACGCCGGGAACCTGTTGCCAATCTACCCGTCGACCGATGGCCTAGTTCAACGTTCAATTCGAACTGCAACTCGGAAGTCGCTCGACAATGGATTACCACTACTCGATGAGTATCTCGACGATGATCTGAAGAGCCGCCATGCTTTCGCCGATCTTGAGAGCGCCATTGAATCGATGCACTACCCCGATTCCGCCGATCTCCAGTTCCAAGCTCGCCGCAGGTTGGCATTCGACGAACTGTTTATGTATCAGCTTGCTGCTCTGAAGAAAAAGTCAGAATGGCAGCACCGGCGCAACGGAATCATCATCGACAAAGAACGAAGCAGACCCGTAGTCGAATCATTCCTAGAATCACTCGAATTTGAATTGACGACAGATCAACAGAGTTCACTCGACGGTTTTATCGAGGACATGTCAACGGGCGTTCCTATGGGGCGCTTGCTCCAAGGCGAGGTGGGAAGCGGAAAAACCGTCGTTGCTCTGTCTGCTCTACTCGCGGTGAATACGTCAGGTCACCAAGGAGCATTGATGGCTCCAACTGAGGTTCTTGCCGAGCAACATTTTCTCAGCATCGCTAATCAATTGAGCGCCGAATCTCTTCCGGGTGAGCCGAAAGACGCCGTTCGGCACGCCAGTCTTCCAGGTAGCGGAAATCGACGCATCACGATGGTTTTGCTGATCGGTAGCTTGCAGGGATCAATCAAGAAACGCATCCAGCAAATGATCGCCGATGGCGAAGCCGATCTCATCATCGGGACTCACGCGCTTCTGCAAGAACAAGTGGCGATTCCGAATCTAGGATTGGCGGTAGTCGATGAACAGCATCGATTCGGAGTAGAGCAACGTGGTGCGCTCACTCAACGTGATCCTCGTCCGCACCTTTTAGCAATGTCGGCAACACCGATCCCACGAACGCTCTCGCTCACGGTGTACGGCGATCTAGATATAACAACGCTCAAAATCTTGCCGAAGGGCCGAAAGCCGATCACAACTTCTCTCGCCAACAGTAATGTCACCGAGAACGCGGCTTACGAACTGATTCGCAACCAAGTGGCTGAGGGAAGGCAAGCATTCGTTGTTTGCCCACTTATCGAGCCTTCAGAAGCCATTGAAGCCACGTCGGCACTCGAAGAGTTCGAGCGGCTTTCAAACGGTGAATTCAAGGATCTAAGAGTCGGTTTGCTTCACGGTCGAATGAAACTTGCTGAGAAACAAGAGGTAATGGACCGAGTTCGTAAAAAGGAAATTGACGTCCTAATAGCAACACCGGTGATCGAGGTCGGTGTCGACATTCCAAACGCCACAGTCATGATGATTATGAGTGCCAACCGATTCGGACTCGCCCAGCTTCACCAACTTCGAGGTAGGGTCGGTCGGGGCGAAGCAGAGAGTTATTGCATCCTGAAATCTGTCTCCAAAGGCGAGATAGCGAACGAACGGATCGAAGCACTACTAAACTACAACGACGGATTCAAACTTGCTGAAGAGGACCTGCGTATTCGGGGACCTGGCGATTACATGGGCACACGTCAAAGCGGCTGGGATGAACTAAAGGTAGCCACCATCGACGACGTTGACTTGCTTCAGATCGCTCGCAGGGAAGCATCAGACTTAATGGCCGATGGCACGCTCGATTCACTCAACGCAAATCCTGCATTGGCAAAAGAGTTGGAACGGGTCACATCGGCTCACATCACTGAATTTTCGTAGTTCACATTTATTGAGGAATCTACCTGCTCACATGACATCGTCAAAAATACTCGTAACCGGCATGAGTGGTCTCATAGGTGGTCTAGCGGGTCGCAAATTCGCAGAATCCAACGAAGTCACAGCTCTAGGTAGAAGCGAAGTCGAAGGCTTCCCAACTACCGTCGTCGATATAGGTGATGGGATTGACGACATACTCCCCGCTCTCGACGGAATCGACACAGTCATTCACATGGCAGGCTCTCGCGGTGATGTTTCCGCGGAGACTCACATCAAGGCGAATGTCACCGGGGTTTTCAACCTATTCGAGGCGTGCAGAATCTCAGGTGTAAAACGGATAGTCGCTGCGAGCACTGGTGCGGTCATTGCAGGGTATGAACAAGACGACCCATTCAAATCACTCGTACACGATCCAGATTTCGAGCTGCCATCCCCTCGGCCAATGATCACGATCGCCGATCCTGTTCGCCCAAGAAATATGTACTCGGTATCCAAAATGTTCACCGAGAACTTAGGTCGGATGTATTCCGAGCAGCATGACATGTCGATAATCTGTATTCGTATCGGCAAAGTTGAAATCGACGATGTACCTCTAAACGCTCGGAACGCTTCAGTGTGGTGCAGTCATAGGGACATCCTTAAAATGATCGATAAGGCAGTTCACGCCCCTGAATATCTGAAGTACGCAGTTGTGTTCGCATGTTCCGACAACCCGACCCGATATCGCGACATTGAGCACGCAAAAGAAGTGCTTGGATTTGTGCCGCAAGACAGTGCAGCCGATCACGGATTCTAGGAGACCAGAATGGGCAGAAGCCTGAGTGGGCCTGAACATCTTCGAGACATGCACACGCCCGACAAGGTGCGACAACGTTTGCAAGATGGCACTCCGCAGAGCTATCTCAAAGACATGGTCTACGGCGGAATCGACGGAACAATCACGACTTTCGCCGTCGTTTCAGGAGTCGTTGGGGCCGATCTTGCTCCAGGAATCGTTGTAATCCTCGGTCTGGCGAATCTGATCGCCGATGGATTCTCAATGGCGGTCAGCAACTTCCTCGGCACGAAGGCAGAACAGCAGTTCGTACACATGGTCCGCAAGGATGAAGAGAACGAAATTCAACTCATCCCGGAAGGCGAACGCGAAGAAATTCGGCAGATTTATGCAGCGAAGGGTTTCGAAGGCGAGTTACTAGAACAAGTTGTCGACGTCATAACGTCCGACGAGCAGGTGTGGGTCGATACCATGCTGCTCGAAGAGCACGGACTGCTCCTCGATGGGCCTGAACCAAAGAGGGCTGCATGGTGGACTTTTGTTGCCTTCTTACTTGCAGGTATCGTCCCAGTTGCTCCATTCATACTCAACTTGGTCATGGATGGCGGGATTCCGTCACCCTTCCTATGGAGCTCGATCGCTACTGCAATCACGTTCTTCGCTATCGGTATCTACAAAGCGAAGGTTGTAAACAGCAACGCCATCAAAGCGGGTCTCGAAACGGTGACCGTGGGCGGTATGGCCGCTGTGCTCTCATATGGTGTTGGCTGGCTCTTACGTGGCGTCGCCGACGGGCTGTAATCGACTCGATTCAATTTGACTCCACCGGAATTGCCACATAGCCTTCCAATCAATTGAATACAGAGTCCTTGGTGTCCGATGAGTTGCACACACGTGAAGCGATTCGGGTGAAAAGGGAAAGCGGTGCAAATCCGCTGCGGTAGCGCCACTGTTACCGGTTTTATTGCGTAACGATCCACTGGTTGTGAAATCACCGGGAAGGAACGCAACTTCGTCAAAGCAATTTGCCGAACCGGAAGCCAGGAGACCTGCCAGGGACATTTGGGCACGATTACTCCTCGCGAAATAGGGGTGGCTCAGCATGAGATTAATATTCATCAAGTCTCACGAATAGCTTCCCCGTATCGATCACGAACGGGGTTTTTTTGTGCCATTTACCGCACCAGTAAACCAAAACGAGTCAGAACAAAAATGCCACTTAACCCGCTGAACAAGCCACCTACCGAATTTACTCCTCCACCCAACTTGAAGCGAATCCGCAAGGGCCTTGTCGTTATCAACACCGGTAACGGAAAAGGCAAGACAACCGCTGGATTCGGAATGATGCTCCGTGCATGGGGCAGAGGCATGAATTCGATGGCCGTTCAGTTCATCAAAAGCGAGAAATCGAAATACGGTGAGCAGATGGCAGCCGAAAAAATCGGCATCGAGATGATTCCCGCCGGGCGAGGTTTCAGTTGGACTTCTAAAGACCTGTCCGAAGATGAAGCATTAGCTCAAAACGGCTGGAGAATCGCGAAAGAAAAAATATCGTCAGGCGAGTACGACGTGATCATGCTCGATGAGATCACCTACCCAATAACGTGGGGTTGGATCGACGTCGATGAAGTTCTCGAAGTAATTGCGAACAAGCCTGAGATGCTGAACCTAATCATCACGGGTCGTGACGCACACGAAAAGCTTGTTGAAGTCGCCGATCTCGTGACCGAGATGAAAGAGATCAAGCACCCGTACGCCGATCAAGGGATTCCTGCCCAAAAGGGCGTGGAATTCTAGTGCCAGATTCATCCGTATCTATTGACCAGTCCGATCCGTTCATCATCGAGCCGATAAGCGCATCACACGTCGAAACAGCTCGCCAGCGACAAGCGTCCCTAACCAAGCCAGCAGGTAGCCTCGGTCGACTTGAAGATATCGCCTGCCAGATCGCCGGAATTCAGCGATCTGATGTCCCTTCAATCGAAAAAACTTGGGTTGTTGTAGCTGCAGCAGACCACGGAGTCGTGGAAGAAGGAATTTCGGCATTTCCTCAGGCAGTGACCGCCCAGATGGTCGCCAACTTCTTAAACGGCGGTGCAGCCGTAAGCGCGCTCGCACGCCAAGCGGGAGCGGACGTAAAAATCGTCGATGCCGGAGTAGCGACACCGATTCCAGGGTCAACAATCGACCTCGTCGACGCAAAGTTGGCGGGCGGAACCGACAATTTTGTAAACGGTCCAGCGATGTCGCATAAACACGCGGCGGAAATCATCCAAAAAGGCATTCGTCTTACTGAGCAACTCTCCAACGACGGTTCTGACTTAGTAGCGGTGGGCGAAATGGGCATCGGAAACACGACAATGGCTTCAGCGATCACTTCCGTAATGCTCGACGAATCGCCCAAGTCCGTCACAGGGCACGGGACAGGCGTGGATGAAGTAACCCGGCTAAAAAAAGCCTACGTCGTTACCAAAGCGATCAAGAAGAACAGACCGCAAAACGATAAACCCATCGATGTGCTCGCCAAAATTGGTGGGTACGAAATCGGATTTCTAGCAGGAGTGATACTCGGAGCTGCCAAATCGCAAATGTTGGTAGTACTAGATGGGTTCATATCGACTTCTGCAGCGCTAATCGCCGCGGCGATCGCCCCAACAGCCAAGCAATACATGTTGGCTTCTCACAAATCGGTCGAGCCAGGCCACATTCTTGCCCTCCAACATCTTGGACTTAAACCTGCTTTCGATTTGGACATGCGGCTAGGAGAGGCAAGCGGCGCCGTTCTTTCGATTCCTTTGATCAAAGCGGCAGTTCGAGTACACAACGAAATGGCGACTTTCGAAGAGGCAGCGGTCTCAGGAAAAGAACCCGAAGAGGCTAGTGAAACGGAATCCGTTAGCCAGTGAGACCGTTCATCGATGCGTTCACCCTGCTGACGATCATTCCATTGCCGTTCGGAAGCGGCAACGACTCACCGCCGTCTCGATTCGCTCCGCTGTTCTTCCCGATTGTTGGCCTATTCATCGGATCCTTCACTGCGCTCGTCTACGCAGTTCTGAACAATCCTGTTTCAGATGATCTTGCAGCTGCCATCGCCCTGACAGCAACCGTTCTCCTCACAGGCGGATTGCACATTGATGGTCTCGCCGACTTTTTTGACGGTCTGTTCGGAGGTCGTGACAGAGTTTCAAGACTTCGAATCATGAAGCAATCGGATATCGGGGCATTCGGAGTCATCGCTGTCTTGATGGTTGTACTTATTCAGTGGAACGGAATATCAGAGGTATATCCAACTCATGCTTGGCTAGTGTTTCCGATCGTGGGGGCGATCTCGAGAACCGCACCACTAATCGTCATGATGTTGACTTCATACGTTTCATCTAGCGGACTTGGAAGCAGCTATTCCAATCTACCTCAGCCGGCAATACTCATCGTGGTTCTGCTCGTAATTGCTTCAACATTTGCTTACGACGGACGGTTCCCAATATGGGCGATGAGCGCCTGTGTCGTTGCTGCAGGAGCCGTGGCACTCGTAGCAAAACGTCGTATCGGAGGAGCAAACGGTGACGTTTATGGGGCAAGTATCGAAATCAGCTATGCCGCGGCTCTAATTGTCGCTGTGACGTTCTTTGACAGCCGATACGTTATGACCATGTAATGGAAGCAGACAAATGGGCCGATTAATTCTCATTCGCCACTGCGAAACCAACGCTAATGTTGAAGGAACTGTTCAGGGTCGGCGCGATCTTTCACTGTCAAAACGAGGTGAACAGCAAGCAGAGTTGGTTGGTGAATTTATTCGTGAAAATTTCTCTATCAGCCAAGTCGCTTCCAGCGTTCGAATGCGTTGCATTCAGACAGCGGAAGCACTTGGTCACACAATAGAAACCACACCATTACTGCAAGAAATTGACTGGGGCGACTGGGAAGGCAAGAAGTGGTCTGATCTCAAAGCCGACTACCCTGAAGACGTGGAAGCGCTACTCACCGCCGACCCAAACTTCTCAACTCCCAACGGCGACTCACTTATGAGCTTTGCTAAGAGAATCGACAAGGCGATCACTGAACTTCAGTTAGAAGAACATGGCGAAGATATCGCGGTTGTAACCCATGAAGGCACCGTCCGCACTATGATTCCACAGTTACTGGGCTGGCCCCCATCACATATGGGTAACTTGGTTGCTTTTCCTGGAAGCGTATCTGTCATCTCTATGGCGCATAAAACTCCCAAACTTGAGCTGCTCAACTTCTATCAACATCTTTCAGCAACTTACGAGAATCAGGCTTAGGCGCATGGGCTCGATACATCTCATCACAGGTGGCGTGAAGTCGGGCAAAAGCAGCTACGCCCTCGACCTAGCTCTCGATGCGGCAGGCGACTCTCCAGTTCGGTTCATTGCAACAGCCCACCGAGGCATTGGTGACGAATCGCTGGAACAACGGATCGATCGCCATATCGCAGAACGACCATCGTACTGGACTTTGTTTGAGCCACCTGCGGACTTGGTCGAGTCCGTTGAGCAATCGGGATCTGAAGTAATGACCATTCTTGATTGCGTCACTCTTTGGATAGGTGATCTAGTTTCGGCTCCGAACTACAACCACTCGGTAGGCACCACCGAAAAGGTCAACAAACTCGTGGCAGCCCTAAAAGCGTCTGACCGCTCGACGTTGATCATCACCAATGAAGTCGGTTCAGGAGTCGCACCTCCAACCGAGATCGGAAACGACTACGCCGACGAACTGGGCACAGCGAACCGACTCATAGCCGACGCTGCCGAGCATGTGACCTTGCTTGTCGCGGGGCAGCCTTTGCGGATTAAGTAACCTCTGAATTTAGGACACAAAAAAGAGGCTGGTGAATTCACCAACCTCTTTTCATCCTGCATCACAGAAAACGTGCCAGCGGCACCTAAACCATTACTTGTCCGCCATCGCACTGGATGGTTTGGCCAGTGATGTTTCGAGCTTCTTCTGAAGCCAAGAACGTAACCAAAGCACCAATGTCTGATGGCTCCTGAGGTCGGCCCATCGGAATAACTTCCTTGAGCGCACCCATAAACACATCGTGCTTGTCCTTACCGACAACAGCCTCGTCGCCGAGAGCCTCACGCTCTTTCATCCAGTCCTGGTGGAACTGGGTCCAAATTCGCCCTGGAGCAACAGCGTTCACGTTGATGTTCTCAATAGCGAACTCGCGAGCTAGTGCCTGCGTGTAGGCAACGACGGCCATTTTGGTGGTTGCGTAGTAAGCGGTCTGGTACTTCGCAGCTTTTGCAGCAACCGAAGAAATGTTGATGATTTTTCCAGCCTGACGCTCACGCATCTGCGGAAGAACTGCTTCGGTAACGTCGGCAAGACCTTTAACGTTGATCTTCCAAGTGAAATCCCAGTCAACATCTCGGAAGCCAGTACCGGTCGATCCGGGAGCACCTGCAACACCGGCGTTGTTGACGAGAATATCGATCTTGCCGGCTTCAGATGTGATCTTCTCAACCGCAGCAATTACTGAGTCCTTATTAGAAACGTCCATCTTGGCTGTGTAAGCCTTCTGGCCTAACGCTTCAACCTGCTTGGCGGCATCGGCTGCGTTCTCTTCGCTTAGGTCGGCGATTGCGATGTCAGCACCTTGACCCGCCAACTTCAGCACAATGCCAAGACCTAGACCCTGTCCACCGCCGGTTACTAGTGCTACTTTTCCACTTAGATCTGCAAACATTTAGTTATTCCTGCTCTCAAATTTGATTCCGTCGTCGTGGGCACCTATGAATCGATCTTGAACATCAGGCTTGCCGGGCGGCGTGTATTTAGTTAAAAATTTCAGACAACACAATCTACCAAGAATTGTTATCGCGGGACGAAATTTTCGAACTAATCTCACTACATGGGTCAAATCAGAAAAATATTCATCACTGGTGGTGCAGGAATTGGCAAAACAACTCTAGCGACGAAGCTCGCCGAACAATTAGGGGTTCGGTTCACTGATCTAGATTCCGTGATGTGGAAATTTGACGGTAGCGGCGAAGCAGAACCTCCAGAAATCCGACGACAAAGGGTCACCGAAATTTCAGGCCAATCCAGCTGGGTGGTTGAAGGAAGTTATGTAGGGCCAGCTAAACAAATTTGGCAAGAGGCCGATCTGATCGTATTTATTGAAGCCAGTCTCAGGGTTGTCCTTTGGAGGATATTCAAACGGCACGCGCTAGCCGAACTACGTGGAAACAATCGCCACAAGGGGTGGCTAAATCTACTTCGATTCATGAAAGTTGTGTTCAAGGCGAATAGAGATCCGTATGTGGGTGATCTCACCGCAGAGAACGACGAACCAAAACTCACATTCTCTCGACTTGTGGCAATGAAAGATGAATTCAGAGACAAAACGCTGATGCTGGGTTCGTCAGCCGACATCAATAAAATTCTCAGCGTCATTTCTGACAAATAAAACGTGTGTGGCAGTACCATGCGTTGATAACGAAATACTATTTTCGCTTTCGAACCCACAGCAGATATAAAAAGCCGAGCCAAATGCCAGAACTCGTAACGTCGTCAACGGAATTCGAACCAGTACCGTACTGGGCCAAAATTCCTCACGGATTGTGGATCAAAGAAGCGACTTCAGTTGCTGTGGATGCCGACGACAACGTCTACGTATTCAACCGCGGTGTTCAGCCAGTTCTCGTGTTCGATCCAGAGGGAAACGTGATCAACTCTTGGGGCAACGACAACCCACCTGACAAGGTCCGCATCCTGACTGATCCATACGGGAACAAATCGATGTTCTGGGACACTTGGTTCTCCCGCCCTCACGCCATCACCATCGACCATGAAGGCAACATCTGGCTTGTCGATGACACTGGTCACCAGATCAACAAAATGTCTCCTTCGGGCGAATACCTGATGCAGATTGGCTCCGGCAAAGAGGCCGAAGCTCAGAGCGGCGAAATGTTCAACAAGCCGACCGACGTAGCGATTTCCAAGACCACGGGCGATATTTTTATCTCTGATGGCTACGGCAACTCACGAGTGCACCGACTCGATAAAGACGGGAATCACATTCTATCGTGGGGCACATCTGGCACAGACCCAGGCGAGTTCAATTTGCCGCACAACATTGCGTTGATCGATGATGAAGAAGTTATCGTGTGCGACCGCGAGAACTACCGAGTTCAGGTGTTCTCGATTGATGGTGAATTCCGACGAGAGTGGAACGCTCACAAAGCCGTTGCAGTCGAGGTGACTGGAACTGGCGATGACGTAAGAATTTACGTTGCTGAACAGGGTCCAACCACTGGCTCTCCTTCCCGTGGGAACAAAAACTTAGGTAACCGAGTTGGTGTTTACGACCGTCACGGAAATCGTCTCACACGTTTCGGAAGCGACACGTTTGGGGAAGAGCCAGATCAGTTCCTGTGGCCACACAGCATGGCTATCGATTCTAAAGGCAACGTATACGTAGCCGAAGTTTCGTTCGTCGAGTGGGGTCGATACCAAGAACCTCAACGAGAGTTCGCATCTCTACGCAAATGGAAACGCAAGTAGGGTCTGCACCTCTCCAATAGCTCTCGGCTCCAGATCAACAGGCATCTCCCGCCGGGAGGCGAATCCGCGAGTACAATTCTTTGCCGTTGGGCGCGTGCGCCCTTTCTACTTTGAAAACCCCTGCAAGAACTAGGCCGAGCCACATATGAGCAATGTAACGATTCGAGATATCAAGACAATTCTCACCGAGCCGGACAATATCCGACTCGTAATCGTCAAGATCGAAACTTCTGAACCCGGCCTTCACGGCGTGGGCTGCGCAACTTTCACTCAGCGACCAACCGCTGTTGCCTCCGCTATCGACGACTACCTCCGACCGTTCCTTATCGGCCGCAACGTAGCCGACATCGAAGACATCTGGCAGTCATCGTACGTTTCGTCATACTGGCGCAACGGACCAGTTCTGAACAACGCACTTTCTGGAATCGACCAGGCACTTTGGGACATCAAGGGCAAGATGGCAAACATGCCTGTGTACGACCTCCTCGGTGGCCGAGCACGGGTAGCCGCTCCTGTCTACGTTCACACTTCAGGCGAATCGCACGAAGAAGTCGGCGACAAAGTTCAGGCTTTCGTTGAACAGGGCTTCCACCACGTTCGAGTGCAGATGTCGACTCCCGGCTACGCAACCTATGGAAACAAGGGTGCAGCCACAGGTGCGGGAACAGCCAGCAACCAAGACACCACGCAGGGTCCAATCGCTAACACCGACTGGTTGCGTGACTACGACTCGAACAAGCTCTACGCCCACCCGGGCGGAGTGTACGAACCAAAGCCGTACATGCGATCGGCTCTGGGACTATTTGAATACATTCGAGGCCGTTTCGGTTACGGACTAGAAATTCTTCACGACGTTCACGAGCGAATTCCACCGATCCTCGGTGTTTGGTTCGCAAAAGAGGTCGAGAAGTACCAACTGTTCTTCCTAGAAGACCTCTTCAGCCCTGAAGACCAGGCCTACTTCAAGATGGTTCGCGAGCAGTGCGCTACTCCAATTGCGATGGGTGAACTGCACAACAACCCACACGAAGTTGTTCCAATGATTCAGAACCGGCTAATGGACTTCATCCGAATCCACATGTCGCAAATCGGTGGAATCACACCAGCGCGAAAACTTGCTGCGATGGGCGAGCTTTACAACGTTCGAACTGCATGGCACGGACCTGGCGACACATCGCCGGTTGGTCACGCTGCAAACATGATGTTGAACCTGAACACCTACAACTTCGGTATTCAGGAAGCTAACATTCCATCGGAGCGAACACGTGAGATGTTCCCCGGAACTCCAACACTCAAGGACGGCATGATGTGGTCCAACGGTGAGCCGGGACTCGGTATCGACATCGATGAAGAGATGGCGAAGAAGTTCCCGTTCAAGGAACGTGAGTTCGGTGGAGCTTGGGACACGGTCCGACGAGCCGACGGCTCAATGGTCAAGCCTTAGCTTGATAAGCCACAAGTAAACGTAGACAGCCCGGAGATTACTCTCCGGGCTGTCTACGTTAGGCCGGATATAGGTAGCCGGGGTGGCTCTGTCGATTTCGCCTAGCCAGGTTTGATAGTCAGCCCACACTTGGATGACGCGAACGGATCTGGTTCAGATCAAGAATCACGCCGAACATGTAGACAAGGATCGGATTAACTTCACCTAAACGCGCCTGCCTCAAATATCAGGTCGTTGAATCCGATGTACGTCATTTGGGAACTGCCATTACATGGTTGGTATCGTTCTTCCTCGTGGTCACCACGGCTTTCGCAGCGATCACGGTTGTGATCAACAACGGTGCGAATCGCACTGAAGCGATTGCTGCTGCCAATCAGACTCTCACGGAAGAACTCGAAAGCTCCTTCAAGCTCATTAGCATCGCTGAAGGAGTCGCCCAAACTCGCCTGGATTTAGTTCTCACGAACAACGGCAGACGAACACTTGCCGATTTTGAAGATTGGATCATCACCGTTCGATACGACCAAGACGGCGTACCGGGTGAAACAGTAATAGTTCCAACGTTTGCAAGCACGCTTGCCGACAATACGTGGACTGCTCATTCGTTCTGGATCGACTACAACGGAGCCACTGCCGAAGCTATCGATCCGGGAATGCTCAACGCCCACGAGGAACTCGAAATACGTATGCAACTCAATCCGATCATCGAGTCTGCAACCTACGTAGTCGTGACTCTAACGAGTCCGACCGGCATCACCGAATCGATAACCGTTCAGGCTGCCTAACCGCCAACTACCCCTCGACTATCTCAAGTTCTTTAGTGATGTCGATGCTGGTGTGGATGCTTCGATAGACAGGGCATGAATCGGCGTGCAGATCGAACGCTCGTTGAATCGCTTCCGCTTTCTCTTCACGTAGAACCGAATCGACTTTGAGCTGGTACTTCACGTGCACCCGTTTGATGACGAGGATGCCACGTTCTTTTTCAAGCTCACCGACACTCTCTGAGTGAAGGAAGCCATCTCCTGCCGGAATCCCGCGAGCCTCAAGGGCACCGCCAAATGTTCCGGTCATTCAGCCAGCGGCTGAAGCGATGACGTAGTCGAGAGTGGTTGTATACGGATCGACTACGTTGTTGTCTACTCCATAGTGCTCGGCAACTTCGGAGTGAACACCCAACATCACAGGTCCGTCGTGAGCAGGTACGAACGCTCTCCGAATCGGACCTTTCACTCGTTCAATTCGAACATGCGACCGGTATGCAACCGGATCGTTCTGCTCTTCACTATTCGTCATCGTGTTCACCCTGCTTATCTATCAACCCACAACCCAACCTCCCCCTAATTTAGAGGGAGGTTCGTGAAACGCAACTACCAGGCACCGTCGCCTTTAGGAGCTTTCGTAACCCACGGCTGCTTGCGTGGCTCACCAATCCCTTGAAGAAGCGCTGAGATGTAGCCGTAGCAGAACGCAAAAGCAGTTCCTTGAGGATCGCCACCGCTAATTGTCGGCACGTGATCTGGCATCAACATGTATTTGTATCCGACCTCTTGGTAGACCTTGATGATCTCCGAAAAGTCGATGCTTCCTTCGTCCGGGAACGACTCCATGAAGTCGAGCTTGTGACCTCGAATGTTGCGGAAGTGAACATTGAAAATCTTGTTTCGGGATCCGAACCAGCGAATTACGTCAGCGATTTCAGCACCAGGATCGTCGAGCATCTCAGTAACTGTGCCCTGACAGAAGTTCAGACCGTGATAGTCGCTCTCGTGCATCTGCACGAACTTCTTCATCCCGTCGATCGTGCCTAGAACTCTGGTCACGCCCATGTATCCATCTGGAGTAAACGGGTCGTGAGGGTGGCACGCCATGCGCACTTTGGCTTGCTCGGCAACCGGAACTGCCCGTTCTAGGAAATAGTCGATTCTCTCCCAGAACTCATCAACGCTGACTTCACCGGCGATAGTTGGGGGATCGTTCTGATTCATTTTCGACCATCGGAACGTCGAGTTGGAAGACCCGCCACGGCCTTCTTCTCGCTCAGAGCGCGGGATTCCGATGATGTTCATGTTGTACTTGACTGCCGGAATTCCGACTTCGCCACACATGCGAATGATGTTCTGAATTGATTCGATCTCGCGGTCACGTTCAGGGCTTTTGCCGAGCATAACGTTCGGTGATTGCGAGCGATCTAGCGGCGTCGATGAGAGTGGAATCTGGACCATATCCAGTTCGATACCGTACGAATTGACCTTCTCACGATGTCGTTTCAGATCGTCGATAGTCCAGTCATGAGGATTACCCGGCGGATCGGAGCAGACGTTCATGACGCCAAGCTGTGCCCATTGTTCGAAATCTGAATCGTTTCGAGCCGCTACTTGAGTTCCAAGATACATATTCCGAACCTCCGACAGTTCCAACTTTCAAGATGGCGGAAGGTTAGCAGTTGATAGCGGTCAACGTGACGGTCTAAACGTGCGACGCTGCCTCGATTGCAGATTCAATCTCTTGCTTGTTGGCTTCTGCGAACTGCTCAATTGAACGTGCGGGGTTGCCAGTTATTTGCTCCACATCATCGGAAATCATCTCGGCTGTACCTGAGCGCACTTCTTCGTAAATGTCAGCGATATCGCCGGCACTAGCTGAGTGCTCGATTTCGAGTTGCGCCCTGTAACTCTCAGGATCGGCGTCAAGGTAAGAAATTGGCCGTCCTATCGCTTCACTAAACGCGGTCGCTACACGGTTCATGGAAATGTTTTCGGTACCTGTCAGAAGCGCGGCACCATTCAGAGGTTCTTTGCTAGCGAGGAGCGCTGCTGCACTCTCACCGATATCAAATGTGTCGATAGCCCCAATGACTCCGTCTCCACATGGAACTTCCAGCGCTATTTCACCGTTGTGGTCCACCTTGAATAGCGCCAAAAAACCTTCCATAAAATAGTTGGGGCGAACGAACGAATAACCGACATCCATTTTCGATATTGCGAGTTCAATGTCGTTGTGCGCAACTGACCAATACGATCGTCGTAGTTCGGCATCACTCGAAGAAAGCTTCACAATGTGGTGTACACCAGCATCAACTGCGGCATTTGCTGCGCTGACTTCTCGCAGGACCTGATCTTCTCCATCGGAAACCACCAGATACATCCCGTCGCATCCGCTGGCAGCAGCTGCGACGGTTTCGGGGTCATCGAAGTCACCTAAAGCTAACTCGACTCCCATTCCAAGCGTAGCCATCTTGCCTCGCTCGATGTCGCGTACCAATACTCGAACACCGACACCTCTGTTCACCAAAGATTCAGCAACTCGTCTCCCTGTTTTACCGGTCATACCAGTTACAAGTACTGTCATTTCAGCACCTCACCATTCAGCTAAATTCTCGGTGAAGTTTTGCGAATAGCTTCCAGCCAACCCGAATACAAAGAGTTACGTTCCGATTCACTCATTGATGGCTCGTATATCGCAGATGGAGTCCAAAGTGAATCGACTTCGGCATCCGATCTCCAGAGCCCAACGCCACGGCCAGCAAGAAATGCTGCTCCGAGCGCCGTTGTTTCAGTGATGCCTGCGACTTCAACTGGCCTGTCGAGAATGTCGGCCTGGAACTGCATAACGAACGGATTCGTGCTCTGACCACCATCCGCACGTATCGAATGAGAAGATCTAGATCTGCCAAACTCCATCGCATCGACAACGTCCTTCACTTGATACGCGGTCGATTCCAGAGCCGCCCGCACAATATGGTTGCGATCACTTCCTCGAGTTAAGCCGGTTATAGAGCCGGTCGCATCGGGTTGCCAGTGTGGTGCACCAAGACCAACAAACGCAGGAACAAAATAGACACCTTCGTTTGAGCCAACCGACATCGCCATATCGACGGTTTCAGGAGCGTTTGAGATTACTCCCATGCCATCGCGGAGCCACTGAACAGTTGCACCTGTCACAAACACAGAGCCCTCGACTGCGTACGTCTTACGAGAACCGATTCGGTACCCGAGTGTTGCCAACAGACCAGCATCACGGTCACCAGATCGGTGAACAGGTGCGGTGTTGCCCTTGTTCGCCAGTACGAAGGCTCCGGTGCCGTATGTGCACTTGAGTTGACCATTCTTGAAACATGCCTGACCGTACATCGCAGCATGCTGGTCACCCGCCATTGCAGTAATTGGAATTTCGGCTCCAAATACGCTTTTCGATGTCACACCGAAATCGTCAGCAGTACCTAATACCTCAGGGAGCATCGCCTCGGGGATGTTGAACAGATCCAGCATCTGACGATCCCATTCAAGATCGTGCAGGTTCAGAAGCATCGTTCGAGAAGCGTTCGTCGCATCGGTCGCGTGCACTTCACCCTCGGTAAGGTGCCAAAGCAACCATGAATCCACAGTGCCGAAGCAGAGCTCTCCAGACTCGGCACGTGCCTGACCATCGGGTATCGTCGCAAGCAGCCACATTAGTTTCGTAGCGCTGAAGTACGGATCGACCACTAGCCCTGTTATCTGGCGGATATCGCCAGCGTGATCAGTCTTTGCGATATCTCGACAAATCTCCGCCGTACGACGATCTTGCCAAACGACTGCATTGGCGACAGGACGCCCAGTTTCTCGCTCCCAAACAATAGTCGTCTCTCGCTGGTTTGCGATTCCGATTGCTGCGATATCTTCTGGTGCGAGCTGAGCGCGTCCGATGGCTTGCTTCGCGACACTAACGGCCGCTTCAGCAATTTCGATCGGGTCATGCTCAACCCACCCTGGTTGAGGAAAATGTTGAGAAAGTTCGACCTGAGCCGAAGCCATCGGCTCTGCCGATGAGTTGAAAACTATCGCCCGGGTTGAAGTCGTTCCCTGATCAATTGCGAGTATGTGTTCTGGCATTCTGCGTGTACTTTACTGACTCACCCGGTCCATCGCCCAGTGAACTTGCGGCTCTCCGACTCTGAACCCATAGGGTCATGCCGATATGTGGATTCCCTGATTACCCATGCATGACAAAGGTTCATGATGAAGGAATGGTCAAGACAAAAGGCGTCACCCTAGTCGCACTCGCAACACTTCTCGCAGGATTCGTAGCATCATGCTCATCCGCTGAGTTGCCGTCGGCTGACGTTGTACCAACCGCCAGCCATACTATTTCTGTCGAAGCTGACTAGTCGCCAAGAATTCCTGATAACTCTGTCATCTCGTCGACTGTTAGCTCCCATTCGGCTGCTGCTGCGTTCTGACGAATCTGCTCAGGTGTACTCGCACCAGCGATAACCGAACCGACCGATTTTCGAGCGAGAAGCCAGGCAAACGCCAGTTCCACCATCGTGTGGCCACGCTTCTCAACGAACGCTTCAAGCTGATCGAGAACATCGAAATTCGCTTCGGAAAGTCGCTTTTCCTGTGCCGCTGGAGTCAATGCCAAGCGAGTGTTCTCAGGAACGGCCTCATTTCGACGATATTTTCCAGTCAAGAATCCGTGAGCGAGTGGGAAGTAAGGCAGGGTCCCGAGTCCGTACCGTTCAGATACTGGAAGTACGGCTCGTTCAACTCCACGTTCCAGCATCGAGTATTCCGGCTGAGATGAGATAAACGGTGTGTACCGATAGTGCTCAGCAGTCCACTGAGCATCTGCTATCCGCCACGGATCGAAGTTCGAAAGCCCAATGTATCGAACCTTGCCGTCTCGCACCGCATCATCCAAAGCTCGAAGAGTTTCTTCGATTGGAGTATCTGGATCTTGTCGGTGCATCTGGTACAAATCGACATAGTCAGTCTGCAAGCGCCTCAAAGATCCCTCGAGAGAATCCATAATGTGCTTACGTGATCCGCCCTTCCCGTGAGGACCGTCTTCCCAAAGCATTCCGAACTTAGTGGCGATCAACGTCTCATCGCGCCGATCAACAAGAGCTCGACCGATAATCTCTTCCGAATTTCCGTGAGAGTAGATATTGGCGGTATCGATGAAGTTAATGCCTTCGTCCATACCAGCGAAGATCACCTCACGAGCCTCTTTGAACTCCATTCGGCCGCCAAAATTATTGGTGCCAAGACCTATGACGCTGACTTCAAGACCGGAATTTCCGAGGTGTCGATATTTCATATGTTTTTACTCTGGCCAACTGAACATTTGGTTCAGCTGAGATTGAAAATAATGGCGAGCTATCGTGGACGTCGGTGATTATAGTGGGCACAACCAATTACAGGGCTATGACGATGGCACACACCTCTCGCTAGCTACATCGAAGGCACGAGTTCCTATCAAATAATGACTCTCGAACAAGTTGTAATAGGACTAATCCGAATCGCAGGTTCGCTGCCGGTTCTGCGTTGGGTGTTCGCGGGCGCGCTAATCGCCATAGCTGTCGACTTCTCTGATTTATTCTGGATGGAGGTCCTCGATCTAGGAGGACTGAACGGCTATCAAGCTTTCGATAAATGGCTCGATCTGGTCTACATGCTCACGTTTTTGTGGGTTGCCACCCGTTGGACTGGACCCGAACGAACCGTGGCCATTGCACTGTTCGCGTTCAGGATGATCGGATTTATTGGGTTCGAGATCACGCATGCCAGACCCGTTCTTCTAGCGTTCCCAAACGCATTTGAATTTTGGTTCGTGTTTGTGTCGATCAGAAAACACTACTGGCCCAACTACGAAATGAGCCGACAACGAATTGTGAAATGGCTCGTTATCGTCACGTTGCTAAAGCTCGGGCAGGAATGGGTGCTGCACGGTGGCCAGTACCTCGACAGCTTCACGCTGTTTGAAGCTGTCGAGGCAATCAAAGATTTACTAGTTTTCTGGAACTGATTAAACCGCAGATTTCATGAGTACCGAATCCCTTAGCCGGGATACGATATTGCCGAGAGACTTCTTCGTCATCTCATCCTGAAGTTCAACGTTTTGGTTGAATTTACTGTGAGCGGCTCCAACGGTGAGGTGACCCTCAAGCACGTTTGCGCCCATGTGACTAAGAATGCCGGCCGTGGTCTGTACTGCTCTAGCAGCACCATACTGACCCATGCTCGCACCGATCACTGCCACTGGTTTGTGAGCGAAAGCTCCCTGACCGTAGGGCCGAGATCCCCAATCCAACAAGTTCTTGAGTCCGCCGGGTAACGATCCGTTGTACTCAGGAGTCGCGATCAGCACAGCGTCGGCGTTGCGTATTGCCGAGTCGAGGTCGGTTGCGGGTTGAGGTCTATTCGGCCCTTCCAGTTCTTCACTGAATATCGGCAGACCAACTGTTCCCGAATACAATTCAATTTCCACACCTGTGACGCCCAGCTCTTTTGCAGATGCGAGCAATCCTTGGTTTAACGATGCCGCTCTAACGCTGCCCGATATGGCGAGTATGTTCAGTTTCGTGTCAGTCATTGTTGAAGTTCTCCTGAAGTATCTTGACCGCTAGGTCTCAGATCTTCTTCGACTAAATTCGCTTGCTAAGGGCCTGCTCGATCGAATCGACTGGGTTTGATGGGCCATAAGGGATCCTGTGGTGTACGCCGATGTTGGGTAGGTGCTTTCGGACGCCTTCTTCAACCAATCTGGCGTTCTCACTCGTTACGGCACCGCCAAGCATCAACACGTCAAAATGTTCATTGGCCGCCAACTCGATTGCGCCCTCGACCGTTGTCGAATTTTTACCGTCGTATCCATCAGCTCGAATTACATCTATAACCCATTTCGAAATGTGATCGTGCTTCCCGAGAATCAGTGCCATTGCCTTTGGATTGGCCGTTGCTTCTACCTTGTTTGTTGTCATTAGTTTTCTCCATATCTATTTAGTTAGCGTACTAACTATCCATATAAAAAAGGGGGCTATAGTTTTGGGGTAAGCCCAAGTCTGACTTTCTTGAGTAACCGGTCAAATGTTCGACGCTCTTCATCATCTAGATTCTGAGTAGTTTCACGATTCAATCGATCCCATGTGTCATACAGCTCTTGTCTCAGTTTCTGGCTCTTCGATGTCGCTGCCACTCGCATCACTCGACGATCATTTGGATCACATGACCGTTCGATCAGACCACAATGCTCGAGAGGTTTGAGAGCGACCGTCATTGTCGATTTCCGCACCCCCGATTGCTCAGCGAGTTCGGTCTGGCTCAGATCACCAAAGTTCCAAAGTGCTTCTAAAATCATCTCCTGTCCCAAATGCAATCCAAGTTCAGCGAGAAGCCCCGTTGCCCGTTTGCGGTGAAGCCTGGACACCTGTGACAGCCTAAAGCTCGTGTCGGCCCGTAACCCGCTGCGCCTAGAATTGTTTATTGAAGTAGTCATGATTATTTAGTTAGCATGCTAACAATAATGCTTTTGTGAGAGCTCGTCAACAGCGCGAACATGCGAGCAGTAGTTGGCGTCCTTTTACTCTGTAACGAACTACCAGACTAAGGCGTCGCCCTCACGCCGTGGGTCAGATGCTGCGAACAGTGTGCCGTTCTCAAGATCAACTTGGATTGCGCCTTCGCTTCCAGCACCGCCCCAAGCACCGGTCGATTCGACTGGTTGTCCACGTTTCTTGAGACCTTCGATCACTTCATCACCTGCACGATCTTCGATTTGAAGCGAATCAGATGTCGAACGTGGGTAGGCTGAGCCGGTTCCGGCTTGATTATGGGTCCATCGAGGACCGTCGATTGCTTCTGCTACGTTCAGACCGTAATCGAACACACTCGTGACCACCTGCATGTTGGTTTGAACCTGCGTATCGGCGCCTGGAGTGCCGCAAACGAGTTCAAGTTTGCCGCCTTCTTCGACTGGTTTAGAGAAAACCATCACTGGGTTCATTGTGTGGCGAACACGCTGACCAGGATTGAGATAGTCGATATGGTCTGGCTCCAAGTGCCAATAGGTCATCCGGTTGTTCATCAAGATTCCGGTTGATCCGGCAATGACACACGAACCAAACATCGTTTGGATACTCTGAAGTTCGCCAACCGAGTTGCCCCATCGGTCGACAACACAGAAGTGAGTTGTATCGCTACCCGCCGCATGCAATCGCCCACCCCGTCGATGCTTCTTCGCTGAATCCGGCGAACGATCCATGAACGACCAAGGATCGCCTTCGGTCACGTTTTCAGCTGCTCGATCAATGTCGATCAATGCTGCTCGTTCCGCCAAATATTCGGCGTTTAGCAGCCCTTCAATTGGGACATCAACGTAGTTGGGATCGGCCAAGTACGCTTCACGATCAGCGAACGCCAGCTTCTTGGCCTCGACCATAAGCTGTACTGATTCAGCACTCATGTAGCCATATTGCTTCGGATCGAACTGTTCGAACATCGCAAGCTCTTGCAGAAGAACATGACCACTCGAATTCGGTGGCGCTTCGTAAACGGTTCGGCCTCGATAGTTGACCGATACCGGTTTCTGCCATTCAACTTTGTGTTGCTTCAGGTCTTCGTAGGTCAACAAGCCGTCATTCGACTCGGAATATCGCGCAATCTCTCTGGCAATATCACCTTCATAAAATGCGTCGTGGCCTAGGTCAGCAATCTGTTTGTAAGTTCTAGCTAAATCAGGGTTGCGTCGTATTTCACCCGGCTTCAGCCAGTTGCCGTTCGGTGCGAATACTGGACCCGAAGTCGTAGAACTTCTCAAGACAGGATTCTGTGCTGCCATTCGTGATTGAAAATCAGATACAGGAACACCGTCTTCACATAGCTCGATTGCAGGCTCAAGACACTGTGCAAGTGTCAGGGTTCCGTATCGCTCATGAGCACTCAACAGCGCATCGACGATTCCGGGGACTGACGTTCCTAAAATACCCGTATACGGAATGCCGTTTGAGTACTTGTCGGCAGTCGCTGCCAATGGTGCGGCGCCGGTTCCATTTGCGACTTCGACCGATTTGTTAGCGGCCATGTGCACCATCACAAATCCATCGCCACCGATCGATGACCCCTGTGGTTCTGCAGGTCCAAGAGCAAACGCCACTGCAATCGCAGCATCAATAGCATTCCCACCCCTGTGAAGTGTTCGCATTCCCGCCTGAGCCGCCAACGGGTGGTTGGCAACTACAGCACCTTTGGTTCCTATCTTCGGCGGACGATACGCTTCACCAATGAGGCCATGAGGAGAGAGAGTGCTGTCCATGAGTTCAGAGCGTCCTTCGGTTTTAGCCACAAATCGTCGGTGGCTGAGCATACATACGATTCAAATTACGATTTTGCCGGCAGTCTAGCAGCGGTTGGAATATAGATGATCCACAAAGTGCCTGCTGCGACGTTAGTCGGGCGCTTATGGTCCCTAAAAAGTTCAGGTATACAATCTGAAGTATTCAGGCACTTGGCTCTCCTGAAAAGGACATGGAGGCTATCGGCATGATCGCCGTCGCCAGGGGAAGACATGTCATATTCGGAACCGGCCCCGTTGGGGTTGCGCTGGCTCGCGCTCTCGAACGTTCTGGGCGCTCCGTAGTTGCCATACCGGTGAACGAGTACGGCTCGGACCCGATCAACACTACGGTGATGCGGGGCGATCCAACCGATTTCGAGTTCGCCTTGCGAGCTTGCACCGGTGCTGAGGTCATTTACACCTGCCTGAACGGACCCGTGAATGAGTGGAGCGATCTGTTCCCGCCTGTGATCGACAACGTAATCAAAGTTACCGAAATTACAGGATCAAAGTTGGTTCACTGGGATCTCGCTCATATGTATGGGGCGAACAGAGACCTGATCAACGAATCTACTCCCAACTCTGCAAAATCAGCTTCCGCACGAGTTCTGATTGAATGTGCAGACAAGATCATCAACGCCACATGGACCGTGCAATCGAGGGCGTGATAGGACGATCTCCTGACGTCTATGGCCCGGGAGCGATTAGCCCTGAGTTCGGATCATCGTTTGGTGGACGAGTATTCTGGCCTGCTCTAGAAGACGCTGAAATGTCAGTGGTTGGAGACATCGAATCTCCACGATCACTGGCGTTCATCGACGATGTTGCCGCCGGACTAATAACTCTTGGTGAAGCACCAGATAGCGGTGGGTTTGTGTGGCACCTGCCTTCAGCTCCTCCGATTTCTCCTTCAGAGATGGCGATACTCGTGCTGTCACACGCCCGATCGGGTTCTGAAATAGGGTCTTCACCCCGACATCTCCGTGGATTTGCTCTGGCGCAGTACAGACTGATTCGATCAGACATAAGTGAAGTTCAGCACGAGCTTCATGCGCTCGACCGCGCGTTCGTACTCAACCACTCGAATTTCACTACGGCTTACGGCGAACAGGTGACCGACCACGACGAAGCGATCCGCAGAACGATGGTTTGGTACATGGAACACCCTCGTCCGGTGAAAGAACGAGTCACACAACGGATCGCTCAAAAGCTTCCACGTGTCGTAGCGACTTCACGATTCGCCCGCCGATTAGGCTCGGGCGCCTTAGCACTCGCCAAAACCTAATCAAGCGCCGTTTTCCAAACAAAAAGCACCTAAGCGAGAATGCTCAGGTGCTTTTCTATTCGAATCGAGTTTCTAGAACTAGCCTATGGGTTAGGCCAGGTAAATCCAGCTGCCGAGTGTGCAGCTTTCAGCTTCGTGGCAACAGCTGTAAGTTCATCCTTAGTGGGGCCTTTGACTTCACAAGTCGCAGCGATGTAGCAATCTCTCGAGTACTTACCTTGAATGTCGTACAGAAGTTCACACGATGCGGCGATCTCGGCACCATAGGCTGCATCAGTTATTTCACCAACACGTTCTTCGCCGCAAACACCAAATCTATAGTTGCCAACTTCCCAATGAATAGGGCTAGTCGCGCCTGCCATAGTTTCGCTTTGAGAAACGAGGAACGGCGCAATCCCTGCGTCGTCGAGATCGCCAGGTCCAAGATTCATGTTCTCAGCGAGATCGTGTTCTGCAGTTACAGACCCGATACCTTCTTGAGCTGTATCGATCGTGCTCATGATGAACGGCGAGGCTATTGCCAGCAGAATAACTACTGCGATCAGAATTGTTCGTTTCGACGGATTTTGCAATGCTCGCTTCAGACGAGCTGATCGAGAATTATCTTCTTCGTACACGAGACCCATTGGTTGGATTTCCTTAAGATCAGTGCCAATATGGCGACTGGGATTACTTAAATACTGATTTACTGACAGCGAAATGCGTCGTTGAATTTGCGAACAAATTATACGAGATCATCCGACGGTTACGGCAGCACCTGCTCGAACTCATCGTAAGGGAGCACAAATCCGGCGTCGGAAAACTCATCCCATACTCGTGCCATTGCAGCCCTTAGCTCTTCTTTTGCAGCATCGGGAACGTCACAAGTTGATGCCAGGAAACAATTTCCTGAGTACAGCTGCTGAATATCATCCAGCTCGCCGCAAGCTGTTGCGATAGCAGTCGAGTACTTACTTACTGGCAGTTGCGACAGATTATCTGCAAAACAAGGACCAGCTCTGAACGAAACAACCTGCCAGTCAAGCGGACCTTCTGCATCGATCATGGTGTCGACTTGCAAACTCAGCCAAGGAGCGATTTGACTAGGGACGATAGCCCCCAGCGACAGCATTCCGGCTTCGTTGAGTTCTTTTTGCTTGGCTATTGCATCGAAGCTGTTCTGAGTTGTTTTGACCCAGCCAGGTACGAACGGACCAAGAACCACCAATGCGACCACGATCGCAATGAGAATGATCGTCAACATCGAAGGATTTCGGAGCTCACGCCTGAACCGAGCGCTTCGAGATTGACTATTGTCGAACGAAAGATCCATGAAAAATATCTATCGAGCTGCTAACTAGTAGAGGGTCACTGATCATGATCTAAACCCGTGGCAGATCAACGCGACGCCACCAAAATAAATCAGGCACTCATGCTACGCCCGTATGGGTAAAAAATGCAGCCGAAATAACGCAAACCTCAAACTCGATGACCAATATCTTCAGCATCAGGTGCGAGCAGGTTTTTCCTAGTACGGGTCGACTCTGAACTCAGTGACCACGTCCTCATTGAGTTCAAATCCCAGCCCTGGACGGTTCGGTACTTCCATCGTTCCGTCTTCCGCTATCTCAAAATTCGGTAGCAATAGATTTTCAACCAGCGGTGTCGACGGGAACGCTATCGGTGTCTCAAAGTAGGGCATGTTTGGGGCAACAGCCGCCAGATGTAGCTGTGCTGCGACACCAACGACATGACACCAAGAATGTGGAATACACAGTGCACCAAACTGGTAAGCATCTTCAGCGATGTTCAAAATTTCATGCATGCCACCACCGCGGACGGCACTTGGTTGAACCACTCCCAGTTTTCCACGGCGCAACAAATCTGCGAATTCATGGCGCGTGCTGAAACCCCAATCGCCAACGGCAATGCGGACGTTGGTCGACTCATACAAACGACGGTAGCCTTCGATATTGTCGGCAGGCAATGGGGCTTCTATGAAATACGGGTTGAACTCCTCGATAGCATCGATAGTTTGTATCGCCTGCCCAACATCACGCCAGCGGTTTTGCACATCGATCATTAGGTCACGTTTAGGACCAATTATCGAACGAACCTTTTCGATAACAGCAACGTCGGTATCGACATCCACATTCCCGAATTGACCGGGCCATTCTTCGATCTTTATCGCCTTGAGGCCACGAGAAACTGCAAGAGTCACTCGTTCTTCGAGTTCTTCCAAGTTCGCGCCTGGCGGGTACACCGTTGCATACGGAGTAACCCGTTTCAGAGGTTCAACATCGCTTGCAGTCGTGGTGAATGAACGCCATATCAGTTCATGGACTGGTTTTCCGTACGCCTTGCCAGTTATGTCCCAAAGCGCTGTTTCCACCGCGCCAATTGCGCCAACTACAACGCCTCTACGACCAAATACTCCGGTCGAGTTGTACATCTTCTGCCAGAGACGCTGAACCTGGGTGGGGTCTTCTCCAACCAGAAGCGGTTCAAGCCCTTGCGACGACCGAATAATGGCGTCGATAACTAGACTCGGAGCCTCACACTGCCCAATCCCAGTTACTCCTTCATCAGTATGTACTCGAACTACCGTGAGGTCGTAACCACCAGTGCCAGATACGTCATCACCAGATTCAGTGAACGACGGGTTCCACGAGGTGACGTTCCCATCGGCCTTATCTTGCAGAGCTATCGTTTCGATGCTGGTAATTTTCATGCCATCGTTCCCGGTGTGTGCGACTCCGCTCCAGTAGGCAGATCGACTTGCTCGACGCCTTCAGGAAAATAGCTTTGAAGTCGGTTGTACTCGTCTCTGAGGTCAGCGTTTGGCTCCCAATCCTCCCCGTACCTCACGCCGAGCACGCCAGCTTGAAGCATTTCCTTCGTACAGCCGAAACATGGCCGCCAAGTTGTGTAGAGGATCGAGCCTTCCACGGCGATTCCGAACCTTGCTGCAGAAAGCAGAGCGTTTTGTTCCGCGTGAACGCAAATACACAGGTCATAACCGGTCCCTGACGGATAGTCGTCCCTGTTTGAACAGCGACCACAACCACCCTCGTCACAGTTTGGAGTTTTGTGAGGTGTGCCGTTGTAGCCGGTTGCAACAATATGGCCATCTCGGGCCAAAACCGATCCGATGTGACTACCGAGACAATTTGCACGTGCACGAACGCCAACGGCGATCGACATCATGTACTCATCCATATCCGGTCGATTTGTGCTCATCTGTGCCAACGGTCGAGTGATCCTTAAATATCTGGTCTTGAGAGAGAAAAGCGTCCTATCGCGAGTTCGGACAGCCCATCGGCTGCTATCCTAGCTTGTGATCGGGCGTCACGCCCTAAATTCCGATTCCTTTTTGGAAAATCGGCAATCGTTTCAGTAAACATTTTCACGATAACTTCTACATGACTTCAACTTCGTCCAACTCCGACTACGAATCGCTCCCAAATTCGCTGGGTCGATTCGGACCCTACGGTGGCAAATTCGTACCTGAGACGCTCATGGCGGCTCTCACGGAACTTGAGAATGCCTTCGACGAAGCAAGGCAAGACGATTCGTTCTGGGCTGAGTTCGAAGACCTTCTGACTCACTACGTCGGCCGTCCTTCGTCGATGTATCACGCCAAGAATATTTCCGAAAAACTTGGCGGAACTCAGATATACATCAAGCGCGAAGACCTCAACCACACCGGTGCGCACAAGATCAACAACGCTATCGGTCAGGCATTGCTGGCAAAACGGCTCGGTAAGAAGAGAATCATCGCTGAAACCGGAGCTGGAATGCACGGTGTCGCGACCGCAACGGTGTGCGCTCAGATGGGTCTTGAGTGCATCGTGTACATGGGCGAAACCGATATTTCACGGCAGTCACCCAACGTCTACCGAATGCGTGAACTTGGAGCCAAAATCGAACCAGTGACCTCTGGAAGCCGAACGCTCAAAGATGCCACCAACGAAGCGATTCGAGATTGGGTTTCAAACGTAGAAGATACCCACTACATCATCGGTAGTGTTGTCGGACCACACCCGTACCCGAAGCTTGTTCGTGACTTCCAAGCTGTAATTGGGGCTGAAGCTCGCCAGCAAATTATCGATATGGCAGGACGACTACCCGACTACGTCATTGCCTGCGTTGGTGGCGGATCGAACGCCATGGGTATCTTCTCTGGATTCCAGAAGGACGAAAGTGTTGGGCTTATTGGCGTAGAAGCTTCCGGTGAAGGTCTCGACAAGCGCCATGCAGCAACGATGACTAAAGGGCGCCCGGGCGTTCTGCACGGGTCGATGAGCTACTTGCTCCAAGATGACCACGGCCAAGTAATCGAAGCACACAGTATTTCGGCAGGACTCGACTACCCAGGTGTTGGTCCCGAGCACAGTTATTTGAAAGACACGGAACGAGCAACATACGTTTCAGCGACCGATGATGACGCTCTCGCCGGATTCAGGTTTCTAAGCCGCACAGAAGGAATCATCCCTGCGCTGGAGCCATCACATGCCCTCGGGTACATGATGAAGTGGATTCCAACTCTGCCTAAAGACCAGATAGTCCTGTTCCTGCTAAGCGGCCGAGGCGACAAAGACCTCGATACCGTCGCAGCCGCCTCGGGTGTAGATCTTCGCAGCTAGTCGCTTAATTACAAACACCCCGACGTGATCAACCTCAATAATTTGTATGAGCGATCTCGGGGTGTCAAGCGTTGTCCTGAGCTGAAGCTAGTTCAGAGTGTTCAGGTAGGCGACCAAATCGTCGAGGTCTGACGATTTCAGGCCTGCAAACGATGTCGGCATCAAATTTGCATACCCGTCAACAATTTCGGCAGCTGGATCGGTGATCGCCAGTCGCACGTACTCGTCGCCTTTGGCGCCAATCCCTGCAAGGCCAGGCCCAACAATCTTGTTGTCACCAGTTGAGTGGCACCCACTGCAACCGAGTCCGGTGAATTTGCTCTCACCATTTGCGATGTCTGGACCGGCGTTGACTGGTTCACTGTGACCGGTATCTGTGGAATCAGCAGTTGGAACTGGGGTTGTGGTGGCAAACGGATTCTCTGATTCTTCAACACATGCCACTGCTGCCAGCAGTGTGAACAGTGCCAATACAGAGATCACAATAATGTTTGAACGCTTGAACACGAATTCGGCCCCAAATTTCAGTAATTAACCAGTCAAAAAAAGACGCACCGACAAAAAGTAGCTGCGATCAACTCCCCACCATAAGTGAAAACTCACCATATACAGAGCAGATCGAGGTGAGAATTCCGTGATGGTGTTAATGCACCAATTTCGCGAAAACCTCACACGGCTACCGATCATACCGACATATATTCGCTTAAATGCTCGGCAATTTCGATTGCTGCGAACCAAAGCAGACAAATAGTAATCGCAATCTAAGCGAACACCTTTCTCAAATCAGTCTGCGAACGAGGATTGTCGATTTGGCAGACAAAACTGAAGTCAGCGTGCAAGGAGAGTTTCGAACCTCCGATGGCATGTTCACGGTCACCACTGATCAAAAGATCAAAACCTGGAATGCCTCAGCTGAAAAACTTTTTGGTTACCGAAGCGATCAGGTAATTGGCAAGAAGTGTTACGACATTCTTTGCTCCAACGGTAATCTCGGTAGGGTCAAGTGCGGTCGTGGCTGCGTTGTTATGTCGAACGCTTCCAAAGGGCGCACTACAAAAGACTTCGACCTCGAATGCAAAACTGCTAATGGCGAAACCAAAAGCATCAACATGAGCATCATGCTGCCGTCTCAAGGATCTGGCAGGCGAGAAATTCTGCACATGTTCCGGGATGTAACTGATCGGCGAAGAGTTGAGAGTGCATCAGCGAACCCAAACGCAGCAAACCTCAACCGTAGCGACAAATCCGGCTCTCTGCTTGGCTCGTCGGGCTACCGCCTCCCGCCGCTCACCACTCGAGAAGATCAGGTACTAAAACTTCTCGCCGCTGGAAAAAATACGAACGATATCTCCGACATTTTAGAAATACGCCCGCTTACTGCTCGCAACCACATAAGCAGGCTACTAACGAAACTCGGGTGCCGTTCTAGGCTCGAAGTGGTTGCCTTAGGAACACGGGCTGGCCTCATCTAATTCCTTCGCTCATCTATACAGCTAGCTAGTGCTAATGCACCTATATGTGGTGACGGGTGCTGGCTAGTCTCGACCGCGTGATTTTTCGGGAACCGAACCAGAGCATGATTCGGATCAAGTACTAAAGGGGATCGTCCTGAACAGAGATACAGTGACGGCAGCAGCCATTTGGGTGTTGCTAACAATCGTTGGCGAACTATTCTTCCTACAGATGGAAATATTCGGTGATGCAGCCTCGAAACAGGGTCATTTCATCGACGAAGCCTTCATCCTGCTAATGGTGATGGCGATCCCTATCTTCACATTCGTTGTAACGATGATTGGATACGTTGTATTCAAGTTTCGAGCAACAGGTGATGTACTCGAAGATGCTGAGCCTGTACGGACTCATAAGAAATGGGTCGGATTCTGGCTAGCTTGGACGACAATCCTCTGCTTAGTAGTAATCGTCCACCCCGGCTACACAGGAATCATCGAACTACGCGAAACCAATGCTGAAGAAGCCGATCTCACGGTCAACGTGACTGGTCGACGTTGGCAGTGGCTATACGAGTATGAAGGCCGAGACGTTTCGTTGTTCTCGAAAGACGAAATGCTAGTGCTACCGAATGACTCGCTGATTCGATTCAACATTACGGCTGAAGATCAGGACGTGGTTCACTCGTTCTGGATTCCAGCATTCCGAATGAAGATCGACGCTGTTCCTGGATTGACGACCTACTTCGACGTCAACACCACTCAGATAGGTCACTTCAACGACGACGTCAATTTCAGAGTCCAATGTGCTGAACTCTGCGGAAAAGATCACTCTCTGATGTTTACGCGTATCGAGGTTGTCGAACCCGCCGAATTCGAACAATGGATCGCAGACCAAGCGGCTTAAGGGGACTTCTAAATGGCATCTTTTATGCCGCTGATTAAAGGCATTATTTACGCTGCAATTGGTTTCGCCATAGGTGGATCGATTTCGCAGGGCATCACCGCCATGACTGGCGAACCAGCCACTGAGCCGATGGTCGTACTTGGGTACGTCTTCGCTGTCATCGGTTGGTTGATGGGTGTTGGAATGTGGAAGGTGTGGGGCCGAGGTTGGTTCGGCAAATCCACAGGGAACGACCCGACAGGTAATTGGAGCCGGTATCTGACATTCAACACCGATCACAAAGTGATTGGTATTCAGTACATCGTTGCTCTCTCTGTGGTGTTTCTACTCGCTGGTCTTCTAGCGATGTTGATGAGAACTGAACTTGCTGATGCAGGTCAAAACGTTCTCAGCAAAAACAACTACAACACAACAATGAGTCTCCACGGCATCATGATGGTCGCAGTAGCGGTCGCAATCATGATGGGTGGATTCTCCAACTACGTTCTACCGTTGATCATCGGCGCTGAAGACGTTGCATTCCCTAGAATCAACGCTCTGAGTTTCTGGGTTGTTCCACCGGTAGTTGTTCTGCTGTTGCTATCACCGTTTTTCGGCGGATTCGACACTGGCTGGACAGCGTACCCACCTCTAGCCACGCAAACCCCAATGGGAGGTTTGTTATTTGAACTGGCGTTCCTGACATTTGGAATCTCGTCGATTCTCGGTGGAATGAACTTAATAGCGACGATCATCACTCAAAGAGCTCCAGGAATGACTTGGAGACGACTACCGATCTTCGCTTGGTCGGTATTGGCAGCATCGGTAATCGCACTTACTGCAACACAGTGGGTCGCTTACGGCCTATTGATGATCATATTTGAGCGCCTGTTCAACATGGTGTTCTTCTCTCCTCCGGGCGGAAACGCATTGTTGTACGAACACGTCTTCTGGTTCTACTCACACCCTGCGGTCTACATAATGATCTTGCCGGCGTTCGGAGCAGAACTCGAAGTCATCAGTCACTTCGCAAGAAAACCGATATTCGCCTATCGCTGGGTGGTATGGGCGTTTGCGCTAATCGTGACATTGAGCTTCATCGTTTGGGCGCACCACTTGTTCACAAGCGGAATGGGCGAAAGCCTGCACGGTCCGTTCATGATCCTCACGGAGATGATCTCGATACCGACTGGAATCGTCTTCCTATCGGCGTTGGGCACGTTGTGGAGAAGCAAGCTAAGACTGAAAGTCCCGCTGATGTTCGCACTAGGGATGGTCTTCAACTTCTCCATTGGTGGACTGACAGGAATTTTCCTAGCAGACGTCGCCACGGACATCGCACTTCAGGACACCTACTTCGTTGTTGCGCACTTCCACTACACAATCATGGGTGGTGAGATATTCGGTGCGTTCGCAGCGGGTTACTACTGGTATCCAAAGATCACCGGACGTATGTACAGCGAAACATTGGGCAGAATTCACTTTGGCCTGATGTTCATCATGTACAACATCACGTTCTTGGCGATGTTTATTCCAGGAACAGTTGGAATGAACCGACGAGTAGCCGAATACCCACCAGAGTTCGAGTTTATGAACCTCGTAACTTCAATAGCGGCGTTCGGACTCGGCCTCTCATTCATACCGTGGGTTTACAACATGCTCAATTCTTGGATTCGAGGACCGAAAGCTCCTGACAATCCTTGGGATGCAAAGACTTTGGAATGGCAGACAACTTCACCTCCACCTTTGGAGAACTTTGACGAGTTCCCAACAGTTACTGGAGACCCCTATGGCTACGGCGATAAGACCGTTGAACATGCTGTTTTCGGTCGTCGACCAGGTAACTCGGGTCATCAAGTCGCACCGGCTGAAGGGGACTAATTAGATGCATAGAACACTTCAAGAATCACTAAAAACTGGTTGGATCGTGATCGGCGCTCTGGCGGCTATGACAGCTGCTGAGTTCGTTGTAGCAGTTGCCATTGACAACAAGACATTGCTATTCACGCTTCTCCTGATCGTGGCCCTCGTAAAAGCTTGGCTAATCATTCAGTACTTCATGCACTTCGGGCAGCTGTGGGGACACATCGCTGAAGTTTGGGATGGAATGCTGACCGATGACCCAGAAGCAGACAGGGAAGAGGACTAAACAAGTGGCAGAACACGTACCACAGCACGTAAATCACCGATTCAGTTCGCTTGATATTAATCGGCTCGGTTTATGGCTATTCCTCGTATCCGATGCATCGTTCTTCATAGCGTTGCTGTCGTCACGATTCTTCGTGGTCGGCACTCATACCCCAGAACATGTTGATCAAGTTCTCGGGCTGGGCCTAACGATCCTATTGCTCATTAGTAGTCTTTCCGCTTACAAGGCAGAAGTGCTTTTTGAGCATGGTGATATTGCTGGTGCGAAAAAAATGCTGCTTGCCACAGTTGGCATGGGCATAATTTTCGTTGCAGGAGTTGGGTTCGAATGGCATGAAGCATTCAAGCACTTCCCGCCATCTACTGCATTCGGCACAGTACTTTTCACACTTACTGGTGTGCACGTCACTCACGTCTTAACCGGTGTTTTAACACTTGCTTTGGTGTACTTCCGGATTCGGAACACCACCGAAGTTGGCGACAATCTGTTTGCAGTGGAAGGTGCAGTCAAATGGTGGCACTTCGTAGACGTAGCCTGGGTATTCATCTACCCAACGCTGTATCTCTTGAAGTAATTACCAGATAAATAGATACCGCACATCGTCCGTCCCAGGTCGGCAGTAGCAACTGCCGGCAGGTTGGAATTTCCTAAGGTTTTGCGTTCGCTGTAATTGCAAGACCGTTCTTCCACTGGGCCGGACGCATGGGTGGTGCGTTCGGCCAGTTCGCGCCTCCAAATCCATGCGCATCCATTGCGCTTCGAGCACCTGAACTGTTCCAAGATCACATATTGTGCTGCCAGTTCAACAATGTTTAAGCCTCACTTTTTCATCATTTCAGGCGGCTGTATCAGCCATCTGCGCTCACGGTCGTTTCACGCCTCCCCGCTAATGTAGTTCCGTGAACGCTATCAGTGGACGAGGCCCCATTAACAATTCGGCCGGTAATTATTTATGTTCAAAAAAATACTTGTTCCTCTAGATGGCTCAGAGCATTCTCGAAAGATCGTGGGCTGGGCTACAGGACTCGCGGGAGCGCTGAACGCAGAAATTGTTCTGCTATCAGTTATCGATCCCGAAGAAATAGAAATATTAGAAGCGACAACTCGCGCCATCGATCAGTCGTCTGCCGATAGCTCAGGCAGGCAAGTTGAACGAACTCCTTCAGACGTTATCGACGATGCGATTGCGCAGGCGGAGAAAGACCTGCAAGCAGAAGCAGATCGAGTCACATCTGCTGGTGTGGTGGCGAAAATCAGTGTCGGTGCCGGATCACCCGCAGAGGTGATCGTTTCGGAAGCACACGCTAGAGAAGTTGATGTAATAGCGATGGCGACTCGTCGAGAGTCCGCATTAGCGAGAGGAGTGCTAGGTAGTGTTACCGATCGAGTGTTGCACTCGACACCAACACCGATATTCACTCTTTATCCTGGTGAGCTTCACGACTTCGCTGACACTAGCTCTGGTCCTGCTCGAGTTATCGTTCCGCTTGATGGATCAACACTGTCGGAATCGGCAGTGCAGCCTGCGGTCGAGATTGCAAAGGCGGCCAAGGCTGAAATCGTGTTCACCGAGGTTCTTCGACTCCCATTCTTTGGAGTAGGAGTTGCCGGTATCGAATACGGCGCCGGCGACTACGCGGGTGATTTCGGAATTGATAGCCAGAAAAACGAAATTACCGAATATCTAAATGGATTTGTTCAGGATGCTGAAGCGACTGGTCTAACAGCCAGTGCAAACATTCGAACGGGAAGTCCGTCTCAACAGATTGTTGATGAAGCTGCTGAACACGAAAACAGCATCGTGGTCATGGGATCTCACGGATCCGGTGGGTTGAAGCGATGGGTGGTTGGCAGCGTGGCAGACAAGGTAATTCGATCCGCTCGTCGTCCAGTTCTTGTAATTCCTCCGAAGACAAGCTGACGGCAACAACGAGATCGACAAGAAAACGCTCGGCGTCTAAAAACGTCGAGCGTTTTTGGTTTTTGAAATCGTTTGCCCATCTCCCTCAGATCGGAGATAACATCTGCCACATTCGCAAACTATGATCAGCAGGCAAGCCCAGCTTGATCAAGGACAATCACCACCGTATGTCACCAAATCAAACTCAAATGTCTGGACCTCTCGAAGGTATAAGAGTTTTGGAGTTCGGCAGCTTCGTTGCGGGGCCGTGGGCAGGGCAGCTTCTGGCTGACATGGGTGCTGACGTAATCAAGATCGAGCCACCTTCTGGAGATCCTTGGCGTCACGCAAATTCATTTACACAAAACGAAAGCCGAGTTTTCATCCCACTGAATCGTGGCACTCGCAGTATCTGTCTCGATCTGAAGCAAGACCCGGCACGGTCGACGCTTCGAAAACTAATTGAGTCAGCCGACGGGATTATTTCGAACAATCGACTCGATACAGCGCTGAAACTTGGTATTGATTATGAATCGGTTTCAAAGATCAATCCGAAGCTTGTATATGTCGATATAACCGCATACGGATCTAAAGGACATATGTCAGATATGCCAGGATTCGACCTGATCGTGCAGGGTTACACAGGAGCAGTTGCAAGCGAAGGCAAGATTACGAAAGGTGGCCAACCCGAGGTTGTGTGGTCATCGTCATACATCGATTTCTCAACCGGATACGCTGCTGCGAATGGAATTCTTGCTGGAATTGTTGGCCGAAGTAAAACTGGTAAAGGTCAACTCGTCTCAACAAGTCTTCTTTCCAATGCAATAGCAATGCAAACACTGCGTATCGCCGAAGTCGAGGGATCACCGGCACCGGCAAAAACTTGGCATAGGGACATTTATCCAGAACTCTTAAAAAGCGGCGCTAGCTATGAGCAAATCCAAGACAGCTACCAGATGACGGTGAGGCCATCGATTTACCGTTGCTACTACCGAGCGTACAAGACGCTCGACGGCGGCCTTACCCTCGGAACCCTCGCTGTGCATGCTCGGGCTCGTCTGCTCGGCGTGTTCGGACTAGAAGACCCACGTGTCACGGACCCCACCTATGACGATTCGACTCCTGAAGCCCTAGCCATGGGTGAAGAGCTTGTCGCTAAGTTTGAAGAAATATTCGCCAGCAAATCTACCGATCACTGGTTCAAAGAACTTAGATCACATGACATTCCTTGTGAGCCGATCAGGTTCATCGAAGAAATGGCTGACGATGAGCAGGTTCTCGCGAACGACTACGTGGTGGAACTAGATCATCACACTGGACAAAAGATTAAGTCCTCGGGACCTGTCCTGCGATTCGGTGATGGGATGCCAGAGCTGAAATCTTCTCCTGCACTCGGGCAGCACACCGACGAAATTCTGGGCGACATTGGTCTGACATCGGAAGAGATATCCGAACTGCGAGAATCAGGTTCAGTCAGCTAGCCGCTGAACTACTCGGTGCGTCGAACCCTGATGACTTCTTCGAATAGTGGCAGAAACGGTTTGCCGCGCACACCACCTTCGTAGATTGGTCGTTCCGGCTTCTTCTGATTCATAGATCGACTAGGTCCACCCGGTCTGAATTCATCAAGTACGGTCACCGTTACCGATTCGAGACGAATGCCGTCTTCACGCTGTTTCGCAAGCTTGTCGAGTGCTGCGTCCGACAGCCCAGAATCTGGTCGAGTATCCTCTGGAAATTTCCTCAGACAGTCTCGTTCTGCAACGAGCGCTGGTCGAGGTGCTGCACTGCTACATGTATGAGCCCACGGGCACATATATGCGATGCACATCGTAGTTTCGCCAACTGAAGGGGAACCAGCAGTAGACAGCCCAATTCTCGCGAGGGTCTCGCGCTGAACTCGACGCAGTTTACGTCGGCGACGATCTATCCAGCTTTTGGGAAGTCCAGGCATCTACAACTTTTGATTTAAGGTCAAATTGAATGGTGAATCGAGTACCAATCGTGACACATCCCCGTGTGAAACGTTGAACTTCGTGTCGCAGCGGTAATCACGTGCTCAGTCAATCTACACGCCAACGTGTGGCTAAGTCATCTCAATTGAACACCTGTCGGACCGTTGTTTACCGCTGTTGGACTGAATGACGAATTCGTAGCTACACTTCAAAAGCTAAACACACGTTCACGGATCAATTCGCACTCACATCGCAGGATCAACTACTTGCCAACTCCAGATGTCATTAACGTTCCACGATCATCTCTTGAAGAAATATTCGCCCACGCTCGCGAATCATTTCCGAATGAATGTTGTGGCTGGATAACTGGCGACAAAGATTCGCCAGACGCTGCTGGCGTTCGGCGTGCAATCAACGCCTACGAACCGGAAACTCATCCGACAGCGAAAGATCGCTCAGCCCAAACTGCGTTCGTCATTTCTGACCATGATCTTCTCGATCTAAACCAGACGCTCGACGATGATGTTCGCCCTCGAATCATCTACCACTCGCACCCAAACGGGCGTGCGTATTTCTCAGAGACCGACAAAGCGAACGCGTCTGATCCGTGGGGAGATGGCCCTGCCTACCCGGTGCAACAGATCGTCGTTGGGATAGACGGTGATCGCGTCGTTGAGGCTCGACAGTTTGCGTGGGACGACGACGCTGAAGATTTTGTCGAAATCGCTCTGTTCGACGGTATGGACGTCTAGCGTTCAGTAATTACGCCGCCGTTTACGTTCACCGACTGACCTGTGATGTACCCCGCTCGAGGGCTACACAGAAAGCCGATTAGTTCTCCGACTTCTTCATCTGTTCCAGCTCGTTTCAGCGGAACTTCGGCGATTCTTGCATCCCATTTGTCAGTGCGTCCCATCGGGTCGAGCCTTGCGGTCTCAGTCAGGCCAGGACAAACGCTGTTCACGGTAATAGCGTGCTCGCCGACCTCTTTCGACAAGGCTTGAGTAAATCCGTCTACAGCAAAGTTGGCGGCGTTGTAGGCGCTAGTATTGGCTCGACCGCTCTTGCCCATCGTTGATGAGAGATTGACGATGCGACCACCTTCACCCTGCTTGATCATCTGAGCAGCAGCGGCCCTGCATGCGTAGAAAGTGCCCATCACCTTCACATCTACAACTGTTTTAAAAACGTCTGCTTTCAAATCAAGAACTGAAACTCGGTCGTTGCCATACGGAGCAGCGGCATTGTTCACAATGATGTCGAGTCTGCCGAACTCGGATACAGTCGCATCGACCATCTTCTGAACATCGTCTTCGTCAGCGACATTTGAAACGAGCGGCAGTGCTTTGACTCCGTAGGATTCAATCTGCTCTGCTGTCGAGTAGATGTCTCGCCATCCGGCATCTTTTTCATCCTGTGGAAATGTGCTCGGATCCCTGCCCGTTCCTGTGACAACTACGTTCGCACCCATTCGGGCGAGCACAACGGCAGTACCACGACCAATGCCACGCATTCGCCCTGCTCCTGTGACGATTGCAACTTTGCCTTTGAGTTCAGACCCTGGCTGATCGGCCATTCGAGTTTCCTTCAGTATCGTGTGCGCAATAATTCCACACATTTTGCACGAACAATGACCGATGTGTGATACGACTAGTAAGGAACAGGAACGTCTGCATCAACCAACCCCACTCGAGTACCCGGAAATACCGGGCTCCCTAGCGATCGGGACGATCTACCAGCGTAGCCTTAAGAGTGACTAGGAACTGTGCATCGCGAACTACTGTGATCGTCACAGTCGAACCACTTGGGTGTTCTCGCAAAAACGCCGTCAGATCCTCACCCCGTGTGATTTCGGTGTCATCGAGCTGAACGATGATGTCGTCTAGCTCGAATCCTGCTCCAGCCGCTGGCGATTCGGGATCAATGACTGTAACTCCAAAACCTTCACCAACCGGCAAGCGCAACGCACGAGCCAACGCACGGGTGACGTCGACCCCTCCAACACCTAAGAAGCCAGGTGGAGGAACTGGGCCCTGGGCAATCAGACTGTAGGCTGCGGTTTTGGCAGCATTGATATTGATCGCAAAGCCGATTCGGTCACCGACGTTGATCTTCGCAGTGTTGATTCCAACCACTTCCCCGAACATATTTACGAGCGGACCGCCAGAGTTACCCTCATTAATCGCAGCATCGGTCTGGACCAATCCAGTGAGGTCGCCACCAAGTTCTCCAACGATAGTGCGATCAAGAGCACTCACAACGCCTTTACTAACTGTTGGTCCGCCTCGCAACCCGAGCGCATGACCAATAGCAACTACATCTTCTCCAATGCGAAGCGCATCTGAATCACCAAATATCGCTGGTTTTAGTCCAGTCAGGCCTTCTACCCGAACGATAGCTAAGTCGAGTTGGGGATCTCGCCGGAACAGTTCAGCTTCAGCAATCGAACCGTCTTCAAACGCCACGGTGATAGTGACTGCGCCCTCAACGACATGCCAGTTTGTGAGAATCAAACCTTCTTCGTCGAGGATCACTCCGGTTCCAACACCTTGGCCGCTGTTCAGATTTACAGCTATCTGTACAACAGAAGGAGTGAGCACCTCGACAAGTTGAGGAGTGCTAAACGGAAGAGTGTCTTCTGTGCGCGAAACGGAAGTTGGAGTTACAACTACGGTCGCATCTGGATCTGATGTTGAGTCGCCCGAATTTGCAGCATCGCCATCATCCGTTGCAGAAGTACATGCTGCGACCACTGCCATCAAAGCAATTGACGCTAACGCGATATTGAGCAGTTTTGAAATACGTGAAAGTGTCAAAGTGATGGTAATGTCTGCATCGAATAGACCGAATTCCGTGTTGCCAGCGTATCAAGCGACAACGCCCATCGCTCGTGGATATTCAACGACGCAGTAGTAAAAACGTTGCGTTGAATTGGCTGGATCCTTTGAAACCGGAATAGTCGAGAACAAATCTGAGCCTCCTTCGCCTAATAAGAGCCCGTGCCAGCTCCGATCCTTGGATGATCGTCGGGTTACTGATTGGCGCGCTGTTTGCCACAACTACGGCAGCTGGCGTACCTCAGTACAGCCGATCCTTGGAGATCGTCTCGATGCGCGCTGCGGTCGAGGATATTGGCGATATAAACAGCAATGTCCATATAAATACCTCTTGGGTTCCACTGGCGGCAGAAGATTATTCGCTCGCCAATGCAGCAGTAGCTAGAGCCTCAGAATCGCAATTGGGCGATTTGATCACGAACACCACCAGCCTTTCAAAAAGCCGAGAGCACTGGTGGGGCTGGCTGGGTCAGCCGATGCGACGAGATAATGATGCTTCACTTAGCGCATTTCAATACATAGAGAACTACACAAAGTACGTGACCTTCATCGAAGGTTCCGCACCGACTGATGCGACAAGTGTCGTTGACGGTGAAACAACCATCGAGGTTGCGGTTGAGCATGACCGAGCCAAGCTGCTTCAGATATCACTTGGTGATGTGATCAACTCACAGCCAATCGCACGCGGTGCAGGGCTCGTTCGCGCAATCGTGGTTGGCACATTCCGACAGGACGACCCTCACGAGCCGTTCTGGATGCAACTCGGCGAGTCGTATCTCGCTCCTTCTGTCGTGGGGCGAGAGCAGCCCTTGATCATGCTGCCGACAAGCAACTCGATGTTCACCGAAATTGCGGAAGCCAATGCAGGCCTTCCTGCCTCATACGATTGGTTCCTATACACCGACAAACAACTGCTTGCCGATAAATCGGTGTCGGAGCTGGAATCTGCTTTCGGCGGACTGGAATCTCAGCTTGAAGAAGATGTAGCGCGCCCGTTTGTAATCACAGAGCTGATCCCACGAATCGAATCGATGAAGCAACGAGCATTGTTTGGCAGCATTCCGTTGATGCTGATGGCACTACTGATTCTTGCCTGCGTCGGTTTCTACCTCATCATGGCGGCCGGGCTGCTTGGACGCCGCCGAGTGTCTGGGTACATGATGCTTAGGAGTCGTGGATTCAACATCAAACAGCAACTTGATGTCCACATGCTCGAAGCTGCAATCGTTTCACTTCCAGCAGCCATAGTCGCACCACTTATTTCACTGATAGTTATCGGCCTGTTGGGCTATTTACCCGTGTATTCATCGATCACCAATGGAAGCATGATGCCTGCCGAGTTGTCAGTTAGCAGCTGGCTGTGGTCATTTGCAGCAGCAATCGTCACAGTCCTACTGATAACCGCAGCGTCATCGTTTTGGGACCGATCTACTCTGTCAGCTGCTCGTTCATCCGATGCCCGCCCTGTTGACGCACCGTGGTTCCAACGTTTCTACGTCGATGCTTTACTAGTCGCGCTAAGCGGAATCGTGTGGTGGGAAGTCGGTGCCCGAAGCAGCGTTGTGATTTCTGAACGAGAAGGTGATTTTTCACCGGATCTCAGCCTTCTTGCGGCCCCCGTACTTATCGTCTTATCTAGCTCACTAGTAGCTCTACGATTATTTCCGATAATCACTCGAGTTTTTGCTGGAATTGGTTTGAAGGGTGGCTCAACCGCCTTAGGATTCGGGCTTGCGAGTGTCGCACGTCGTCCTTTTTTCCACGGCTGGCCGATGCTGGCGTTCACTCTTGCGATCAGCACTGGAATTATTGCCGGATCAGTCGTATCAACTCTAGAGCGATCCACTAATGAGCAGGTTCTCTACAGCACTGGGTCAGACATTCACGTCACGACAACCGGATCGACTGGTCAAGTCGGCGACAAACAACTACTTGAAGTTCGTGAGCTTGAATCTATTGAGCTAGCGACTCCGGCATTACGAACTGAATCAACCGTTGGCACCACTTCAAGCGGCGAGCTGTTCGCATTGTTAGCTATCGACCCCATAGATTTTCAGCAGGCCGCCTGGTTTAGAGATGATTTCTCGAATTCAGATGTGCCAATCGGTCAGCTTGTTGACCGGCTCGCGGTACGCGTTGTTCCAGAACCTATTGAGCTTCCTTCCGATGCCGCTGAAATGTCTATTCTTGTAATGAATGAACCGTACACGCCTCGACTCGAGCTATGGATCATGCTCAGAGATTCTCTTGGCAAGTCTCATACGATCAACATGGGTGAACTCGATGAAGGTTGGCAACAAGTATCCGCTAAGCTTCCTAAATTGGCGGAGCCCGTCGAGGTCACGTCGATACAGACGTTCATGAAGGTCGGGCCCGACAGCGCCCCACCCTCACAGCTATTCCTCGATGACCTAGTAATTGAAACTAGTGACACTCTAGAAAACAACGAGTTTCATCTCGTAATCGACTTTGACCTACCTGAACTTTGGACTGGTTTGCCAACATCTGAGGGTGAAGATACAGGGTTCATTACAACTACCGAACCCGTCGGAATACCGGGCAACGACAGCCACCACACGGGTAGCAATATAGGGGTAGTTTCGCTGGGGCGTGGAAGCAATCAGGGTGTCAGAGGGATTTACAGACGAGCGGTCGATCGACCGATTCCCATCCTTGCTAGCCAATCGTTCATAGATCAAACAGGCGTCGGGCTAAACCGTCCGTTCACAATCGACGTTCAGGGAGGGCTTGTTCCCGTCGAAGCGATCGACATTATCGACTACTTCCCAACAATAAATCCTGAACGAGGACCGTTTGCCGTCGCCGATATCGACGCCATCATCGACTTCGTTGAACTACGTGGTCGGAAATCGGTGACCCCCAACGAATTGTTCGCATCGATTGCACCATCAGATCAATCTGATCAAGAAATAGCGTCAAGTGTCCGTGATGTATTCAGGCTTGCCAGAATCGATTCTCGTGCTCAAAGAATTACCAGCACATTCGTTGACCCAATTGCGGTGGCTGGCTGGAGAGGTATGAGCATCGTCGCTACGATAGTTTCAGGTTTAGTGGTGCTGTTGGCATACGCAGTGTTCTTAACTGCTTACTCCTTGCGGACAAAGGGTGATTCAGCCTTAGTCCTTGCCTTAGGAGGAAGCTCTCGTGATCACTGGATCAGCACTCTCGCAGAACTGTTGCCGGCTATCGTCGTGGGTACGCTCGTAGGAATCGTTACCGGAATCTCCGTGAGCTCATTGATGGTTGGGTCGATGGCTCACACCGGAACTGGTGAACAGCTTTTACCTCCATTCATTTTGCAGACCAACTGGATGCTTCCGCTGGTTACAATTGCCGCAATATTTACGATTGTTCTAGCTGGAGTCGTAAACTCCATCCGCTCTTTCCGCAGAATTAAAATTGCGCAGATGGCCCGCGAAGGGTTCTCTGCAACTTCAACATGATCGGTAACTCCTTCCAACTTATCGTCAAGCGAACGCTTGCCCACTGGCGACTGCTTTCCGCAGTTGTTGTGGGCGTCGTACTCGCGTCCACGATCATGGCAAGTTCGGTAATTTTCTTCGACGCACTACGAGACGTAGCGCTCCAACGAGCACTCGCAACTCATGAGCAATCCGAAATTGATGTACTGGTAGAAGCCGGCCAAGTACCCACGAACCCCGAAACACACGCCGTCATCGTTGATGCGATGAACGGCACGATCGTACGTAGATTTAGCCCGTTTCTCGATCAAAATGAGTTCGCATTAAAAACGTGGACCTTCTTCGTTGATCTACCACCGGAAATGGTCGAACCAGCCGATTGTCCCTGTAGATCGAATCTCGGTAACAACACCGGTAATGCCGACGGACTTATCGAATGTGACTGTCGGCGAGTCACGATGATGACTCTCCCTGATATCGAGCAGCGAATAAACATCGTTGATGGTTCGAGAGCACTCCCTGCAACTAGCGTTGCATCTGATGATTCCCTCCAGATCGAAGGATTGCTGGATGTGGAATCGGCACAACAAATGGGTATCAATGTCGGAGACGTCTATCCCGCCCGCCCGCATTGGGAAGATACCCATGAACGCGTAGACATTCTTGTTACAGGTCTTTACGAACGTGTAAACCCTGGTGCGGACCACTGGAGAATCCAGAACGAGGCGTTTGGGGCACGCACCGACACGCTTCAGTTCGCTCGATTCGTTGTTCCTGAACAGACCATTCTCGAAGGTCTCGGACCGTACTTCCCGAATATGGGTGCAGACTACGCCTGGTGGCTCGACGTTGATCCAGAACGAATCACAGCTTCCGAGACTGAGTCGATTCGCAACACCATCGATGCGACGGAGCGAGAGCTGAATTCGATCGTTGATGGATTCCTGCTTCGGTCCGACCTGCCACAGGTCCTAAGCGCATTCGAAACCGATCTGTTCTTCAACCGACTACCGATGTTCATCGTGTTGATCTTAATCGTTCTTGTAGTCCTCTACTACGTCGTAACCCTCGCGTCGTTGCTAGTCGATGCTCAGCGTAGCGAAGTAGGACTTCTCCGAACTCGTGGAGCAACTTCTCGGCAAATTCTCGCAGTATTCGTAATTGAAGCTGGTTTCCTTGCTGCAATCGCCGCCATCACCGGTCCGTTCCTCGCTATGTTTGGCGTGGGATTCATCGGGGTGTTGCCGATCTACAGCGAGCTCAACAGCGGTGACCCATTGCCTGTACGGCTCACCTTCGGAGCGTTCCGCATGGCGTTCTTTGGAGGACTATTAGGTCTGCTGGCGTTGTTCATACCGGCGCTTAGAGCTACAAGGCTCGGATTGCTTGCGAGCAGAGTTTCGCGAGCCCGCCCGGCAAGACTCGCGCTTGTGCAGCGCTACTATCTCGATCTGGGATTCTTGGGCCTGGTCATGTTCCTTTTCTGGCAACTCACCAAGCAGGGTTCGTTTGTCGCAGTCAGCATCTTTGGCGAGACCACGGTCAACCAGCTCATTCTCGGTGTTCCAGCAATATTCCTCGTGGCGGCTGGCCTTGTGTTGCTGAGGATATTCCCTGTTGCAATGGATCTCACAGGCAGGGTTTTATCTAGACGACCGCTATCTGCTATTACACCACCGGCTCTGATTCTCGGGATCTGGCAGATGGCGAGAAACCCTGCACATCACTCCCGACTCTCTCTACTTCTGATCCTGACGGCAGCCCTGGGCGTGTTCGCCGCAAGTTTCGGCGCTACGCTCCAACAAAGCGCAGTCGATACCGCCTACTACCGCACGGGTGCTGACGTGAAAATCACGGCTGTAAATATCCGTGACGGTGGGATTTCGTTCTCGGTCGCCGACCAGCTCGCTGAGCTAGAAAATGTTGAAGCCGCCTCTCCCGTCTATCGCGAAACGGCAAACATCACCGCGGGAACGAACGTAGAAGGCTTCCAGTTCATAGGAGTCCAGCTCGAATCTATCGAGGATGTCGGCTGGTTCAGAGACGACTTCGGGCTATCACCGTTCGAACAAAAAGCAGCAGTACTGGACGTCGGAGGCTCGGCTGGGATCGAGCTACCTCCCGATAGCCGATGGCTCACCGCAAATATTCTGCCGCTTGTAAGGCAACCTTCGACCTTTTTAGTCGCTCGCCTCTCCGACGCGAACGGACAGTTCTTCTCAGTGCCACTAGGGTCGATGATTCCTTTAGCTTCCGACCAACTTAGGTTCAACTGCCCAATCCCAGTCGACGGTGAGCCGCCGGAATGGTGCCGCATTGGCTCAAGCATTCAAGCTGAACCGTTCCGAGGAATTCCTGGCCTGCTTCCGCTGCTACCTATCCGGCTTCATTCCATTGGTGTTGTCGACTACGAAAACGGCCTAGGTCCAGCTGCAATCGATATCGATGACATCGCTGTTCTCAACAAGAAGGGAACTGAACTCACCATCATCGAAACGTTCGAATCGGTGAACAACTGGCGAACTATGGCACCGACTCGTGAGGCGTTAGGCGACAACCTTGGCCCGGCATCGTTGCCAGATGGGACACCACTCGATGGTGTAGCCCGTCTACGTTGGACATCATCAGCACCCCGAGAATATCGCGGGCTCGCCCACGGATCTGAACTCGAAGTTGCACCTGTATTGGCGAGCACCAATTTTGTCGAAAAATATGGTGGTGAAGATGGCAAAGTTCTACAAATATCGCTGGATGGGACTCCAGTTAGTATTTCCGTACGCGATGTAGTGGAATACTTCCCGACTCTGGCGCTTGATGAGCAGCCATTCTTGATCGCGGATTTCGAGGCGATTCACGAGCGCTTAAACATCACACGAACTATCGGGAATATCCAACCTACCGAGTATTGGATATCTACAACTCAAGGCTCTGAACTACTTCTCGCAGAAGAAGGAATTCTTGAATCTGTCGTCGCCGGTGATCGGGCGATCCCTGATATTAATAACAAGCTCTCATCACTCAGAATTCGCCCAGGCATGAACGTAATTGACCGAAGTCAGGAGCTTGCCGGTGTGGCGTTCGACCCACTGGTTTCGGCTGGCTGGCGAGCATTGTTAGGTATTGCGTTCTTCACGGTGCTAATCGTCAGTGCGGTCGGATTCCTCGTTCATGCCAAAGTATCGTTCGATGGTCGTCGTGCGGAATTAGCTTTGCTGCGAACTATCGGGCTATCGATGAAACAAATGTTGTTCCTCGTAGTGCTAGAACAGGTGATGGTGATCGGGGTAGCCGTAGCTCTTGGAATTGTTATGGGCGCACGAATGGGCTCGACGATAATGCCGTATCTAGCGAGCTCAGGCGAGAACGCGGTTGTAGTTCCTCCTATGGCAGTTCAAATAGACTGGTTCGGATTTGGAATCACATTCGGGCTTTTGGGGGTAGTATTCCTCGTGGTAATCGGTCTGATCCTGATTTCCGTCTATCGAATGTCGATTCACCGCATCATGAGAATGGGTGAAAGTTGATAGAAATGATTGCTGGTACACCAAACAGGGGTGACGTTAAGTGACAACACCAAATCGTGCTTACATAGAGTGCAGTGGTCTTTTCAAAATCTACAAAGCCGCCGATCTTGAAGTCGTGGCATTGCGCGGTCTTGAATTAGGCGTCACCGCAGGTGAAATCATTGCGATTGTCGGTGCTTCTGGAAGCGGCAAATCCACGCTTTTGAACATTCTCGCCGGATACGATGCTCCTTCAGCTGGAACTATCAGAGTTGGCGACTACGACCTTCTCCAGATGACCAACAAAGAAGTCGTAGAGTACCGCCGTCACGAAGTAGGTTTCATCTGGCAGGAAACGTCACGGAACCTGTTCCCTTATCTAACTGCTCTCGAAAACGTCGAGCTTCCGATGGTGATTTCCGGGGCTTCAGGTCCTGAACGCCGAGAACGAGCTCAAGAGCTTCTCAACGTTGTTGGACTGGGTGATCGCGCAGGTCACAAACCTGCCCAGCTTTCCGGTGGTGAGCAGCAGCGTGTTGCTATCGCAGTTGGTCTATCGAACAAGCCTCCACTACTACTAGCTGACGAACCTACAGGTGAGCTAGACGACAAGACTGGTGAAGAGGTTCTCGAACTCCTGAACAAAGTGAACCAGGATCTCGGTACGACTATTGTCATCGTTACTCACGATCCTGCAATCGCTACCAGCGTTGGACGTGCCGTTGCTATCAAAGACGGCAAGACCAGCACTGAAACCACTCGTGAAGTTTCATTTGAACGAAAACTTGGTGGCGATGCCACTGATACAGAAGAATTCTTGCTGATCGACTCAGCAGGATCAGTACAAATCCCTCGTGACATGCTCGATGAATTGAACATCGGACGACGAGTTCGAGTCGACACAAAAGATGGAAGGGTGACACTTGAGTCAGGCGACTGAGCAAATTACTGCCCGAGAATCACGCGGTGCTACCACCCCGATAATTCAAGCAATCAAGGCGACTCGTGAATACGAACTCGCCGGTGAAACTGTTCACGCCGTTCGAGAAGTTGATCTCGATGTAAACGTCGGTGAGTTCATCACTCTTGTAGGTCGTTCTGGTTCAGGTAAAACCACACTTTTGAACATGTTGGCAGGACTCGACCACCCAACTTCTGGGCAGGTTTTGTTCGAAGGCGACGACATGTCGAACTTCAGCGAAAAGCAGTTCATACAACTGCGACGACACCGTAGTGGTGTTGTGTTCCAGTCGTTTGCATTGCTACCGCTGCTATCTGCCTACGAGAACGTCGAACTACCAATGCGAATCGCTGGCATCGGCGCCTCAGAACGATCGAAACGCACAAACGAAGTTTTGGAAATCGTAGGTCTGGGTCGACGAGCCAAGCATCGTCCGTACGAGCTATCTGGTGGTGAGCAACAGCGAATATCTATCGCTCGCGCTGTGGCTATGAAGCCGAACGTAATTCTTGCTGACGAACCGACCGGTGAACTCGACTCTGTGAACGCAGCCGAGATTTTTGGTTTGTTCCGACAGATGGTTTCTGAAGAAGATATGTCGATCGTGGCAACAACTCACGACCGAACGCTTCTCGATATGGCCGACAAAATCTACACCGTCCACAACGGCGAGATCGAACTGACCGAAGTTGGCGAGAATGTAGACGCCGATGCTCAGTTCAAACGACCTGGTGCAGACGAGTAACTAAAGGAAGCTCAATGTGACTGCAGTCAGGTGCTATCGGCTGCGTCGCCATGCCCTGTCGCGTGCCTCTGTGGCAATGTACAGGGCGTCTTCGACCGTTTCCGCAACGACGTTGATGTGACCCATCTTGCGTCCTACTCGAGGCTCTGTCTTGCCATACAAGTGCAAACTCACGCCAGGTAATTCAAGAGCTCGTGCCCAGTCTGGGTCACCGCCGGTGTCTTCCCAAACTTCTCCGAGTAAGTTGACCATCACCGTCGGCGAGTGAAGTTGCGGTTCCGCGATTGGCAACCCAGCCAAAACTCGTACCAGCTGTTCGAACTGAGAAGTGTCGCAACCGTCCATCGTGTAGTGACCCGAGTTGTGTGGTCGCGGAGCCAGCTCGTTTACTAACAGTTCGTTCTCTTTCGTAACGAACATTTCAACCGAAATTAATCCGACGACTTCCAGCTGCTCTGCTATATCGGCGGCCAAGAGCCGAGCGTTTTCAATCACAGTATCCGGGACCCTCGGTGGAACGATTGACACATCAAGAATGTGATTGCGATGAATGTTTTCTGATGGTGGGAATGTTGCTGTCGTTCCATCTGCCGTTCTAGCGCAAATAGTAGATATTTCCATATGAAACGGAACAAACTGCTCGACGATCAACTCAACCTTGCGACTGCTGAGAAGCTCGTACGAATGCTCAATATCTTCGGCACGGGTAATAATCATTTGCCCCTTGCCGTCATAACCCTGTGTAGAAGTCTTCAAAACCAACGGATATCCGAGGTCTACCGCAGCGGCTTCCAGATCACTCAATGATTCGATGTTGCGGAACGGCGCCACTGATACACCCGCTTTGAGCAGTGCGTTCTTTTCGTGGAGCCTGTGCTGAGTAGTTCTAAGTACTGAAGCCGATGGGCGAACAGGTTTAAGCTCTGCGGCGGCCGAAACAGAATCGGCATCTACGTTCTCAAACTCGTAAGTAACAACATCCGTAGAACGTGCTAGCTCTCGCGATGCATCACGACTCTCGTAAGCCTCAGCTATCTGGCCGTCGGCAACTTGGCCTGTCGGGCAACCTGTGTCAGGATCCAAAACAATGGTCTTGTAATCCATCTGGCGTGCAGCGATTGCGAGCATTCGACCTAGCTGGCCCCCACCGATAATTCCGATAGTCGAGCCAGGGTTCAAATGTGATTCGAGTTTCATTAATTACCCGTGTAGTTAGGCTTCAGGCTTGATGTAGGTGACAGCTTCGATATCAGCCGTGATCTTCGCTCGTCGTTTTTCGATCCGTTCTTGTATTTCAGGATCGATCAGACCAACGATCTGCGCAGCGAGAATTCCTGCGTTCACCGCTCCCCACTCTCCAATGGCGACAGTGCCTACGGGGTAGCCTCTTGGCATCTGAACCATTGAATACAGCGAGTCCATCCCGTCGAGATGCGGTCCCACGCCGGGCACACCTATTACAGGCAAGACAGTTTTTGCAGCAGTCATACCGGGAAGATGAGCCGCACCACCAGCGCTGGCGACGATTACCTTGATTCCGCGATCTTTCGCCTCTTCGGCGTATTTGAACATTAGATCGGGAGTTCGGTGCGCTGAAACAACACGAATTTCGTGCTCCACGCCAAGCTCTTCAAGAATGTCGGCAGCGTGCTGCATGGTCGGTAAATCCGATGTGCTGCCCATGATCACCGAAACGAGCGGATTTGACATTATTTTGACGCTCCAATTGAAGACTTACGTGATGCCAGTGTGGCGACTGAACGATTTTACAGTCGCCCGGCGTAAAGCGCGAACCGTAAAGCATTTAGAATCACTCGATGCCAACTCTCACACTCGAATCGCTAGAGATTAATTACGAAATTTCAGGATCAGGACCGCTCCTAATCCTCCATCACGGTTTCGGATCCTGGGGACGCGACTGGAACCGAGGTGGTTGGATCGAGTCACTCCAACCACACGCCAGCGTTCTGATATTCGATGCCATAGGTCATGGCCTGTCTACTCGATCTCACGATCCAAACGATCACACCGTGGAAAAACGTGCTGAAGTTGTGAATGCTCTGGCTGATGAAGCAGGATCCCAAAAATATGGCTATGTTGGATTCTCTATGGGCGGCCGAACTGGTTTAGAACTAGCTGCATCCACACCAGAGCGGCTGACGATGATGGCGATTGGCGGGATGCATCTGTTACCGGCCACCGCCAACTCAGACCGGTTCACCCGTCATATGCGTGTACTACGCTCTGGAAGGGCGAAATCAGTCGAACAACCTGATGGAGAGCGACCGGGCAACGACCCACTCGCACTAGCGGCGTCTCACGAAGCACTACTTTGGTGGGGAGGAGCAGAAGAACGGTTGGCTGATCACATTGCTCCGACGATGCTTTTCTGCGGTGAAGACGACGCTCACTTTCCGAATGCAGAATTATCGGCGAAGAATCACGGTTACGAACTGGCGAGACTCCCGAACACCGATCACGACAGCACTTTTTTCTCATCTGAGCTAGCTGTCAGTTCTGTCACCAAATTTGTGGCAACTCACCTGAGGTAACTGACGGTCGAAATCGCGATTCCGGTGCTAGAATTTCGGACTGTGTGCGATTTTCTCGCATTAGTTTTTACTTGCAATTTCCAATTCGGCGGGGGCTACCCAATCAATGACGACCGGCAACGGGTCTAAGAATGATTTCAAGCGAGCAATGGTGGTTACAGCCCACCCTGATGACGCCGAATACGGCTGTTCAGGAAGCGTCGCAAAATGGTGTCGTATGGGATGGGAAGTCACCTACGTTCTGTGCACCGACGGTTCAAAAGGAACTGAAGATCGAGATATTTCTTCAGAACGCCTCGCCGAGATTCGTGCAGAAGAACAGCGAACGGCTGGCAGGACTCTTGGGCTCAAAACCGTCGAATTCCTTGGATACCCAGACGGCTATCTCGAACCGACTCTCGATGTTCGTCGAGACATCTCCCGAATGATCCGAAAGCACCAGCCGGACGTGCTTATTACAACTAGCCCAACTCGTGACTTGCTAAACTCTGGCTACATCGGTCACCCCGATCACTTCGCGGCTGGAGAAGCAGCTCTGTCTGCTGTTTTCCCGAGCGCTCGTGACCACCTGACCTTCCCTGAGCTGTTCTACGACGAAGGACTAGAGCCTCACAAGGTTCGCGAAGTTTGGGTGATGAGCTTTGGAGAAAACGCCGATTTCTGGAATCCGTTGACCGAGCAAGACGTTGATACATCGATTTCAGCCCTGAAAGATCATGTCAGTCAAGTAAGCGATCCTGAACAAGCAGGAAAATGGATGAAAGAGCGCCGCGCTGAACTCGGTAAGAAGATTGACGCCGACTACGCCGAAGCATTCCGCAAGTTCACCCTCAGCTAGTCAATTTTTAGCGCTCAAATAAAAAGCCCCGGTCGAAATGACCGGGGCTTTTTTGTTTCAAACTTTTACGAACCAAAGCGTTGATTCGAGAAGTCTCTAAACGACGTCCAACGTGTCTTCCGCAGCTACTGCCGCACCACCAGCAATCTCACGTAGCTGTGCAAATTCATCCTGCGTTCCACGCAGAAGTATTCCAGCATCCGAAGAGTGCATGATGAATCTTGCACCCAACTCAATAGCCGTTGTTGAGGCTTTGATTGTCTGTTGGTGAATCATCGTTGGCAGTCCACGATCATCAGCAGCACCGATCACCTTCTTCAAGGTATCGATGTAAATCGGATTCTCCACTTCGTCAGGAATTCCCAGCGAAGTTGTCATGTCGTTCGGGCCGATAAATACAGCGTCGATAGGAGCACACTCGATCATCTCTTCAACGTGGTCGGCGGCAGGCTTGCTTTCAACACCCATGATGAAGATCTGGTCTTTGTGACGGTTTTCCAGATATACCTTCGACTTCTCGCTTGGGTATTCATTGTCAGTAACAACTTTGTCGAAGTACTCACCCTTCAATGGGTGTGTCTTCATCTTCATGCAAGTTCGTCGAACTTCGTCGAGAGTTTCGCAGTAAGGGACGAGAACTCCATCGGCTCCGGCATCCATCGCCATGGCAACCCAAACCTCTGAGGTGTCGGGAGTTCGGACGATTGCCGTGATGTCGAGCGACTGCATCTGCGCAACCGTATCGGCGATCAGTTGGCGGTCACGTGAACCGTGCTCTGAGTCGATTACAACGAAATCGAGAGTGCTACCAGCAAACACTCGGCCCCAACGCATACTTGCGGTGGCTGAGACCATAAATCCAAATACGGGCTTCTTAGCTTTTAATGCAGCTTTCAGATCAGCTGGTTTCATGTTGTCCTCTTACGTGACTGACAGGGGTGGATCGTAGGTCGACTCACGAACCGTTTGCCTACGCGGAGCGTAATAGTAACGCAACTGCGCCCGGAGCGGTTTTGGCTTCATGAAAGTTCTACAAATGCCAACCTAATCTACCACTGGCGAATATGCAGATTCGCTTAGTGGATCCCAGATCGACGTGATCAAGAAATCACACTTAAAGTCCTACTAATAACTACGGTTCCAATCATCGGTTCGAGTAGGCTCGGGTTTGTGCCAAGATTCTCAGTTCGCATTTCACGACATATTTGGCTGACATTGATAATCGCCTTAGCATCAGCAACCGCGCTTTTCGGCTGCTCTTCAAGCGCGCCTACGGCGACCGTTAGCGATACCCAAGAACCCACGGCAGTGCCGACAGCGATCGTCGTGCCTACTTCTGTTCCAGCAACAGCGACACGCGTACCGAGTCCACCGACAGCTACACCGACCCCTGCTCCAACGTCGACTCCGAGTCCTACAGTTGTACCGCCGACTCCAGTACCGACATCTACCCAAATCCCACCGACGTCGACCGCGATTCCGAGCCCAACAAATACGCCTACTCCCACATCTACCCCGGTTCCGACCGTTGCGATTGGGCAGCTACCGAGCGGTGTTGTAACTGCATTTACAGTGTCCGAAACACTCCAACGAAATCCGACCGCTACTCCAACTCCGTTTCCAACAGCTGTAACTCCGTTCATCGAACCGACACCAACACCTACCTCACTCGGAGATTTACAGCCTTACTTCGGAAACGGTGAACCGTTACGAGTACGCAATCCAAATGGCGGAGCGTTTACAGAAAAATCAGATGTAGTCGTAGATTTCTTCTTTACGAATCTCGGTAGCACGACAGTGACTGGTGACTACTTCATAGATTTGTACATCAATGACGTAATCGCACAGCGATACAACGGGATCGATGTTGGGCCCAACACATTCGCATTCATCGAAGGCGGAACTGGAATCCTCGATAACTTCAGCCTTCAGCCTGGTGAGCATGAAGTCAAACTAGATATCGATCCGACCAACCTGATTTCAGAAGTGTCAGATGGTGACAACACTCACACAACAACGTTTGTTTGGGCAGGTCCGGCGAACGCAACACCGGTACCAAACACACGCCTACCTAACCTCTCTATAGTCGGCGGCTCTACTGGAATAATTGCTGCACCTTTTGAAGGGTCACCACAATCAGGTGGGCTTTCCACCAACGGAAAAACTTACCTATCGTTCAAGGTGTTAAACGACTCCCCGATTTCTATTTCTGAACAGTTCAACTTGAACGTCATGTATGACGATGTTCTGGCATACAGCATCAATTACACCGGTCTCGTTGGTGGCGAGTACATCAACCTCGATTGGGACGGATTGACCGACGTTGTTCGTGTAACACCCGGTGAACATACGCTCCGACTATCGGTCGACACTGGTGGAGCGGTTACAGAATCAAATGAAACCGACAACTCAATCGAAGTATCACTCACTTGGGGTACCGGAGATCCGATTCCAGAACCCGTCCCATCTCCATCCCTTGGCGCGCCAATCAGGGAAGTCCAGGTGCTGCCTAACTTCACTGGAGTGACACCTTACGGATGGGATGCTTCGATAGCAGCTAGCAACTCGGATGATGAACTACCACTCGGCGCCGACGGCAACATATGGGCGGCGGAAGACACGTCAATATCTTTCGCAATCAGAAACTCCAGTAGGGTCAATTCGGCGGCGTCAGGCGCATTTGAAGCACAAATATTTCTAGACAATAACTTGCTCGATACCGCGCTTTTCGAATCTGGCGATGACGCAGGAAGCTACTGGACTGATTCGATAACGATTCCGGCCAACGAGCTAGAACCGGGACCACATCTCATCACACTGTTGATCGACTCAGCAGACGAAATTCTCGAAAGCAACGAGCAGGATAATTGGTTAGGCCGATGGTTTGAGTTTCTTCCAGGCTCACCAACTAATGATCCTCCAGCCGCACTCGTATTCACCGATGCTGAGTTAAACGCAATGCTCGCCCCTCTCATCTCATCGACATTTGTTGATCAAGTCAGAGCGACAAGCGGTTCGGGATTTGACACTCCCAACTGGATCAATGAGATCAAAGAAGCCGGACGAGCTGGTTATTACCTGCTCACTGGACGTGATCTCGACGAAGAACGAATCGTTATGCATTTACTGCCGCACGATCAATTCGTCGCCGCTTCGTTCAACGCTTGCATGACCGACTACTTTTTGTTGCCGGACCCCTCGTATATCAACACTTACGATGCCTGCACAGACTTCCGAGGAGAGATCGGGTTCAAGTACCGGTTGAACGGAAAAATTCACGTATACGTCGACCTAGAGGAATCTCCGATCAAGGCGCTAGGCGTGTATTTCCACGAACTAGGTCACGCACTCCAGGACTTAGAAAATCCTAACCAGACCGAGGCTACTTACTCACTGAATCTAAGAGGACTATTCGAAGCCGAAGCTCAAACATTCGAAGCGGCGGCATTGAGGGCAATTGAAGAGTATTTGGGTATTGGCCTGATGCGCTTCCCTGACGTCACGATTGTTCGAAACGAAGTGCAATTCGTTCTAGACAACAACAAAGCTTTGAGCGGTTCAGCGGAACATGTTCTGGGTCACAACATGCTCTGGCATGAAGTTCTAACAAACACATCTGGTCTGGGTTTTGATGCCGAGTTACGAACGAATAAACGACTCTCAAGCGCGAGCTCAAAGGCGTTGTTCGACTATCTAGTATCGATCAACCCTACAGACGTTGACGCCTGGGTATCGGAAATATTTTCCAACTCAACTACTGCCGATGAATTTATAGCAATTTCGCTATCCCGTCTCGAAGCCGATCTTCCAGTAGCAAATCACGGGAATCCAACCCTCAGAGAACCAGCTTTCATCATCCCGTAGATTCTCAGAGCAGTTCCTCTAGCTCCCCAGTCGGTGATACTGTTCGCTTGCCGGTTTTTCGGCTTGCGATAAGTTCTTCTGGAGAGTTACGAGTTGATCCACGATAACGTCGAGTTCGATTTCTATTTCATTAGGCACGGTGAATCACAATCCAACGTGACCCCAGGCATCGCCGCTGGCGTGAATTTTGACGCCCCTATGACTGACCGAGGCCACAAGCAAGCAGAAGCTGCTGGGACTCGCCTGGGCGAAGAGGGTGTGAAGTTCGACAAGATATACTCATCTTCACTCGTACGAGCCGTACAGACCACTCAAGGTGTTCTAAAAGGCATGGGAATCCCTGACGCAGACTTTGATCGCGTCGATGCGATCATCGAGAAGCAAACCCCTGCATGGCGCGGAAAACTCGCGAAAGACGTCATGCCAACCGAAGTTCGTCTTAAGATGGCGGAAAAAGGTAAATTCTTCAAAGCTGCAGATGGCGAAACGATGCGCTGGGTGGAGCGTCGGGCATCGAACTGGCTCGAAGATGAAATCATCTACAACGAAAACTGGTACGAGAAGCCAGGCAAGCACACGATCGCAGTTGTGAGTCATGGCGACACGATGCGCGCTTTACTGCACTACATCACTGGAATAGACAATCGACTCGCTATGCGAACAGATATTTTCAACTGCTCTATCAGTCGATTCCGCTTCGGTGAGCTGGGTTGGAGCATTGGGACGATCAATGATTCATCGCACACGCTTGCTCTTGGCGACGTGGTTAGAGACGACAAGATTGTTCAGGGCGGCTTGGGCGTCTAAGCCTGCGCGACCTGTTCGATTGCTTTGAGCATCTGAGATACCGAGCTTATTTCCATAGCCGGAGGGTTGCCCTTCTCAGGTCGTGGCAGCCCTTCGGCATTGAACCAAACTGAAGGCATGCCGAGGATGTCAGCACCTTGAATATCGCTACTCCACGAATTTCCGATCATTACGGATTCTGGCGGCGACACGTTGAGCTTGGCCAATGCGGTTGTGAACGGCTCAGGTCGTGGTTTTCCAATTCCAATATCGCCTGAGGCGACCACAACTTTGAAATAATCATCCAGTCCAGCTTCGTTCAGTTTGAAACGCTGAACAGCCGGTGATCCGTTGGTAACGACTGCCAACGGGTACTTGGCACCTACCTCAGAGAGTACTTCTTCGACGCCGTCGTATGGTTTGAGACGCTTCACACGTTCGGCGCGATGGTGGTCGATAATCTCGTCACGCAGCTCGGTGTCTTGAACTCCGCGAGTCGAGAGAACATCGTCCCAAGTTTCACGCTTGTACTTTGCGATGGTCTCAGGATCATTGCCCATGTCCGATCCTAGGCTGTGGGATGGCCCCCACAGGCCCTCCCACACCGAGTAACCGATCTCAGAATAGACAATCGGAGTATCCCACTTCGATCAAAGCCTTCGACACGAATCGTCGATTGTTTTAAGCATCTCTTCAGGGTTAGTACCGTATTTGTCGGCAATCAATCCGCATACAACCAACAGGGCTTCGCGTTCAGGCTCCATCTCGGGAACCAGAGTGTCGTCGAGATCGAACAGAACCGCTTTCAATTCAGACATTAGTCCTCGATTCCGAGCAGTCCAGCGTGGTAGCCACGCGACAAACCCTGCTGGCAGTGAAGTTCGAGTTTGTCAGAGGCAGTCGCAACAGGTTCAACTAGCAGCTGATTTCGGTCTTTCCACAGATCAAGTCGATCTAGGGTTTCGATCGCATCGTTGATATCGAAATCAACTTCAACGGATGTCAGCTTGCTCAAATACTGTTCAATTTCCGATTTGATCGAAGATTCAGAAGTGGATCGACCATCGTTTTCCGCGTCCAGACAGAACGCATAGAGCAAAACGGCTTCTTTGATCTCCTCTTCGCAGATCATGAAAGAGATCAAATGGATCGCACTACGATTGGCACCTAAACTTTGGAAGTAGAGATGCTTCGCTCGGTTTGAGTCTCGATCTTTGATCGCTCGGCGGTAGCCAGAAAATACTTTCCAAAACAGCCCTGCCAGAGGAACTGCCACAACCCACAAAAGCTGACTGGCAGCAACTAATCCAACCGCAAGAACCTTTGCGACTACAGTCCAAACCGCACCCGCTCCGCTTCCAATCATCATTACGGCGTCTCGTAGCCCCATGCTCACATTTGCATTGGGTAGCAGCGCTTCGACATCTCTGATTGGAATGTCTTTGAACAGTCTAACTTGAACGTTAGATTCGCCAGCAGGTCGAGTAATCAGAGCTAGCCTGTTGAAGATAGCAACCGGACTAGTCTCACCCTTTATTGGATGCTTCAGTGTGCGGCGGTTGAACGGTGCGGTGGAACGACCGCGCACCCATATAGACATCTCCTCAAGGCTGTCCTCATCGAGTTTCACCTTGATTCCGTGAGTACTACCGGCCTCTAACGCAGTTTTTACCTGGTCGTCGGAGAGCTGCTCAAAATTCGCCTTTTCGAGCATGTGCTTAACTTTCGAATTCAGCAGCCGAAAGTCGGAATCGCCGGGAGGCTCAGTGTCCAGAACATCGATGGTTTCTCGATCTGGATTAATACGTGCATACGCCCGGGTGATGATTCGTTCGAACGCAGACTTTTCCTGTTCGAGGATCCTAACCAGCCAACGCGAAACCTCGGTGATACGAGAACTCTGTTCACCAAAGGTCTGCGCGTCTTGGGCTAAATACTCGATCAGATCGTCGGACCCGACCGGAATAAACCTGTTATCCGGCCGAGTGAAACCTGAATCGTAGACATTGGTAAGAGTGAATCTTGAGTTGAGAAACCCAAGACCAAACCGTCTACCAGTCAATCTTTACTTCTCGTCCAGTTCGAGCCGACTCTTCTGTCGCTTCAAATACCTTCAACACACGCAAGCCGTGTTCTTGCGGTATTGGAGTGTCGGCATCGCCACGATCAAGTGCTTCAACAAACTCGGTGAACTCTTCGAGCAGAGGATTATTCTCTCGAATTTCTTCCTTCTCCCAAGTCCCTTCCTCTGTATCTGCAACATACAAGGCAGTTTCCTGACCCTCTGCAGAGCCGTACTTGAGTCGGAATTTTGCCATTCCGTTCGTGAAGAAGAAATCTCCACCGTACTCAGTTGCACCGACACGCCACGCCATTCGGCTAATGGTTGCGACCTTGCCCGACTTCCACCGCAGGAAGCACATCGCAGTATCGTCACAATCGATATCTGGGTTCTCAGATCGCGGATAAGTGACCTGCCCGATCTGCGCGCTAACAGTTTCGATGTCATCACCCATGATCCACATGAGGCGGTCAATCTCGTGCGTGCCGTCCATCTGCCCCATACCGCCACCTTTGGAGCCAATAAGCATCCACGGTGGGCGTGTCCACGGCTGGTAAGGCTTGTGCCACATGTCGTGGGCCATCACTAGATCGCCCAATCGTTTCGAATCGACAAGCTTCTTCATTGCTTGAACGGCGGGATAGTAGCGCTGAGTGTGAGCTGTCATTAGCTTCACTCCGTTGGCTGCAGCTGCGTCGATCATCTGCCGACCCTCGACTGCCGACAGAGCAAGGGGCTTCTCCATGAATACATTCTTGCCAGCTTCGGCCGCATCGAGACCAGCTTGGTAGTGCAGCCAGTGGGGTAGCGTACCGATCACTACATCGACATCATCACGTTCGAGTACTGCTTTGTAGTCGGTAACAAACTCGACATCTGGGAATTTTTCTGCCCATGGTGCTGCCGCATCAGGACGTTGCTCTGCGACAACCTTGAGTTCAGCTCCCGGTGTCTGGTTAACGACTTCAATGTAACTTCCACCGATCCGCCCGGTGCCAAGTACTGCTACTCCAACCAATTCGCTCTCTCACTTTCACGCGCTATTACGCGCGCTAAAACGTCCGACTAAATTTTTATTAGCCATTTCGGCGGAATTGTAGTCCGCTTGAAGCTGAAAAGGGTGATTCGTTTGAGAGTGATTGCTTGCGACAAAGCAATCTACGCCAAATACGGCTTCAACTCTTCGACGTGATCGATGATGTAGTCGGGAGCAGGCGCATCGTCAGGATAGTTTTCACGCCCCATCCGTACCCACGCGGTTTTCATTCCGACCCCATGGGCGCCAATGATGTCGGTGTACGGATTGTCACCAACAAACAGAATATCGTCGGTCTGCAAACTGTCGATATTCAAAAGACGAACAGCCTCTAAAAACACTTCGGGAGCGGGCTTGTCTACCCCGAATAGTTTCGACGCAAGAACGAACGGTGAAATCTTATCTACCCCGGTCGTTTTTGCTTTTTGGTGCTGAAACTGATCACCGTTTGTGACGATGCCCCAGTTCACATTCGACGAGTTCATCCAGTCGATGAAATCAACTGCACCTGGAAGAACTTTGACCATGCTCGCCATGTTCGAAAAGTAAAACTCATAGTGCGAATCAGAGTCGCCTGAGACGCCCGGCCATTTCTTTTGAATCTCCACTATCGCCGTTCGAGCGTTCGTGGCGTTGTCGGGCGAAAGCGACCAAAAGAATTCGAGAGCATCTTCCCAAGTCGTTGAGCCATGAATTGCTTCGTGCTGGTCATAAAACAATCGATACACATCATCGTAGGCAGCACGCCGATCGATCAGCGTGTCATCCATATCGAAAAGTGCCGCGCGGAATTTCTGTTTAGTCATAAACTCAATCGTAGATGTAGCCCTTAGATGGTGCGAGTTGACTGCCGCTTATACGTCCGCTGGCGACATATCTTCCGCATTCCAACTTCCTGAGTTTTCTTCGTCACCAGCGTTTCCAGAACCCTCTTCAGGGTCGAACGGCCGTTGTGCGAATATCGATTCGTCCAAATCAGTACCCAATCCAGGAGCTGTAGGCAACTCGAAGTAGCCGTCTTTGATCTCGAGAGGTGTTGTTTGAACTTTGTCGTGCCACGGCATATCGCGTGCTGTTTCCAAAATTAGGAAATTCGGGACGGTTGCACAGACGTGCATAGAAGCCGCTGTTGCGATTGGGCCGTTTGGGTTGTGAGGAGCGAACTTGATATATTCGATCTCCGCCATCTGGGCGATCTTCTTGATCTCAGAAATACCACCCGTGTGTGCGATATCTGGCTGAATCACATCGGTCAAACGGCGGTGCAAAATATCTCTGAACCCATATCGGAAGAACAGTCGTTCTCCGGTGGCAATGTCCATGCTGTGACCCGCCGAGCGAATCTGCTCCATCGCATCAAGATTGTCTGGTGGAACTGGCTCTTCAAAGAACGTGATATCGAACTCTTCAACGGCAGCGATCTGACGATTCGCTACTGAAGGGCGTGATCGACCATGGTTGTCAATCATGATTTGAATATCAGGACCTAGATAGTCACGCATCTCTTTGATTTTCTCGTGGAGATCGTCGACGACATCTTTTTCGTGGAACGCACCCTTGCTCAAGTCCCAGCCGCCAGTTTTGAAAGCCGTAAAGCCTTGGTCGACAGCGTCCCAGCCGCCTCTTAGATCGCCAGCGTGTGTGTAGGCTCGGACTCGGTCACGAACGGCTCCGCCCAGCATTTTGTAGACGGGTAGGTTGTAAATTTTTCCTGTTACATCCCACAAAGCGATATCGATCGCTGCCATCGCCGATCCCATAACAACACCACCACGCCAGAAGCCGTGACGGTACATAATCTGCCAGTTGCGTTCGATCTGCGTTGGGTCGCGACCGATCAGTCGGCTTGAAAGCGTTTTGATCCCAGATTCAACCGCGAGTTCATGTCGTTCTAGAGTGCCTTCACCCCATCCGTGAACCCCTTCGTCTGTTTCAACTTTGCAGAAAACCCAATTGCGGTTTCCGCCCTTCATGACAAACGTTTTGATATCGGTAATTTTCATGAGATTTCGCTGCGATGAATGTGATGTGTGTTGAATCAGCCCGAACGATTCGACTTGTGAATCGGCGATAGTTTAGTACTGAATATCACCGATAGGAACAAGTTAGAGGTCTTTGATCTTCGGATAAATAATCGTGGTCAGTGCCACAACGCCCAAACAACCCGCCGAAAGTAGGAGGTAACCGGCACCAACTCCATATCGGTCGGCAACCGCTCCCGCTGCAATCCCTGCCAACGGACCAAGTGCGGTATCAAGTAGGGTCGCCGAAATAATTCGACCGCGTAGTCGATCTGGCGCCAACTCCATTAGCGTGACGCTGTTTCCGGCCCTGAACAGTGTCTGAGATACGCCAATCCATATGATCAGCGGGAACGCCATCCACATATATGTGGCGCCAGCAAATCCAAGTAAGGCAGCACCGTACGACACCGCAGCGAACAGCATGAGTCGCCCCTTGTAGGGGATTTCTTTTCGCGACGCGATGAACAGTCCGCCGCTCAAACCACCGATTGCTCCAACTGAGGTCAATATCCCGAGCAAGCCGATATCGCTTCCGTACTGTTCGTCAACCAGTTGCGGCAATAGCGTCTGGTGCGAAAATCCGATCGCCAACGGTCCAAGTCCGAGCAGCACCAACGCCATGATTTCACGATGGCGATAGATGTACACAAATCCTTCGGTGAGTTGATTGAACGGGTTGCCTTTTGGAATTCGAGAACTAGCGCGTGGAATGTCGATCTGAGTCGTTGTCCAAACCACGAACATCAATGCACCCGCGGCCCAAACGTACGCCCAGCCAACATCGGTAAATTTGATGAGCACACCGATTAGCGCAGGTCCACCTAGACGAGTGCTGTTGATAGCAATCGAATTGAGCGACATGGCATTGAACATGTTCTTCTTGTCGACCAAATTGGGAATTATCGAAGTGCGCACTGGCTGGTTCATCGCCATTCCCGCACCTAGTCCAAACGCCAGCACGTAAACATGCCAAAGTTCGATCATCCCGCTTAACAACAGCGCCGCCATGATCGCGTGCATCAGCATCGTCCATATCTGGATGATCATGAGCAGTCGTTTACGTTCGAATCTATCGGCAGCCACACCTCCGAACAGTCCCAGCACGAGCATCGGTAGCGCCCGTGCACCCAATACCCAACCAACGGTAGCTGACGAACCTGTCAGATCCCAGACAAGCCAGCCTCGAGCGACCATATCGGCATGCATCGCAGTTGCAGACAGCAGTTGACCGAACCAGAGATAACGAAAATTACGGTTGCTTAGTGATCGGAATGCGTTCGAAACGCTAGCCGGCATCAACCGTGAAATGGTTCCTCGGGATGCTGATTCTTCTGTTGCCTGCTCGTTGCTCAATACGGCAGCAGTATATGCCTGCCGTCGTTCGACGAGCAGTGACTAGTCAGTAATCTCAATCGGAGAATGAATCGCACGCCAACCATCGAGCTCCAAAGCTCGAACGTCATTCAACGCAATGCCAAGAATTTCGGCCGTTGCTGCAGGAGTTGCTGATGCTCCATTGACCAAGCCTAACCTGTGTTGCATCACGTTCCGATTTGCGTCGGGAAGTGTCGACACCGCGTCGATTGAAAACTGCTTGGCGATTACGCCGGGGATTGAACGCGAATGACCATCGGCTGCGCGAAACAGTCGATCCATCATCTTGGTACGCCCCATCGCCATCAGCCGACGAAACGAAACATCCGATAACCGTTTGTTGTCTGAACCCAACTGAGCTGCATCTTCTTCGGCGACACCTTCAAGACATAACCAACCTTCACGAGAACCGCCTGTTCTCAGACCGTAAATCGCAAGTCTCCAAGAGCCCTCGTCACTCGAAGCTAGAAGATCACGCAACAACTGAATTGCCTTTAGCGAGCCAATCTTTCCAAGCTCACGAGCAGCTGGAATACGATCACTGAATTCTCTGCTGGATAGCTTCGCTTTTAAAGCAGCTAGTTGCTCTTCACCTGACCCACTGAGCTCCTCAGCAACACGCCGCAAATGAGCGCCCTCCGTCTCGGTTTCAGTCTTGCTTAGACGTGTAATTCCTGAAGTTTCGGCGGTCGGTGGATTAACGTGACTCGACGAAGAATTTTCGGTTTTTTGCGGGTCGTCTGGCATGGTGAGGCAAGAATTCTACCTATGTTGGTACCCAGATTCAGATTCCTGCGGATCTTCCCACACTGCCTACTCAGAGAAACACAGCATCGTTGTTGTGAGTTAGCACCAAGACGATCAGGGGCAGACCTACTGCCTAGTTCAATACGAACGAGAATAGATTGGATACATCAGCTTCAATGGCTTCCCACACCGATGGGAACCCCAACAAGATCGAAAGATGGACACAACGACAATGGGCGAGATAGTCGACTTTTTCCAGGGATCAACACAGGCAGAATTAGAAGCAATTTCAGTTCTGCTAGTCGACGATCAACCCGTATTCCGAAACGTAGCTCGGTCAGTCCTAGAACGAGACGGAGCGTGTGAAGTGATCGGTGAAGCAACCGATGGAATGCACGCTCTTGAGATGATGGGGAAGCTGAATCCCGACATCGTTGTAATGGACGTGCAGATGGGCGACATGAGCGGTGTAGAAGCAACACGACGCATTCTTGCTCGACACCCACAGGCAAACGTTGTTCTTACCAGCATGGGTTCCGATTCCGAGTACCCAACCTTGGCACGAGAGATCGGTGCTAAGGGATTCGTTCCCAAGCGAAACCTAAACGTACCGATGCTTCGAAGCCTAGTCGGCGGCGGACCTTCAGGTGGTAGCGACGCTATCGCGGCGTAGTCCGATTCGAAGTCGAATTTCCAGCAACAGCCACGCTTTTTACGTGGCTGATTTCTTTTGATCCAAGCGACGTTCGCTCTGAGATTCCAGACTCGCGTAATAACCCACAGACTCCGTGCGTATAGCGTCACTGCCCGATTTCGCTATCGAGCAATAACCTAAGCGCACGCAAGCGCATACGGCTGTGGGAATCGAATTATCTGAGCACCTAGCTCTGAATCGAAAATCTTATGAACCAACCGGCTACCGAACGAACATCAGCAACAAGTCGTGGCATCTTCCAAAGCCCGCTAGTGATAGGCATTGTCGCTATCACAGTTATGACTGGCGCCATCATTGCTTTCGGTTCAAGCCTCCTACCTCAGAATGCACTTAACTCTGTCAGTCAGCGCCAAGTTGAAGATCTCGATAGATTCGCATCGGTAATTCACTTCGGTGACGCCGAAATCACTGGACTGGGAGCACGAGACCGACTAGACCAAGCGGTTGCATCTGATTCGTTTGATGCCCTGATGAAGCGTGGCCTATTTGGTGCCAACGCTCAACGTCTCGATCTCTACACCGTCTCGGGCGAACCGCTCTATGCCACTAGCGGCAACGTTTCGGTACTTGAAGGCGCAATGCTTTCAGCATTCGAAGATGCAAAAAACAACAAGCACTCGTCGATACACATGGAACCTGACGCTTCTTCTAGTCGCCTTGGTGTTTCAGCCAACCTCCTTCAAACATATAAATTGATCTGGGATCAACCCCCTGGCAACGGCCGAAACTCACGGTCGTTGATGGTCGCAGTACTCACCACCAACGTAAACCGCGACCTTGAAGTAGCGGTGAAAAGCGTTTGGCTAATTGCAGGAGTGTTCAACGCTGGAATGGTTCTAGTGCTTCTCGTTCTTCACTGGGCCTCTGGACGTGCACAACGACGTCTCGAACGAGTGAACAAGGAACTAGCGGTACAGAACGTAGCAGTTCGTGAATCTCGTGAACGTATGGTTCAAACTGCCGACAGCACCAAGCGTGCCATTGCAGAGGAGTTGCATGGCACAGTTCAATCGAAGCTATTTGCAGTATGGATGCAACTTGTACAGTTCCGCGAAACGACTGCTGAGTCGATCCCAGCTCAATTGGATGAACTCGATAAGATCACGCAAGACATAGACAATATCCGAGAGGATGACATTAGAGGCATTGCGCATCGCCTGCACCCTAGCATCGTTCGGGTTGGAGCCGCAGTAGGGCTTCGTTCTCTTAGAAACTTCTATGAATCTATGATGCCTGTTGAGTTTGAAACCAACGAGGCTGCAACAAATCTCGAACCCGCAGGCACGTCATCTATTCCCGATAATGTTCGTTTAGGTGTCTATCGAATCGCTGAATTGGCGATGGGTAACGTGGCGAAACACGCAGAAGCCACGCTGTGCAAAGTGGGCTGGAACTACGATGAAGTAGATCAACAGCTAATCCTCACCGTCACTGACGACGGAAAAGGTTTCGAACCAGACCAGCTGCGTCAGACCGGTCTAGGAATGGTGAACATTGGCGACTATGCCGACGCAATGAACGCCAAGCTCGAAATCACATCTACCCCTGGCAACGGCGCGCAACTCAAAATGCTTATCCCGTTCATTGCTCCCGTAGACACGAAATCTTCGGTTGAGTCGGTAGAATTTACTGGCGCAAAAGCTCTAGGCGAATCTAGCGAGCAGCCTTCGGCAGCATAGGTAGCGGAGCGCACCTAACCCCCAACGCGCATAATCCCTCAGGGTCGGTTAAACCTTCGGCTATTCACTTCGTGTAGTAGTGGTTCGTAGGATGAAACTAGACCAATTCGAACAGCCCTGAGGCCCGTTTCACATGTACAGAGTTCTACTAATCGACGACCAGCCAATTTTCCGGGACATCATTCGAGCCATGCTCGATAAAGCCGGTGGATTTGAAGTGGTTGCCGAGCGTGAAGACGGTGCAGAAGCCGCCGACACTTATCAGGAGATTCTTCCTGACGCAGTGATCATGGACGTTCAGATGCCAAAAATGAACGGCTTCGAAGCTGTCAGCACTATTCTCAATATCGATCCTCTCGCTGTAGTCGTACTCACATCGATGAAGCAAGATGACGAATACGAGAACCTTGCTGCAGAGGCCGGAGCGGCAGCGTTCTATCCGAAACGTCACCTCGACGTCGAAGTCGTTCGAGAACTTATCGAGAAGCGTCACCAGCAGGTTCTGGCGGCGTAACGGGTTTAGGTTTGCCTCGTCGTTGAGCCAGGGCAGAACCGACTATCACCAGTACCGCACCGATATATAGCTCACCACCGACCGATTCTCCAAGAATCCACCAGCTGAACAGTACACCGAATATTGGCTGGCTCAGTGAAATCACGGTCACACGGCTCGGTAGGTAACGCTTCAGCAGCCACGTTTGACCGATGAATCCCAGTCCGGCGATCAACACCCCCGTGTAAGCCAGAGCAACAACGAGTCTGGTTGTGACCGTAAACGCTTCGTCACCTTCGAATATCAGGCTTGCGATCACGAACGTAACAATGCCAAATACGCTCTGAGCCATCAACAACTTGTGCTGAGCGATCCCTTGACCCAGCTGAGACAGGAAAACCTGCCTGCCTCCGAGAAGCATTGCCGATACAAGCAACAGCAGGTCGCCGATCAGGAAATCTGAACTCGAATCTGCGAATCCCTTGTAGAAAACAGCAACAACACCGGAGTAAGCAACCAGAGTTCCGAACGTTCGTGAACGCGACATTCGATCGCCGGGAACGAAAAAGTGCGCAAATACTCCGGTCCACAAAGGAAACGTGGTGGTTACGACTACAGCGTGACCAGCAGTTGTGTAATCCTGTCCAACGTTCATGAATGCCAACTGAACTGTGAACAGAACACCTAGCAGACCAAGAGGCACCCACTCGTGGCGAAGAATCTTAAACGACTGCCTAGTGGCGATCGCGTAGACCAACACAACGATGGCTCCGAGAATGAATCTCAGGTACCCGAGTCGTAGCGGTCCAGCATCTTCGAGTCCCGCTTTATTGGCAACGGGGTTACCTGCCCACATCGTAGACAGCAGAAGAGAGAACCCGCCCGCTTTGAGTGAAAGCGGCTGTCTTTGATCAACGACGGCTGATTTGACGCTAGTCGTCGAATTTTCAGATGAAGATGCACTCATGCGCAGTTAGTTTGATCCCGCTGCTTGGGCCGCGAGATCAACTACACCTGCAACGTCCTTACACCAACGTGTCACGACTACCAGATCCTTCTCAGGATCGATCACAACACAGTTCCCACCAGCTCCTGAAGCCGCAAAAGTCGCCTCGGAAGCGTGATTGCCGTATCGCACGTGACCGGTATTGAGCCACCACATGTAGCCGTACTGATCGTTCTGATCACATGGCACAGTCATCATGTCAATCCACTTCTCAGAAACGATCTGCCGGTCACCCCACCTACCCCGATTCAGGTACAACATCCCAAATCGAGCATGGTCTAACGTGTCGACCCATAATCCGCCGCCCCAGTGAGCACCACCAGAAACTGATTCAGTCACCAAACCGTCTAGATTCACGACTGAGTGATCGTCGTATCCGTGCCATTCCCAAGTGCTGGATGCGCCAATTGGATCCATAACTTCTCGTTTTATGGCGCCTGGAAGCGGCTCACCCCACACAGCGAGAAGCGCTAGCGCTGTTCGATTTACTCGAACATCGTTGTACTCCCAATGCTCTCCGGGAGCTTTACGCTCTCGACGCGAGAAATCACCAGACGCTCCCATGCCCTCAGGATCGAGATTGCGATTCCAGTCGACGATGTCGGGCTTGGTGTATAGCGTGCCTTCCCATTCAGACGTTTGCTGAAGAAGGTGCTCCCAAGTGATTCCACGATTCTGGTCGGTATCAAACCCATCGACCGGTTCGCCAGTGGCGTTCATAGTCAACGATTTGCCAGATTCGTACCGAATTACAGGGTCAAAGATGCTCTTGATCATGCCCTTATCGAAAGCGAGTCCCGCCATGGTCGCTACATAGCTTTTAGTTGCACTAAAGGTGAGATCGACACGTTCAATATCACCCCATTCGGCAACGATGTAACCGTTTTTGATGACAACGCCCGCCGGGCCTCCACGATCCTTGAATGGGCCGAGCTTTTCAGCCCATTCGGGAGCATCTTGCCCAACGTTTCCTTGTCGGATGTCGACTGGCCAGTTGATTTCGTTGTCTTTGGCGAACTGCACTGCCTTATCGAGAACCGCCTGATCACCCCCAAGTGAAGCTGCGTCTCGCCGTTCCCACTCGCCTTTTGGTGGAAGATAGAGGTTATTAGTTCTACTCACGAGATTGAACCTAGTCCTCTAGCCGCTTGAGGTACTGACCGAGCCAGTCGTACTCAACGAAATCGACGTATTCGTTCATCAGAGCCTTCGTAATTGGTCCGGCTGGAGAACCATCACCAATCTGGCGTCCTTGGAACGACCGAACTCCGCAGATGCAAAGAGAAGTCGATGTCAGGAAGATTTCATCTGCTGTCATGGCGTCGAAGAGATCAATGTCTTTCGTGACTACTGGTACACCGATGCGGTCTGCCATTTCAATTGCTGTTTCGCGTGAAATTCCACCAAGAACGTACTGCTCTTGTGGGGTGAAAATCACACCATCCTTGATCGTGAAGATGTTTGAACCGATTCCTTCGGTGAGGAACCCTCGAGTATCGAGCAAAATCGCCCACGCTTCGGGGTCCTGAGCTTTGGCCTCCATGTCGGCCATGATTAGGTTCAAGTAGTTGTGAGATTTAGCTCGTGGGCTTAAGGCCTCTGGTGGCGTGCGGCGAACTGATGGAACCAATACGTCCATTCCGTCTTTATACAGACGGGCACGAGGTTTCAGTGGAAGAGGGGCACATTCAATAATTACGTTCGGGCCACCTGCGGTCTCCCACATGTCGCCTCCAACAAGATCGACGCCTCGCGAAACACGCTGGCCGACCCAGAAATCATCGTCTGGACCCAGTAGATGCAAGTTCGCTTCGAGAACCTCTCGACTCTTAGCGACCATCTCTTCTTGAGACATTCCCGGGTCGATATCAACATACTGAAGCGAATCGTAGAACCGCTTGATGTGAGTTTCGAGCTTGAAGATTTTGTGTCCAAACGTTCGAGTCATATCAAACACGGCATCACCGTATTTGAATCCACGATCCCTGAAAGGCACTTTGACCTCAGATTCAGGAATAATCTCGCCGTTGAAGTAGGCGACTCGCTCGCCCTCTCTTGCAGTAGCCATCGTTAACGTAATCCTTGTGATCGATCCCGTTTTTGCACGGGCTTAGATTAAGTGTCTGGACGTTTACCGGTGTTCTCAATCAGAGCTTTGACACGGACGCCTCGCGTATCGCCATCCACCATCTTTGTTGGCGGGGCGAGCGCGATGCTACGCCTCAAGCGCGTGTGCGTATAGTTCCACACTGTATATATGTATAAATATATGTATGTATGGGCGCGTTGAGGTTCAATATTGAACTAGCCGTTCCTCACGACTGACCAGCCGGACGACATTGAAAAACCTCTATGGCAATCATCGACGTATCCCAGAAGACGTACCGCTCTCTAGTCAAAGCGGCACACGAACGCGGATTGAGCATCGACCGGTTCATCCAACACACTCTGGATAAGTCTGTGAATGCAGATAAAGCTGAACTCAATCACTCAGTGATTGAATTTGCAACCGAGCCTTTGCAAACTTCTGGCAGTGAAACGCCTTCACACAGGCGCAGAGCGACTCGTCATGCAAAACTGACGAATGATCCAAGTCCAGAGTTTCGTGTTCTGTGGAGCCACATAGAAGAAGGTGCCGGACGGAGAATATCGACCAAGCGCGGGCAAGATTTCACATACGAAATCGAAGCTGGGTGGATGACTGTTGTCGAAAGCGGTGCTCGAATTCCGCAGAGCCAGTTCAAAAAGGCCCTAGAGCAGTGGCCGCAGAACGGGCCGTCCAACATGAGAGGTATTTACGCTGCCTCGATCGTATGGGCAGTACTAGCTGACAGAGAGTTCAGTTTGAACGCCGCGTAAAACTACCAGCGAAAGCCTTCCAGCCTGAGAATCTTCTCCCAGATTGCCTCTCGCACGATGTCAGGCATTTCGTTCGACTGAACGTAGCGTACTAAGTCAGTTGTGGCTCGTGGATCAGCTTTTTGCCCACCGAATCCGTGGCGGTATCGCATGTGACCCGAAAGTCCCTGCGGAGTTTTGCAAATTGCGCCACACAGGACGCAGTCAGTTGGCGGATCGGTTTTCTTGCCAGCTGTGTATTTGCGGTGAAGCTTGGCGATAAGTAGCTGAGTCGGTTGTGGAAGCGCAGCCATGCCAGCGAACGATGTCAGAGTGTCGATACGCTGGGCCTTGGCTCGATCAACAGCGTCGGACCACTCAGCGTTGCCATGTCGGAATCGAAGATGTCCCGCCAACCCCTGAGACGACTTGAACACAGCGTCACACTGCGGGCATGTTGCCTGCTTTGGTGTCTTCTTTGCGACTGGGTTTGCTGTGTCAGCTGAGATGACGAAATCCGTCCGGTCTAAGGAGCTTGATTTGGGTTCGGATCTGCTCCGCCCAAGTCGATGGTATCTATTCCAGATTCCGCTGCCACGGGCCCTTCGACCATGATCCACCACATGAAGCTGTTTCCTGTGTCGTGACCCGGTTCAGGTATTACCTCGAACGTCAGAATTGTCTTATCGCCAGTGATAAATGAACCTGGAATGTCAAAAGAGTCGACTCCGAAGAAGAAGTCCTGCTCAGCGAGTTCCCAATCGCCTACTTCAACACCGTCAGCGAATACGCGTAGCGTTCCACGAAGTGCTGCGTCATATCGTTTGGCAACAATCAAAATCTGATCTGGGACAGAGTTTACGGTGAACTGTTCAGAAATCGAGAATGTGGTCGCCTGATCCCTAATATTCCCGGTAGATACCGTACGGAACACACGATCAACAACGGCCCCGGCGCCTTCGAGCTTATATGCGTGAGCTGATTCTGAGTACTGTGCGACTGCTGCGCCGTTACCGGGGTCGACAATATCTATGACAGCAACATCACGCTTCAATATGTCGTCGACAATTGGTGATGTTGCATCAGCGAACTCGATTTCAGACTCATAGTCAGCTTCATACGCTCGCATCAGTGAGCCACCAAGTATCGTGTTTCTATCTACCTGGATCGTATGAATAGGTTCGGCAAGTTGCCAACTCTCAACATAGATATCCCGGAAAACGAATAAATAATCGAGCTTGTTTTCCTCAGCGAAATTTAAGTAAGGCCTACCAATTGCATCCGATGTATTCAGGCCAACTAAATCGTATGTATATCGGTTTCCGAAATACCGTATCGCACCAGCGTCACCGACCCCGATACGGGCATCCTCTGGAATGTTTTCATCGAGCCACAGAGCGATACCAACATCTATATCGTGTACGTTTTTCGAATTCCATGAATAGTCCTCTGACAGTCGTTGACAATCTCCCGGCAACGCAATAAACGGCAATATGATCGCCGCGACGAAAACTATATTTAACCCAAACGTGAATACGTGAGCTTCCGCTTGGTCGATCGGGGATCGAGTGTCTCGCCAGTAGTGGAATTTACGCCAGATTCGAAGGAACCCGATGATCATCAAGATGATGAGGATAGGAATTACTGCATCAAGATAGCGGCGTGAGAAGAAATTCCAGGCATCTGAAGCTACCGGGAAAGTCGATGCCACCGCGTAAGTGACTCCTACTGGTAGCAACACCAACGGAGCACCGGCAAACGAGTACGACCTAAGAACCCAAATTCCACCGACGATGATGGCAAGCGTGGTTACAGGGAACGCTACTCCGGCAAAGAACGACAAATGATGGAAATATCCTTGTAAGACATTCCAGATATTGGCGAGAGGTAATAGCCCCATCTCTTGGTTTTTGGCGACGTAGCTATTCGGCCAAGGTGTGCCGTTCACTGTGTAGTTGTATGCAGCCCAAAGACCACCTAGCACGATTGTCGGGCCGATCAGCGCAACCAATTCACGAATATCTTCGTTGTTTACGAGCTCGAGTCGATCACGCTGCCACATGCGTCGCACGATCGCCGTAATAACTGCGATCCCAAACACCACATAGCCTTCTGGTCGAGCCAAGACCATCAGGCCGAACAAAACACCGCTAGTTCGCAGTCGCCCTTGGAGGAACATCCATACGGCCGCCAATGAGACGATGCTAAATAGCTGAACTTCCATACCCGAAACTGCAGCAAATCCGAAGCTCGGCTCAATGGCGATCAAGGCTCCAGCGAATATTCCTAAGCGTCGTTGGCGTGATAGCTGCCAAACGATCCGCATGCTGAGCCATCCGGTGAGAATTGCAAACACAATTCCGAGCAGCTTGGCAGTTGCAACAATTCCTAACCCGAAAACCCCAAAAACTTTCCAAACAGACCCGACAACAATTGCCCACAAAGGACTGGTCATTCCCGATTCAGGAACACCTGGGTTGTACCAGAACTGGGCGTTCTCGGAGAAGCTTCTCGCATAAACCATGCGAACCCAGCCAACATCCAACGGAAGCTTGTCGAACCACGAGGAAGTCCCCGAACCTGAATTCGCTAAGAATACGAATGCAGTCACAATTTGCAGGGCAGCGACAATCGCATACGGTCGCCAATCGACGCGCGACAAACGATCCACGATTTCAGGAAACTGATCCGTGAACGTTTTTGAGTTGATTTTTGACTGCAAAATGCTTGTCATAAGAATCGAACTTTAGCCAAATAGGTGATCGACGCTATCTAGAGCGCAGAACTCCACCAACGATAGCTGCCAATCGAGGCAGGAATGACTGGGTTAAGAACGTCAGTGTAAGAGTCGACACTCGCTGAACTCCCATTTTTGTCTCGGTAACAGGGTCGCTAGCTCGCCACTCCTTGTTCTCCATCATCACCGCCAAGAAGCCACCGAATCTGAACCAGAATACCGTCCATCGATATGCGGGCATGAAGAGGAACATCCACCAATGTCGGCGAATTCTCGCTTTAGCATCACCTTCGGCAACAAAGTAGGCGACTACTTGATATAGGCCCTCAATAACCATGTAAATCAGGTACATCGACAGCGTTGCACTAACCACTAACGTGAGCGGGTATCCAACGAAATACATCATCGGAAGCAAGAACGTCCAAACCACTCTCGGGAATGCCAATGTATGGTCGATCAATAACGATTTTGAGATCGCTAACCCTTTGATTCTGAACGGATGCCGCTCGAAATCTGGGTACTGTGATGCGACTTCGAGCTGACCACGTTGCCACCTCAACCGTTGAGCGTAGAGCGCTCTTACCGATTCGGTTGGGTGTACGTAGGCAATTGCTGGGGCCACAGCTACTACCGAACGTTCTGGAAACTGTCGGGCAATAAAGAACGTTAGGTCGGTATCTTCTGAAACTGTGCGCTCGTCGTACAAGAAGGTCTTGAGAAGCACATCTCGCCGGAATGCTGAAAATGCTCCAGCAAGAGTGAACAGGCTCTTTGTTTGACTTTGATACTGCCGTCCGATTCTGAAACCGGCGTAGTACTCGAGAAATTCAGCTTCGGCCATTAGGTATTTGAACGGGTGAACGTCAACATGCTCACCGGTTCGAGGGTCAACGTCTGCTGGCAAAACTTCGATTGAACCCGTTGCACCGGCCACGGCTGGATCCTGATCAAAAGCGCGAACCATTTCGAGAATCGAATCCGGGTGAAGCACGGTGTCGGCATCGATGTTGATGATGATTTCACCGTTCACACGATGAATACCTGCATTCAGCGCACCTGGCTTACCTTTGTATGGAAGCGATATCCAGTTGAGACTGCCATCGAATCTAATGGACTGCTGTCCAGCGATAACTCCTCGTGTATCGTCACTCGACTGGTTGTCGATGATTAGTACTTCCATCTCGCTGTGCGGATAGGTCTGCTTGCGAAGAGATTGAAGGCAGTGCGGCAAAACTTTTGAAGCGTTGTATGCCGGAATCAGAATAGAAACCCGTGGGTATCTATCAAGCGGCTTGAGTTGCGACTCGGTTCGTGTACTTGGACGCGAACGGTATCCACCAATGAAATAGGCAACCGCTGTCGTACCGTCGATCAACATCGGCACAAACAGCCACACACCCCAGAACAATATGAACCCGACTAGTTGATCTGTCATGACGCCATCAATTCATCATCGATCTTGTTCTTGACCGTACGGAGAGTAGGTCGTGTCATCAAGAACCAATAGATTGCAACCACACAGGCGAAGAACACTGCTCGACCGATAATCGTGTGAGATATCAACAACGACGACTTACCCATGTAGTGCAACGTAACCACGATCACCATCAGTCGAAGTACATTCGAAAAATACGTAAGAACGATAGCCGCTATTGTGAACCAAATCCGCTTTCGCCCGTTCCAACCTGGGTAAAACAGCAGCATTCCTGAAATAACACCAGTTTCTAGTAGACCAGATGATTCGATCGTCACCTGAAGCATCGTCCAACCGATGTCTTGAGAGATCACCAGAACTAAAATCGCCCCTGGAGCCGACTGGAAAATCTCAGTGGGTAGTCCGAGCGCAAGCGAAGCCGCGTGAACACCCGCTGCCACACCAACTTGTAGCGCGGCCTCTAGCCCCGTCTCGCGTCCAATGAAGATGATGATGAACGCCAAACCAACAGAACCGATGATGTAATACGGCAGCCAAATCCGGTTCAGCCTGAAAAAGGTGACTACAAGTAACCATACTGTGATCAGAACACCAATCAACCAGAAGTCCATGTACGCCTTCCTCGGTACCACCAGATGACAAAGATGCCGAGTCCGGTGACCAATGCAAGAACTACAGGACCGAGGATCGAAGCTGGAGACCATTGAACGTCACCACTATCGGGAAGGCGATCTTTCACGTCTTTGTTTTTACCACCGTAAGTAACCACGTACATCCTAATCACATCACCAAGACTGATTCCCAGATCGGACCAGCTGAGAGCGAATTCGGCGCGCAACCCTCCGGTACCCTCAGGCTCACCCCAATCGTTCCAACCACTATCGCTAATGATATTGTCGTTATCGGACTGACGGACCTTAACCTTCACACGCCCACCATTGTTGGATTCGTGAGTTACTTCAACTTTTCGATCTACTGATTCATCGAAATCACCGTTGTTGTTGGTATCGACGTACAGGTAGAACTTACCCTTTTTATCGTTTTCGTTCGAACCATCAAATGCAAGACCATCCTGGGTATGGCGCTTGATCATGTGGTAGTTGACTTCTTCATTGAGGTTGTTCGCCCAATACAACTCATGAAGGTCATTCTGGTAATCACCGCTCTGATCGTCATATGGATCAACCAAGAACGCCTGCCCACTCCAGTCTGGAAATACCCCATCAATCGTGATGGCTCCTGCAGGAGGAGTTGGAACTGGCGTGTTTGTAGGAGTCGGCACCACTGTGGGAGTAGGAGTTGGCGGAATAGGCGTAGGTGTCGGTGTTGGCGGCTCGGGCGTGGGCGTAGGAGGTTCTGGTGTTGGCGTAGGAGGCTCTGGCGTCGGCGTTGGAGGCTCTGGTGTAGGTGTAGGTGGTACTGGTGTTGGTGTCGGCGTTGGCGGCATAGGTGTAGATGTGGCAGTTGGCGTAGGAGTTGGAGGTGCCGGTGTCGGCGTAGGAGTACCTGGTCCTACGGTTGGTGTTGGTGACGGAGTTGGTGTGCTCGTCGGTATCGGTGTCGCTGTTGGAATTGGTGTTGGAGTCTCGGTCGGAAGTGGCGTCGGGGTTTCTGTTGGAACCGGAGTAGCGGTAGGAACAGGCGTGTTGGTCGGAACAGGTGTTTCCGTCGGAGTTGCAGTTGGAACCGGTGTATTCGTTGGTGTTGATGTAGAAGTAGGTGTCGGAGTCGGTAGTGGAGTCGAGTAAATCTGAATATCGTCGACGTGAATCTTGTCGTCGTTTGCGTTTCCATTCATTTCGATGCGCAAAGTGACAATACCGTGTGGTGTTATCCCGAGGGCATCCAAGTCATACGTGTATTGCGCGTAAGTGTCGTCATCATCGCCATTGCTCCAAGTTTGCAATACAACGTCAGACTCACCGTCAGGGGTCATAATTACTCGTGCGGTATCTCCACCTTCGAAGCCCTTGGCCTTCAGCCATATCGACAGAAATACTTGGGATTCACCAGTGAGGTCGACATCACGTTCAATCGACGCATCATTGCGTAATCGAACGTGATAGCTCCCTTGAACCGGCCCGTCTTGAGTTCGAGCGGAAGCGCCGTTATTTGCTGTCCAGCTGGCTTCATCCCAGCCAAGCCCACTATCCAAATCGCCGGATTCAAAATCATCCTCGGCGTGCAGGGTCACGGCATGCGCTGTAAATGCAATGAGCGCGGCTAGTACGCCAGCCACTACTGCCGCGGCAAGTATTGGCATTCCAGATCTGACTCTGGTGCGCATTACTGACATCATCACAACCTGACTTCCGATAAGTCTATTCTCTCAACCTGTGAGTCAACTGAGAGTGTGAGTAGTGTCTAGTTATGGTGGATGTCTGCCGACAGACCGAATCGGCCGAACTGGTCATTCATCTTGACTTGAGATGAAATCATTGATCTCCACCTGCAATCTTCGAGGAATCTAACGATCGTACCCTTTGAGGTTTCCTGAGGGAGCGTATTCTGCCAATCAGAGCAGTTCTCAATCCGCCTGTCAGGTAGTAAATCGCTGCCAATACTCCGAGAACCGTCGTTGCTCTACCGATCGTGTAAATCGATGTTTCATCAGATTTGATGTACACAGAACTGGTTCCTGCGGGAAGCTCAGCAAGTATCAGTGATTCGACACCAACAATATCAACTTCCACGCCATCTGCTTCAACGCTTGTACCCGCATGGAATCCCATTGGAAGAAGTACCCATTTTTCCTCAGGCAACGTGATGTCGAACCGCCATCCATCCTCGGCAGACTCGTAGTTATCGAGCGGAATTGAACTATCACCCGCAGGTTGATTTGCTTCGATACCTAACACCGATTCGAGTATTCGTATCGCCAGCGGATCGTCGGTAATTGCTGCGTGGAACAGTAAGTTCAACCCCACGAACATTACTTGCCCGTCTCCATAGATATTTCGAGAAAGCGCAGAACCTTGAGCAGCTATGTACTCGAACGGAATTAGTACTTCATCGGTTCCCTGTGGAGTAACCGATCGCCAAGTTCCAAACTCATAGGTAAACGGCAGCAGCGGACTTATAACTCCATCGATTATCGTGCGAGCTTGGGTAATTTGAAGCACTGGCTCGCCATACACACCTAAGAATTTAGGTTCTCGAGAAAGCGTGTCGAGTGGTGCAGAAGTCAGATCAATGACGATCGTTTTGCCTTGTTCGGCCAACGCTTTGACGATTTCTTCAGCTTTACTGCGGCTGCTGAACGTGAATCTTGAAAGAACAAGCACATCAAATTGTTCAAGGAACTCAACGTCATATTCCTCGATGTTCGGAGATGTACCGATTGTCACTTCTGGGAACAACAAAGATACGTTGTTCGCTCCAGCACCGATACCGAACACCTTGAGAGGGATCTCGACTGCACGCGGAGCGCCATCTTTGTGGAACAGCGTGAGTCGACCGTCTGTGTGAACTATCTCGAAACCAAAATCTTCAAGAGCTGGCCTTAAGGCAGTGTCTATATCCGGCTGAGGTAAATACACGACGTCGTCTGTGCCTAACCGCTCCAAACGGCTAACGGTATAGCCAAGGTGACCTTGATCCATGCTCTGGTTAACTCGAGCGAGCAGTGGTGCTGTAATTGAACCCTGAAATGCCCAGCCGAACAGTTGCTCACGCTCACCCTCGGTGGTGAACAACATCGAGGGAGCTGAACCCAATCTAGAAAGATCTGCAGTTGCAACTCTCCAGCCATCAAGCTCCTTCAACTCAGAAGATACTGAGGCAACGTCAGGCGGAATTTCTCTGGTCCGTATTAACGCCGTAGACGATTGAAAATCTGCCAGCATCAGCAACGGAATTGCAACCGCTGCAAATCGCATCCATCGCATGTTCGGCGATACAGAAACCCGGAATAATTTGCTCGCAACAATCAGGCTGTTGATTATGAGCAAGAGGCTCGCAAAACTCATAAACCTAAGCGGCCAGAAAATTTGGTGAGCAGGCAATGCCCGCCAGAGTTCTACTACTATCGTAGATCCGATCAAAGTCATGATGATAGTGACGGGAACCATCGACTTAACCCACGGGTCAAGCCTGTGCCACACCGGCCACGACAGTAGCGTAGCCAACACCACTGAAAGTCCTACGTAGAACACCTCGTGATTTGATGCTCGTAACCCGGGGTTGAACGAAACTGTGAGCGGGAACTGTGCGATCGCTTCACTGGCAGCAGCGTTGTCCAGCTCTGTAATACCACCGGTCAGAGAAGGGAACATCCACCACGCGCTGATAAATAGCCCGATCGTTAGGGCGGCGGCTCCGATAGTCGCCGATCTAAACGGTCCACGTCCCACAAGCCAATACGAAACCGCGTACATTCCGAACCCAAGCAGGAATATGCCTGCCATCATCGCGTGCGAAAGAACGATAATTCCGACCATCAACACCAGGCCGATGAAATCTCGTTTGCGTCCATTGTTTTCGAGCAGATTTACTAGGAAATAGAACGCCGCAGGTAGCAAAGCAATCGAAATGATTCGCGGCATATTCCCTTCTGCAAAGGCAACTCTTAGGTTGTCCGGAAATATGACGAAAAAGATGCCTGCTATGGTCGCCCATCCAAGCCCAATTCTCGGGGCGAACAACAGTACTGATACTCCGCCAATCAGAGACGTCAGGAACATCAGATAATTGCCGGCCATATAGATGTTGTCAGTAAGTTCATTCAACCCAACCAACGAGTAGTACGTTAGTGGTGGAAAGTAGCGCAGCATCTGTTGACCGCTGTACCACTCGGGGAACAAGTCTGGATACCAAATACCTTCGGATATCTGCTCTCGAAGGTAAACAGCCTTGATCAAATGACCCCAAGTGTCCGACGACCACGGATAAATCACATCCATGTCGCGGGGGAACACAACGCCGGCGTATAAAACAAGCGTCGTGAACGCGACTACGAGAATCGCAGCAGGGTATGTGTATCTAGACTGCCAGGACTGCATCGGAATACGAAGCTGAGTTCGTAGGGCTCTCCCACACTCGTACTTGTTTCAGGCGAATTTCATCTGAATTTAGCTGTTCTTTCAGCCGTTCGAATATCACTTTGGCAATGTTTTCGGAGGTTGGCTGAATTTCAGTGAATGGTGGAACGGTGTTGAGCAGAGACTCGTTGTAGTCGAGAACGATCGCCTCGACCAAACCTCTCGCCTCACCAAACCCAAGAACAACGCCATCACTATCTTGAGCCGAAGCATCCATCAGGGCCTCAACACGGAAGGAATGGTGGTGTGGTGGGCCTTGAACGCCGCCCATAGTTACGAAGTGGCGTGCTCCGAAGAAGGCATCAGCTCCAAGTTCAAATACCGGCTGAGTCTTGAGTTGCGGGGCATCCACTGCTGCTTTAGCACCGGTTGAAGCTTCAGGCGGCAATCCGATTTCAATCTCGTTGTCGCGGACTACCAGTTTTGTTGGTCGGAACGGAGGTTCCAGTCCCATGACATCGCGAACAAGGGCACTTGAAGAATTGGCTTCGACAGCAAAGATTGTCCGATTCTCTTCTTTAGATTCGACTCGAGCCCATTTGGTCGACTCAAGACCATCAAGTTCAACCAAGTACGAAGCAGGTTCGGTTAATCCGTCTGCGATGATTCGGATTTCATCGGCAGTCTCATCGGCTAGCAAACGGCGCAAGGGGTGTTCATTCGGATCTTCACCAAGGCGCTCAGCAGCCAATCGGAATATTGCCGATGCATCACGAAGCGCTTCACGAATGGTGTTTTGAGCGGAAGCCGTTTCAGAATCGCCACCCTGGGCGCCTAACAACGGAGCCGTGAGCGCTTCCAAAGGTGCGCGAATGGCAGCCGAAAGGTCAGATTCCGGAATATCTACTGATGCCGCCGGCTCTTCAACGACTGGCTCCGTAACAGGAACTCTCGCTGCGGGCGGAATTACAACTCGCTCAGGTTGGGGAACCTCAGGCATGTGCTCGACAATGAAGTCGGGGCCAAGGGATCTTGAAATAACGGCCTGGGCGTTCTGCAGCAGTCCCTCAGCTTCCGCAGCCGTCATGTTCAGATCTCGCGCTATCTCACCAATTGGCGCCGAGCTGACAACTCGTACCCGGGCGACTTCGCGTAACTGATCGGGAAGCTCGTCGACTGCCTCAAGAAGAACTTCTCTTCGAGGATCTACCTCAGCATCGAGAACAAGCTCATCTTCGATTGCGACGGCAGTTGGAACAGCTTCTTCTTCGACAATCTGAGGCGGTCCATCGTAGCTACATATGCATGGGCCACCCGCAACACAACCCGAACAACAATAATCTTCGCCATCGTGAACCGTCGGTGGCCAAGCAAAGTCGGCAAAACAGTTGTAGCAAGAATGAATTTCGCCAGAAGAACGGTCATCACGAGCATCTTCACTTGGCGGGTTTGTGGTCATTCAGAAAGAGATTTCGGATAGTTGATTAATTCAAACTATATGAACCACGCGGCATTGCGGGTCAAGGCACAGTGTAGGCAAGTAACGGTCACGTAAACATCGAGTCTGCCGAAAGTTACTTTTGCGCGCTTCGAGGGTTCGTGACGAAAAACCACAAAACTAGAACGGGCTTAAATGGGTTCTAGCTTCCAGAAATCGATAGTCGATACCCGACACCACGTTCAGTGTCGATCGGATCAAGACCCGGGTGAGCTTCAGCAAACTTCCGACGTATCCGTTGTACGTGAACTTTGAGATAGTCGGTTTCGTCGATGTATTCCCGACCCCAGACCTTTGCTAGCAAGGTTTTGTGTTGAACGACGTTTGGGAAGTTCTTGGTCAGGTGAAACAGAAGCCCGTACTCGGTCTTCGTCAGTTGAACCTGTGTTTCACCTGCAAACACTCGGTGAGCGGCGAAATCGAACTTGAAATCACCATCTTCAAACGCTTCACCCTCTCCGCCCGGAGGAGGTGCACTCGCCCGACGCAGCACCGCTTTTATGCGCGCCAACAATTCAAGATGGCTGAACGGTTTGGTGATGTAGTCATCAGCACCCATTTCAAGGCCTTTTACCTTGTTCAACTCACCGCCACGGGCTGTGAGAATCAAAATAGGAACCTGAGAATCTTCACGAATGGTTTTGCAGACTTCGAGACCGTTCATGTCAGGCAATCCAAGGTCGAGGATTACGACATCAGGTTCTTCGGCTTCGAAGGTTGAAAGCGCGGTTGTACCGTCCGGTGCATCAACAAGTTCTGCATCAGGCCAACGGAGTGCGAAGCAGATGCTTACCGCTTCGACGATATCCGGATCGTCATCAACAACTAGCACTTTCATTTGTTAGGCACCTTACGAGCCACGTCTACTGCTTCACCAACGGAATCGAGAACCCGAATACGGTCGCTTCATTCGGAGTGCTGTGCACCCAAACTTTACCTGAATGCAACTCAACTAGCCCCTTCACGATAGCCAAACCGAGACCAACTCCGGCCCCACCTTCGATTCCTTCACCTGTGATTCGATAGAAAGGTTCGAATATACGCTCGTAATGAGCTGATCTTATTCCAGGCCCACGATCGGTAACTGTAACAATTATCGAATCTGGTTCAGCATCATCGTCCGGCTGCTTGTTTTCTACGAAAGTGTCCACAACTCCGGTGTGAATCGAGACCGTCAACGATTCACCAACCGGCGTGAACTTTATCGCATTGCTCAGCAAGTGGGTCATGATCTGGGTCAGCCGGAATCCGTCGGCGATTATCTGGGGCACATCTGGTTGTAGTTCAAGCTCAATTGCAACCTGGCGAAGCGTTGCGGCTGATCGTGAAAGGTCTATCGCGGCCAACATTGGCTCACTGATAGTCACCGGCTGTTTGATCAGAGTCAGAGAGCCGGTATTGATGTACCCAACTTCAAGCAAATCGGATGCTTGGCGTTCGAGGCGAGCGATGCTTCGTTCGATGTTTCCGACCAGCCGTTTTGATTCAGCTGGATTGCTTCTAATAGCGTTCGGATCTTTGAGAAGGTCAAATGAAACACGAAGCGATGAAATTGGCGTGCGGAGTTCGGTTGCGAGGGTTTTCACGAAGCCAGCGTTAACCGCCGATTTTTCTAGTGAGCGTTCATCTATATCGTTATCGCTCGACTCAGGCGCCACATTCGAAGCCCTTGGCTCTGGCTCTGGCTCTGGCTCTGGCTCTGGCTCTGGCTCTGGCTCTGGCTCTGGCTCTGGCTCTGGCTCTGGCTCTGGCTCTGGCTCTGGC
>JBDQHW010000005.1:0-94812 GCA_040264655.1 Dehalococcoidia bacterium | reverse complement strand
CTCCGCTAGTTTTCTGGGCTGTTCTGTGGGTGAAGCCGTTTGGCTGCTGTGTGTAAAAACCACATATCCAGAAAATTGATGGTTATATACTACACATTAAATATTGTTGTGTAAAGTCCGCAATTATGTAAAACTGTAGACATGAGTCAAAAATATTCCGTCAAGCCAAAACGAAACTAACTAGCCAAAACGCGATCTGATCTGCTTCGCGCATTAATAGAAGGAGATCAACTAATAGCCACACGTCTTATAGATAAAGCAATCTCTGAACGATGGGAGCCATCAAGCGTCTACGTCCGGGTGATTGGAAATTGCTTGGCGGAGATTGGTGCAAGGTGGCATTCCGGTCAACTGTCAATCGCCACAGAACACAGAGCAACTCAGATTGCACTTCGCCTTCTCGGAAATGCACAACGGACCTACATTAATGGCAAGAGGGTTGGCCGACGTGCAATCATCACTTCGGTCGAGGGCGACACTCACCTTATTGGTGGAATGACTTTCGCTGATCTACTTCGATTCGAGGGTTGGGACGTTGACTTCCTGGGAGCGGATACGCCCATTGATGCACTTGTTGAATTGGTGCGAAAGCAATCACCGGAACTCGTGGGGCTTTCGGTGACGATCGAGGAATATCTTCCAAACGCATCTGCAACTGTCGAGGCGATAAAGCAGCTACCTGATGCCCCGGTGGTGGTTGTAGGCGGTGCAATCGCGGCTGCGAACCCGATCTTTGAAGCCGATTTCTGTAGCGAAGACGCTGTTAAAGCAGTCAACTGGGTGCAAACGCATTTTGGTCTAAATGAGTCATCCGTCACTATTGAAGTGCTACTCGCTGATCTGGGCAGCCGAATCCAAATGTTGCGCAAAGATCGAGGGCTAAGCCAGCAAGGTCTCGCAACTGAAGCAAATCTTGATCGCAGTTATGTGAGCGCCGTTGAGAACGGCAAACAAAACGTAAGTTTTGCGACCCTCAAAGGCATTTCTGATGCTTTGGATGTCGGGATCGCCGAGCTCATATCAAGAGAGTGGCCATTCGAATACAGCAGCTGATTCGCAGAGTTTCGGATGAAATGCTACCGCTTGGTTGGAGAGTAGTCATTTCCGGATCCAGCTTCCGCCAAAATAGTGCGAGTCCTGAAGCATACTGGAATGTCCCAAGAAAAATAGAAGAACCATGTTCTCAATTGTAATAATCAGAGTGACGCCTCACCATTCCCACCCTGAAATGGCTGTTATCTAACCAAATCTCCGGCAGCCTCTACGGATTCCATTCTTACCCCATCCGATCGGATATCGACTAACAGCCACAGAACTTTCAGAATCTATCAGTACAAGAACCAAAGCGTTTCGAGGAGAATTTGTTTCCTATGCTCGAGAAAACTACATCGATACTTGCCATCGAAGATGATGCCGAAATTGGTGGAATACTTCAGGTTCGACTCGGATCAGAAGGCTACGAGGTAGAACTCGCAGATTCCGGAAGGTCTGGACTCCGGCAGTTCTTCGAAAGTAGACCAGATCTGGTTCTACTTGATGTAGGACTTCCTGAAATCGATGGATTTGAAATCCTCAATCGAATTCGAGAAATGTCAGATACTCCCGTGATTTTCATGTCAGCTCGAGGTGGAGAGGAAGACCGGGTACGAGGTCTGTCTGGTGGCGGGGACGACTATATAGTCAAGCCGTTCGGAGGTCGTGAGCTAGTAGCACGGATTGAAGCTGTACTGCGGCGATCAGCCTCGAGTAAAAAAGCTTCACCCGAAGACATTTACGAAGACGTTCGTGTTCGAATCGATTTTTCATCACACGACGTAAACATTGATGGTGAGCCTGCGTATCTCACCGCCTATGAATATCGGCTACTCAAAGCTTTGGTAAGCCACCCGAACCAAGTCCTGAGCCATAGTCAGCTTCTCAATTTAGTCTGGGGCACCGACGCACTTGAAGCCGCTCTAAGTAGCGTACGTTTGTACATTGGATATCTGCGAAACAAGATCGAATCTGATCGGTCACAGCCTGCTCTTATCGAAACGATCAGAGGTTTTGGCTACCGGTACCGACCGCCAGCGGAATAGCAGTGTCGCCCGCCGGAACGATGGGAATCGACACGGTGAACGTGGAACCAATCCCCATCGTACTGGTTACAGAGACCTTTCCACCATGTAGCTCGGTTAGTCCTCTTACGATCGCCAGACCTAGACCTGTGCTTCCTTCTTTTTTGTAACTCACTACGGATGCTGTAGTGAACGGGTCGAAGATCTGCTCAATCTTACTTTCCGGTATTCCGATTCCGGTATCTGAAACTGCAACAACGAAATCTGTCGATTCAAACTGTGCGGTCACAGTGACTGTCCCACCCTCAGGTGTGTAACGCTCAGCGTTGGACAGTAAGTTGGCAATAATCTGGGAGTATCGATATGGATCGCACCAGATATCTTCGTCAGCGTTCAGTTCAGTCTTAAGCTGTAGATGTGAACTTTCAAATCTCAGCTTGAACTCTTCGATCAGATTCTCGACAAGGACCCCGGCTGGGACCACTTCATAATCAATTTTCAGAGCATCTGAATCTATCCTGGAAAGATCTAGTAGGTCGTCGATAAGAACTCCAAGCCGATCCAAAGCCTTCGATGCCGCAGTGATGGACTTAGTTTGTTTTGACGGCATATCACCGAGTAAGCCGTCAGATAGAAGATCGATATGACCTTTGACGGTAGTCAGCGGAGTTCGCAATTCGTGCGAAACCACCGAGACTAATCTTGACCGGGCGTCCGCGAGCTCTTGCACATCTGAGACGTCACGATATATCCAAAGACGACCGATGTACGTCCCGTCGGTATCTTCGATGGGAACAGTGCTGCGAGAGGCAAATGAGTGGCCTTCTGGTTTGGAAATCTTGATAATTTTCGACTGCTCTGAGTAGTTCTCATCCCGGTAGATCGAATCAATTTCGGAATGATACCCATTTGGAAGATTATCGATATCAGAGATCTGAGTTTTTAGTTCAGAACTATTGCGACCTGCCCAGTCAGTGTCTGCCACATCAAACACCGTTTTGAATGCTTCGTTAATCCAGACGATCTTTCTGTTCTGATCCACCAACAGAATTGCGTCAGTCGCAGCTTCAAGGACAACCTGGGAATTTGCGGCCAAACGACTCGTAAGTCCGACTTGTTCTGAATAACGAGATTCAGCAAGTTGCGCACGGTTCTTCAACCTCAACTGTTTTCTGACTATCGCTTGAGCGATTGTGACAAAAATCCATGCGAGTGCAAAACCACCGAGCAACACGGCAAGCACTGCAGCCCTGTCAGAACGTAACAGTGCGTAGTTTTGGGGAGCTGAAACTCGAACTGACCAGAATGTGTCCAACACGGAGGCCGGACTAGCTTCGATCGTCAACGCCTCGTCGTTCACGGCATCTCGAAATACGGCTGTGCCAATTGTCGAGTTATCTCTCGCATCTGTCACATTGATCGAATGGGCTCCGATTCCGTGAGTAGAAGGATCGTCCGAGATTAATTCTCTGACCAACTGCTGGGAATCATGAATTGCGTAAACAATCTGATGTTCGCCTTTCGGGTCAGTAACCGGCGAGATGAACGCTACAAGATCGATCCAATTCTTTTCGATCACACCTTGAAACCCGACCGTTGCGGCTGAAGATCCCGTTCTCATCGAAATCTCAATGGCACGCTGAAATTCAGGAGCATCAGTAATTTCCGCCAATTCGACTTCAGATAATTTCCCATGCGCGAAGTCGGTGGCGTGAAGATCGCTCAACGGTTTAGTGCCGATTCCCACCAATGAATTTGCGCACAACCCCTGGTTTTTCAGTTCAGAAATAAATGCACCGAACAACTGCGGATCGTTGTTCTCGACATTCGCGACATAGGCAGTGATAGCTTTTAGATCACGGTTGACGACATCGACACCATTCTCAACCAGATCCGTCGAGGCATTCTGCGTGTCTTGTAGATGATCTATGGAGTGCTGCGCTACCTCGCTCGCAGCGATTAACGAAGCAATTAGCGTCAACACACCTATAACGAGAATGATTCTCGTAGATGACCCAGAAAATCCTCTTCGTCCCAATCTCAATATCTGAGAAGACTTGTGTACGGGTACTGCTGCGGAGTTTGTATATGAAGTTGTGCTCATAACTTCAGTTTGAATCCGCATTGCACATGCAATGTAGGAATTCGGCAGGAATGCATTTACGGCTGAAAATCGTTACCTGCCGAATTCCAACAAATCTGCTGCATTTCGTATCGCTTTGCCACCCAAGGTAGTTCGTGTCGTCAGGGAATTCCTGACAAAAACAAACGAACGAAACAAACAGATCGGAAGAGGAAATGAACCACCTTGCACATTCAAATCCAGCAAAGCGACTGATGTGGGCGCTTGCACTCGGACTAGTAATCGCACTTGGTGCTCTCACATCACCCATGGCAAGCGCCGACACCGACAGTCAAGACGCCGCAGTGACCATCATCGGTGGAGCAATAGCGGTAACTAACACTGCAGCGCTCGACCTTACAGATTCTGACGGTGATGACCCTTCCTGGAGCGAGGACTCACAGCTCGTTGGTGACGTTACCTCAGGCATTCAAGTCCAGGACCACCGTGGTTCCGCAGCTGGTTGGTACGTAACAGTAGAATCAAGCGACTTTGACGGTTCAGGTGACATTGATGACGAGAGTATTGATGCGGACAACTTCTCAGTAAAGGTCGACAACCTTTCCCGCGTCAGCGGTCAGGCGATCCACGAGGCCGGTCTGAACCCTAAAGGTCCGAAGACCTCTGTCGACTCATACACTGCAATCGATTCAGCCGTCACTCTCATCGCAGCAGATGAAGGTCACGGAATGGGCACATACACGTTCGATGCTGACTACCAACTCGAAATCCCAGCTCTTCAGCTGGCAGGTGCTTACTCGGCAACCGTTACGTACACACTTTACGGATCGGAAGTCGACTCGTTCTAACCTCGTATGAGACATAGATACGAACTCGAAAGAAGACCGAGCGGAAACGCTCGGTCTTCTTCCTTAAAAAAATTCTCTGCGCACAAATCGCCAGTTCCTACCGAATTCATGCAATTGTCCTGCTGCACATATCGGCCTGAATCGGATCCTGTAATCACCCGGAAATTTAAACACAGGAGAAGCGAAATGAAACAGCCAATCATCGCAATGATCTCGATCTTGATCGTCATCGCAATATCAAGCTCACTCGCGAGTGCGAACTCGGGCGGAATCAACTTCCAACTGAGTCCGGTTGACAGTGAAGAAGCACACTTTATTTATGAGCTCACACCCGGATCGATCATCGAAGACCAGCTGACTATCTCAAACCATGGAGAAGTTCCTGTGACGGTCAACCTTTATCCTGCCGACGCCTCAACCGGTGCTGCTGGGGGAGTGGTTGTCGACACTGAAACCTCGACGCCACAACTCATGGGATCTTGGATCAATCTCGAACGCGAACAAATCACCGTACCTGCCAGTAGTGCCATCAACATTGACTTTTCGATCACCGTACCGAACTCACCACCTCCCGGAAAGCTGGCAGCAGGCATCGTCGCTCAAGACATCGAGATTTCTGAAGGCACTTCAGCTTTATCAGTGTCGAGCGTACAACGCTCTGTCGTGTTGATCCTAGGGACAGCTCCTGGAGAATTGATCCCAGATCTTAAAATCACTGACGTCGAGACTGGACACTCATCAGGCATGCCGTCCTTTGGAATTAATCTCACGAATGAAGGCACCACGTATGTTCACCCGCAAGGACGACTCCAAGTGGAAAACACTTCAGGTGAAATAGTCTCCGAGCTGCCGATATCACTGGATCTTTTCATGCCCAGAACTGGCGTGACCCACCGAGTACGGTCAGAAGACTTCCTTCAGAGCGGTAGCTACATCGTGGATGTAGAACTCGACTACGGCTCAACCTCTCCCGCCCGCTGGCGAACAGAATTCAGTATCTCTGATCGAGACGTGGAAGCAGCAATCAATCAGGCTCAGCTTGCCGCTGAAGCCTCAGACTCAGAGTCACCAGTGATCATCGTTCAGGACTCTGGCCCAGACACGGTCATAGCGGTGGCAGGAATTTCCGTAATCGCGCTAATGGGATCGGCACTGACGTTCCTCTTCCTAACCCGGAGGAAAGAGCAGACACATACCCCAGACAACACCGACAACTAACCGACTACTCAACTCCGGGTTGAGCGCACTCGGCGTAGTCGCCGAGTGCGCTCTTAGAAATACAACTAAAGAAAAAGCCCTCGCAGTTCTGCGAGGGCTTTTTCAGTTATTTACAGTTTGGTGGAGCTTGAGGGACTCGAACCCTCTACCTCCTGCTTGCAAAGCAGGCGCTCTCCCAGCTGAGCTAAAGCCCCAAACTGAGCTACTTATTGTAAGGCTTATAATCCGAAAAGTAGTGTGAGTTAACCACCCAATTATGAAAATTCGCAAAAATCGGCTTCGTCCCGGCCACTAAGAGTCCGCACATATCCGTCGCGAAACGATGTAAAGTGTGCCCGCGCTGCATGGCGTAACGATAGCTAGCAACGAACTGGAATTCTTAGTGGCGACAGTGTCATGCGATGACGCCCGGAGCAATTTACTTTGAAAATCACGGACATCACAACCACCCCGCTTCAAACAGGCAAATCTCTGGTTCGGGTTCAGACCGATGCCGGAGTAGAAGGCTGGGCAGAAGGCCCCGGCGTGAACAAGATTGTTCCCGGGCGAAACGGATCAGTGTTCGAGGCTTACCTCGAAAGCATCATCAAGCCAACTTTGGTTGGTGAGAATCCGCTTGAGGTCGATCGACATTGGGAGACCTTAGCCACAGGCAAGGAAGATCGGCTGTACAAGCTTCCGGCAAGCGTAGTCGGTGTGATCGATGTCGCGCTCTGGGATCTACTTGGTAAAGAAACCGGCCAGCCTGTATACAACCTGATGGGTGGCGCAGCTCGAACCGACATACCGCTCTACTGGAGCACTGGTTCCGGTTGGAAATTTTCGCCTCAGGAAATGCTCGATATCGTCAAAGTCGGTCACGATATGGGATTCGATGCGTTCAAAATCCGCATGGACTGGAAGGGGTGGCGACAAGATGCCAACCCAACCAAAGACTATGAAATGTTCAAGCTTGTTCGAGATTTTCTTTCGGACGGCCAATATCTGGGATTCGATGCCAACAACGGTTACTCAGTTAGTACGGCTATTCAGCAAGGTCGGAAGTTCGAAGAGCTAGGTATCGACCACTTTGAAGAACCGCTTCCCAATTGGGATCTACCTGGCCTCAAACAAGTTGCCGACGCTCTAGATGTAGCTGTTTCAGCTGGTGAGCAGGATGCTTACAGATGGTGGTTCCATCACCTGGTGCTGCTCGGTGACCCTGACATTCTCCAGCCCGACATTCTGAGTGCGGGTGGTCCTTCTGAAGTGAAGAAGATTTTCGATCTGTCGACGATGTGGAACAAGCCAGTTATGCCGCACAGTCCGCAAGCTGGAATCAACTCGATGGCGTCTTTGCACACTTACTCGACCGTTCAAAATGCAGTTCGACCGCACGAGTTCTCAACCGAATTCTCGGGTCCTCTCGAAGAAGTTGCTGATCTCTACGGAAACGGTGTGCTTCCTGACAAGGGCGTTATGCACTTGTCTGACCGACCGGGTCTCGGAATCGAACTAAACGAAAACGCCGTAGCGAAGCTGACCATTAAATAACGGCTGCACACATCCTGACTGCTTAGTCAGGACTTGGCACAATAGGCAAAACCACATGTGACGGATGCTCGGTATCTGTATGCACGCTGTTTTGAGCTGCCTGAGTTTTTGTGTGCCGCCCTATCGGCTCGCCCGTATTCGGGTTCACATCGAATCTCGGAAAATTACTCGAAGATATGTCGAGTCTTATCCGGTGCCCCTTTTTAAACACGTTCGACACCGGTGGTAGCTCGATCTGCAGTTCGTAAATCTTGCCGGGTGTCATAAGAACTTCCTCGTCGAAGCCGCCTCTAAATCGTGCCCTACGAATTGAATCTTCCAGTGGCAGGTGAAAGCCCTCTGGATACTCGTCGCTTGGAGGGTATATATCGAGCAGCTTGGCAGTGAAATCAGTGTCTAGAGCATCAGACGAAATCCACAGATTCACCATGATAGATCCTGTTATTTCGACATCTGCAACCAGTGGCTCAGTTTGGAAAACATTAACGTCTGCACGATCGGCAAGAAGTGCTGGAGTTCCGGGATCGCGCCCGGGCGCGACAATCGTCGAATCGCACTCCTTCTGGTGCAACGGACCGTCGGGTATTAACGACCGCATTCGAGCGCGCTGTGGCACGTAAGCTCCGTCGAGATCATCGGGTAGCACGATCCATTCGTAGAACCCTGTTACATTTCCGCTTATCGACGGTACCGGATTTTCCGGATCGTGCACCCAGGTCGTGGGCGAAACCGAATCGGTCGGCACGGCAGTATCTAGACCACCTCCAGACGATAAATAGTAGGCAGTCCCATTGGTGCGTTCCAGTGGCCATTCCTGCTCTACACGCCATCGACCACCATGATTAATTCGTCCTGCGTCATCGATTCGTCCACTACCGCCACCCATCACGAATATCCGCACCGGATCGTCATCTTCAACGCCAGTGTCGATTTCTTTCAGCCAACGATCAAACCAACGGAAACGCTCTTGATTCAGAACCTTGTCGCCCCAATTAGCGGATTCACCAAACTCTACATCGCCAACGAACGACGCACCTTTTCCTCGCATCGAAACGTGATTCCAGGGACCAAGGATTAGCCGTTGAGGTGTCGTATTTTTCGCAGCCATGTGGGCAAACTGCTCTGAGGTTTCGGCAGCGAACGGGTCGTACCAACCCGAGCTGTAAACGGCTGGAATATTGGCCATGCGATCGTAGTACTGGGCATGATTGAGCGACTGCTTCTTCCAGAAATCGGTGTATGAACCGTCTCGGTAGTAGTGCATCAGTACCTTTTCGAGATTCGGCACCGAAGCAATCGGCGTTTCGCCTTCTTTGAACGGCTGCTTCCAGACCTCTTCACGTAGCCGCTCCGCACCGCGCTCTATGCGTTCGATTGCAGCTGGGTCGTTAGCGATTTCCTGCGAATCGAAACCATGTAAATAAAGCGCGCCATACATGTGCAGTGCCATCGCTCCGCCCTGCCGAACCTCCCACCTAAATGCGTTCGTGGGTGCAACATCTACCCACAGTGCAGCAAGATGAGGAGGTCGCTCAAGCGATGCCATGTTCTGGACTATCTCACCGTGCGAGGCACCAACCATCCCGACTTTTCCACTGCACCACGCTTGAGCAGCCGCCCACTCGATCGTGTCGTAGCCATCGATGCCTTCTTTCTGGTTGGCTGTATGGAAATAATCTCCGGTTCCCTCTGAATCGCCTCGGCCTCTGAGATCCTGCAACAACACGACGTATCCACGAGGTACAAATGCCTTTGCAACTGCATCGATCCATATAACGGGGTTGGATTTGTCGTAGGACGTCCGCCCTAGAATCACTGGAAACTCGCCGGAAACCGGGTTTCCATCAGCATCAGCAGGACGGTAGATATCGGTCGCTAGACGCACACCATCGCGCATCGGAATCATGACGTTTTGCGAAACGACCATTCCGAAGTTTGATTCAACAGGGCCAGCCATCGGGAAATTACCTCAAGTTCTAATACGGTAAAAGCAGATGCCCGGAACATTACTACATTGAAGCGGATGTTCGGCTGGCGTGTGAAGGGTGCATACGTTCAAACAGACCCATGCTATTTGCTGGCCGCTAAGAAGCACGCTGCTTGCTGATTCTCAGCTAGCGTCTTCAACTCAGGAACAGCCTGTGAACATGCCTCCGTGGCAATCGGACATCTGGTGCTGAATCCGCAGCCAGGAGGTGGTGCCAACGGACTTGGCAGGTCACCTCGGAGAATAATTCGTTCACGAGATCGCTCATGAACCGGGTTAGGAGTCGGAATAGCCGACAACAAGGCCTGCGTATACGGATGCAGAGGACGTTCGTACAAATCTTTGGCGTCGGCCGTTTCTACGATCTTGCCCAGGTACATCACCGCCACACGGTGGCTGATATGCCGAACCACTGAAAGGTCGTGGGCAATAAACAGATACGCAAGGTTGTACTGCTCTTGAAGATCTTGAAGAAGATTCAAAATCTGCGCCTGAATGGAGACATCCAGCGCTGATACCGATTCATCAAGTATCAGCAGACTTGGTTTGGCGGCGATGGCGCGTGCGATTCCTAGCCGCTGCCGTTGTCCACCGCTGAATTCGTTCGGGTAGCGTTCCGACATCGCAGGGCTGAGTCCAACCGTAGTTAAAAGCGAACCGACTTGTTGACGATATTCATCGCGAGTGTCAGCAAGCCCGTGGACCTTAAGAGGCTCACCGACGATATCGCCAGCTCTCATTCGAGGGTTCAGTGATCCATATGGGTCCTGAAACACCATTCCCATCTTCCTGCGAACCGGTCGCATAGCAGAAGTCGAGAGTCCAACAAGCTCCTGGCCCTCAAACTTCACGCTTCCACCGCCGGGGTTATTCAGTTGAATTACGGCCTTCGCTGCGGTCGTCTTTCCTGAACCACTCTCACCGACCAGCCCGAGCGTTTCACCGGGGTAAATATCGAACGAAACGCCATCAACCGCTCTGACCCGCGCCACTTCTCGTTGAACTAAGAATCCACGTTTTAGTGGAAAGTGAACCTGAAGATCACGAACACTTAACAGCGGAGTCGAACTCGAACTGTTCGCATAGTCAGTCTTGGTCGATGTACTTGTCATTGCCAGCCAATCTCCACCGACTCAGAAACCGTCTTCGATTCGAAACACGCCACTGTCTGCCTGTCTTCGACTTGTTCGAGCGGAGGTTCAGAGACTAAGCATTCGTCTGTCGCCCAACGGCATCGCGGTGCGAATGCGCATCCAACAGGCAAATTTGCAGGATCTGGAATTTCGCCCTCAATCGGATCAAGCCGTTCTGATGCGGGACGATCCAATCGTGGAACCGAGTTCAATAGACCCACGGTGTATGGATGGCTAGGTCGCAGATAGACCTGCTCTGCGGTGCCAGATTCTCGAATCCTGCCGGCATACATCACGTTCAGTCGATCGGCGTAACGGGCAATGATTCCGAGGTTGTGAGTAATGATCATCAGCGCTGTGCCCGACTGCGACGTCAGGTTCTTCATCAACTCTAGAATTTGCGCCTGAATCGTCACGTCCAAAGCTGTTGTTGCTTCGTCTGCGATCAATAGTTTTGGTTCACAACTGAGTGCGATTGCGATCATCACTCGCTGACGTTGCCCACCACTCAGTTGATGCGGATGATCGTTGAGTCGACGGCGCGAATCAGCGATACCGACCATCTCAAGCAGCTCGGCGGCCCGACTTTCGGCTGCCGTGCCTGATAATCCCAAATGAACGCCTAGAGGTTCGGTGATCTGGCGACCAATGGTCAAGACAGGATTCAGTGATGACATCGGCTCTTGGAAAATCATTCCGATGCCGGCGCCTCTGACCGACTGCATTTCTTTGGGAGAAATTTTCAGAAGATCGACACCTTCGAATAGAACTTCTCCGCTCTCGATCACACCTGGCGGATTGGGTACCAGCTGCATTATCGAAAGAGCGCTAACGCTCTTGCCGCAGCCACTCTCGCCAACTAGACCGAGAGTTTCACCGTGGTTCACATCGAACGAAACGCTATTTACGGCACTAACTTTACCGTCAGGCGTGTTGAACGAAGTACGAAGATTTCGTACTTGCAGTAATGGAGATGATGATGCCGGTGAATCGGTGGTCATAAGTTCAGGAGCCTACAGCGCACAATCCTACAACGTACCCAACACGAACAGGGCACGACACTAGATACGGCAAATAACTTTTCCGAGACTCATGTTCCCGGTCAGGAATGAGGGATCACGCTGAGCAGAATCTAACGACGGCGTCGGACCACTCGCCTGCGACGAATAATCTTCTTGGTCTTCCCGGTAGGCGCAGATGCAGTTTCGCCGCTCGCACCTAGATCGGCTGCGGATGCGTTGGAATAGGTGTCCAAAATGCTTTGCACCGAAGCGATTCGAGCAGAAATCAACTGCTGCGTGCTCTTCACCATGCCCTGCCGTGCTTTCAGGTTGGCACTAACTGTCTCAAGCCGCTCACGCTGGTAGCCGAAATCTTGCTCGATCTCATCTACTCGGGGAGCTAAAGCGTTCGCACCTGAAGTTTGGGGAGCTCCACCAGACTGTCGCATCGATTGCTCTCGTCCGGTCAGATACACAACTTGACGAGTGGCGATCTCAACTTCCGACCGCAACTTTTCGATCTCAAGAAGGTAGTCGTTTACCTGGCGCGCCATATCGGCCACACGGGTCGGCTTTCCTGAGGAATCAGTCTCGTCTATTCGATCAAGAATCTCATCGATTCGAGGATCACGCATGTTTGTTGCTGTCCAACTACTAGCCCAAGGCTTCGTCTAGCTCGACTCGCAGTCAAGCCACTGTCACTATTCGACCATGTCACGGTTGCTTCCCTACCGGCTGTGAGTAACACCCCATTTCGATTGTTGGTGTACACAGTCGCGCTCCCTCCAGTTACCGGACATCATCAACAGTAGCGAGTTAGCAGTAGCTTATTTCGAAAAAAGTTCACATCTGCATAGGACTATAGAACTACGTTCCGAAAAACCGTTTGACAGCGCCCTTCGCCAACCTTGAATTAATGAACGATTCGCCAAACAGCAATCACGACATAGAAGAGACCACCGATTGGTCTTGGGTTGAAGTATTACCAGTCGCTGCACTGGTAATTTCGCGCGATCGAATCATTCTTGCGTTGAACGAACCGGCAGAGGATGAGTTCGGCTATGCCAGAGAAGTAATCGTTGGCAAACCGGCCGACTTTCTAATCCCTGCATACGCATGGCCACCAGCCGAGGGCGGAATAACCCTCAACCTCGCCGCTGAAACAGCTTCGGGCGCGGTAAACCCGGTCGACGTATTTCTAGGGCCAGCCAATCTCAATGGCGAAGACGCTTACCTCGCAATGGTCGAGAGTCTCGAGTACGAGTCCGAGGAAGATGAAGTTGAGACCAACTCTGCAGTTCGAGAGTTACTTTCGGATATTGGTCGCATCGTTAGTTCGTCGCTCGACATTGAATCTGTTTGCGAACAGTTCTCTATGGCGGTTATGCGATCAGTCCCAACGGAACGAGTAGCGATCTGTGCAAGCCACGACGGATCAAATAACTACCAGATCATCCATGCAGTTCCTGCTACACCGAACGATCTCCAACCGGTAATCAATTTCGAAGCCAACGCCCTGCTTGATGCCTTCGAAACTCACGATCCAATTCTGGTTACTACAAGTGAGCTAGAGCAGGTAATTACGACCGACTTGGCTCCACTCGGGTGGGAAGCTAACAAAACCGAAGCACTGGTGATCGTTCCGCTCATGGCAGGATCGAACCGTGTCGGTGCGCTTATTCTTGCCAGCTCTCGGGAAGATGCATTTTCGTTCGACGATATCGACCTTCTTGGCCAGGCGTCCGGACAGGTTGCTGGAACAATTTCCAACCTCCAACTCCACGCTGACCTGCAACGAGAATCCGACGAACGACAGCTTTTAGCGAGCGTCGCACGGGAAGCCAGTTCAGTCGTTGAGTTCTCTGCAGCTATAGGCCCTATTGCAGAGGAGCTTTCGCAACGACTCGACTTCGATTCGCTAGAAATCGCATCGATTGATCGATCAGTCGCCGGTGGAGCATTGCGATTGTCGTGGAGGCGTGACGACAAAGCACACCCGATCAGCGAACGATTTGCCTATGCCGGGTCAATCGAAGAGAGCGTCGCCATTGAAATGCTGCCTCTAGTAGCGTCTGGCAAAGAACTCGACATTCTTAAAAAGCACTATTCGTCGACCCAGCTCGAATCCTCCAGATGGGGATCGCTGATCACCGTCCCTATGACGATGCTGAGCCAAGTGGTCGGAACTCTCACCGTACGTTCTGAATCTGACCAAGCGTTTCCGCTCGAAGACGTTGAAATGCTCACTCGGGTCGCAAACCAGTTGGCCGGTGCGCTCCAATCTGCTCGTATGTACGGACGTCAGCAAAAAGAAGCGGAGATAAAACGATCTCTCGCAGCAATTTCTGTTGCTGTCAGTGAGGACCTCGAACTCAAACGAGTTTTCCAACGAGTATCTGACGAACTCGCCGTACTCGTTAAATACGACCACCTAACGCTCTCAAGTGCTCACACAGACGATGAACAGCAGTGGGAAGCGTTCTCCATCGGCGTCGAATTCGAGGCTCCTGAACGCAAAGCTACGAAATCTGAAGAAACCGACACTTGGTCGGGTCGTTCACTTGGTGCCCGCCCTAAAGGCAAACTCGGTAAAGCGATGAAGGAAGCCGGACTCAACTCGCTCATCGAAGTTCCGCTTGGTACCCAAGCATCCGGTCACATCGGTTTTCTTACGATGATGACTCGGGAAGAAAACGCTTATTACGACAACGACCTCAGCCTTGTTGCTCAGGTTGCAGCCCAGGTCACGCCAGCAATTCAGAATGCAATGTCGCACGAGCAAGCGCTTGAACTCGCTGAATCGCGTGAAAAGCAATCACTTCTTGAAGCCAAGAGTATCGAGTTGCAACGAGTCAACGAAGCAAAGAGTTCGTTCTTGGCAATGGTCTCGCACGAACTGCGTACACCGCTCACATCGATTTCCGCTTACACCGATCTTCTTGAACGAAATCGACCCGGGAACCTTTACGAGAAGCAGGTGCGCCAGCTCGGTGTCGTCAAACGTAACTCAGCACACCTCAGTCGACTCATTTCAGATTTGCTCGACATCTCAAAAATTGAAAGTCCCGAGTTCACGCTCACCAAATCTGACTTCGACCTAAGTGAAGTTGTCGTAGAACTTGTAGAGAGTCTTGAGCCGCTAGTTCGGAACAAGGATCAGCGCATCACTGCCGATGTGGTCGAGGGTATTGAGCTTGTCGCCGACAAACAGAAGATCACGCAGGTGGTCTCGAATCTGATCGAGAACGCAGTCAAGTACTCACCTGCCGACACTGACATAGCTGTCACAACTTCAGTGAACAACGACGAAGCCGAGATAGTTATCAGTGACAACGGATACGGGATCAGCAAGAGCGATCAAGAGCAGATTTTTGAAGCGTTCTTTAGGTCTCGAACCGAAGAAAACTGGGAAGTCCCTGGTACGGGTCTAGGACTCGCCCTCGTCAAACGGATCATCTCAATGCACGGTGGAACTGTTTCACTCAAGAGTGAATTAGGATTCGGCTCCAATTTTACAATCCATCTCCCTATTCTTAATTCGGCGAGCGAGGATGAACGCCGAGACGGTCCGTCAGACTCAGAGAAGAAAACCGAAGAAGGCCGCGCTGAAGCATTGCTTCTCGCTCGACGAAAAGAGATGGCGAAACTCGTCGATCAAGACGAGCAAACAGACGACGCCGATAACGCAGCCTAACCAGTGCGTTAGTTGGGTGCGACATCTCTGGTTTCAATCAGCTCACGCTCACACCCAGATCCCAACGCGAAAAGCTACGTTTTACCGCACTCAGGTCGTAGTTAATACCAATCGATATTTAATTCGCTCAACACTGAGCAATCTCGCAACACGACGCCGCTGAAAATCGCTTATCCTAGATAGCTGTGTTCCCGGGTCGTTCAATGGTAGGACAGGGGCCTTTGAAGCCTCTAATCCTGGTTCGAATCCAGGCCCGGGAGCCAAACACAACTACAACAAACAAAAAGCCCTCGGCGATTGCCGAGGGCTTTTTTTATTTTCGTACTAGCTAGCGAGAGCCAGTCGAACCGGAACTAAACTCCGGCGTGACCTGTGAGCTCAACCTTAAGGCCAGCGTCAGCAGCCATAGACCACGGAGTTTCTACAACCCAGTGACCAGGTTCTTTCTCAACCAGTGGTGGGCGTTCATTGGCCCACTTGTGGTTAGGATCAACTTCCAAAGGAGTTCGTGTCATGAACACGTCACCCGGTGGAGGGTTGATTGGCGAAACAACTTCACCTGGAAGCAAGAACTCTTCACGCTGAATGTCTGGGTGTGACGGCAGAGCCGCTGAGACCAGAGCATTCGTGTAAATGTGCATTGGGTTGTTGAAGATAGCTTCTGTCTCACCAGATTCCTGAACAACGCCCAAGTACATGACTGCCATATCGTGGCACATGTATCGGACAGTCGCCAGGTTGTGAGCAACCAGCAAGTAAGCCAGACCGTGTTCTTCCTGAAGGTCAACCAACAGGTTCATGATCTGAGCACGAATCGAAACGTCCAAAGCAGATACAGGCTCGTCGAGCGCAATAACCTTCGGGTTCAGAGCCAGCGCACGGGCAATACCGATTCGCTGTCGCTGTCCACCGGAGAACTCGTGCGGGTACAAGTTAGCCTGGTATGGGTTAAGACCAGTCTCACTAAGAAGGTCACCAACACGAGTTGCGATCTGCTTCTTAGTCATTGTGGTAGCAATCTCAAGCGGCTCACCAACGATCGAACGAACTCGCATGCGAGGGTTCAACGAGGACCACGGATCCTGGAACACTGCCTGCACGGAACGTCGGAACTCAGTCTTACCAGCCTTAGACATCGTGGCGACGTCTTCGCCTTCGTAGTAGATCTGACCGCCAGTTGGCTGCTCAAGACCTAGTAGAAGCTTCAAAGTCGTCGTCTTGCCACAACCCGATTCTCCAACAAGACCGAAAGTCTTGTTGCGTTCGATGTCGAAACTAACGTCGTCTACAGCCTTCAGGTAATCCTTGTCACCGAAGCCCATAAAGCCTCCGCCGATCTGATACCACTTCCGAAGATTTCGGATAGAGATGATCGCATCAGCGTTTGGGTTTACACCCGGTGCGCCTGGGATAGTTACATTTTCAGCAGTTGTCATGTGTCGTTACCGATTCTCGTGGATCGTAAATTCAGGTGTAGGTCGACTAGTCTTCGACTTCGTCTTCCGCAGGCATCATGTGAGCGTACTTGTCGTAATCAGCAACAGAGCTTGCAGAGAGCTGTACCCAGTGCTCAGGTTCAACCTCTAGCAGTGGTGGGCGGCGAGATGCATCCTCTGGCGTAAATGTCAGAGTGGATCGAGGAGCGAATGCATCACCTGGAGGAAGGTTGTAGAGCAATGGTGGCTGACCCTCAATCTGAGGTAGTCGACCAGTCTTCTCTTCAAGCTTCGGAACTGATCCGATCAGAGCCTTGGTGTACTCGTGCAATGGTGAGTTGAAAATAGTTCGTACGTCGGCAACTTCAACAATTCGACCAGCGTACATAACCGCAACACGGTCACACATCTTGGCAACGATTCCGAAGTCGTGAGTGATGAAAATAATTCCAACACCCTCTTCTTGCTGAATCTGTCGCAGAAGTCGGAGGTAAGCAGCCTGAATGGTTACGTCGAGTGATGTGGTCGGCTCGTCAGCAATAATCACTGCTGGAGCGGATGAGATACCAATAGCACCAACAACACGCTGACGCATTCCACCAGAGAGTTGGTGAGGGTAGTCCTTTGCTCGTGACTCAGGAGCTGGGATTCGCACCTTCTGGAGCGAGTCCACAACCTTGTCCCACAAAGCCTGACCCTTCAGGTTCTGGTGAATCTTGATCGCTTCTCCAACCTGGTTTTCGATACTGAAAACGGGGTTCAGAGCCTGCATAGGGTCCTGAAGGATCATGGAGATTTCTCCACCACGAACCTCGGTCATTTCACTTTCGCTCAGATCGAGCAGGTTGCGACCACCAAGAATTACTTCACCACCAACGATGTTTCCGGGAGGTGAAGGTACGAGCCTCATCAGAGACAGCGCCGTTACCGACTTACCTGATCCTGATTCACCAACGATACCGAGAGTCTCACCCCTCTTCACGTGGTAGCTCACTCCGTCAACAGCCTTCACCGTTCCCCATCGGGTGGTGAAATGTGTCTGGAGTTCCTTCACATCCAGGACAACCTCTTCACTCGCGGCGCTAGCGCCGAAGCCATCGGTGTCCACACTCACAGCATCAGAAGAAACGTTTTTCTCTTCAACCGTAGCGTCGGTGGATTCTGCCATTCTGAGTCCCCTGTACTAGTCGCCCCGATATCTGAACAATCTGCCCAGTATTCAAGTTCGACGACTCGTAATCAATTTACAAATAATACCGCTGGAACAAACATTGAACCACCGGAAGTGACCGGCACGATACCAAACTTTGAAGGTAAACGCTACCGGTCAACAATCGTTAACGTAGCCTATATTCCGAGATCGCTTTCCAGTTCATCTAAAGCACCATCGATAGCACTCACAATGAAGTCCACCTCATCTTTATTAATGGAAAGCGGAGGACAGATTGCAATCACGTCGGCTGCACGGAAACTAACGATGTTCCGGTCGAACAGCATCTTAGGCAATTTGCTAGCCAAACCTGCCGATGCCGGGAACGGAGTTTTGGTTTCTCGATCTGCCACTAACTCGACTGCAGCAAGCAGTCCAAGTCCGCCACGAACGTCGCCAACGCTCTTGTGACTGAACAACGTTTGGAGTTGTTCATACATGTAGGTTCCCATTCGTTTCGAGTTTCCGACCAGATCCTCCCGTTCGAAGACCTTTAGGTTCGCCAAGGCAGCAGCTGCAGCTATCGGGTGACCACCAAACGTAATCAGGTGCTTAAACGTCTCGTCAGCACCACCAACAAATGCATCGGCGATCTTCTTGGTTGCAATCGCTGCACCCAACGGAGCGTATCCGCTCGTAATCGCCTTAGCCACGCTGGTGATGTCTGGCTGAACACCCCAGTTTGTTGGAGCGAACCATTCACCCGTACGGCCAAATCCGGTGATCACTTCATCGGCAATCAAAATAACGTTGTACTGATCAGCGATCTCACGGAGTCGCTGCCAGTACTCGGCAGGTGGCACCTGGATACCGAATGCTGCGGAAATCGGTTCAGCGATCATCGCAGCGACCGTCTCTGGTCCTTGATGCTTGATAACTGTTTCGAACTCGTTGGCGCACTTGATAGCGACATCAACCGGATCGCCTTCGTAAGGCATTCGGTACGAATTCCAGTTTGTGACGTGAATAGCACCAGGCATCAGTGGCCCCATAGGGTCTGCAGCCGGCGATCCACCCAAGCTAACTGCCATCGCAGTTCCACCGTGGTACGAGTACCGTCGGCTGATGACTTTGAAAGCTCCAGCTTTGCCGTTGAGAATTGAGTACTTCTTCGCCATTTTCACAGCTGTCTCAACAGCTTCAGAACCACCTGAAACGAAGAATGAACGCGCTCCATGATCCGGGTACAACTCTGCGACCTTACCGGCAAGTTCGATCTGCGGGAGAGTCGAGCCACCTGCTGGTGAAGAGTCGATAGCTGTCATCTGTGCGTACACAGCGTCGGCAATCTCAGTTCGACCGTACCCTGCCGACTTGTACCAGAGACCCGACATCGCATCTAAATACCGATGCCCGTCGGCTGTCTCAACCCAAACTCCATCACCCTTCGTATAGACCTTTAGCTTCCCGCGCCAATCGTTGGTTTGGGCGGCGTGCATGAATAGGTGATCACCAGCGATTTGCTGGAGCTCTTCGATCCGCTCACCACTGATGGTTTCCGGATTTTGGGTCGACGTCATCTGAATCTCCGTTACGCGACATAATTTAGTTCGGCACATCTGTTGGAGATGTGCGCCCCAATTCTATGACCCGAACAACCGCCGGTCTATCACTTTTTAGAGTTCCAGCATCTAACATTGCAGTCACCTATCCTTTAAGAACGCCATTCCTAACAATCTGAACCAACTTTCAAGCTGGATCGAACCGCAATTCTCAGCCTGATACCCAGTCAAGAATCATGACTCAAGCCAAACAACGCTTTACTGAAAACGAACTCACCGCAATCAACAAGAAACTTGAATCGGCGACCACTGAAGAAATTCTTAAGTGGACGGACCAAACGTTCGGCAACACAGCTGCTCAGATGTCGAGTTTCGGACTTGAAGATCAGGCTTTGTTTCACATCTACTGGGGTGTGAATTCGAACGCTCGATTGATGACTCTCGACACGTTGCGACTTCCCACAGAGACCTACTCGTTGTTCGATCAAACCAAACTTCGGTATGGTGTTGAGGTTGAATTCTTTTACCCGAACATGGATTCCGTGTCGGAGATGGTCAAAGAAAAAGGAAACAACTTTTTCTATCAAGGCAGAGCGAACCGAGAATTTTGCTGCGGTGTTCGAAAAGTGGAACCGCTGGGCAGAGCACTCTCTACTCTCGACGCTTGGGTAACCGGATTGCGAAGAGATCAAGGAATGGATCGCGGCTCGATCGATTTCGTCGAGTGGGATGCTGCTCACGGCAACTACAAGATCAACCCGCTCGCGAATTGGAGCTTCGAACAGGTACGATCGTTCGTCAAAGAAAACGAAATTACTTATAACGAACTTCACGATAAGGGTTATCCATCGCTCGGCTGCGCACCTTGCACCAGAGCTATCAAACCCGGTGAAGACATTCGAGCCGGCAGATGGTGGTGGGAAGGGGACCCTGACGCCAAAGAATGCGGCATCCACATCGTCGCCCCGCTAAACGCCTAAAGCTTTTCGTTACTCTCCAAAATCAAGTTCGGCCAATGCGATAAGACTTGCGGTGAATTTGCAATTACGGAAGCTAATACTGAGCGGATTTCTCATGGCACTTGCTGCAAGTTGCGCCGTGGAATCTGACGCCACGGACTCACCAGCAAACACCGAATCTGCCCTCTCGCCTACCGCCATCGCGTTTCCGGTACCGAATGAATCGTTGAACGTGTGGGACGATTGGGACTGGACATCCCAAGATGGTGGGCACGTCTCCGACCTCGTCATTAACAGCTTCTCAGGTCCGGGGCACTGTGGCTGGGGCACAGTGGTATTTCTTGATTTCGGGACACCGTTGGGATCAACGATGACCTCTGCTGCGGATCGGCAAAGATTTATCCGAGATCCATACGGCGACCTAGATCGCTACGGCAAGCAATCAAACGATCTTCAGACTGATATTGAGCTACCTACCGACGCTGATTTCTCGGGATACACACTGCAAGACAACGAGCTATGGATTCTTGAAACTGCCGCTGGTCGGGAGGTTTACATAGTGAACATCGGATCGGTCGAAAAATGGCCTCGAATGGACCCGATCGTCGGGTGCTCTTAACGGCCGGCGCCCGCACATTTCGCGGTCAGAGCCGGGATCAACCGAAAACTCTCACGCAGGTCGCAAGCGAATTTCGTTGCTGACGTTGTAGCCAAGGACAGCGGTCTCTTCGCCGATTTTCAAGGTCACGACGCCACGGTAAGGCGCCACATCGGCGATCATCACTTCGACGCCCGGCAACACACCGCTCTCGTGTAAGTACGCCACTAGCTCGGCATCGTCCTCAGGTATGCGATCTACGATCATCCGTTTACCCGTCGGAGCATTATCTAGAGTTACAACGCCTTTAGGCTCTCGGTATCCGCTACCAGGAATAGGCTGGCCAAACGGGTCGGTCTTCGGGCTGCCTAGCTTCTCTTGTATTCGTTTCTCTAACGTGTCAGATAGCGCGTGCTCCAACATGTGAGCTTCCGCATCAACTTCGTGCAGAGGTACGTCCAGCAGATCGACAACCATGCGCGCCGCCAAGCGGTGCTTACGAATCATCGACTCAGCGAGGCCACGTCCGCGTGGAGTGAGGTCGATCTCACGACTGTCTCCTAGACGGATAAGAGTTTCTTTTTCCATCCGGCGCAACATGCCTGAAACAGCAGGAAGCGAAGTGCCCAGGTTCTCGCTCGCGGGAACCCGGCGCAGCTGATCAACGAGGTTGGAATTACTAACCTTCTCGGCTCGCTCCAACACAACATAGATCGATAGAAGATAGTTCTCCATCGCCTGTGTCAGCCGAGGAACTGCGTGCTTATCTTGATCAGTCATAGCTCAACTCTCTGTTGGAGGCATTTACCACATCGTACGAACCGGTAGTCACCAGTCATGTTACGACATAACTTCGCATGTACGAATATTCGACGGAAGACGGCAAGTTGCTAATAGGATCGAACTTTGTGTGGGATGCCAACGACGTTCCCAGTTAAGCGCACCACACGATAACCTCAGATCCATGACAACCGAAAACTCTCAATCAAATCTTGACGCCACTCGCTGTTTCGGCACGGGATCGCCAATCTACGAGTCATACCACGACGAAGAATGGGGTGTGCCGATCCACGATGATCGCCACTTGTTTGAACTCTTGATTCTTGAAGGTGCGCAAGCGGGACTCAGCTGGGAGACGATCCTCAAACGCCGCGAGACATACCGCCAGGCGTTCGATAATTTCGACATTCAAAGGGTAGCCAATTACGGCGCACCGAAAGTCGAATCGCTGCTGCAAGACGAAGGAATCATTCGCAACAAGCTCAAGGTCAACGCCGCGATAAAAAACGCGAAGGCAGTGCTTGAGATCCAGCAAGAACACGGCTCATTCGACGCCTATCTATGGGGATTCGTGTACGGTGCACCGCTTCAGCCCGACTGGGATTCGATGAGTGAAGTACCTGCTGAAACGGCGATTTCAACATCGCTGAGCAAGGACCTCAAAAAGCGGGGAATGTCGTTCGTTGGCCCGACCATCATTCAAGCATTCATGCAATCGACGGGTATGACGAATGACCACCAAACCAGCTGCCCTCGCCACGAAGCTTGCAAAGAACTCTCAAACGCATAGGAACTAGTCATTCCCTCACATGGGGGGAGAAGACTACGCTGAGAGTGAATATTTCACCCTCAAGCCACTCCCGCGTTGCAACAGAACCCGCCACTAATCAAACACGCCGTATCGCTGCTGCTACCTACAGCCGCGAACATGACAGTAGTTCCGATCCTTTCGCTTCTGCTGTCGGCGATTCTCACTAGAACTGATGATCCCGACGCTGCTATCGGAGGATTTTCTGTCGCTTTAGGTATTTCGATGTTCGTCGGACTTCCTCAGCTCCGAATCCAGCAGCTGACTCTGGTGTTCTTCGACAACGCCAAATCCCTTGCACAGTTACGAAAATTTGTTGCGTTCTGGGTTGTGTTGGTAACCGCCATTGCGCTGATCGTCGTCATCCCGCCGATAACCGAAATACTCGTCGACAGTGTTTTCTCAGTTAAAGGATCGCTGAAGCAAAACGCAGCTGATTCACTTGTCTGGCTCATCCCACTTCCCGGACTTCTCGTCCTGAAAATGCATTACTACGGCGCCGTGCTTAGGATCAGTCGCCCACGACTCGCTTGGTACGGCACCGGAGCCGGGGCGGCAACCGTAGTAGCCGTAGCGGTAGGACTCTTCACCACCGAGTTAGTCGAAGGTGCGAGTATCGCTGCAATAGCGATGGTCGCAGGAACTCTCGCTGAAGCTGCCACTCTAGCGATTCTTTCGATAAATCCAATAAAAAGATTTGAAGGTGTAGCCAGCACCAGCGACATCTCGATCAAGGCGATGGCTTGGTTCTTCTGGCCGCTGCTATTCGCTGCAATGCTTCCCGCTGGTACGCAGCCGATCCTAAACGCCGGTATGGCGCGCTCACCCGAACCCGAAGTTTCGATCGCTGCCGTTGCCCTCTCCTTCTACGTTTTTCAGTTGATAGCTGTTGCAACCAACGGCACTCAAAACACGGCGCTGGCATTGTTCGCCAGCCACTACAACCCGTTCCGAGTCAGAAGGTTTGCCCTCTCAGTGGGAACCATCACCTTTGCGGTGGTTGCGTTCATCGCCTACATCCCACCGGTAACCGACTTCGTTATCGGCGACATCATGGGAGCCGAAGGGCGTTTGAAAGAGCTTTCATCGACAGGGTTCCGGCTGCTTTCGATCCTGCCTATCGCACTGGTGATGGAGCAGCTCTACACCGCAGCTCTCATGCGCACCCGCAACACCCGACCGATCATCTACATCAACTCAATGCGACTTGCGACGCTAGCGATCTGGGTGATCGTGACCGTAAACTTCACTGATCTAAACGGTCTATACGTCGGTGCTGGTGCGTGGGCGCTAACTTTGTTCCTCGAAGCCGTCTACGCCTACATCTTCGGTAGAAAAAACCTGGCACGAGTCACGTCGGTTTAGCCGGAGCGAGTTCGCAGCCAGCGACTACCAATCGGCGCCAATCACTAGATCGTCGGTCGTAGTTATCCGAACCTGTTGGCCGCCGTCCGATTCCATCCGGTAGATGTCGAACGAGCCATCGCCTTCGGATAAAAACAAAATTGCAGTTCCATCTGGACTCCACACAGGAGCCGAGTCGTTGACTCTATTCGAGGTCAACTGTTTCTCATTCTTGCCGTCACGACCGACAACGAAAATCTCCGCCTCGTTGCCGGCACCTGTTACATAAACCAGTCGTTTGCTGTCCGGCGACCAATCGTGGAGGTGCTCGCTATTCACCTCGGTCGCTACGTCGGACTCGTTCCCGCCATCCTTATCCATAACAGCGAGATCCACCGAGCCGTCCTCGTTAATCCGGTTGAACGCTATCCACTGTCCATTCCGTGACCAGCGTGGATTTACGGCTCGACCCGTGAACAAAGTGATTTCATCAACACCAGTCGGGTTTCGGCGTCGAATAGCGCTATCTGCACCTTCGTTCACGGAATACACGACCCACTCACCGTCCGGCGACCAGTCACCAACTCGGACGTCTTCAGATTGAGCGGTGAGGAGCACGATCTCGTCAGTTTTTGTATCCAGAATTGATATCGAACGCCCCCCGCTGCCGATGGTCTCAACAGCTATCCGCACTGAATCAGGCGACCATCGGAAGTCGACCACATCGATCCCCGGTTCTGTTACTTGTCGCTTTGACTCACCCACTGAGTCCATCAACCACAGGGCAGAAACGCCATTCCGGTCTGAAATAAATGCGATTTGCTCTTTATTGGGGGACCATCCTGGAGCTAGATCGCTACCTGCCGAAGTGGTCAATCGGACTGAATCGTTCGTTTCAGAGTCGAGTCGATACACGTCAATGTTGTCTTCGACATCGACGCTGAATACCACGTCTTCCGAGTCAGAGCTGCCGCCGCCAAGCCCACAACCGGAAATCACAACTAACGCTGCGACAAGGAGTGCAGTCGTACTCACCATCGAAGCAAGGCGACTAAACGAAAAATATGTGGACTCTCTAGTAAGTGTCATTCAACAGCACCAATCCGCCCTGCATGACGAATCGCTGCGCTCGAAGCGCAACCGATAAAAATAGCGATTCAGATCATCGAAAAGCTAAGACTATCGGTTAACCCCGAATCATCGCCAGAATACAACACCACCCAATTAGCCCAGTCTCACGCCAAGCGACTTACTTAATTAGTTGAAGCGGTTGACGATACCGACTGTCTAAAAGTTCTTGCCACTGAAATAAAATTGAGCCTGAAGCTAGCGCAAAAATCAAATCTCCGCGGTATCATCGTTTGTGCGCAACACCCATTCCCGAGTAGCTCAGTGGTAGAGCAGCTGACTGTTAATCAGCGGGCCGTAGGTTCGAACCCTGCCTCGGGAGCCATACTGAACTCAAATAAAAAGCCCCCAGATTTTTCTGGGGGCTTTTTATTTGCCAATCCTCAACATCAAGATCTGCCCACGACACAATCTCAGCAAGTAACAGGTTCGCATGGGATAGGTACTTTCAACCAACCTTTTCTTCCCAAAACGTAATTGTGTAATCCATACTCGAGGCTTACCCGTCTCATCCGAAGTGCAAACATAGGTCAAGTTATGAATATTTCGACCCCAAGACAGCATTGCCAAAATTGAAAGCTTCAGTGATTAACCGTCTGAACCAGTCGACATCGGCGCTACACCAACCAGCATTCCGCCGCTATTGGATGGGCACGTTGGCGACTGCGGGCTCGTTACAGGTGCTACAAATTGGCGTTGGCTGGCTAGTGGTAACCGAACTTGGTGGTGGAGCAGGAGACCTCGGCATCATCGGTGGTGCTATCGCAATTCCGTCCATCCTCGTAACCCTGATCGGTGGTGTCCTTGCCGACCGCATTGATCGACGGCTCTTGCTCTTGTTCACTTCAGCGGCGAACGGAGTGTTGATGATGCTCCTCGCACTGCTTGTCGTCACAGAAGTTATTCAGATTTGGCACGTCGTACTAATTGCCGTCGGTCAAGGGTTGCTGGGTGGACTGGATCTACCCGTCCGCGCAGCATATTTTCCGCATTTAGTCGATCGCCAGAACATGCCGAGTGCGGTCTCATTGAACGCGATTGCTTGGCATCTAATTAGATTAATTACACCGACAATCGGTGGAATTTCTATCCGCTACCTAGGAACAGAGTCTGTATTTTTTGCAGGTGCAGGGGGCTGGATCGCAATGCTGCTGATCATGTTCACTCTACAATCCTCGAGAGTAGAACTGAAGAAACATCAAAAAATATGGCAGGAACTCGGTGAAGGGATTAGGTACATAGCCGCTAATCGATTATTCGCCGTGCTGATTCCCTTGACCGCCATCAAGATGATTTTCGGTCTTCAGTACCTAACTCTGATGCCCCTGTTTGCAGTCCACCATGGAGTAGGTGCCGATGGATTCGGAGTGTTCTACCTGTCACTCTCAGTGGGGGCAATTACTGGAGTAGTAGTGGTTCAGAGATTTCAGAACTCACCAAACGCAGGAAAAATCATGCTTTTTGCTGGTTTTTTGTTCAGCGGGCTTGTCGTCGCATTCGCCTACTCACCCAACTACTGGTTTGCTCTCTCAATGATGTTTCTGATCGGCATCCCGCACATGATCTTCATCACTTTGTCTATGACAATTCTCCAGATCAGAGTTCCGCCAGAGCTTCGGGGACGGGTCATCGGTTTATACACACTGGCGCTAAGCATGATTCCACTCGGAGGATTAGTCGGTGGTGGCATTGCGGAACTACTCGATGTACAACTAGCTCTCAGTATTTCGGCCGGAGTATTCGGTATGGCATGTCTCTGGGTATTGGCTACACAGAGAACGGTCAGAAACCTAAGCGGCGGTCTTGATCACAACATACCGAAGCTAAACAGCTGATGCTACGCCAGTTGGTCAGACTGACGCGAATTCAACTCTACTCAGGCCACGCGAAGTCTGTTTCGAACTCGAGTTTGCCTTGAATGTCTAGTTTCACCCGATACAACTCACCACCGCGGTGGGCTGATCCGTCGTACGGTGCCGGTGAGTTTTCGCCTGTACCGTTCCACGCCGTGGTTACGTAAAGTTCGTTCAAATCTTTACCGCCGAACATCGCACTAGAAGTCTGCGTTGCGGGGAACTTCACTCGCCGTTCTTCCTTGCCATCTGGGTCGATTCGGATCACACATCCACCGCCCCACATCGCTTGCCAAATGAAACCCTCAGAATCGACCGTTAGGCCGTCAGGAAATCCTTCTTCGCCCTCGAATACAACCAAGTCGCGCTGATTCGAAAACTCGCCGCTAGAAGCATCGAAGTCGTAAGCCCAAATCCGACTCTGTTGAGTATCCACGTAGTAGGAAGTGGATAGATCTGGCGAAAAGCCAAGTCCGTTTGAAGTCCCAATGTCTTCTTGAACAATTGTGATCCCGCCATCAGGATCAAAGCGATACAACTTCGCCCGACGACCATCTTCGTAGTAGGTTCCGGCGTAAAACTGCCCACCTGGGCCAGCTGTCACGTCATTGAATTGCAGCGGCATGCCGTGAAGCGTTCCCTGATGGATGTAAGTGATCTCCTCGCCCTCGCGCCAAAGACCAATCCCCGACCAGCTTGCGACTACAAAGCCGTCCTGCTTGTTGTTTGCGTAGCCACCGATGTACTCACCCTGGTAAATCTTGCGGCTCTTGCCTGTCGAGGGGTCGTACTCGAACAAACGGCCTGTCTGAATATCTGTCCAGTTCAAGATCTGACGTTTCGGATCCCAAACGGGACCTTCGCCGACCCTCGTCTTAAAGTCGGCAATCATCTCTACTTCGTAATCCATCAGACAGAAACCCTTTCAAAACTATCGAGAAACTTATCGACCTCATCCTGCCCGAACCGTGCACCGCTTAATCTGCAATTCACGCGAAATCGCCTCGTAGTTTCTGGAGCGTTTTCACTAAATTAGTTCGTAGACCAACACACAACACAAACCCTAGTCGACTTCAAATTCGAACATCACGTCATCGACGTAGCACCAGTACCAGTCTTCTCCTGATTGATGCGACTTTATGATTCCGTGACCATCGGAGTGATAGTGCTTCGTTGCATGGGTATTTTTCGAATTGTCACAACAGCCAACCTGTCCGCAAATCATGCATAAACGCAGATTCACCCAAACATCGCCCATCTCAACGCACTGCAAGCATTTATCTGGCGACGACGGGGCCACGTCCAGCTTGATCATCTCGAGATGTGAACATTCCTGATCCATTACAACAACCCAATAAAACTAAAGATTTCCAACCCGAAAATAGTGAGCCAACTCTAACATCAGCCGGTCATTGCTAGCCGACGCGAGCAATCCTAAATCCGGCGTAAACAGCGGCCAATCCACCAACGTTGGTCAGAACCATATTCGCTCCGAACCAACCCCACTCAGATGCGCGCGCCATTTGTACATTGTCGAAGGCGAATGTCGAAAACGTTGTGAACGCCCCCAAGAACCCAACTAGGGCGATGACGCGCATATTTTCGCTAATCCAACCACGTTCTTCGCTGGCGGCCCAAATGAGTCCGAACAACAATGCACCGATCATGTTCGCAACGAAAACGCCCCACGGCATGCCACCAACGCCGTCACGCTGAAACAGGGTTCCGACTCCGTATCGGGTCAACGTTCCCGCGGCACCGGCAAGAGCTATGTAAACGATCTTTTCCACAACGATTTTCCTTGAGGTCCATTCAACTCAGATTGAGTGTCGACCTTTCCCGGTTATTACAACGCGGCACCACATCGTATTCACACCCACGCCCGTTGCCCCCATCGGCTCACGCCCCTGCGTCAGTTGGAACTCAGTTCAAATGAACTCGTGTATGACAATAATGAATACGGCACGGATAACTAACACGAACTACACAAACCATGATCTGGATTTGTGGGCAGGTAACCAGAATCGTATGCCTGCAAGGCAAATAGAGTTATCCAATCAATCGTAAATCGAATTTAGGGGAACTGAGATCGCTACCGCAAACGCAGCCAAACAGAACGCTATCGCACCTAAAATTCTCGTCGCTGAAGATGCAGACGACCTGCGAGATGCAATCGTGCTCGTCCTTGTTGAGCGTGGATACCGAGTTCAGGCTGCCCGAGACGGACACGAAGCTTCGCTGATGTTCCCTGAGTTTGCTCCTGATCTTGTGGTTCTCGATATGCGTATGCCGAAGATGAGCGGTCCAAACACTTGTGAAGCAATTCGAAAAACGTCGAACGTTCCTGTAATCATGTTCACTTCGACAAACGACGCAACCGAAGTCAAAGACGCCATCCTAAAAGGTGCAACCGACTTCGTACTCAAAACCACTGGTGTCGGTGAGCTGACAGATCGTATTGCCTACCATCTCGATAAATCGATTCCTGTCGAACAATCTGTAACGGCAAAAACCGTTTCGGTCGCCCCAGACCAAAAAATCGCTACAACGACGCTGGTTGTCGACCCGGATGACCAGGTCAGAGCAACTATTACAGCAATATTGACTCGTTTGAATCAAAACGTAATCGAAGCATCGACCGCCGCCGAAGCTATCGTTCGGTTCAAACAAGGCAACCCTGACATCGTAATCGCTGAGCGCACTCTTCCTGACATGGATGGATTCAACATGTTCAAGGAACTCAATGCTGCTCGAAACAACAAAGATCTCCTGAAACTGATGATGTCGACTCGCCTATCTCCAGAAGCAAATCGAAAAGCACACTTCGCCGGCATTACGAACTTCCTAAACAAACCGTTGGATTCCGGCAAGGTCGAAATGATGGTCGCCGATTGTGTTCGAAAAGCCCTAAGAGTCAAGAAACAACGCACAGGTAACGCTGCCTAATCCGATTCATGGCATATAGCAAAGCACCTATTTCCACGATGAATAGGAGGCTTTCGCGTAGGACATTAGTACTACCCAAATTGATGACCTCGAACGAAATCAAGCACTAACCTGATCTCAAACCCCTCAGGAACACGCCACCAACCCGGCAGGCACACCTAACAATTACGCATAAGCCTGCAGTTACGGAAATGATCGAGCTTGGGACTTAATTCAAAAACATCGGGAGCGAGAATCCTCATCGCTGAAGATGCTGAGGACCTGCGAGAAGCACTTATGGAAGTTCTTCTTGAACTCGAATACACCGTCAAGGCGGCTGTCGATGGCTACGAAGCCGTCACAATGTTTCCTGATTTCAAGCCTGATCTAGCGATCCTAGACATGCGAATGCCGATGATGAACGGTAGCGACGTTTGCGAAGTCATCCGCAAAACATCCGACATCCCTATCATCATGTTCACCTCAGCTGATGATTTTACTGAAGTGAATGGAGCAATCATAAAAGGCGCCACCGATTTCGTATTGAAAACAACCGGAATCGACGAACTGGCGAACCGAGTGGAATCGCACCTTTTGAAAGAGCGTGAACCTCTTAAGCCTGCAATCACCAACTCAGACACCACAGTCGACTCAACACCGGCGAATGTGCATGTTGCTGCGAGCGCGCCAAACGCTGTTAAAACTTTCACGGTGATTATCGATCCCGACAAAGAATCTCGATCGAAAATCACCTCAATCCTGAAGCGACTGAATCAAGACTTCATCGAAGTTGAATCAGCAGGGGAAGGTATTGCAGCGATGCAAGACTATGACCCGGACTTAGTGGTCGCTGAATGGGCGCTTCCAGACATGGACACGTTCAAGATGTTCTCTAGTCTCCAACGAGGCGTGAAGGCTAAATCGCTAACCCGAATCATCATGTCTGATCGTCTCTCACCAGAGAGTCAGCGAAAATCGAGCTTCGTGGGAATAAGTGACTTCCTCGAAAAGCCATTGGACCTCGGCAAAACTGAAATCCTAATCGGTGATTGCATCAAGAAATCACTGCGACAACTCCGCCGCGCCGCCGGCGTGTCGAGCTAGTTCGACATTGATCTAGATATGAGTCTGTGAGCAGCTTGCTCAAATAAAAAGAGAGAGTCAAGGCTCTCTCTTTTTCTCGAAATCAGATTCGTTCGAATCTATCGAAGATTCACAACCGTATCCAACGCAGCTGGAAGAGTTCGGCGAATTGTCAAAACCGATCCATCAGCAGGCTGAACTTCAACGGTGAACTGATCGTTTGGTGTAAGCAGTGTTCCCGATGAAGTTAGTCCACCGCTCGACATGTAGTTCACCGAGCTGTTCGATGTCACATCGGTCGCAGTTGTTCGGTTCAGCAGCCACACTACAATTTCGGCCTTCTCACCTTCATCGAGCATGTTGTCGCCGTTGTCGTTACCCATGAAGGAAACCGACCACGGTACGTCCTGAATGATCTGATTGTCGTCTACATAAACGATGCTGGTTCGGTTCGATGTACCCACAACGTCGGGGTCAGTACCTGAACCATCGGCAGAGTACGGTGCAGTCAAATCGATTGGCTCTGCGCCGTTTACCGACTCAACAACCATACTGAACTTGAAGATAGCCTCGGTGGAACCCACGAATCCTTTGAAAGCGATAACGCTGCCAGAAGGTCGCAAACTGCTCTTGGTTTGCTCCAACCCAGCAAAAATCGTTTCTTTCGATCGTTCGGTAGCGAACACACCTGTGCTCAACACAGTGAATGCGAATACGGATGCTACGACTACAAACGCAATCAAAATGATCGCCGTTTCTAGTCCAGTGATACCACGCTGTTTCGTGTTCATAATGCTCGGAATCTCTTCATCAACTTCAGCCGGATAAAAAAATTGAGGTCCCACTCGGCGGGCCAGCAACTTCGACCGGCGCGCTCAGCGAGCCAATCTATCCAAGCAGAATATCGGCACCCTGCGGACACCAAATGCGGAGATACCACCACGCGCCGTGGGGGTCAGCCACAACATGTGAATAACGTTTGGAGATGGTGTGCCTCTGCTTGAACAGAGGCCGAGTTACGGTCCAGAATTCCAACACATGCCAGATTTCAGACAAAAAAAGGGAGAACCGAAGTTCTCCCTTTTCAAGAATTTGCCGATTAATCCGAGGCTAGTCGACGTCGATTCGTGGTGGCGGATTCAGCACCGGGTGAATCGCCAACAACTTCGCTTGCTCGGTTCCAGCGTTGTAAATTCCGTGTCGAATCCCAATCTCACAGGTAAAGCAATCACCAGCAGCTAGAGGAACGTTGTTCTCGTCCGCATAGACCGCCGAAAGCGACCCTTCAAGGCAGAACATCGATTCTTCGTGGCCTGGGTGATAGTGGTTCGGAGCAATCGATCCCGGCTCAAAAGTTAGCTCACTCAAATAGAGCGATGCTGAACCCAAAAAGTCGCCCACCATGTCGTACCGAGAAACGCCAGCCATGAATTCGTACGGTTCGTTGTTGCTACGCACGAACACAGTGGAAGGCGGATCACCATCTGTGTATTCGACGTCCTGCAACGCCTCGCGCTCTGGCTCAGCAGTTGGGTAAATAGTGATCAACCTAGCTGGCGAACTACCTACGTTCTCAAGACCATGACCAATGCCGGCGGGAGCCAGCACGCAATCGCCTGCTGAAGCCTTGAAACGGTCTGTGCCAACCCGGAACTCCATCTCGCCTTCAACTACGAAAATCGCTTCCTCGGTGTTTGGGTGAAGGTGGTAACCAGAACGCACTCCGGGCTGAACCGTCAGGTCCGCAACAGTCACCATTGCAGCACCCGTCGAAGCGCCTGCCATCGTTAGCAGCTTGCCCCCCTCCATTGGAGAGGACTCTTCTTGGTCAGCACGTCGGAGAATTGTCATAGCAGCCACTTTCTTAGAGACGAATACAACGACGTCTCACAAATAGTCGAATAGAGAAGCGATAGTCTACAAGGCTTGGCGATTTATCGCTGAACTACTTGTTCAGGAACGGATGCACCACACAAAGCCTTGCGGCAACATCACCGTTGTTTGCAAATCCATACTGCTCGTTCGGCGAAACAACAACGCCATCCTCGGCAGCAAGCTCCACGGTTTCACCAGCGATCGATGCGACCGATCCCGACACGACAAATATCGCCGTCTCTGCATCAAACGACTCAACCGGCATCGATGCACCAGGCTGGATATCGACGAAATATGAGTAAGTCGATTTAGCTCCTGAAAAGTCTCCCGAGAGCTCGACCCGATCAACGCCTTCAACTCCGTCGGCGTAGGCGCTTCGTCGACTGTCGGTGCGGATAATCGAAGGGTGCGAGGTAGCGTCCTCCAACTCAGGATCATCGATGTGAATAGTCTCAGGTGGAGTCAGCGGAAACGCAGTAATCATCCGACCCATCGAACCGCCTCGATTCTGAAACGCATGCCCGATACCCGGAGGTGCGGTCACTGAGTCACCTGGGTATACAACGACTCGCTTGCCATCGACCCAGCACTCCAACTCGCCCTCGAGCATGATCTGAGTCTCCTCAGCACCACCTGTGTGGTAGTGGTGAGGTACGCCGAAACCAGGCTGATAGTAAAGATCACCAACGTGCAAGCTCGTGTGACCGAAGTCAGCACCCGCTATTGCGTACCGTGGGCAGCCCGGATAACGATCTGCCGGTTCCTGATCCGCTCTTCGAATAATCAATTCTATTTAGTTCTTTCTATCGCCAAAACAATTCGCTGTCATCCTGAACTTCTTTCAGGATCTATTCATGCAGTACGCAGTATCTGCGCTGCCCACCGGTGCACGGCCTAAACATTAGTCATCCAACAACTACGCCAGCTTTCACCGTAGCCACCGGGCGCCAACGCCTGCCCATCCTCACAACGCCACGACCATCAACCATCGACTCATCTTTATCTCGAAGCTCAAGCACGCATAAATCGGCTGCCGCCCCAGCTTGAAGTCGACCAATCTTATCGCTCATACCAAGAACCTGCGCCGGAATTGAAGTTACCCGAGGCCAGCACTGCTCGGCAGTCATACCTGCCTCAATCATCTTCGAAATTATGTGAGGTACATCGTGATCCAAATTATTTGAATAGTGGTGCAGATAGTAGTCGGTAGAAATCGTGTCTGGCAAAAATCCCTCAGCAACCGCGACCTCGGCAACATCGAAACCGAACGCAGCGGCACCATCACCTACATCAAACAGCACTCCACGTTCCCTAGCCCGCCAAACGCAATCCAACACTCGACCGTCCTGAACGATGCTTCCGTCGCCGGAGTAAAAGCAGTAAGTCATCACATCACCGCTCCGAAGCAAATCAAGTTGTTCACATAACGGAATTTCTGACGTTTTCGTCGCCCCAAACATCACTGGCTTTCCAGGTTTCTCGGCTGCCTCTAATCCACGACGCATCACTTCAAGCGGATCAACATTGTCACCACGAATAAGAGCGATGTTTAGCGATATGCCCCATATATCTGAGCCGCATTGCTCGACAGCAGCCACACACTCTTCTACGCTCGCCTCGTCCAGACTGAAAAACCGCCCATCAGGTTTCGACTCCCCTTCAGCACAAAAATTCAGCGTCAGCATCACACGAGTTTGAGAGGCCCTGATTGTTTCTTGAATGTACGAGGCGACGTTCCGTGCGCCTGCATCTCCTTGCGAAAGCACGGTGGTCGAGCCGTTTGGCAGCAAATCACGATCCGCATCAATACCAAACTTCGATCCCGACACGGCAGGGTGAGCATGCAAATCAATCAACCCGGGCAGAACTACACCGCTACTAAACTCCAGCGTTTTCCGTGCGACAGGTAAATCGTGAACATCTGAACCGCTCTCGACGAACGCAATCAGTCCATCCTGAACACCGATAACGCCAGGACCATCGACTTGGTTCGCCGGACAAACAATGCGTGAAGCGCTAATTATCAGATCCAGTGTTTCAACATTCATCCAACGCCCACTGTCATCCTGATCTCATTGGTGCTACGCCACGTAGTTCCGGCACTCTAGCCCCCCACAACCATGACCCGAATAGCGCCCGAAGTCCGCTTATCATCCGCCACTGCGAACGCCTCTTCAATATCTTCCAGCGGGTAATGGTGTGTGACTATCGGGTCCGGATTCAACTTGCCAGCCTTGAGCAAATTCAATGCGGTCGTGAATTCTCGTTCGCCGTTCCAACTCGAAAAGCTGTTCGACCATTGAATCGTAACCTCACGCTCCATTGCCATCGCCGGATCAATCGTCTGTGGTTTCGTGAACAGCCCCAACACGGATACGACTCCGCCTCGTCGAGTCATCTCGACCGCCTGCTGAACTAATTGGGTCCGACCGCCGACAGTCTCAAACGCCACGGCGACACCCTCTCCCCCGGTTGCCTCAATAACAGCTGAGACAACATCGACTTCAGCCGACACAACACCTACATCCGCCGAACCAGCGGCAATCGCCGCGTCAACTGACTGTTGGCGTGTACCAATCAAAATTACTTGCGCAGCACCGTTCGCCTTCAGAACCTGCCCCATCGTAAGGGCAATGGCTCCCGCACCGATAATCGCTACGGTTTGACCAGAAATACCAGGAACTCGATTCATCGCGTGGACGCCACATGCGTAGCAATCGACCAGCGCTGCAGCATCGAACGAAACATCATCTGGTAGAACAGTTACGTTTTCGGTGACGCAAACGTCGTACTCCGAAAATCCATGGCTTCCCTGTCGAACACCATGCCGCATGCCTCGATCTGCACACAGGTGATACTGACCGTCCGAGCACAACCTACAGTCGCCACATCCAAATAAATGCTCAGCTTCGATTCCAACCCGTTGACCGAGTTCGAAACCAGTGACACCTTCGCCTAGCCCAGCGATCACACCTGAAAGTTCGTGTCCTTGCTGCCACGGGACGTCCTCGCGAACACGATGTCCTCGGTAGTTGTGCAGATCGCTCCCGCAAACACCAGCCGACATAACTTTAAATAGGATTTCGCCAGCACCAGGTGTGGGAATATCTTCCTCTACTACCCGAATATCTTTACCACCGTAGAAATACGCCGTTTTCATTGTTGGCACTAGCCACCGCTTCGCTCTACTAGAATTTCGGAACCACCCGGAATTTCAGACAACACAGCAGGGTCGCCGTCTATCAAGCCCATGACATTGACCGCTGAGGCAGGACGAATCTCCCCCGGTGCGCTCATTGGAGTGGCACCCCAAAACAAACATAGGGCGTTCCCGGGAGGCCAGAACGCAACTGCGCCGACCTCAACGGTTTCCTCTGCGTCGTCGGCTTCTTCGGCATCGACTGGGATTGAAAAATAGATTTCCTCGCCCCAGATGTTGGCCGAGCCAGTAATCGGCAAGGCTGCCCATAATTCATCCGAAGTCGGCGAATCGTTCAGCGTTGCCGTAACAGTCACGCTCCCAGAAGAAATCTGAACAACTCGATCACTCATTGCTACTTGTGCACTTTCTTCCACTCAGCGTAGATCTTCTCTGTTTCAGAGTTGAACGGATAGAAGAATTTTGGTGAAATGCCCTCTTTTTGGGTGTGCCACAGGATTGCGGCCTCGACTTCGTCGTGCTCAACGCACTCGTCGTAAACCTCCTCAGCCAACTGAGCCGGAAGAACGACGACACCGTCTTCATCGCCAAGAATTACATCACCCGGCCAAACGAGAACTCCACCGCACTGCACGGGCTCGTTTACTTCGTAAGGCAACACGTTTGGCTCACCGATTGTCGGGGTGCTGCCACCGCCGTACACCGGATATCCGTATTCAGCGACCTTGTGACCATCACGCACGCCACCGTCTGTAACAAGCCCTGCTGCACCCTGTGAAAGGATCCGAGAAAATACGACATCTCCGCCTGTCGAAGTCATGCTCTCGCCCATGCAATCAGCTACTAGGCAGTCCCCTGGGCTCAAAGCCTCAAGCGCATCCCATCGAGGCGTCTCATTGAAGCCTTCGCCATGGCCACCGCGAGTTACGTGTTCTTGAAGATCGGGGCGAGAAGGCAAGTACCGCAATGTCACAGCCCGACCAACCAATCGACGACCCGGGGCGAGACTATGAACGCCATTCATGAATACTTTTAGATATCCACGTTTTGCCAACGCGCCGAGAACCGTCGCATTCGAAACACCTTCGTACTTCTTCAAAACATCGTCTGAAACTCTGACAGCTACATCAACCAACGGCGGAACTCCTAAACAACGATAAAAATCACGGTAAACGCCGGCGCAGTATAACTGCCGATTCGCAACCGATAGCCTCCGCCTACCGATAACATCAGACAATCAAAACCAAACCACCTGATTAGAACCCACCTGCACCACATGAAAATTTACTGGAACACCCTGCCACCCCGAGTCCGAGCCGCATCGATTTTCCTACTGGCATTCGTTCTCATGCAGGTCGTATTTTTTGCAATGGACGGAGCGATCAAACAGATCGACCTCCTCTTCGGAATCTACGTCGGCGGTTTCGTCGTCTACTTCCTCGCCAGATGGGGATTCTTTGCGATAAGAGTCCCGATGGTTCTCCCAAACCAAGAAATAGCCATCTATGAAAAATTCCGCAAGAATCCCGGAAGGCGACGATTTGCCCCTGGAGAACCGCCAGAATTTATCGACGCTGATGAAGCTGACGACGAGCTACTCCCCGACGACCGCGTTGTAGGAGTCAACTTCAACGGAGAAGCCGCTGCATATCCGCTTGCGGCTCTCGGTGTTCGGGAGGCGTCCAACGAAGAGTACGGTGATACACCGGTCGTAATTACTTGGTCGCCAGTCACATACTCGGCACGAGCTTTCTTAGCCAAAGCTAACAATCGAGCTGTGAACCTAGGCCGACACACACATAGTGTATTCAACTCGCCAGCATTGCCCGATACCGGCGGCAGCACGTTCGTCCAATTCATTGGGCAAGCGGTTTCAGGCGAATTATCTGGCTGGACGCTCGATCAGATTCCAGTCATCACGACGACTTGGGCGGCTTGGAAAGAGGCTCATCCTGATACAGAGGTGATGTCGACTGAAGGTGGACCTGAAGCTGACATTTTCGAGCGTTACTACGCAAATGATCGAAACGGTGTTCACAGCCTCAAACCGATCGATAAAAGACTTCACGGTAAGGACGTGGTTATCGGTCTCGATATCAAAGGTGATACGAAGGCGTACTCGTATACCGCTCTGATCGAAGATCCCATTCAAGAAGAAGAACTTGGTCGAACCCCAGTAGTTGTTCTCCTCGAACGATCATCTTCAACAGCAGTTGCATTCTCCCGAACGGTGAATGGCAAGACGCTCAATTTCCGCGGCAAGTCCAAGAACCCACAGCGTCGTGCCGCCGAAACAACGGCGTCCGGGGAAGGCGAACGAGCCGACTACGAGCCATGGTTGATTGAAGACACTCTAACCGGATCAACATGGCGCGCTATCAGCGGAGAATGCATTGAGGGAGAGCTTAAAGGTTCACAGCTTGAGATGCTCAACGGCATGACCGGATTTTGGTACGCATGGAGCCGCTTCTATCCAAACGCTCACCTTTTCGGCGAGCTAGGTAGTCCGACCGAACAGTAAGAACACAAGATCATCCTCCCCTTGATTGGGAGAGCTAGAGGGGGAGATTGCGACCCGGTGCCGAATCATTTGATGACGAGCTCGACTCATACCCACGCCTAACGCCATGCCAGCAAAGTCAGACATAACCGGAATCGTCCTCGGAGGAGGACGCTCTCGTCGACTTGGGCTAGACCAATCGAAGCTCTTGGTTCACATTGGTGGCAAATTAGTTCTTGCCCGGGTCGCCGACACGCTGAAGATGGTCTGTTCGGAGCTGGTGTTGGTGGTTAGACCTGACCAGGAAGACGATGTGCCCGATCTTGGTATCGCCCTCAACATGCACGTTGTCTCCGACACCTCTCCCTACGAAGGTCCGCTAGCGGGAATTCATGCTGGACTCGCCGCCTCAACAACCCCTCTTAGCTTCGTAGTAGCAGGCGATCATCCATTCGTATCAAGAAACCTCGTGACCGCAATGGTAGCCGCGGCCACGGTTGATGGGATCGAAAATCCGTCAGCGGTCATACCTCGAACCGACGGAGTACTGCACCCCTTGCACGCTATTTACCCACGCGAGCACTGGGTGCCCTACTTCGCTCACGCAATGTCTGAAGGTGAGTCATCACCGCGTCGAGTGATCGAAAAAGCGGCAACAAACGACTATCCACCGGTGACCGTTTTTACAGAAGACGAACTCGAGAAGGCCGATCCAAGACGTATCAGCCTTATGGACATCGACACTCCCGAGAGCCTCAACGCAGCTCGAAAAATCGTCGAAGCACGTCGATTCACCCCTCGCCACCACTCACTCGGGTAACCCGAAGCAACCTCACTCGGCCCAGCCACCCCCAGCCTGAGCCTAGAATGCAGTCGCCAGTTCGGTTCACCGAGCATTAAGTTCAGCATTGCATTCCGACGCGAAAAGACCCCGTGCGTTTCTGCCAGGGGTCTTCACAATTTCACTACATAACTCGAACTAGTACCGCAGTGCTTCGCTCGGCTTGATGTTCGCAGCCTGCCTCGCGGGTAGAACTGTGTTCAATAGCGAGAACACAACCGCCACCAAAACGATGATGATCACGTTCAGCCATGGGATAACGAAGGTCACGCCCTCAACATCGGCACTAATCGCATTGAAAATATTCCAACCGATCAAAGCCCCGAGCCCGATTCCGATTGCCGATCCAAGGACCGCAACAATTCCAGATTCCATCAAGAATTGAATCTGAATCATGCGGCTCTTGTAACCAAGCGCTCTCATCATTCCAATCGACTGCCGACGTTCAACAACTGCCCGGAACGAAACCACTCCAAGCGAAGCAACACCCACCAGCAACCCCAAGCCCATAAAGCCCTGGAACAGCTGGTTGAACGCATTGTTCTGGGCCTGATTCTCCCGAATGTCTTCTTCGGTCGCCGAAGCCGTCATGCCGTGCTCAATGAACACAGTTTCGAGCAATCGAGTCACCTCAGCAACGTCCGCCGAATCTGAAACTTTGAATTTGTAGCTAGTGAACGCAATTGGCTTGTCTGAAATCTCTTCAAGCACATCTGCGTTCATGTAGATGTCGGCAGATCCTAGTTCAAACGCATCTGCAAATTGGTCGAGTACGCCAATCACGGTGCGATCCACAACGGTCGCCGAATTGCCCTGTCCGATAGGTGGACGGAGCTTGATCGGAACACCTTGAATATCGCCCTTCTCAGAACCATCAATCCCGTTCATCGAGAACACCGTTCCGAGAGCGGGTTCTCCACCTCCGAAGTCCTCGGCTGCAACGATATTTCCGGCAACTACAGCCAGTGTTGAGTCGGCCGCAACAGCTGCCCAAATTTCGGCAGGAGTCGATCCGTAAGCAGGATCCCAGTGCGTCATATCGAAATTGTTTGTCGAAAGCCAAACATCGTCGGATGCAACGATTCGAGCACCCTTGAACACTGGATCGTCTAGATCGGATTCTCGTGCCTCAACCTGCAAATGAGCTTGAGCGCTAACTGCATCGAAATCGGAAGGCGAAAGCGCTCGACCGCTTGAAGCGATAACAGCGTTCACATCGTCAATCGGTAGCTCAGAATCGATCTCGGTGCGAATGTCGAAACCACCCGATACCAGATCAGGCTCGTCTTCGATCGCGTTACCAAGATTGCTGAGAATAGCGAAGATCATAAGAGTGAAAATTACTAGCGAGAACATCGCCAGTGTCAGGCCGGTCCTGAATCGAGCTGACATTGGGTAAGCGATTGCCATTTTCACGACAGGACGCAAACTTCCGAACCGCCCGACTACCTTCATGATCAACCAAACAATAGCGTCGGCGTTGTGCATCACGACCCAAACTGCAGCGGCCACGAGCGATACTCCCGACAATAGGAACATTTCAACGCCACCTGAAAGCGTGCCGGTCAACCAGTCGAGAGCATCGAAAGGAAGCCCCCAGAAGATCAACATAGCGCCACCGATAAACGTCATAGAAATGCGCTTCTGAGCTTCCTCACGGTAGCCGCGACGCTCAATCACTCCACGCATTACTAACCCGATTCCAACAATCGTCAACGTCACACCACTCATGAACAGAGCGGCGTTGTCGATTCCGAATCCGGTCAATCCCTCGTCAGGCTCGAAGCCGATCAGAGCGAAGAAGATTCCCACCGGTAACAGCGGCCAGCCAGAAGCCAACCATGGTTGTACAAGCTTGTAGACCTTCCAGAAGAAGACCATGAACCAGTAAACAATTGCTGCAGTTATAGCCTGTGCAACAACAGAATCTTCCAAATCAGGGGCAGCGATTGCAGCAAGATTCTGACCGATAAATAGCAACCATAGGATTCCGAGGATTAGTCGACCAATCCAACCTTCACCTGCACGCTTGCGCCCCCAGGTCTGAACGAGGTAAGTGACAGGGCCACCAAGCCAACGCAATGCAGTCTTGAATCGCTGTCCGGCTGGTGGGGTTTCGTCTTTCACGAACTCCTGACCAAGACCTCGAATTGCCACAACGATGTTCAGCTTGCTCACTCGGTAAGCCGAGAAGGCAACAGTCAGTGCAGTAATGAACAATCCGGCAGAGAATGCCACGATGATCGACTGAATGGTCACAGCGTACGAGAACGTGAAATCGTCCTCAGGGCTGATAGCCCCAATCATGATCTGCACCAGTGCCACCGATGCAATGATTCCCAGCACTGTACCTAAGGCAGCGGCACCTATCGAATACACAATGCCTTCGTAGGTGAACATTTGCACAAGCATTCGCCGCTTCGTGCCGACAGCACGGATGATGCCCATCTCTGTTGTTCGAGCTGCGGCAAGCATCACGAACACTAGGAAGATCAGCAAGAGTCCAACGATGATCGAGAACGATCCGAAAATACTGAAGATAAGCGTGATCTGCGAACCGATTAACTCGGCGATATCCAAACCACGGTTCTTGATCGCATCAACGTGCATATCGACAAGTTGCGACATTGGTAGCAATAAGGATTGCGCGAGCTGAGGATCACCAAGCTCTTCGATTACACCACCAACTATCGCCAGAGTGAACGTGTTGGTTGCGGCAAGTTTGAAATCGTCAGTTACAGAATCTTCTTCAAGCGCTGTAACCAACTCTTGAAGAGTGTTCGATGCAAACGGTCCACCACCGCCAGCGCCGTCGTCTAGCTCTGCTTGCAAAGCGCCAACAATTGCGGGTGCCTTGAAGGCGGTGAAGAGTGCATCTGCGGCGTCTTGATTAATAAACGCAAGCTGAAGCTCTTCGGCCAGATCATCCGAGTCTTGTTCGTTAACTCGTCTGCCACCAGTGACAGAAACTTCAATTGAGTTGTACTGACCTTCACGATCAAGAACACCCTGAAGTTCGCCGATACCGAGCAATACCGATGAACGCGTCTCGCCGTCTCCACCCGCTAAACCTTTGTTCTCAACGATCTCGATAACTGTGTATTCAGTCCTGCCCGACGGAGCGACCAACGTGATCTGGTCGCCTTCAGACGCCTCAAGATCACCGGCAAGCGATTTGTTGATAATCACTTCGCCAGGATCGATAGCACCCAGGTCAGCTAGATCGCCATCGAGATTTCGGACATCCGTAAATCCATCGAGTGAATCCGTATCGATTCCGACTACAAACGTTCCGGCGTTGGTCTTGTCGGTAGCGGCGTTTAGTACAGGGAAGCTCTCGCGAATCAACGGCATTACACCGTCTACTCGAGAGTCACCTACAACTTCATCACGAACTCGATCAACAAATGAGGCGTCGAAATAGTTATCGCCAAACCTCGCTGTTATCGGTGATTCCAACCTCACGTCAGTCTCGCCAACCGCGTCGAGGACGGTTGTTCGAATGGAACTTGAAACCGAATCACCAATCGCAAGTGCCGACATGATGATTGTCGTACTGAGCATCAACCCAACGACAATCAGTACACTCTGCGCTTTGCGGCGCGGAATATTTCTCAACGACAGTTTCAGCAACACCCTGTTGCGAAGCGCCAGCAAAAATATAATTCCGAGAACTACAATCGTCCCGCCGGCCAATATGCCGGCGAGCACGCTCATCTCTATACCAAAGAGCTTTTCCAATTGACCGGCTCCTTAGGCGTTGTCACTCGTAGAAATAACGACACCGTCGCTCATTCTCACGATTCGATCGGTCATTCCACCGACGTCTTCAGAGTGAGTCACCAACACAAATGTCTGCCCTTGCTCTTTGTTCAATCGCACAAGCAAATCCATAATTTCGGTCGCATTGGTTGAGTCAAGGTTTCCTGTTGGCTCATCAGCCCAGACAATTGCCGGGTCGTTCGCCAGCGCACGTGCAATCGCTACACGTTGCTGTTGACCACCTGATAGCTCGGCTGGAAGATGATCGGTTCGTTCGCCAAGTCCGACTAATTCCAGTTTCTCTGCAGCTCGTTCTCGTGCTTCCTTTTGCGAAACACCTGCAAGTACCAGTGGAAGCTCAACGTTTTCCTGAGCGCTCAACACCGGTAGCAAGTTGTAAGCCTGAAAAACGAAACCCATCGAACGTGCCCGATAGTCACTCAGCGCATCGTCCGACATTGTTCGGAGCAGCTGACCAGCGATGCTCACATCGCCTCCATCAATAGAGTCGAGTCCAGACATGCAGTTCAGCAATGTCGTTTTACCCGAGCCACTCGATCCCATCACAGAGACCATTTCGCCAGGCATAACCTCGAACGAAACATTGTTCAACGCCTCAACCACGACTTCACGTGATCGGTACGTCTTCATTACTCCGGTGGCTGAAATAATCGGTCCGTTTTCCATCAACGATTCTCCATCGATCTTCTCAGGCCCTTATGGTGCAGGCGATTTCTGCAATCAACGCGCTCTACTATGCTCCATACAACGCTTAATAGAGTACCTCTAAAGGGTGATTCTTTATGTAGGCTTGGTATTCGTTCGGCAACAGCAAGATAAACGAATCACAATCCGAGAAACAATGACCCGACTCATCCTCATACGCCACGGCGAAACTAACTGGAACGTCGAACGCCGCAAGCAAGGTCGTAATGACCAACCTTTGAACGATAAAGGTGCGACACAGGCAAAGCTCGCTGCCGAGTATGTGAAAGCAAACTACGACATCGGAAAAGTGTGGTCATCACCCCTGCAACGATGCTCCAACACCGCCGCCTTGTTCAACATGCCTGTTGCGACATCGGATCACCTACTCGAAATCGACTATGGCGAATGGGAAGGCATGCTCACTTCCGATATCGAAGCGAACTACGCAGGTCATCTCTCCGGACATGTCGATGAGGCAGATCCACCCGGAGGAGAGCAACGGTCCAATCTGCCTGTTCGTGCGAAAGCATGGATCGAAGAATCCAATATCGCCGATCATGGTGGGGACGTCGTTTTGGTAGGACATGGTGGATCGACGAAGGGACTCATTACAGCACTTCTGGGATTGCCCGACGAAGCCATGGACACTCTCACGATCGACAACTGCTCGATCACAGTCATCAACATTACTGAGGACTCAAGCCATCCGAACAAGCTGGTCACACTAAATCACACGTCGCACTTGGTATGACACCACCTACTCGCTCCACCAAAGCCATCATGGTTCAAGGCACATCGTCGTCGGTTGGAAAAAGTGTCATAGCAGCTGCGTTGTGCCGCATCCTTGCCCAGAACGGCGTCAAAGTCGCACCGTTCAAAGCGCAAAACATGTCGAACAATTCGTACGTCACTGCCGATGGTGGAGAGATGGGGCGCGCCCAGGTTGTTCAGGCACAGGCGGCTGGAATCGAGCCTCATACCGATATGAATCCGGTGCTTCTCAAGCCAGAGGCCGACAGCCGCTCTCAAGTTGTCCTGAACGGAAAACCTATTGGCAGTTTCGAGGCACGCAAATACTGGGGCGACCAGTCGGGCGTTTGGAAAGCTGTGACCGAAGCGTACGACCGACTTGCTACTAAGTACGATGTGATCGTGCTTGAGGGTGCAGGCTCACCCGCCGAAGTGAATCTGCGCGACCGAGACATCGTGAATATGAAAATGGCGGCCTACGCCAACGCCTCGGTGATTCTGGTCGGCGACATCGACAGAGGTGGAGTGTTCGGTTCATTGCTCGGCACAATGCAGCTTCTACTCCCAGAAGAGCGTTCACTAGTGAAAGCGACGTTAATCAATCGTTTTCGAGGTGATATAAACCTCCTCAACCCGCTGCCTGAGATGATCGCCTCACGCACCGGAGTTCCAGTACTCGGAGTGGTCCCATTTGTCTACGATCTCCAAGTAAAAGACGAAGACGGCGTAACGTTTGGTGACTTCGATCCTCCAGTCAGTACAGACGCTATCGAAATTGCCGTCCTAGCCCTCCCACGTGTCTCCAACCACGATGATCTCGACCCGTTCCGTCGAGTTGGTTGCCGCATTCGAATCGTCTCGAATCCTCACGAGTTGGCAACCGCACACATCGTCATTATTCCGGGTAGTAAGTCCACTATCGCCGACCTACGTTGGATGAAATCTCGTGGACTCGACAACGCAGTAGCCGAGGCGGCCAACCGGGGTGTCACCGTCGTCGGAATCTGCGGCGGCTACCAAATTCTTGGCGAGCAACTCGACGACCCTAACGCCACCGAATCTTCATTTCCAGAATCTGAATCTGGACTCGGACTTCTACCCACTACAACAGTCTTCGACACAACTAAGACAACGCGGCGTGTGAACGTCGAAATTCCGGCACACGAAAACGGCCCGCTCAAAGGTGCCCAAGCCAACGGCATTGGTTACGAAATCCACACCGGCGTCACTGCTGGAACGATAAATCCACTGGCAACACTCGTAGACGAGGATTCGGAGGCTGCAGCGTGGAACGATGGAAACGTGGGTGGCGAACTTCCGGTAATCGGCACTTACGTCCACGGAATCTTCGACTCGCCGGACATCTTGCGACGGCTACTAGACTCCACGGCGGAAGTCCACGGACTTCCTAAACCCATCGTTCAGGAATTCTCTATGGAAGTCGAATACGACCGTCTCGCCAAATCGGTACGAGAGTCAATCGACATGAACCTGATCAACGCACTTATATGCGACTAAACAAATCATGACCTACTGGACATATCTAGACACTTTGGTTGCCGAAAGCACGATCGAGATCGACCGCCCAAAGGGCTCTCGGCACCCGCGAAATCAGGCGGTTGTGTATCCGCTCGACTACGGCTATCTCGACGAAACTAAAGCGGACGATGGTGACGGTATCGACATATGGGTTGGAAGCAAGCCGGATCCAAAGCAAGTCGAAGGCATCATTACGACAGTTGATCTCGCGAAACGTGACGCTGAAATAAAGATTCTGTTTGGAACCACCGACGAAGAAATCAGTCTAGCGCTCGAAACGCACAACGCTGGCACTCAAGCAGCCAAACTCATCCGCCGAGAAGCTGATTAGCTCTCAAGAAATCCCAAATCTAGTCCAGAATCGTCGGCACCCGCTTCGACGAGTAAACGTGCCACATCTACTGCCCTGTCGTACGGATAGTTGTTCATAGCGGCACGCTGCAGAGGAGTGAAACCACCTTCGCCACCCGACTCGATGTCTGCGCCTCGCTCGATCAGCAGACGGGCTACTTTGACTGAATTCATCACCGCTGCTAAATGAAGAGCGGTATCACCATCATCATCACGGGCATTCACATCCGCCCCGGCATCGATTAACGATGTCGCAGTCTCTAACGAATCATCCCAAGCAGCAGCCTGGAGCGGAGTTTGACCATCCGCCCCAACTGCATCAACCTCAGAACGTTCGCCCATTGCGATTTAATCCTTGGGCCAAGCGCGCTCATAAGCAGCAATGATGCGATCAGTCAGTTCGTTGAACTCGTCATCCACGACCTGGCGTGACTCATCACCGTCGTACCACTCAACCATCTCTTGAGCACCCTGCTCGTACGGTGTTGTGCTCATGAATTCAGGCGAGATTCGCTTGATCTTCGTGTTGTCGAAAACCATGCTCGCTGCCTTATCACCAAGCAAACCAGCACCCCAAGCAGGATCATATGCATTGATCAAGTCTGAAGGCACGTGAACGATATCTAGCGGTGGCGCACCAGCGGCACGACCAGCAATCTCATGAAGTTGGTTCCAGGTCAGCAACTCATCTGAGGTGATGTGGAACGCTTCAGCAATAGCTCGACTGTTGCCGAGTAGACCCACAAAGCCCTTCGCGAAGTCGGTGTGGTGAGTAAACACCCATAGTGATGTGCCATCGCCATGCACAAGAATTTTCTTGCCTTTGCGCATCCGGTCGATCACGGTCCAGCCACCTTGGAACGGCAACATGGTTCTGTCGTAGGTGTGTGAAGGGCGAACTACAGTAAAAGGGAACTTCTCTTCCCTGTAAGCGCGCATCAGGCGTTCTTCACAAGCGATCTTGTCACGAGAGTACTGCCAGTATGGATTCGCCAACGGAGTCGACTCGGTTACGGGCAGATTCACCGGTGGAGACTGATACGCCGAAGCAGAACTAATGAAGATGTACTGGTTCGTTCGATCTCGGAACAGCTCAATATCCCGTTCGATGTGATCTTCTGTGAACGCAATCCAGTTCACAACAGCATCGAACTTCAGATCACCCAGCGCTGCTTTCACCGACTCAGGGTCATTAATGTCACCCTTGAGCACGTTCGCACTAGCGGGAATTGGACGGTTAGTCAGCCCGCGATTCAGTAGATAAAGATCGAAGCTTTTTTCTACTGCGAGAGCCGATACCGCCGAACTAATCTTCCCGGTCCCACCAACGAATAAAATCTTCAACGAATTCCCTCAAGAGTTAGATAGCTGCCGAATTGGACGATGCAAAGATTAGCACCACTCAGTCATAACAAGCAGAAACGGCAAGACTAGAGACCGACTACTTCAGCACCATTCCACGACTGACTCCTGCGCACCCATCCACAGCGAACTTATGAGGGGTGAGTCCCAGCCACCCGCGCCAGCTCGTACAGCAACGTCGATTCTGGTATCTCACCGAACTGTTCGATCAACCCGCGACGTAGTCCCGACGCCAAGCCGTCCGTGTAGTCACCGACTTCTGTATCGCCCAGGCCACCATTCGCTCCCGGTGGCTCCAATATGAACAAACTTGTAGCACCGGCGGCAGCTGCGATATTGCGAAGATTATTTACTCCAACTGCCATAGCGCAAAGCACTACGTGATCTGCCAACCGCACGAGTTCTAAATGCGCCTCGTGCTGTTCATCGGAAATACTCGCGAACGGCGGAGCGCTCACGTAATCCATACCTAAACGCTCGGCCGCTTCTCTATCTGAATCGCCAGTACCTAAGACGCCAGCACTCACTTCGTAACCGGCAACTTTCAGCTGATGCATTAGCTCACGACCGCTTCCAGCGCCGCAGATTAAATGAACACTTCGACCCAATCCAATCAAATCCTGGCTAGATGAGCTTTCGCTGCCAAGTAATAGCACGTGAGGTTTGCCTGTAACGGGGTCTGGCTCCACCAATCCTTCGACGCCAAACGCCGCTCGCAGGTTGCTTGGAGTCAGCACTTCCCACGGCGTACCTTCCGCGATTTTCTTTCCTTCATGAAGGATTACGAGCCGATCGCAAAAACGTGCCGCTAACGAAAGATCGTGCAGAATCACGATTGCGCCCGCATCACGCTGGCTGACTTCTTCACGAACTAAATCCATCGTCAAAATCTGATGCCGCAAATCCAGAGAAGCTGTCGGCTCATCCATCAACAACAGATCCGCCTGCTGGACAAGAACCCTCGCCAACACGACGCGTTGTCTCTCACCTCCCGACAACGTATCGAGATTGCGATTCACGAACTCCACAGTCGAAGTTCGTTCCATAGCCTCCCAGGCGAGCTCACGATCAGACGCACCTTCCAGCGCGAAACGACCCAAATGCGGATATCGCCCCATCAAAACTGATTCGAACGCCGTGAATGGATGACTCTCAGCCATCTGCGGCATGTACGCCACTTTACGTGCACGTTCGCGTCGATCAGCACCGCCGGCTGATCCACCTGCTACGAACGAACTCCCGTCCACTGAAATTTCACCGGAGTCGGCGTCCAACAATCCGGCAAGCGTGCGGAGCAAGGTCGTCTTACCGCTGCCGTTCGCTCCGACGACCCCAACGATTTCACCTCGGGCGACCGATAATGAAACCGAGTCGACGATCAAGTTTCCATCAAGTCGAGTCGAGAGATTTTGGACATCCAACACCCTGCGATCTACATGATTGCCTACGGTCACTTGTTTTTCGTTATTTACGGAACTCTCAGTACTCATGCCTAATCTCGACGGATTCTCACGTCTTTGGTAGGAGGGCTACAACACCCTCCTACCAACTGTTCAATCTCTCAGAGAACGAGAACTACTCGTTCCAGTGCGTAAACTCCTCAAACGTCACGCCTGAAAAGTGCGAAGGGAAGAGCAACGTTGCCAGCCGCTCAATTCCACGCACGTTCCAATGCGAAAGAGTCGTGTGGTACCTGGGTAGAACGTAGTAAATCTCGCCGTTCTTCACTGCCGGTATCTCAGCTAAAGCCGCACTCGAAGTTAGCTCTTCAATAAAAGCATTCGCACCATCCAAAGGCTGAGGAACGATAATGACATCAGGGTTAATGGCAGCAATCGATTCGATGCTCACCTGCTGATGCCCATCGATGCCTGAATCCGCAGCGGCGTTTATGCCACCAGCCTGCTCGATGATCCCGCCTTCAGTCGATCCTGAGCCAGCGGCAAATATCGAAGTCCACTTCGAGATAGACAGTACTCGCGGTGATTCGTCCGAAGCCAGCACATCGGTGATGAACTGCATTCGTGCCTCGAGCTCTTCGACAAGTGCAATCGCCTCTTCTTCGGCGCCTACGAGATAACCCATCAACAGAATGTTCGGAACATTTCCAAGTGCTGAGTTTTCCAGACTCGTGCGGGCCACCGGAATACCCACACCCTTCATCAGAGCGACCGTATCGGCGTTTGTGAATCTTGAAGCGACAATCACTTCTGGTTCCAGAGCGACTACTTCTTCAGGATCGAATCCGATCATCAATGCTTCGGAAGAAAGCCCAGCAATGTTCGACTGTTCTTCATCGACGAAGAAGCTGTAGACCGCTGTAAGTCGATCGAAATCTACTAGTGCTGCAAGAATTTCAGAGTGGCCCAGCGACAACGAATGTATCCGAGTCGGAGGAGCGTCCAGAGTAACTACGCCCTCTGAAGTTTCAATGCTTCGAGGCCAGCCGAAATTCGTCGGGTCGACAATACCTTCGACGCCAAGAAATCTAGATTCGTCGAACGCTGGCGCAGGCTCAACTGTCGCGGCTGGAACGGCAGTCGCTGCCGGTGCGACAGTTGCAATCGGCTTTGCTGTTGCCGCTACCACTGCAGTCGAAGTTGGTTCTGGAACGTCCTTCTCAGGCGTTTTCGTCGCTTCAGGTTGCGACGCTACTTCTACCGTTGCTGTGGGCTCCACAACCACAGCGGTTGCAGTTGGAGTCTCATCTTCTCCACCACACGCAACAAGTGCTATCGCAACCAAGGCGACCATCATCACAATCACAAACCGACCACTCAACAAATTCCGAATCATCTCGTACCTTTCAAAAAAACTTTCAAAACCCAACCCACGCCAAGCTCAGCTCATACGAGCCGCGCCTTTGATCGCAAGAGCAAATAAATAAAGAACGGCGCGCCGATCATCGCCGTAAGAACACCAACTCGTAGTTCCGCTGGTGAAAGGACGATTCGTGCTGCAGTGTCGGCAACCAGAAGAAACAGGCCGCCGCCAAGTGCACTCAGAGGCAAGAGGACTCTGTGATCAGCCCCAAATACGAGTCTCACAACGTGCGGAACTACCAATCCAACGAATGCAATAATTCCTGAGAACGCCACTGCCGCCCCGGTGATCAAGGATGCCGACACCAGCAAGGTGTTCCGAACCAACGTGACTCGAACTCCCAGTGCTCGCGCCTCATCCTCACTCACTAGAAGCAAGTTCAAATCACGTGCAACAAAAATTGTGATCAGCGCCCCAACAACGATGATCGGTGTGGCGATCTGAACCGACTCCCAACGAGCTGTATCGAATCCGCCAGCTATCCAGAAAATAATCTGACGCTGAACATTCAGGTCGTCGGTCAAAATAATCGTCGCGGTAGTAATTGCGCCTAAGAACGAACTCACGGCGATACCGCCCAACAGCAAAGTCGCCATCGAAAAGCGGCCACCGACTGAGGCGATCAGGAACACGACAGCCATTGCCACAGCCGAACCTACAAAAGCGAACAGTGGCAAAAAGAATGTCGAAACGGTGCTCAGCCCGGTGGCGATGGCGAACACCGCGCCGGCTGCACCTCCGCTCGAAACGCCGATGATTCCAGGATCAGCCATCGAATTGCGGAATAGGCCCTGCATTATTCCGCCAGAAATACCTAACGCCGCACCTACAACGAACGACAAGAAAATACGCGGCAGCCGAATGCTTTGGATAATCGCCTGCTCAGTTGGCTTCGCAGTGGATTCACCAATCCCGATCAGATCAAGCAGGGTCGAAACCGTATGTGTGAACGGAACTGTGAATGGACCGACAGAGGCCGCAATGATCACAACAACCAGCGTTATTGCAACCAACACAAGCGCGCCCACAGTCAAACGCCTCAACACTGTTGAACCGGTCGAGACCCTGTGCGATCCACTATCGTTTAGCGACAAATCTGGCGCCAATAAAAAACCCTCGACTGCATCGTCAAGGGTCCATCAGGTGATCCATTTCGCAAACCGGACTAGGAACATCGGGTGGCTATCACCGTGAGGGCCACAGCCTAGGCGGGGAGCAGTCACTCGAATGTTCCTCGGCAGGTCTCCTGACTCCCGGAACATTGGTCAAACGAATCTGACTCAGCGACTAATCCACGCCTTCCCGTCTTATCGACAGTGGCAATTGTGAATCGTCTTCCCGGTTACAGTGGCGCTACCGCAGCGGATTCTCACCGCTTTCCCTTTCGGTTCCGAACCTCGCATCGAAATGCAATATTCAAAAACACCGAGGAACCACACATATTTAATTGATTTACTGAGGCTAGCCGCCCAGTGCGACGCTGTCAATCTTCACAAGATGTTTTGCGCCGAGCATGTAAACACACTCGTTGGCCTCAGGCGACATTTCAACGCTGTGCTCGATCTCTTTGCCGAGCAAGCTAGAAACCATCGAACGATCTACCGTGCAAATAATGTCGTCATCGATAGAAGCACGTCGGTACGGGCAGTTAGTAACCCGAATCTTCAATCCCTCGTCATCGGTCTCAACTACAGGATCGTATCCACCCTCTTCAAACGCAGCCGTAACTGCCTCGACAGGACGCCGTCCCTGCAAATATTCAGCGGCTCGACGTTCACCAATACGTGAAAGAGAATCTCGCAAAACTTCGTTGCCCGACCGACTCGAAATATCAGCGGCTGGAAGATTCTTAATCTCAGAAACCAACTCGTTCAAGAGCCGGCTGTAGTCCTTCGGAACTGAATCGTGTCCCTTTTCTGTCAGATGAAAAGAATACTGAGGTCTGCCCGTAGGCTTACGAATCTCAGTGTGATCAACCAAACCATCGCGCTCGAGAATGTCCAAGTGGCGTCGCACCGTGGCCGGTGCTAACTGCATCTCCTTGGCAAGCTCATCAACATTCACGCCGTTACTCTGACGAATGATCGTCAAAATATTGTCTCGTGATACCGACATTTATATGCGCCCCCGTAAATTGCGCCCCACCGAACGGTCGAGTTAACCGTTCAAATATGCAATTATTTCATCATTGTAGAAAAAAAGCGTTTTAAGCTGCATTCAGGCTAACCCCCAAGTAATTCCGCAAGAATTGCAAAGTTGAGTTAAAATTGTGAGGAAGTTGGTTGAAAGCGATGGGTCGACAGTTCGTCGCCCACAAGAAATCAACCACTTGGAGCCAGCACATCTATGAGTCCAGCGTCATCTCCTAAGAAGAAGGCTGCCGCAGCCGAAGAGACAACAGCTAAAGTCGCCGACGGCGGCTGCGTTCACCACTGGGTTATCGATCCGCCAAACGGAGCCGTAAGCCAGGGTCGCTGCAAAGCATGTGGCGAAGAAAAAGAATTCCGCAACTCATTCGAATACTCGTCTTGGTACGGAAACAAGTCGCCAGCACCAAAAGCTGGTGCCAAAGGCGCAGCAGCTGCCAAGCCGGCTGCCGACGCCAAACCCGCAGCAGACTCAAAGCCTGCTGCCGACAAGAAATAGCAAACGCTTATCTGAACAAATCCCTATTAGCCGGTCGAATCATTCGGCCGGCAGGGTAAGCGCCCGGTTCCCAATCGACACCGCGTACTAGCGCGACCGGAATCCTACCGCTCTCACCCATCACTAACTGAGCAGTTGAAGCGACCTCATCCGCAAGCGAAACCGTACTCGTAGTCATCTCGCGCTCGAAATCGTCGATAGTCCCACGTAAATCCCGCAGCGGATCAAACCCAGCGATGCCGATCGCAACGTTAATCGAGCCTTCGCGCCACGGCCTATTGAAAGTATCTGAAATCAGAACGCCAATCTTGCGGCCAGTTCGCTCAATCAACGTCTTGTGAATGGATAGTGCCGAGCGATCAGAGTCCACGGGCAAAGTTGTGACCAACCCATCGGCTTCGATGTTCGACTGATCAACACCAGCGTTTGCGCATATAAATCCGTGCACCGTTTCTACAATCAACACACCGGGTACTGCTCTGACTACCCGTTTCGACTGATCGAGAACAATCTGCACCAGCCGAGCGTCCTTGCCAACCGTATCGGCAAGCTCTAGCGCCTCATTGCTAGGAACCTGGTCGGCAATTAACTGAACCGCACCTTCTGCCTTAGAAACGATTTTTTGGGCGACGACAACCAGATCGCCGTCGGCAAGTTCGTTCCCGTTTGCAGTCAGCTGCTCAATGATCATGGTTCCGAGATCGTCATCCAAACTGATCTCAGGCAAGCCGATAACAGGAATTGCGCTCACACCAGAAACAACCGACATCAAACAGACCTCAGCTAAAACTCGACTCGGAACAAATCACCGTCTTCGACCAAATTCAAACGGTCGTGGTGATTCTTATCGTCATGAGTCGTAAACAGCGGTACTAGTCCTAAGTTGTAGCCGATAACCGATTCAAAACGATCGCTGATCGAACCTGCTCGTTGGGGAGGCATCCTATCTGGGTAGTACTGGACCAGCTGATCCCAATACCAATCGTGGAAAAGCATGATCGGTGCCACAACCATCACATCCAGCTCAGGATCTTCGATTTGAGCTTGATAGACCAACGCAAAGAGTTGAGGTTCCTCGGCGAACACAATTCCACCTGAAGCCCTAGCGATTGTCGTCTCGACAAACTCCGCAGGTTCGTTGTTGTCAGAAATATTCAGTTCATTCCAACCCGATACAGCAGACCACCCTGGTATTACCAAGCCAACAAGCACGAACACCCCAACGAAAATCCAGCGCCGATACTCAACCAAACTCTTCGTTTTGCCAACGAAACGTCCAATACCCTGCCCCAGGACAGCAATTCCCACAGAGATCCATAGCGAAAACAGCATGAATGCTGAAATCAGATAAATGAAGCTGTCCACGGTGTCGTATGCCACCGCGTACACAGCGATGATCAGCACCGAGCTAACCGATGCCATCACGAACATCCGACTGTACGACCAGATCGTCATTAAGCCAGCGATTCCGATTACCGTTCCGATCACGGTGAACTGGGTAAACAGCAGTTCAGCGACCGTTGAAATTCTGCCTGCCAAGAATTCGTCCGAAATTCCGAACGCATACGGCCGATAAATCGTTCCGGACACTAGCCATCTAATCCCTTCGAATGAGTCAGGAGAGCCCCAACTCACGATTGGAGCCGATGAAGCGGCGAGCGGAACGTAAAAATAAACCGATAATCCGGCCAATAAACCGGCTACAGGTCGCCAATCCAAAACTCCACGCCAACCTAGTTTGCCCCACACAATCCACAGCACCCACACCCCGAACGGAGCCGCCGCTAATCCGAGCGTGGTGTGATTCCCGAGGCCTACTCCCAGCAACACGGTCATCAGCGTTCGATTTTTGATCGAAGTTCGACCAGCAGCCAAATCTCGCACAACTCCGAGAGTCAGCATCAGCAACGCTGCACCGAACAGTGCGTTCAGTGTGTAAACCTCGGTAACGGTCGATTGCGTCCAGAACAGTCTGGACGTAGCGAATGCAAGCGCCGAAATCAACGCTGAAGCCCTCACAGAGCCGTTCTCACCTACTTCACGACCCGGAAGCACTGCTAGCAGCCGCAACGCCGCAACGTACACAAAGGGCACAGCAATCGCGCCCATCAGCGCAGAGAACAGATTTGCTCTGAATGCGTGATTGCCAACAGCGACTACATCGCCAAAGACTCGGAGTAACACCGTATAAGTCGGATACCCGGTCGGATGCGGAATTCCGAACGATCTAGCAGCAGAGATGAAATCGCCGCCGTCCTGTCCCGTGTTTAGCCAGGTGATTCCGCGAGACATCGTCGATGTATACAAGACGAACGAAATCAAAAACAAACCAAGCAGCACCAGCAAATGCTGACGCTCTCGAATATGTAAATCTCGTCCCATCAAAACCAAATTAGCCCGCTCACCTACTCAAGCTATAAATACGAATAACTCAAATCTTATCCTCACCCCTCCACCAACCGCCAACAACCAGCGCCGGTCCTCCCCCAGATCGGGGTAGTTAGAGGGGGAGACTTGCGACGCGAGCCGAGTCATCCGATGACGAGGGCGACCAATAACGCGAGTTAAACAAAGAGACCCGCCGAAGCGGGTCTCTCTAAATTTCTTACTAAGAAAACTCTAGCGAACTAGCCGTTCTCTCGAACACGTCGTGCACGGCGGAGTGTGAGTACACCACCACCAACAAGAGCAACACCAGCCATCAAAGCCATCATCAAAGAAGCGAAGCTAGGAGAGTAGTCACCAGTTACCGGCAGACCAGCCTCACCAGGAGGTGCTGGCGGAGCATCGTCAAGACCAAGAACGAATGGTGAGAACGTCGACGAGTAACCACAAACAAGCTTGGCATTTAAGTCGACAGAACTGTTGGTCTTCACCCAGTCAGCACCGTTGTAGTGATATACGGCCATTCCGTCGATACCACCGTAAGCGGTTGCAAGGTCTTCATCTGTGTAAGGCAAGCAAACTTCAGCTGGCTTGTCTAATCGGAAGTTATTGAGTGGATTTCCATCCTCACCGTAGATGGAAATATCGATCGCTGAGCTACCTAAGATTGCTCCGAGCTCGGTCGAAGATGAGAAACCTTCGAGGTAGCTCGATAGCCCTGGAGTATCCGAAGAAGGTGCTGTGATCGTAACGATGATGACCCGACCTGTGGCATTGCTAGGGAACCGAAGCTTAGTGCCCACCGGTAAGTCGACCTTGTCCGCACCAATCGAAATAGTTGTTTCCTTAGAACCACCAACGGCTGCAGCTACTGTGTTGATTACGTCTATGTCAAGTTCCGAGTTCACCAACAAAGCCAAAAGTACAGCCACCTCTTTTGATGCTAACTCTTCAACCACCGAGTCAAGGGCAGCATCGATCACCACTGGCGTAGGAGTAGCCGGCACTGGCCCAACAGTAATTGCTGTATCGGTAGCGTCTACCTGACCGGCACCGTTCTGCTTAGCCCAAACCATCAAAGTCGCAGTACACCCAGCTGCCGCGGTGTAGGTAATACTGGCAGTGTTTGCAGGTGAGCTGATTGAGCCACAACCTGACAGTGACCATAGGTAGGTGATAGTTCCGTCCAAATCCGTACCGCCGGACTGATTTTTAGCTACCACGTTGAAGACAGTGTCTGAGCCATGAACGACAGAAACTGAGCCACCCACACCATCGAGCGTTGTTAACACCTGACCGCTGCTCGCCGAAGCGGGGTTAGCCCACACTGCGGAATACGAGGCCATGAACAGGGAGACCAAGCCCACCAAAGCGAGAGAAACTACCCATCGCTTTGAAATTACGGAGCCCAACATCGGCATTCTCCTAAAAGTTTCTTACTTAGCGAAACTTCTAATTGCTTACTCGTAAAACGCAATCACGAGTGATTTTCAAAAGTATATTTCGTTCTGCCGTAAAACGGGACGCACAAGCCGAAACTTGATCCGTTCGCAACCCAATACTTAATAGTTACATCGGGCACGGCTTAAAACTGCCGCGGATTTACTCGCAGCGTCATGTCAAGATACACCACTCGAAAAACGCCAGTCAAGGTAATTAGCACGCACGAAAATCCTAGTTTTGTACACGTACAACACAATCTCTCATGGCAATTCAATCGGCTCACTCTCTAACTCAACTTACCAACTCACCATTACACGAGCATTACGAATCATCAGATACCGGATAATTTCCTCCCTGTTCTCGAACGAGAAGGTAAAATCACCAACCAACTGCGATATACACACCTGTAATCACAAAATATTAAGAAATCCTCTCATGGAGTCACCACAAATATGGATCTAGGAATAAAAGGCAAAGTTGCTCTCGTTACTGGCGGAAGTCGAGGACTCGGTAGGCAATCGGCACTCGCGCTCGCCGCTGAAGGCGTAGACGTTGCCATCTGCGCTCGAGGCGAAGGCACGCTGAATCAAACTGCGGACGAACTCAGGGCGGCCGGGGTAGACGTGGGGGCATTTGTTGCCGATCTCGGTGATGAAAGCGGAGCTGCAGAGCTTGTTGCCAAGACTGAAGCCGAGCTAGGGCCTATCGATATCCTCGTAAACAACGTCGGTGGCAGCATGGGTACTTCCGATTTGGTCAATTCGTCGCTCGACGATTTCCACATGGTGATGAACGCCAACCTGTGGTCGGCAATCGCCCTTATGAAGCACGTTGTACCTGGCATGCAGGAACGTGGCTGGGGTCGAGTCGTGAACATTTCGTCGATATTCGGACGTGAGTACGGCGGAACTGCACCGTACATGGCTGCAAAAGCCGCAATGATCGCCGCTTCGAAGCACACAGGTCTTGCAGTGGCTAAAGACGGAGTGACGGTGAATTCTGTTGCACCGGGTTCGGTACTTCACGCAGGTGGAACGTGGGAGAAGTTCAGCCAGAACAACCCTAAGGAAGTCGTGGACGAATTTATCGACCGTAACCTCCCAATGGGCAAGTTTGGTTGGCCAGAGCCAATCGGTGCTTCGGTAGCGTTCCTCGCTTCGACACAGGCCGACCTAATAACGGGAGCCTGCCTGAACGTCGACGGCGGACAATCGAACAGCCTGTTCTAACCCACGTTGCACAGTTAGGTTAAAAAAACAGAAGCCCCGGGCGATTCGCTCGGGGCTTCTCCTTTAATGGTCACCCACCCACGTCGGTCCCCTTCCAGACGGAAAGGCTAGGGCAGGAGACATGCGACTCGCGACCAAGTCGTCCTACGACGCCCGGAGCCAATTACGACATAACGCAAAGAGACCCCGAGTAAAAACTCGAGGTCTCTATTGTTTTCGCTATAACCGCCCACACTCATCCTCCCCCGGATCGGGGGAGCTAGAGGGGGAGACTGCGACGCTGTTCCCAAGTCATTCGATGACGCCCGGAACTAATCACGCCCCAAAACTAGCTAATTTCTACAGAAGCACCGGCTTCTTCGAGCTTGCCCTTGGCAGCGTCTGCGTCGTCCTTAGAAACACCCTCAAGGATTGCCTTAGGAGCAGCCTCAACGAGGTCCTTAGCTTCCTTAAGACCGAGAGGAGTGATCTCACGAACAGCCTTAATGACTGCGATCTTTTTGCCACCGACGTCCTTCAACACAACGTCGAATTCGTCCTTAGCAGCAGCTTCACCACCGGCGTCTCCACCAGCAGCACCAGGCGCAGCAGCAACTGCAACAGGAGCAGCAGCACTTACACCGAATTCTTCCTCGAGAGCCTTAACAACGTCTGCGAGGTCGAGAACTGACATACCTTTGATCTCTTCGATCAGATCTTCTTTACTTAGGGCCATTTCTGGTCTCTCCAAAATTTTCTCGAAAACTATCGAGAACTAATTACAAACAAATATTTCGCTTCAACGTAAGCCACCCACGTCAGTCCTCCCCCAAATAGAAGGGAGGGGAGCTAGAGGGGAGACTGCGCTTCTATGCCCAAGTCATTCGATGACGCCCGGCATAAATCACGCAAAACTACGCTTCAGCACCCGCGTTCTGGTTATCAACGTGACGCTGCAGAACAGTCGCCAATGCCCTAACAGGCCCATTCATAACCATTACCAATCCCGTAATAGGACTGTTCATCGAACCAAGCATCTTTGCGATTAGCTGTTCCTTTGAAGGAAGCTTCGCAAGAGCCTTCACTCGATCAGCCGTCAAAACGTCTGAATCAAGCATTCCACCCATGATGTTGATCGGAAGATCCTTATCATCGGCATAATTTACAAAAGCTTTAGCAGCTGCAGCCGGATCACCATCAGTGACCACGAACCCAATTGGGCCACCCATGACCTCTTTGAGCTCCGACCTACCAGCTTCGTCAGCAGCGATACGGGCAAAGGTGTTTTTCACGATCTTGAATCGTGCACCGTTGTCACGCAGTTCCTGACGCAGACCGGACATACCGGCAACATCAACACCGCTGTACTCTGCAGCAATAACGAGCGGCGATGCTTCGAAGATGTCCTTCATCTCCGCAACCGCAGCTCTACCTTTATCAGTTGGCATTCGACCTCCTGTCTGGACCCCTTCGACAAAAGGCGGGCTAATAAAAGCCAATAAAAAACCCCGGAACCTAGTCCGGGGCAAAAATGCGCTCGCCTTTACGACGAAACTTGCACGTTCAAAACCTCGGATGGCGCCTAAAGCATTACTCCGTTTTCACGGAACCAACTGTCTGCGGTCGCAGTATTCAACTGTATGAAATCAATTCTAACAACAACTATCGCCGAATAGCCAACAATTCTGGGGCGACGAACTTGCACAACGTTCAGAGCGGTTCACTCAGTCGATTTCACGATCTTGATTGCGTTCGTAATCGCGCCAAAGAATTTCTCGGTGAAGTAGAACCAACCCGGAGCATCAGATGCGATCGACATCGATACCCACTCACCGTCTCGATCCTCCGATGGAGCGTTTATGAAAAACAGCCCTTCCATGCCATCGAAAAGAGTTACCCACTCAGAGCCTATCCGGCTGCTCACGCAATCAACCAGTCCGCCCAGCTGGTACACAGACCACTCGGGTTGATCAATACCGCTGTGCGTTGCCAATACATCGATAGAAAACGGCGTGACAATGTCGTTGGCTGACTCGTTTTGCCGAGACTTATCCGCCGCTGTATCGAGTGCTATGCCCTGGTACCGTGCCGGCCCCGAAATTCTGGCGACTCCCTCAACGACAGCGATTGAATTCTCAGCGTGGTAACTCAGATCAGGGTTGAGACCAAAACCGGAAGTACCAACATCTGTTCCATACTCACCACACTCAGACCCAAAGTTGGGATTTGCTCCGCTCATTACATATTCGGGAATTGGAATCTCTAGTGCATCGCTTTCGGACGCGGCATTGCGATCGGCTTGGATAGCAATCAGTCCAACTGCTGCCGTAACCACGACAAACCCAAGCAGACCAACCATGCGTAAATTAATTCTCTTCAACGCACCCTCTCTAAACTGAAATTTCCAGCCCAGAAATCAAACAAAAAGCCCCGAGCGTTACGCCCGGGGCTTTTCATGTATTCACTATGTCTCTTGGCTCGACCGGTCCTAATAGACCGAATCAAACTTGCCGAGAAACCCCAACTAGTTGGACTGGGTTAGAGCCTCGAGTTCGCTCTGATCCAGCAAGAAGCTAGGGCCCATTGTTGTGCAAAGAGTTACCTTCTTTACGAGAGGGCCCTTCACGCCTTCAGGCTTGGCCCGAAGAATCGTAGCGTAAACGCTCGAAAGGTTGTCGAGAATCTGCTTCTCATCGAAGCCAACCGTGCCGATACGAACGTGAATGTTCGCGCCACGGTCCAAACGAATCTCGGCTCGGCCCTTCTTATAGCTCTCAACAGCCGCACCCATGCGGTCGGGCTGAACAACTGTTCCAGTTCGTGGGTTAGGCATCAGGCCCTTACGACCCAGGTACCGACCGAGTTTACCGATCTTACCCATCTGATCAGGAGTGGCGATAGCGACATCAAATTCGCTCCAGCCACCTTCGATTTTCTTCACAATTTCGTCGTCAGCAACAAACTCTGCGCCGGCGTCTGAAGCAGCACGAGCCGCATCAGCTTCAGCGAAAACCAATACTCGAACGTTCTTGCCAGTACCGTGTGGAAGCTCTGCAACTTCACGCATCTGCTGGTCAGAGTGTCGGGGATCAGCGTTCGTAGAAACGTGGAGCTCAACAGCCTCGTTGAACTTCGTCTTGGAAAACTCTTTGGCAAGAGCAACTGCAGAGTCAGGAGCGTGAGCGTCTTCTCCAGCAGCCTGCGCCGCAGCGTTATATCGTTTTCCGTGCTTAGCCATCTCGTAAAACCTCTAGCCGGTAATCCTGGCTCCCCCTAAACGGGGTCCTTACGCCAAGGCCGACAAATAAAAAATCACACCACCAGTTCGGAGCCCGAACTAGCCAGTAACTTCCACACCCATACTTCGGGCGCTACCTTCAATAATCTTCATCGCAGCATCGACATCGTTTGTGTTGAGGTCGGGCATCTTCGTTGTGGCAATCTCTCGGATCTTGTCTCGAGAAATCTTGCCAGCAGTCTTAATGCCAACCGTGCCAGAACCGCTAGAAATACCAGCAGCCTTCTTAATCATGTCTGAAGCAGGCGGTGTCTTCAGTTCGATCGAAAACGATCGATCTGCGTAAACAGTCAGCTCAACAGGAACAATGTTTCCAGCGAGCGAAGCAGAACGTTCGTTGTATTCCTTAACGAACTGCATGATGTTGACACCGTGCTGACCAAGAGCAGGACCAACAGGAGGAGCCGGAGTGGCACCACCAGCAGGCAATTGCAACTTGATTATGGCTGTCACTTTCTTAGCCAACTGAACGTTCCTTCATTACTAATCCCACCAAATAAATAACGGCAGGGATTTATTACTAAATAACTAAGACTTCTCTATCTGTAGGAAGTCCAACTCAACCGGCGTTTCACGCCCGAAGAACGAAACATGCACACGAATCTTTCCGCGGTCTTCAAGCACTTCATCAACGGTGCCCATGAAGTCAGCGAAAGGACCATCCTTGATTCGAACCGATTCGCCCGCCTCGTAACCGACACGTACACGTGGAGCGTCTGAGGACATGCGGCTCATGATTCGATCGACTTCCGCATCTTCCAGCGGAACAGGCTTAGGCCGCTTCTCACGGTCATCTTCAGCAGAAATAAATCCGGTAACACCAGGAGTGTTCCGAACTACGTACCAGCTCTCTTCGTCCATAACCATCTGAACGATCAAGTAACCGGCGTACATTTTCTTCTGAACAGTCTTTCGTTCGCCCTCTTTGATCTCTACCTCTTCTTCGGTAGGAACCACGACGTTCAAAATCTTGTCCTTAACGTCCATGGTCGAAATTCGCTGTTCTAGATTTTTCTGAACGCGGTCTTCCTGACCTGAGTACGTGTGAAGGATGTACCAACGAGCACCGGTGCTACCGGCAATGTCGCTATAAGAAGTCATAACTAAGTTCCCGAAATCGCGGAAATCAACCGAGCAAATCCCATGTCAACCAAACCGAGGAATAACCCGATCGCAGCCGACAGAGCGATCACCATCACAGTAAGACGTGTTGCCTCCTGCCGAGTAGGCCATGAAACCTTTCGGAGCTCAGAGAAAACTTCACCGAAGAACCGGAAGAGTGAAAACCCTCCAGCGCCTGAAACGCCTGGTCCTGATGTACTTCGTGCTGGTGTTCGTGCCAACTCGGTTCCTTACCTTTTCTCTCGAAACAACGTTACCTTGCGGTCAACCGGGCAGAACTTCTTCAGCTCAACACGGTCGGGCGTGTTTCGGCGGTTCTTCTCAGTGTGGTAGTTGTACGCCTTGCACTCAGTACAAAGCATGTCAACCAATGTGCGTACCGCACTCTTCTTAGCCATTGTTACGCTCTACAAATCCTATCGGTTGCACCCAACCTGCCGAAGCAAGCCATCGCAACCAGTGAAGGGCAAAAGCCCAAATCATTCTGGAATTTTCCGACCCCAGATAGTCGCGTCAACGCCCGCTAGAAAACTAGCGGGCGTTGAAACATTAATTCTTGGAACTAGTCCAGAACCTCAATGATGACACCCGAGCCAACAGTTCGGCCACCCTCACGGATAGCGAATCGAAGGTTCTCTTCAAGAGCAACCGGGTACATCAGTTCAATTTCCATAACGGTGTTGTCACCAGGCATAACCATCTCAACGCCTTCGCCGAGATTGATTGATCCAGTTACGTCAGTTGTTCGGATGTAGAACTGAGGCTTGTAACCAGGGAAGAACGGCGTGTGTCGTCCACCCTCATCAGCAGTCAAAACGTAAACCTGAGCCTTGGCCTTGGTTGAAGGTGAAATCGATCCAGGCTTAGCCAGAACCGCACCACGAGAAACATCTTCTCGCTCAATACCACGAATCAAGCAACCAACAGCGTCACCAGGCAGACCCTCTTCAAGAGTCTTGTGGAACATTTCCACACCAGTAACAGTAGTTGCGACGGTCTTACCGAAACCTACGATTTCGATCTGGTCACCAGTCTTTACGACTCCACGCTCCACTCGACCAGTAACAACCGTTCCACGTCCCTTGATGCCGAATACGTCTTCAACAGGCATGAGGAAGTCGAGCTCGGTTGGGCGCTCAGGAATGTCGATGTAGTCATCAACAGCCTGCATTAGCTCACCGATCGACTGAACCCACTTGTTGTCGCCGTCTTCTGCATTCTCAAGAGCCTCAAGAGCAGAAACCTGAACAACCGGAAGGTCGTCACCAGGGAAACCGTTCTTAGTAAGAAGCTCACGAACCTCAAGCTCAACAAGCTCGAGTAGTTCTTCATCATCAACAACATCCGACTTGTTCAAAGCAACAACCAGCTTCGGAACGTTTACTTGGCGAGCAAGCAGAATGTGTTCGTATGTCTGTGGCATAGGACCGTCAGCGGCCGATACCACGAGAATAGCGCCGTCCATCTGGGCAGCACCGGTAATCATGTTCTTGATGTAGTCCGCGTGACCTGGGCAGTCCACGTGAGCATAGTGACGTGTGTCCGTCTCGTACTCTGTGTGGGTTGTTGCGATGGTCACACCACGCTCACGCTCTTCAGGAGCGTTGTCGATGTCTTCAAAGGCCTTAGCCTCAACGTTAGCCTGGGTCTGTGCGAGCACGTTGGTGATGGCACTAGTAAGCGTTGTCTTACCGTGGTCAACGTGTCCGATCGTACCCACGTTTACGTGAGGCTTACTTCGGTCAAATACTTGCTTTGCCATTATTTCTCTCTACGCCTCCTATTACCGGAGGTCTCCTACCATGCGCGCTCAAACCGGCGCTTATATTGATTGGTGCTTAGCTTGGAGCCCACACCGAGGATTGAACTCGGGACCTCATTCTTACCAAGAATGCGCTCTACCACTGAGCTATGTGGGCCCGATGATTCCTCGCACATGAGGTGCACCTATAACTAACCCAAACCGTAATTCTGGTGCAAGGGACAGGATTCGAACCTGTGAAGCCGTAAGGCGGCAGATTTACAGTCTGCTGGGTTTAACCACTCCCCAACCCTTGCCCAAACAAAAACTTTACCACAGCAAAGCGAAATTTCACTACGCGTGACGACGATATTCGTAAGGGTTTAACTGGACCAGAAACTACGAACTGGATACGAGCCATAAAATTTGGAGCCCTTGGAGGGATTCGAACCCGCGACCTACTGATTACAAATCAGTTGCGCTAGCCACTGCGCCACAAGGGCTCCGACAGTTGTAAAACAACCGCTATTAACAGTAGCCATCAAACCCCGAACAGGTCAATAGATATAGCAACGCGCTTAACGCCAGCCTCGCAATACCTACCAGCCGCCCTTACGCTCTAGCCCCTGCTCTACGTAAAATCCATCCAGCGCCTTAGAACCTTCAAGCTCAACAAACGTTGCATCACCTGCCCAGGCGCGCAGTTTTGCAGTTCGACCAGTTCCGTAGTTTCGACGATTCTTGAACAAGAACCACAACAATGAATCGCTTGAGAAAAATGTCTTGCGCCACGACTCCGTGTTCGTGCCGCAAACTACCCGCTTGTCCTTGGCACGCGCAACCGATCTCCAAAGCGTCCGCCAGAACAACAAGCGCCACGGCATGTTCACGTAAACCACCGAATCTGCCTGTTTGGCGACCATTCCTTGAAGATGCGTTCCGTAGTTCCCATCGAACACCCAACCGTCAGGGTGTTCGTCGATTGCACGCTGCACTTCACCACGAAAATCCTCTGGTGTGCGCTCGCCCCAGTTCGGCAACCAGTAGATTGCGTCTAGCTCTATGTACGGCAGATCCAAGTCAGCGGCTATCGCCCTCGCTAGAGTCGATTTACCGCCATGACCAGCTACCAGGATTTTCCTGCCGAAATTCTCCGCACTAATCACGTGTCAGCCTTCTTTCCGCATAGAACCGATTCAACGCCGCCCTGCTGCCAAGCTCGATCACTCGAGTCTCCCGCGTTTTTGCCCAAGCCATAAGCCGTTCGGTGCGTCGACCATAGAAATTCTTTCGAGTTTTGATCAGGAACCACAACAGTGAATCTCGAGAGAAGAACGCCTTACGCCATGTCTCAACGTTCTCACCGCAGATGAGTTTCTTGTCGCGAGCTCTGGCTACTGATCTCCAAAAGATTCGCCACATCATCAGTGTGTACGGCATGTTCACGTAAATGATGGTGTCGGCCTGTTCCGCAACCATTCCTTCAAGATCGTTGGCGTAGTTTCCATCAATCACCCAGCCTTCAGGATTGTCCACAAGAACCTGACGAACTAATTCTCGAAATTCGTCCTTAGGTGTCTCAACCCAATTCGGCTGATGCGAAAGGGCATCAAGCTCCACGTACGGCAGTTCCAAGTCTGCTGCGACCGCCTGCGCCAGCGTCGATTTTCCGCCATGACCAGCAATCAGTATTTTCTTGCCCAAATCCGAATTGTCAGTCACGGCTACCTCTTGCGACTCAGAGACCAGCTCTCGCATGACTGTGCAATCAATCAAACGGGCACGCCATTCTGTCAGCAGTTGGCAACATCCGCACTACCTAATTTCGGCTACAGAACACCTTCGAGGGCATCGCCGAACTCGGCTGGAGTCTGGAATCGATCCTCTATGGCCGGGCTGATTGCCTTCATCGCAATGTCGCCGATTTCCCGGCTCACCGACTCATCGCGGTCCGATGGATGTGTGGGCAGAGTGTCGTAGTCCGGGATCTTCTTGATAGAACCGCCGCTACTGGAATCGCCCGAAGAGCTGCTACTAGATGAACTGCTGCTGCTCGACGAAGAATCATCATCAGACGAAGACGATGATTCTTCCTTCTCGATCGTAGAAAACGGCAACTCACCACCAGCCAACAGTTGATACATCACTACACCCAAACCGAACACGTCTGAATATGGTCCGACAATCGATCTACTCGTCTGCTCAGGAGCCATCCAGTCTCGTGTACCAGCGTTGTCACGTGGCAGCTTCATAGGATCGAACTCCCGCGCCACACTGAAGTCGATCAGAACAGCTTGGCCCTCGGCATACAAAATATTCGAAGGCTTAACGTCCAAATGCAGCACACCTTGCGAGTGAACATGCTCCAGCCCATCCGCCAACTGCCGCACCAACGACAACCCTTCATGCTTAGGAAATGCAGCGTAGTTGCCAGAGAAAAACGCCGACTTCAAATCTTGACCGCCTACGTAATCCATAACGATTCGAGGAGCAGGTTCGAGCTCGAACGAATACCCATGCATCACATTGGGGTGGTTCATTCGAGCCAGTAGTTCACCCTCTTTAATCACTGCCTGAAGCGACTTGAAGTGGATGCAGAACTCTCGACGCAGAGTCTTGACAGCAACTTCCATCTTGAGCGATTTGCTGCGACAGAGGTAAATATCGACCTTGCGGGTTCCGCCGAGGTGACCAAGAACTGTCAGGTCATCGTCCAGCCGATGACCCGGTTCGTAGATCTCGCCACGCTCCAAATTTAAGTGTTCATTCATAGTTCTATTATCCATGCTGCGGCCGCCGTTAGCCGCTGGCCGGGCAATTGCGGCTTACTTAAACAAAGAGAGGGGCTAGCCAAAACGCCCAACCCCTCTCTTTTAGTTTCTCTTACTAAGAAGAACTACTTCTTCTTTTTGCCTTTGGCCTTTGAGCCAGTGCCTGTTCCAGAACCAGAGTCTGATCCTGAGCCACTACCAGACTTCGAGCCAGAGCCAGAACCTGTGTGCGAACCACTGTGGGTATCACAGTCAGGGTTGTCCTTGTCGTGATGGTTCACTGCTTCCGCAAGATCCTTAGCACGCTCAAGGTCAGACTTCGTTGCGGAAGGGTCGGCAAGAATGCCTTCCACTTCAGTTACCAAGTCACCGAACGTCATGTCACCAACAGCATCGCCATCAATGTCGATCAGTTCGTTCCAATCAACAGCACCCTTGGCGTAGTTCAACCACGCTGCGAGTACCTGAGATTCTGTCTTCTCAACAAACTTGCTCAAGTCGGTAGCCGAGTTCGAGTTGGATCCTGATCCAGCCTTCGAACCCTTCTTCTTCTTGCTACCTGTCGAAGCGGTTGCAGAAGCATCGTTTCGACCCGACTTCGAGCCATTGTCCTTGTTGTTTGACTTCGGTGGGTCGAACACGTTGTTCGCACCTTCTGAAGTCAGTCCAGCAAAGTAAGCACTCTGAGCGCTAACCATCGCTGCAAGCAAGTCGATCTGGTACTGAGTCAGCTCAGTGTTGCCCTTTTCGATCTGCTTAGGACTGTACTGCTTCTTCCACCATCCCTGGCTCTTTGTGCATTCACATGCACCACCACCGATGATTAGATCAACTGTGTTCACAGCCGAACCAGAGTCATCGTCAGTAACCGTTACGGTCACTGTGTATGTACCGAACTGAGGGAACAAGTGGGCTGCAGTAGTCGATCCCGTAGAAGCAACCGACTCTGAATCACCATCACCCCAGTCGATTGAGACTGTGTGTGTGTCGTTCGATCCAACATCAGTGAAGTTCACTGAAACGGATCCAGCTACGTCATCACCTGTCAAGCTAGTGATCACAGGAGCAATGTTGCCGACGGTTACGTCAGCAGAAGCCGAACCAACACCAGAGTCATCGTCAGTCACAGTTGCAGTAACTGAGTAGACGTCTGATGAAGTTGCTGTTGGGTCGTCATCTAAGTACTGGTGTGAAGCGGTGAAGGTGCCTGCCGACTGATCAACAGTTGCAGCAGATGAGCCTTCAGATCCCCCCCAGTCAATTGAGACTGAGTGAGTATCCAAGATTCCGACGTCGCTAAACGTACCGGAAACAGTGGCAACACCATTCTCTAGAACAGCATCACCAACAACCGTTACAACCGGTGCAACGTTGTTGACTGTTACTGCCGTCGAGCTAACGCCTACTCCACCATCATCGTCAGTTACCCGAAGGGCAACCGTTTGAACGATGTCGTCGACAGCTGTGAACACAACGTCCTGACCAGGGGTCTCGAACGTTCCATCGTTATCTAAGTCCCAATCGAACGTCAGAGTGTCAGCTGGCACATCAGAGCCAGTTCCACTCAATGCAATCGAAGTTCCTTCGTTTCCAACGTAAGGTCCGCCAGCGTCAGCCGTCGGATCAACGTTGTTCACGGTAACCGTAGTCGTGCTAATCGATGACCCACCGTCTTCGTCAGAAACCCGAAGGTTCACTGTCTGAACAATGTCATCAACAGCTGGGAACGTAACGTTCTGACCAGGAGTCTCGAACGTTCCGTCGTTGTCGAGGTCCCATTCGAATGTCATCGTGTCAGCAGGCACATCAGAGCCAACTCCACTCAAGGCAATCGAAGTTCCTTCGTTTCCAACGTAAGGTCCACCAGCGTTAGCTGTTGGAGCAACGTTGTTGACGATCACGTCGAACGTGGCCGTATCGGTCAATCCGTGGTTGTCTGTTGCTGTGATGGTCACACTTTGTGAGTCATCAGGACCGTCAGTTGTAACTAACGCCCAGTCCCATGTTCCATCACCATTCTGTGTAACCGAACCGACACTCGCATTTAGAGTCACGGTGTCGCCAAAGTCAGGATCACTCCACGTACCACTGTTTGTGGCAGTTTCGCCCTCATCAACTTCGGTGTCACCCAGAGCTGCCGTAGTGCGAATTGCAAACGTGAATCCGTGCCATACCTCTGGAGTTGGAACTGTCCAAGAGAAGGTCGAGAACGACCCGTCAAATCGGATTGTTCCGTGACCTTCCTCACCAAGAAGAATGTCACCATTGAGCTCGACCAAACATGTGCCGCAACCACCGTGGTATCCAACACCCTGACTAACGATATCAAAAGGAGAATCGAAGTCGTAAGTAGTCGGTTTTCCACCCTGTCCAAGGCTGTGAATAGCCATAATCGGATCAACGATCGGTTCGGTCAGCGTCACCCGGTATGTAGTAGCGGTTCCGCCCTGTAGCTGGAGAATATCCGAAGCTGGAGGAGCGTTTGGAACCTCGATACTTTCGTATGGTGCTGAAGGGCTCCAGAAGTTCGTTCCACCGGCAGTTTGAGCACCGTAGAAGAAACCAGGAACTTCAACTCCGCCGACTGTTTCAACAGCCTCGAAGTCGATACCTACAGCATCGCCGTTTGGCAAGTTGATAACACCTGTCGCTGTACCACCAGCAGGATTTGCTGAAGTCCAATCAACGTAGTAAACAGTGTTACCACTATCAACGTTCGCATCAACAACTGGTGGTTGGTTGATAGTCACCGTCGAAGAAGCAGTTGTAACACCACCGTCGCCATCGTCCACACGAATGGTCACAGTGTGCGGACCAGCTCCAATGTAACCGGCTGGATCGAATACAGGATTTTGTCCTGAGGTCTCGAATGAACCGTTGTTGTCGAGATCCCAAGAGAAGCCCAACGGATCAGCGATTCCAGCTACGTCTTCACCATCACCGATCAACGTGATGGACTCACCGAGGAGAATCTCGTATGGGCCACCTGCGTCCGCGGTAGGTGCAACGTTTGCGATCACAGCTCCAACAGTGTCACTGTTCGAGCCACCATCGTCGTCGGTGACCGTTATTGTCACCGTGTAATTGCCGTTGTCGGCGTAAGTATGAGTTCCGCTGACCGTTGATCCGGCTATCGAACCTGCGGCTACAGGTGATCCGTCGCCCCAGTTAATCGTCGTAGTGTGAGTGTCCAGCGTTCCAACGTCGGAGAAGTTCTTCGCAATCGAAACCGGTGAAGCCTCAACACCACTAATGGAGTCTGACTTTATCGCGCCGTAGTCAACCGACGCCTGAGAGAAGTTGTAGAACGCAAGTCGACCATCGGTCAAATCCGTTCCACCACCATGCGCTACATCAATTTCAAGTACGCCATCGACGTAGACCCTGAGGTGCGTAGCAGTAAGTTCAAACTGGAAGTCGTAGGTAACGTTGTGAGCCCAGCCAGTGCTGCCGAGGTTAGAACCTCGAGCAAGCTCGCTGACCACACCAGTATGAGCCCAGAAGTCAGTATCGACCACTGCACCTGTGACACGAGAAGCTGCGAGGCCAGCATAGCCAAGACCTGCTCCGTAGTACTGGTCACCCTTCTTCCAGTCGACCAACAGGTAATCAGCCGATGGATCCGTTGTGTCTCCAGGCTCAAAACCAATTGCGAATCCGATGTAGTCATCGTCTCCACCAGATGAGTCAACTCTAATTGTTCCGCTCAGCGGGTTACCCAGTGCATCGAAGTCGCTGTAGTAGAACGTGGTGTAAGCGTTTACCGACTGATTAACGCTGTCGCCTGATGGCGATACAGTCCACGCCGCACCGCTACCTGCAGGAGTTTCTTCAGTCCATGTGTTCAGGTCAACCGTGCCATCATCGACTACAGGATCAACGTTGTTGACTGTTACCGAACTACTGGAAGCTGCCGAAGCACCTTCTTGGTCGGTGACCGTTACATCAACGGTGTAAACATCGCTCGATGTTCCAGTTGGGTTGTCGTCGAGGTAAGTATGAGTCGCCACGAAGGCACTAGTCACACCAGTAAACGTCTCCGTGCTTCCGTCACCCCAGTCGACATCGACATCATGGGTGTCACCCAAGTTGTCAGAGAACACAACAGTCAATGTTGCGACATCGTTTTCGTCAATCGGCGAAGTGACCGAAACCGACCCGATATCAGGTGCATCGTTTGGAGTAACCACAGTCCCGTTCAAGTTGATCAACGCGGTCTGCAAGTTGTTACCGGTTGCACAGTCGTCGATCTGAGTGATGACGACTCGGTTGGTCTCTCCGATTTCAACGAATGGCGTCATGTCTAGTGTCAATGAGCCACCGAGCTGAACCGTGCTGCCCGGAATAATAGCCCCATCCGGGTTGGCACTATTGAACAGAGTTACACGTGATCCGTCATCCATTCCGGAGAAGAAGATTGTGAACCCATTAGGTGTATTGAGCACGGTCCCGACAGGAATCTCGACCAGCGTCTGGAAGAACGTGTAGTCGAGAGAGGTCTGACATGCGTTGCCTGGGAGTCGCGATGCGCTTCCTCCACCAAATCCGATCGTGTCGCCGTTCGGTGCAGGGACCCAGCCAATTCCGGGAAGATCTACATCAGTTTCGTTCACTGCAGGAATCGGGCCTACGTGGTTGTAGTAGCCCACGTTACCGTGTGAGCCGTAGTTCGGTACAGGGTTCTGAATCGGGTTCAGGTGGAACATCTGCCACGGCGATCGACCCAATTCTGTTGGTGCCGAATCGGCATTATCACCGATGCCATCACCGTCTGAATCTGACCACTCTGTCACGTCAGCAGGGAATGCGTCGATTCCATCTGGAACACCATCACCGTCGGTATCAGGATCGTTGTTACCAGGCGGTACAACAACGATTCCACCCTCTGACTCGACGTTTATGTCGACACGATAGTTGAACCCTGAAAGTCCTCCCCAGTCTTCGACACTAATCGTGAGTTCGTTGATTCCCGGAACGAGAACACTCGCATCAAGATTGAAAATTCCTCTGGTGTTAACCATCCGTGTTCCAACCTGAGTACCGTTCATAAAGAAAGTACCTGCATTGTCGGCAAGAATATTCAACGTCCCGGTTGCGTCCGTATAGTCATTCGGCAACGCGAACCGAACTCGATACTGTTCGGTTGTGTTCAAACATGCGGCGTCATGGTCTGTAGGACACGCATTGATCCAACTGTCGGTACCTGGCGCCTGTCCCCATGGGTGTGAACCAACGAGATACGCTGGCTTCCAAGTCGAACTAGCCGAATCCCAATACTCGGTCGTCGAGTCAAGGGAGCCGACTGTTGCTCCATCAAGGAATCCACCTAAGAAAGTAGCTGTTTGAGTATCAGCGCTGGCTGGCGCAGAATCTGAAACAACCCCAAAAGTGATAGCCATAAGAGCTATCACAAGAGGAGCAACCCTCAGCATCACTGAACGACTACGAATAGCCGAAAGTGGGTTAGAAAATAACGAAATCGATAAATGATGCATTGAATGCCCTCGTGCAGACGGCGCAGCCCATCCGCTTAGATAGCACCCGCCCGTGAGTGAACAAGAGCCTACCGATTTCCTTTTATCCACAAGAAATCAACAAAGTGTGGAAAGAGTAAAAATGGACGCCTGTTAGGTGAAGATTATTAACACTTAACTTCTCAAATATCTGAAGAAGCTAACTTTTCTCATCTGAGCAGCCGGGTATTCCACGAACTATCAATCCGAAAACACACCTTCACCGAAACGCCGACGTACAACTAAAAATTTCTGCAGAAGTACCAAACGGCATTGAAAAAGAGGGTAAAAGCGGATGTCAACACCCTTAAGTCACCCTGACCACGGCGAGCCACGCATGGTCGCTTCATTTACTACGATCCGCATGACCTCTGAAATCGGGAGGCCGGTCTCGCGAGCAATTTCTCGGCACGCCTCATATTCAGGCGCAGCCTGGGTGATGGTGTCGCCAATTCGCTTGAGCTTCACAGGCACTTTGCCGAGCGAAGTATCCACGTTCACGATCTGACGTTCCGCCTCGTATCGGCGAACCGGGCGTCGACGCACACCGAGCGTCGAGGTCTCCTTGAGAATCAACTCAGCAGCAGCATCAACCGAATCTCTACCGACCAATACTGAAAGCATCGTTGCAGGGCGATTCTTCTTCATCTGAATCGGGGTAAACCAGACGTCTAGGCAGCCCATCTCCATCAGCTGCTCATGCACATAGCCAAGCACCTCACCCGGAGAGTCATCGATGTTCGTTTCTAGCAGCATCAGCTCAGGACGTCGGCGTCCGGGGCCACCCCGGCCCCATCGATTACGACTCTCTCCAAGCCACAGACCCACAACGTTGGAGAATCCTTCCGGATCACGCTGGCCTGCGCCATACCCGATCTGATCAGCGTTGAATTCGACGGGCATGAACTCTGCCAGTGTCGAAACAATTGCGGCCCCCGTAGGGGTCACTGCTTCGCCGACGGGCTGCCTGCCACCTGCTCGAACCGGCGCGCCTGCAGCCTTATAAATTGCGGCTGTAGCGATAGAAGTCGCTCCCATTGCGCCATGACTACTGCCGGAGGAACCAGTTCCAGTCGGAAATGCTGATGCGTGGATCTTGCTCACACCCAGTAGTCGCATTCCGATCACGGTCGATGAGATGTCGACCAGCGTGTCGACTGTGCCCAACTCGTGCAAATGAGTCGAGCCTGCTTCGCCGCCGTGCGCTGCGGCTTCGGCTTCAGCCAATACGTCAAATATCTTTTTAATCGAACGCTTGTCTGAGTCTTCTAAGGATGAAATGGCAATCGATGAATAGAAATCGTCCCACGTGCGCTTTCGTTCACCGTCGTCGTCAAGCACCACGTCGACTAGCGTAGCTTCGAGTCCGCCCCGATTTACCAGCTTCTTTTCGAGTCGATATCCACGATCTGGAAACTTGTCCAACTCGGTTTGAAGCTCATCAAGATCAAGCCCAACCGCCACCATCGCACCAAGCAGCATGTCGCCGCTGGCGCCACCAATCATGTCGATATAAGCAGTAATTTCAGACAGAGCGAAAATCCTTGAACTAAACGATCTCAGGGTGAATAAGCATCAGACAGGATACATTCAAAATAGAGGTTCGATGGGCGAGGTATGTTCGAGCGACGGTTCACTGGTTACAACCGCCATTTCGTCACGCTACTTTGTGCGCGAACCCAGCGGTCCAAGTGCGGCGTTGAGCCCACCCGACTTAAACCCGTTCGGTTCGAGTTCCATCTGCTTGTACCCGGCAGCGAGCACTACCGTTTCAGCTTCGGAGCGAACCTCTTCGAATCGGTCAAAATCGGATAGCGGAATCTCGACACGACCGACTTCACCATAATGACGCACGCGAACGACTCTGAAGCCGAGATCCCGTAGACCCTTTTCTGCCTTGCCGATCTTCCCTAGCGCTTCAATAGAAACCATGGTCCCGTAAGGAATCCTTGAAGAGAGACACGGCTGTGCAGGCTTATCCCATGTCGGCAGATCCATCTTCAATGACAGATCCCGAATGTCCTGTTTGTTCATTCCGGCTTCTACTAAAGGAGATACGACTTCGAAATTCTTAGCAGCTTCCATCCCCGGACGGTAATCGCCTAGATCATCGGTGTTGGCGCCATTCGCAACCAAAGAAATATTTGATTCGCCAGCAACCTGGTCGAGGTGTGTGTAAAGCTCCGTCTTGCAAAAGAAGCAGCGACGACCGTCGTTAGCCAAATACCTCGGATCGTTAATCTCGTCGGTATCCACGATCAAGTGCCGCCAACCGCGATCCTGTGCCAGCTCAGCTGCGGCTTCAAGTTCTTCTGGAGCGACACTTGGCGATCGGGAAGTCACAGCGAGCGCCTTGTCCCCAAGTACTTCATGCGCAACGCCAGCCAAATAAGTCGAATCGACTCCACCTGAGTACGCCACGATCAAAGCGCCATAGCCAGCGACCAACTCTCGCAGCTTGGCGTTCTTCTCATCCAATGAGAGCTCTATTTCCGGTCTCTTCAACTCAACCATCTTGAAATAATCTACCCAGCGCGCCAGACATCTCTACATAGATGTGCTGACTTCTCTTGAAGAACCCGAACCTGCCGAAGTTTCAGCAGGCTGCAAAGCAAATCTTACAGCCTCGGCAATGTTGGTAGGTCGAACAACCTTCACAGAACCCGGCTTTCCGGTGTCACCCGCAGCGTCAGGGATCATGCACGAATTAAATCCTAATCGACCTGCCTCCGCCGCCCTACGGTCTGCACGTGGAATAGACCTCAACTCGCCTGAAAGACCGATTTCACCTGCCACAGCAACAGTCTCGTCTACTGGCCGATCCATCATCGAACTAGCAATCGCCAGAGCAATCGCCAAATCTGCCGCTGGCTCTTTAATGTCCAATCCGCCCGTCACGCTGATAACCAGATCGTGGCTAGATACTGGCAATCGCATGTGCTTGGCTAGAACCGCCGTGATCAAGTGAACTCGTGACATCTCTACACCGTTTGCAACCCGCCGAGGTGAAGCCAACGACGAAGGCGTAGCCAATGCTTGCACCTCTACGGCTAGTGACCTCGTGCCTTCGACGACCAACGCAACCGCCGACCCAGAAACTGCGTTGGCGCGCTGCTGAATGAATACATGCGAAGGATCTGAAATACCGGCCAGACCTTCTTCTCGCATTTCGAACACACCGATCTCGTCGGTCGGACCAAATCGGTTCTTCACCCCATGCAACATCCGAAGCATCCCGCCCGTATCGCCGCCCATCTGCAATACGGCATCCACCTGGTGTTCAAGAACACGAGGGCCCGCGATATTGCCGTCCTTGGTAACGTGCCCACTCAACATCAACGCAGTGTGGCTCGCCCTGGCAATCTCCGATAAAAAGGCTGCGCATTCACGAATTTGCGAGACTGTCCCAGCCGGAGAATCCAGATCGGGGTGCGTGGCAGTCTGAATCGAATCGACGATAGTAATTGCGGGTTGAAGTTCTGCGACATTGTTGGCAATCATAAGGGCATCGCCAGTTCCGATCATAAAAACGTGATCGCCCTTCACGCCCAAACGTGAAGCCCGGATCCGAATCTGCTCCAGTGCTTCTTCACCCGTTGCATATAGAACGGTGCGACCCGACTCGGCAATTGCAGCTGCAGCTTGAAGTAATAGCGTCGACTTACCAATCCCAGGGTCGCCGGCGAGCAACGTGGTCGATCCCGCCACGAATCCGCCACCCAATACCCGATCCAGCTCTTCGAGACCAGTAGGCATGTGAGTTGTGCCATCAGTAGGTATTGAGTTCAACTCAACTGCGCTATATCGGTCCTCTCCCGGACCAGGGGAGTTAGAGAGGGAGGCTCCGCTACCAACGCCGTCAGGACGACCTGAGCTAACACCACCGATTTTCTCATCCACCCGCTCAGAACCAAATCCCTCAGCGGCGCGGCCGACTCGCTCGATAATTCCGGGGGCCTGCCGAGCACTCTCACGACGCACAACTCGTTCCTCAACGGTGTTCCACTCACCGCACTGTGAACACTTTCCAACCCACTTGGCAGTTACCCGCCCACAGCCGCTGCATTCAAATTGTGTTTTCGATGAAGATTTCGCCATGTCCGCCAGTATGACGTTTCACATCATCCTGAGCAATCCTTCATGGCACTCGATGGCGAGCAACAAGTAAGATGCCGTTCTAGCGTTTTAACCATTGTCCTCTTGAATCTCTCCAGCCATGCCCACATCACCACTCCAAACACTCGCCAACTCCGTCGGAGCGCTCCTTAAAGAGCAGGGCGACACAATCGCAATCGCCGAATCCTCCGCTGGTGGACTCATTTCCGCAGCTCTCCTAGCAGTGCCCGGTGCATCTGCCTATTACGGCGGCGGATCAGTCGTATACACATCTCCAGCACGCGAGCTTTACCTCGGCATCAATTTCGACGACTACCCAGGTATGCGTTCAGCCAGTGAACCTTACGCAACCCTCTTAGCCAAGGTATCGAGGCAGAAGCTAAATACAGCCTGGGGCCTCTCCGAAACCGGGGCGGCAGGTCCAACCGGCAACGCGTACGGCGACGCCGCAGGACATACCTGTGTGGCCATTTCGGGAGCCAACGTAGAAGAAGCCGCTACTTTAGAAACCGGCGACACGAACCGCGAAGACAACATGCAAATCTTCGCTATTACGGCACTAGAGCTTTTGCGAGATGTACTGCAGAAAAACTAAAGCGCAGAGCAAACGAACGCACAGAGCATCTAACAACCACGCTTCTTGAATAACGAAAAAGGGGAGAGCTTTCGCTCTCCCCTTTTCATTTCTACTAATAGCTATCTAAGCGCTTGGCACTGGCTCTTTATCGTCGGAATCTGAATCCTTCGAATCTTTCGTCGAAGCCTTCGCTTTAGCACGACTCTTGCTCTTCTTCTTTTTAGGAGTTTGAACAATAATCGCACCACCGCTATCGATATCGAGTTCGACGGTATCACCCGCACCAAACTCGCCACGTAGCAGTTTCTCAGAAAGCTGGTCTTCGATCTCATCCTGAATCAACCTGCGCAGCGGCCTTGCTCCCATCTTAGGATCGAAGCCACGCTCGGCAAGGAAGTCACGAACTGCATCGGTAACCTGCATCACCAAACCGTGATCCAGAACCCTACCTTCAACTTCCTTCATCATGATGTCCACAATCTCAAGAATGTGAGCACGCTCCAACGGGTGGAATACAACCGTCGAATCGATACGGTTCAGGAACTCAGGCTTGAACCCGTTGCGAGGGTCCTGCACTGCTTCCAGTACACGAGCCTTCACTCGATCGTAGTCAAGCTCTTCTGCCTTGCCCGTACCCATGTTGAAGCCAAGACCACCACTGCTCTGAATCAAGCTTGAACCTAAGTTCGAAGTCATGACTATCACAGTGTTCTTGAAGTCGACCTTACGACCCTTAGAGTCGGTCAGGTGACCATCTTCAAATACCTGCAACAAAATGTTGAACACATCAGGGTGAGCCTTCTCGATTTCGTCGAGCAGTATCACCGAGTATGAACGGCGACGAACAGCTTCAGTTAGCTGACCGCCTTCATCGAATCCAACATAACCGGGAGGAGCACCAACCAGACGTGCAACGCTGTGTTTCTCCATGAATTCACTCATATCGAGTCTAATCATGGCATCCTCTTCACCGAAGAGGTACTCAGCAAGTTTCTTCACGCTGTGCGTCTTACCAACACCGGTAGGTCCGAGGAACAAGAAAGCACCAATCGGGCGCTTCGGATCCTTCAAACCAGCACGTGATCGCCTAACAGCCTTAGAAATAACCGAAAGAGCTTCGTCTTGACCAACAACGTTCAGACGCAGTGCGTCTTCCATCTTGATCAAACGCTCTTTCTCTTCAACATCAAGGCGCATAACCGGAATACGAGTCCACATCGCTACAACTTCAGCAATGTCGTCTGATGTGACCTTCGCCTCACCAACACCGGGATTCTCTTTCTTCCACTCGGCCTCAAGCTGTTCAATCTTCGTAACAAGCTTCAGCTCGCGGTCGCGCAGTTCAGCAGCTGTTTCGTACTTCTGAGCAGAAATAACCTCGTCCTTCTCACGTCGGACAGCTTCAAGTTCCTTCTGGGCTTCACGAAGCTCCTTTGGAACAGTTGAATGCATGATTCGGACACGAGAAGCAGCCTCATCAATCAAGTCAATTGCCTTGTCTGGCAACTGCCTGTCAGGAATGTACCTGTCGGCTAACGTAGCAGCCGTTTCGAGCGCGTCGTCGGTGATTTCCAAATCGTGGTGCTCTTCGTACATACCTTTCACACCACGGAGAATCTCCACGGTAGTAATAGCATCAGGAGCATCGACAACCACAGGCTGGAACCTACGCTCCAGAGCCGGGTCACGTTCTACATATTTTCGGTAGTCGTCCTGCGTTGTTGCACCGACAACTTGTAGTTCACCTCGAGCCAAACTAGGCTTCAAAATGTTCGCTGCGTCAACTGCACCTTCAGCCGCACCGGCACCAACCATCGTGTGCATCTCATCGATGAACAGCATGCAGTTTCCAGCCGATTTCAGCTCTGCAATTACCTTCTTGAGGCGCTCTTCAAATTCGCCGCGGTACTTGGTACCTGCAACAAGTGCACCCATATCCAAAGTAACAACGCGCTTGCCTTGCAGCGTCTCAGGCACATCACCTTCGACCACCATGTGAGCAAGCTTCTCAACGATGGCAGTCTTACCAACACCTGGCTCACCGATCAGAACGGGGTTGTTCTTAGTTCGGCGGCTTAATATCTGTATGACGCGCTGGATTTCGCTCTCTCGACCAACGACTGGATCGAGATCGCCTTCAGACGCTCGTTTAGTGAGATCAACACCTAACTCATCGAGAGTAGGTGTGCGACTTGTGCGAGCGGCGGTCTGGGCTCCACCACTGCTGGCAGCCTGACCAGAACTCTGGTCGGCGATAATCGTGTTTGTCTCTTCGCGAACCTTTTCAAGGCTGACACCAAGACTCTCCAACACACCAGCAGCAACACCCTCGCCCTCACGCATGAGACCGATCAGCAGGTGTTCTGTACCAATGTAGTGGTGGTTCAGTCGTCGCGCTTCGTCAACAGCGAGCTCGATAACTTTCTTCGCACGGGGGGTGAGACCAATCTCACCCGGAGTTGGGCGTTCGCCGCGGCCGATTATGAATTCGACCGCGGAACGAACTTTTACAAGCTCGACGTTCAGATTTGAAAGGACTCGTGCAGCCACTCCCTCGGTTTCTCTTACGAGACCGAGCAGGATGTGCTCGGTACCGATGTAGTTGTGGTTGAAGCGCTGTGCTTCTTCCTGCGCAAGGGAAAGGACCCTACGGGCCCTCTCCGAAAATTTTTCAAATCTGCTCGGCATATAGCTTCCCCCCTCAGGTCACTACAAAACTGCAGCCCTGAGTGCTATTCGTTATCTTCGAAAATATCTCCGAAGTCACCAATGTCTTCCGAAGTCTCTGCATCGTCAGATGCAATAACCACTTCTTCCGATCCGTCCAACGTCTGCTTCAGGCTAAGACCCAAACGTCGGCGTTCTGGCTCAATTCGAATGATCTTCAACTCGAGTTCATCGCCTTCGTTGACAACGTCCCTCGGGTGCTTAATCACTTGGTGAGCAAGCTCACTAATGTGAATCAATCCTTCAATACCGCGATCGATGCGAGCAAACGCACCGAAGTTAGCAAGCTTCGTCACAGTACCTGTAACCGTCTGGCCGACCGCGAACTTAGTCTCGATCTCGTCCCATGGTTCAGGCTGTAGGCGCCGCAAGCTCAACGCAATCTTGAGGTTTTCCCGGTCTACACGAAGAACGAATACATCGATCTCTGTGCCCACTGTAACGATCTCGTCTGGGCTCTTCACTGGCTCCCACGACAATTCGGAAATGTGGATCAGACCGTCGGCTCCACCAAGGTCTACGAACGCACCGAAATTAGAAATTCCAGCTACGCGACCCTTACGGATCTCACCCTCAGTGAGTTCCTGAACCAAACGCATCTTCTGAATCTGCTTCCACGCCTGAAGCGCTGCACGTTCAGAGAAGATAGCTCGGTTTCGGCGTCGGTTAAGTTCAATAATTTTGAACTCAACTTCCATACCGATGAAGCCTTCCTTAGGTGGCTCGCCACCTGGAACATAAAGCTCTCGAGCTGGACCCACCAGCTGTGAAAGCGGCACGAAACCCTGAACACCCTCAGACTCAACAACAGCACCACCACGGTTTGAACCAGTAATAACACCCTTGCAAGTCTCATTGTTGTCCATGGCTTTCTCAAGCACACGCCATCCCTGCTCACCACGAGCACGGTCGATAGACAGAATCGACGATCCTTCATTACCTTCGGGATTTACAACGTAAGCGATAATTTCATCGCCAACGCTCAATTCACCTGAAGCCTCACCAAGAGATCGCATCTCTTTAGTGGGAACGAAACCTTCTGACTTGTAGCCAATGTCGACCAACATGCCTTCAGCCTTACGGCTCATGACACGTCCGTCGATGATCTCACCTCGGCGAAGAACCTTCGAAGGAAGGTACTCGTCTAAAAGGTCTTCCATCGTCAGTTCGCTCTCAGGCTTTTCAGCAACTGCAACTGCGGTCTCAGCCTCTGCCTCAGCAGGAGCCTCCTCAGTCGATGCTTCTGCAGCCGGAGCTTCGGTCTCTACAACTGCAGCTGGCTCAACCGCTGGGGTTGCCTCTGCTGCAGGAGCTTCAGTTGCCTCAGGTGCCGCAGCTTCAGTAGCTGCTTCTGCCTTAGGCGCGTCGTTATTCTGTTCCACAGGCGTAGTTACTTCAGTAACTTCTGCCTGACTATCTGGGGTGTCTGCTGTCGCCAATACGAAATCCTCGTTCAAATGTTCTTCCCACTTCTAATGAAGTCTGATATTCCATTATATGAACTACGCAACTAAACCACAAAGCTAATTTCAGAAGAAAAACTCTCCTACCAAAACTCTCGCTACACGCCACCTGATAACTATCAGAGGTTGCCTCGCAATCGTTGCCCCATCAACCTACCTAAATCTCTCAAGAACTCAGGTAGTGCTGTGACACATACCTGCTAGGTGTGCGCACCGGAGCAGCAAGGTGTGCTCAACGTGTGCCTCCAAGTCAAAACAGGCTTCGCGAATCCTTCCCGAGCAATAAGTTTTCACCCTAAAATGCATAAGTACCACTAATACTGTGAAACGCCAGTCCAAGTACTGAAGATTTTCGAAGGGTCAGAAAAGAAGTTGAACACGAGAAATACCGGCCTCACGGTTGCGGAAATTTCTAAAGAGTTCGGAATCCCCGAATCAGTGATAGCCAACGCCATTCAGACCCACGAACTAGAAGTCGTTGAGACCACGCCCGACGGAGCGAAAATCCGAGACAATTCCAGTCTCAAAGAATGGGTGTCGGCGCATCATCCAGCGAGGATTTACGCCGCCCTCTCAGGAACAGCGAAAGTTCCTGATGACGAACGGATGCAGCTCCTTGCAAACCTTCCTCACCTAGCGCGCCAACTCGTCAACGCCGACTACGCGGCCCTAACTCTTGGTAGTCAAGATGGCCGAATCGCCGACATGATCGTTTCTGGCATGTCCGAAGCTCAGTCCAAGCCCATTGGACACCCACCGACCGGCCGCGGTGTACTTGGCAATCTCGATCATGCTGATGCGCCAATCCGACTAGGAAAAATCTCTTCTCACAAACGATCTACTGGCTTTCCCGAAGGCCATCCCGATATGGAATCCATGATCGGAGTGGGAGTAGCTTCCGATAAAAACAAAGACGAAACAATTCGGATTTACGTCACCCGAATCTCGGGACAGCCTTCATTTACAGCAGAAGAGCAAGCACTCATCGAGTCGTTGGCAACATTCGCCAAGCAAGCGCTTGAGTTCGACACGCTGAGAAAAACTGAAACCGGTCTGCGTATCAGGGCTGAAGATGCCGAGAAAGCAAAGTCGGAATTCATGTCCATGATCAACCATGACTTGAAGAACCCTATGGCAGCAATGCAAGTTGCGCTCGATATGGCTAGATACACCGACCATTACCCGGTCGAAGATCTGTTCACCGATCTCCAATCATCGCTTACCGTCCAGCGAACCCTCATCGATTCACTGCTCGATATGGCGCGCATTGGCAAGACTGAACAAGATTATGAATTTGAGAACGAATACCCCGTCGATCTTCTAACCGAAGTTGTAAACCGTCAACAAAAAGGCAACCGCGCTGAAGACAGAACTATTGAAGCTGTAGTTCCTGGAGACCTGCCGGCGGTTCGTTGTGATCCTGTTCAAATGAGCAGAGTGTTCGACAACCTGATTACAAACGCCCTCAAATACTCTGAAGGCGATGTCTCTGTAGTCGCCAAAACAGACGATGAAAACTCAAACGTTGTTATTCAAGTAATCGACGAAGGCGAAGGCATTCCTGAAACGGAAATCGGGCGGATGTTCGAGCCATTCGAACGAATCACCGACCCGAGAGCTGCGATCGAAGGACTCGGACTAGGACTAGCGATCTGCAAGACCATCGTCGAAGCCCACAACGGTGTTATCGCCTACCAACGAACCGACTCTGCTCGCAACGCTAAATCGGTCTTCCAAGTAACTCTGCCGGTTGCTGAATAGTCCGCTGTAATCGAGGCCTACCAAGCTTCAGACTTATAAAACTGCAGGATCGAAACGACTAAGATTGTTCACATGAAGACCACAAAATGGCAGGGCGTCATACTCGATCTTTTCGACACTGTAGTAGTCGAAGACACGCGAGTTTTCGACCGAATTGTCCAGCGCGCTTTTCATGATGCTGAACATGAGGATGGCCAGCCCACAATCGATGAAGCATCTAAATGGATTTTGAGCCAATTCACTAACGAATACAGCAATGATTCCAGCGGTGAGTTCAAGACCGAAATAGAGGCTCTCAGAAGAGTATTAACGCTTGCGAGTGATCACTGGGCTGTCCAATTTGACGTTGATTGGTCGATCGATCAAATAATTGAGGATTGGAGCGTTCCTACTTTTCTTCCCAGTGCAGAACGCTTTTTCGAGAAGGTAGATCTACCAATCTGCATTCTGTCTGATGCCGACAATATCTACTTAAAACCAGCCTTGTCTCATCTGGGGTTATCCGCAATACCCGTTGTTTCCAGCGAAGACTGCCGGGCGTACAAACCTGCTACAACCGGCTTTGAGAAAGCGTTGTCGATTCTCGCATTAGATCCAAGTGCGGTTGTCCACATTGGCAATTCGACCGGTTCTGACGGAGCTGGGGCCGCCGCCGCAGGAGTAGATTTCATCTGGATCAATGCGCAGAACGCGCCACTACCACCAAGCTCCAAAGCACACCCAACCGCCGACGTTAAATCCTTGTCAGATGCGGTGTAGATTGTGATGAATAGCTAAAACAAGTGGCTAACCGCTCGCTACCGAAATCACAGACTACAAATCGCTCACTGGAAAAACTCTCCAACCAGCACCATAATTAACCTTTGGTCAAAACCCAGCACGCACACTCTTCTCTCATGACAATTCCAAAGGTCTACATCGACGGCTCAGCAGGCACCACCGGACTCCGCATCCAGGAACGCCTCGCCAATCGACACGACCTCGATGTGACCGTGCTTGATTACGAAGACCGCCGTGACGTCGAAAAACGCCGCGCCGCAACTGCAGCAGCCGATCTCACAATCCTCTGCCTGCCTGACGATGCCGCAATTGAAGCGTCCGGATGGGCGAAAGAATCTGGAACCAAAGTCGTCGACGCCTCAACAGCTCATCGCGTAGACGATGACTGGGCGTTCGGTCTACCTGAAATGACCCCGACCCAGCGCGAAAAAATCCAGAATGCGCAGAACGTCTCAAACCCCGGCTGCTACCCAACAGGAATGATTCTCAGCCTGCGCCCGATCATCGAACAAGGGCTGCTATCTGAAGACGCGCCGATCACCATTCACGCACTATCCGGCTACTCGGGCGGCGGGAAGAAACTAATCGAAAAATGGGAGGGCGGGCAACCTGACCTCGAGAACCTCCCGTTCGAATCTCCATACGCGCTGCACACCAAGCACAAGCATGTGCCTGAAATGACCAAGTACGCCGGACTCACTTACGAACCACATTTCATGCCTTCTGTCGGCCCGTTCATCAACGGAATGCGTCTCGAAATCCCGCTGCACAAAGCCGTATTGCCAAGCACTACGACCGCCAATGACATCTGGGAAGTTCTCGACCAGAGCTACGCCAATGAGCAGTTCATAAAGATCAACGGCATTGAAGACTCGCTCGCATACAGCGACCCAGCATTCGATCCTCGTTCGACCAACGAGACTAATCGTTGCGACATCTCAATCGTGCCAAACGCACTTGGTCATATCCTGATCGTCATTCAGATCGACAATTTAGGAAAAGGCGCCTCTGGTGCAGCAGTCCAGAACATGAACCTGATGCTGGGACTACCGGAAGATTCGGGTCTAACAGCGTAATTCCGAGCTGAGGCATAATCGCCACCATTACAGCACCGCAACCTCAACGCTCAAAATCGGTGGCAGCGAACTGATCACTTCGTACCAGTTCTCACCTTCGTCACGCGATCCGTACAACACACCTGATTTAGCACGGACGTACACTCCAACGGGATCCAGTGCGTCCACCGACATGCTCTCTCGCAACGTGCTCAGATATGCGTTCTGCTGCGGCAAGCCATCAGTCTTGCCAACCCACGAATTACCACCAGATTCCGACTTGAACACCCTGAATGTCCCAGAAGATGCCGACCGGAATTTGCCACTGTGATTCGGAATCAGCCATACATGTCCTGATTTTCTCGGATGGCTTGCGATTGGAAAGCCAAATAGCTCCGGCAAACCTTCTCCAATGTCTTGCCATGAATCACCGAAATCTGATGTCTTAAAAACTCCGAGATGGTGCTGCATATACTGAACCGCTTGACCTCCAGCATCGATTGCCACCTTGTGAACACAATGATCGGCGTCGGGGTCATAGTCGATATTTGGATCCTCGGGATCGTTAGGGCCTTGTTCCAGTGGCAGCCCTTCAGTCTTTCGTGTCTAGGTAGCTCCGCCGTCATCTGTTCGGAAATACCCGCCAGTCGAAATTCCAACAGCCATGCGGTCCGGGTTGTCAGCATCTAGCACAATCGTGTGCAAACAGGGTCCTCCCGCTCCCCCTACCCACTTCGAACGTGAAGGAACCTCTTGCAATGCCGAATTCTCGTTCCATGTACGACCATCGTCGGCGGATCGCCACAATGAAGCGGGCATGGCACCCAGATAGAGAACCCCGGGTTCAGAATCTCGACCCGGCTGAATATTCCACAACTTCTCCATCACACGACCTGATTGGTCAGGAAACCTCGGATTTCGCTCTGCCGATCCCCACGTCTTCCCGAAGTCTGAAGAACGAGCGACCTCAGGTCCGTAAATATCGTGATTCACCGCCATGAAAATCATGCCACTGCGATCATCAAAAACCATCTGATCGACTGACGAACCTCGCATATGGGGACCGCTCACATCCCATTTTTCTCGCTTCGAATCTGAGGTGAGAATGAACCCACCTTTGTTCGTTCCAACGAATAACGCCACTCGATTGCTCATATCCGTCCCTTTCGCAGTCAAAATTCGAACCGGGATTAGCGACTAGTTAGCCATCGGCGCACGAGAAATCCACCACGTACGCATCATTCCCTTGCCCTTCACGTCAACTTCACCGCGCGGCTCACACTCAAATTCGGGTTCGCCCTTTACCAACTCGTAAGTCGCCTCACTAATCTGAATCCGCCCCGCCTCTCCGTGCGACTCCATCCGGCTCGCTGTATTCACTGCGTCGCCCCAGATGTCGTAGTGGAAATTTCGTTGACCGACAACGCCAGCCACGGCGGGACCCGTATTGATCCCGAATCTCATCGACAAACCTTCTCCCAATGTCGACGAACGATTGTTCAAATAATCCCGCATTTCTATCGCCACACGAACCAAAGCAACTGCGTGATCCGTCCTAACATCTGGCACTCCAGATGCCACGACATAGTTGTCGCCCGAAGTACTAATCTTTTCAACGCCGTGCCTCAGCGTAATCTCATCAAATTCCGAGAAGATTTCGTTCAGAATTCCAACCATTTTTTCAGGTGAGAGACTCGTCGCCATAACGGTCGATCCCACCATGTCGGCAAATAGAACGCTGATCTCATCGAACCTATCGGCAACATTCTCCGCGCCGTCTTTTAGCCGAGCTGCGATCTTCGCTGGCAGAACGTTCGACAGTAGAGTTTCCGATCTTTCGCGTTCGCGATTCAGCATCCAGTACGCGATATCGTTTTGCTTCACGAAGTAAGCCAATAAGAAGAACGCAATTGAAGAAGGTCCCAATATGTTGCCGGCAAACAGCGTCGTCTTCGCCCAAGCCGGTACCGAACTTAAATTGTCCAACGAAGAGTCGATTAGTGCACTAAAAACTACCGCCGCTACGAATCCAACAAACCATAAAACTGACATCTGACGTGATGAATACACAATCGCCCCCATAGGAGCCACGATCGCCCAGATAATCACCCCGCTTGAACTGACAAAGCCGCCTAGCGACAGCATCAGGAATAGAGGTAGCAACAGAATCAGCGACAGCTGGACAAATTCGAAGCCGCGATAGCGTCCCGAAACCTTGTAAACGTAGATGTTTGCAATCGTGAGAGGAGTGTAGATTCCGGGAATTGACGCGGCTAAGTTCTCACCAGCAAGGAAGTACAGCAACGCCCAAATCATGGCGGCCGGAGTTATCAAAATCCCTGACATGACAGCGATCACCTTACGAACATGAACCTGTTCTGAGTCACCTGGATGCTCAGTTACGTCTCGAGCAATACCGAGCAACCAGTCGCCGATAATTCGCACAGGTGCAAGAATTTTCATCGCAGCATTCTACGCATAACCCCAGTTCAGAATATCTCTGACCGCCTCATCAGCCTATACCGGCAGTACTATCCCGATTGGGTCTTCGCCCGCCATTAGTCGCTTGGCGTTGCCAATTGCGTTATCGATACTCTTTTCACGCGCTTCAACGCTCAGCCCGGCCCGATGCGGCAGCAACACCACATTGTCACGACCCATCAAGGCGTTACTCATCTCGATAGGCTCGATCTCAGTCACGTCTAGACCAGCTCCGGCAATCTGACCATCGTCCAAAGCCCGAATTAATGCTGCCTCATCAACCACAGGACCACGACAGGCGTTCACAACTATCGCTCCCGGCTTCATCCGAGCGAACTCACGATTCGACAAAATCTTCTCGGTCGACCTATCCAACGGCACGTGCAAACTAATCACATCTGAAGTTTCGATCAGTTCATCGAAATCAACTCGTGACGCTCCGGCGGCGGCTTCGTATTCGGACGAATGTGAAACCACATCCGAATACACAACTTCGCACTCCCAACCAGCTAAGCGTTTCGCAACACGCGAACCAATCTGTCCCAAACCGACTATTCCAACACGCTTTCCGGTCAGCTCATGAAACCGGCCCCAGTCCGACGAGAACCCGGTGCCATAGACACCTTTGTTGTTTGTGTCGTTCCACTGCACCATCAACCGGCGATACGTCGAAACCATCAAAGCAACTGTCACCTCAGCAACGGCCACAGCATTCCCACCCATATTGTTCGCAACACGAACACCACGCTCACTCATCTCGACCTTCGGGATTGTGTCGGTCCCTGCACTCAAGGTCTGGATCAATTTCAACTTTGGAAAAAGATCAGCAGCTTCGGTACTTCTCACACCAAGTCCGCCAATCACCATCACGGTCTCAGGGTGCCCTACTCCTACTTCCAGCAACTCGCTAAACTGCGGAAATCCCACGACCTCCATATCGGCTCCAACGCCGGCCTCAAACCGTTCGGCTTCCCACGGTTCCTGGTGCAGAAAAATCGCCTTAAATTTCGCCATCCGAATACAAACTTCCCAACTAATCGTAGAAATAACTCAACTCGGACGAAGCATATGCCCAACTCACACGAAAAACGACATATCCTCGGGTCGAAACTCAACTCAAATTACGACACCTAAAGTTGCCTCAATGCTTGCGACGGGTAAAACGGTACGATAGGCACTTCTTCGCCCTCAGACTGTTTACGACTGCTCAAACCTCACCTCCCTGGCTGCAATGACCTACATAAATTTCGTCAACACAAGACTCCTCGCAACGACCCTACTTACAGCGCTCGTTGCGTTGGCGTTGGCCGCCTGCAGCGACGAGGGTTCGATCGTCCCAGACGACATCGATTCCGTAAATGCAGGAACGATCGAAGCTAAAACAGGACTCACAGGCGTCACAGCCAGCGACATGGCGCTGCTCTCCGGCTACTCAGCATCAACAGAGAGCATCACAATTGAAGAAGGTTTCCTGATTGTCGAAGCAAAATCCGATGGCGGGTTCTTCGCCGTCAACCTGAAACAAGATAACGGCAACGAGGTACTGTTCAACGAGACAGAAAAGTACTTCGGATCGACCGCGATAAGGATCAGAAAGGACGACGGATCGGGATTCTCAGGCTTGGTTCCGGGTCCCGCCGAACTGGAAATCATCTCAAGCACCGATTGGGAGATCTCGTATACACAGGAAGATTTTCCAACGGCCACGCACCAATCGAATTTCGAACTCTCAGGGTTTCAAGACTTCGTAATTCCGGCCGTACATCTCTCAGCGGGAACTCACAGCATGGTCGCAAGCAACGATAGGGAATCAGGGCACTTCAGCGTGAGCTAGTTGCACGTAACCGCACAGGCCAAAAGCTCCTGGTGAACGAAGTTAATCCACAAGACAAGGCGTATGAATTCGAGATCAATAACTCGACAAAATACTCAAACGTTGAAGGCTTGTGGATGATCGTGATTAGTAGCACCGGCAACTGGAGCCTAGCACTCGATTGACGCTAATCCTGCTTCACGTTCCTGCGAACCCAAAGCACGAACAGCAGCGCCAAGCTCACCAGGAAAACTGGACCAACAACGTTGACACGTATGAGTCCCACCTGCTGTGAATCAACGTCGAAATTGTTCTCAACGACCACCGCGAGAACTGCAATCAGCAAGCTCGCTACAGCCACAAGTCGTGTCACTCTCACCAAACCGGAATGGTACCGATCAGGGTAGTAGAACAACGAATTAGTGAACTTCTGCCACACGCTCGAAGAATCATTACTCATATTGGTAAAAATTCTACCCTGAAATCGTTCGTCAGCACTCGTTGCCTGTTCAATCCCAACGCTCAATTGCAGCGTTGAATTCAGGTCAAACTAACCAAGTACGCTGATCTAGCCTTGCCGTAGATCCCGTCGGTTGAACAAAGCCACGGCTACGACAACCAATCCGATCGTCAACGCTATCAACAGAGCAACGTGACCGAAATGCGGTCCGTTGATCAGCGGTTCGTTTCCTGAGTAGTAGTGGAAAACGGACCATTTTGCATAGCCGACCAGGTTTTCGTTCAGCGGCAAGAACGCATTCATCAGATAGAACACCAGCGCAGGTCCAACTGTACCGAATACAGCCTTTTTCACCTGCCCTGTACCCGCACTGACCGCTAAAGCCAACGCCCCAAACGTCAGGCCCAGCAGCGTGGCGGATAGCGCCATTGCAGCGATGTTCGCAACGCTTATACCCAGTCCACCGAGCATTGACCCGAGCACCGTTCCCGCAAACGTGACGACTCCTAGCGCGGTAGTCAGCACGACCATTGCCGCCATCTTCTCGAGCACCACACGCTGGCGCGAAATAGGATTCGCCAACAACAAACCCATCGTCCTTTTTGATTCTTCACCTGCGAGTGCTCGAGAACCAACTGTCACCGCCAGCATCAGAAAGATGATGGGAGCCATGAGACCGAAATTCTCGACCGAGTAATAACCCTCGGGAGTGCTGATATCACCACCTCCGGCAAGTGCCATCAATGTGTCAGGCAACTGATCAGCCAGCTTGAGAAGGCTCTCATCGAGCAGCATATAAGTCGGCCCGAGCACTACTCCACCGATCAGGAACATGTAGTAGCCGGTCGCCATCAACAGAATCTGATACTCAGAGGTCGTCTTGACCCAAATATGCGAAACCTTGGCGGTACCAGCTACACGCTCGACCAGCTTTTGCGTCATAGGATTCGCCCGCAACCGATCGACCAATGTCGTTCCAATCGCTTGCGCTCGCAAATCACGTCGGGTGACACCAATCAAAGCCACCATAAAAAACAGAGCTGAACCGGCAGCTAGGATCGATACGTGTCCCCAATGAATACCGTTTAGAGCAGGCTGGCTACTATCGAAGTAATACCAAGGGAAGACCTTTGCGAAATCTTCTGCGCCCGATATCAGAGGTAGCAAGCCCGATCCCAACATCCCGATGATCATGGCACCTGCGCTAATACCTGAAGCCAACCCGCTGTTGCCGGTCCACGCCCCAATCGCCGTCGCCAGTAATCCATAGAAAACGGCGTTGATGAACAGGTGGAACATCAACGACTCGATCTCCATTTCACCAACTTCAACATCAAGTAATACTGGAACGATTCGACCCGCAATCCCCATGACAACAATCGCGAACAACAGCAATACCAACAGTGCGGCCGTTTTTGAAACAAGCACGTGTGAGCGGCTTTTTGGGTTACCTAGCAGCAACCCCAACGTACCGTTTCGCTCTTCTCCTGCGATAGCACCCGCACCTGCTATCAATGCCATACCGGCTAACACTAGCGCCCCGTATAAACCATAAATGGCTCCGTACGCCAAGCTTCCAACATCGGCGCCTTCGGACATGCCCATCATTGATTGGACTGCGGCAGGAAAGTCGTTGTAGAAGTCCAGATCTATGTCCTTGTAGACCGCCATGCCAAACAGGAAGAATAAGCCCAGTGTCACAGCCGCGATAAACATACCGCGCCAACGGTCTTGAATCGACTTCGTGAAAACGCTGTGTTGCATCATGAGCTCAACTCGCCTTCACCTTCCTCATAGTAGGTAAGGAAAATATCTTCGAGATCAGCCTCGTGAGTTGTGATGTCCACTACCTCGTCGTGATGATCCATGGCGGACTTCAACAAAACGTCCATCGTCCCGTCATAGGAAAGAATGATCCGACGCCCCTCAATCACCACGTTCGAGACTCCCGTGATGCCATCGAACACAGAAGGATCAGCTTCAGATCCAAACTCAAGCTCAACCCTGCGCATCGCCTTCGAACGCAAACTAGAAACCGATTCAACGGTGATCAGATTTCCATTTCGAATAATTCCGACTCGGTCGGCAACGCGCTGGACTTCAGAAAGCGTGTGACTCGAAAGGAACACCGCATTTCCTTCCCCTACTAGCTCTCGCAAAATCGCCTGGAACTCGCGCTGAACTAGCGGATCAAGCCCGGTGCTCGGCTCGTCCATGATCAACACTTCTGGTCGATTCATGAACGCTTGAATCAATCCGATCTTTTGCCTGTTTCCTGAAGAAAGATTACCCACCTTCTTCGAAAGGTCGGCATTCAACCGTTCCGCCAACGTTTCGACATACGACCAGTCGACGCCACCACGCAAGTTGGCGAAGTAAGTGAGCAGGTATTTACCTGTCATCCCTGGGTACATCGCTAGATCGCCTGGCAAGTAGCCGATGTGTCGACGAATCTCCACAGACTTCTCGTGAGTATCCAAGCCCAGTATCGATGCGCTGCCTCTCGTCGGCCGGATCTCATCCAACAGAGTTCGAATCGCTGTGGTTTTACCCGCGCCGTTAGGACCCAGAAAACCAAAGACTTCGCCTCTCTGAACATCGAGGTCGAGATCGGTCAAAGCTTGAACATCACCGTAGTGCTTCGTCAATGCCTCGGCGCGAATCGCTGCATCCTGAGTCATCGTCTTCCTTCACTCCAAACTCGTGCTTCGTCCTTACCAGCCAGCCCAACCGGTCGCTGGATACCGCCTCCGAACTCAAAACTAGGTCAATGTAGATTTAAGCTCGCAAAAGTGCAATTCGATGCTATATGTTCGATATGAGTTGGGTATGAAATTCAGTCTGGTTTGTATGAGCATCAGTCACAAAATGCCAGACGAGTTGAGATGGCAACTAACAAGATCAAAACCGGCCAATCCCGCTAAACTAGCGATATCGATCAACGGTCTCTTACCCAACGGATCAAACACACATGCCATCACAACAGAACAAAACACGACCAACACCAGCTGATGTGGACGCGTTCATTGCTGCTGTATCCGACGAACAGAAACGAGCCGACTCCTTCGAACTTATCGAACTCATGCAAGCGGCCACAGGCGAACCGCCAGTTATGTGGGGGCCCAGCATCGTTGGATTCGGGAGCTATCACTACAAGTACAAAACTGGGCGTGAAGGCGACATGCCGATCGTCGGTTTCTCACCCAGAAAAGGAGCGTTGTCGATCTACGGAATCGATGAGGTTTACGACCCGACCGAAACCATAAAAAAGCTCGGTAAATACACCACCGGTAAGTCTTGCCTGTACGTGAAACGCCTTGCCGACTTCGACAGAGCTGTGCTCAAAGAATTAGTTGAGCAATCGGTGGCAAACTATTCTTTACCAACCGACGACTCCTAAGCCTGGAACGGCGCGTCGTTGGGACATCTCTCACGTCGATCATCCGACCCATAGACATGTCGCGACTAAGTTAATCTCGCTGAACGAGACTCAGATCGCCACGGCCCTACTCACTGACGACAGCCGTAAGGGATGAGACGGTGTAAATACTCTCTTCATCGGCCATCATCTCCTCGTGGTCGATAAATATCGACTCTGGGTAGCCTTGCTCTGAGTTGTATGTGACCTCTATACGATGTGCGTCTTGCTCGATTGCTGAAGCTATGATCTCGAACAGATCATCGATAGTTTTGTGATTTGTGAGATCGACAGAATTGGTCAGTCCAGAGTCAGCTACATATTCGCCGCTCGTAATCTGACCGTCGCGGACGGTTAGCTCAACTGCCGTCGTGAATTCAGGCGGGCAGAAGCACATTCGACTGGTCACAAAATCATAGTCGACTTGGTCAAACGAATTCTAGAGCGCTTGGTTAGTCTCAAACACTGTCGCCACCGAATCATCGTTCGTACCTGGCACCACGGTATTTTCGGTATCGTTTTCGTCTGAGCCGCAAGCCACTACTAGTATTGCGATGCTAAGAACCGTCAGAAAGAACAGAACATATTTTGTGTTGGGAATCGTCTTCATCTTGTTGCCTGCTGTGGCTGCACCCTATTGCAGCATGTTTTTCTACTTGATAGGTGTCTAAAAGACCTACGCAGTGACCTTCACTCTGCACCGGCTTCAGCCATGGCCTCTAAACAACATCTGTGACGAACTACTCGGTCACTTGTTGAATAGACGAACCACCTATCAAATTTGTTCCAACGCGTTTCGTGACAAGCAGTGCAAACATCCCGATGGCACCTGAGGCAAATATTGCCTTAAATGCAAAACGCCCCATCGTTCGATGAGGCGTTGTTGTTGAAATAATCCCCTGGCGGTGACCTATTTTCCCACACCCTCGCAGGTGCAGTATCGTGAGCGCTATGACGTTTCACTTCCGTGTTCGGGATGGGAACGGGTGGGTCCATCATGCTCTTACCACCAAGAGAAAGATATTGTTGTCGCAAAGCGAAGCTGGTAGCGGGGGTAGGATTCGAACCTACGACCTTCGGGTTATGAGCCCGACGAGCTGCCACTGCTCCACCCCGCACCGTAAAGCGCTGAAGGCGACTTTGAACAGTTGTTAGATCTTTTTGTGATCTGGATTCCGCGATT